>JAWWAY010000003.1:0-271267 GCA_033721235.1 Pseudohongiellaceae bacterium | reverse complement strand
CCTAATCGACCTAGGCCTAGATGTGAGCACCGACCGCAACACCGGCATCATCACAGCCGAGGGCAATGGCTCCTTCAAGCCTAGCTTCTTCGTCTATGATCTAACATTCGAAGAGCAAGTGTTCCTAAGCCAAAACGGCGGAGACTTAGGCATGGCCTTCCAAGCTCTTGATGCCAATGGCGATGGTAAAACAGACTTTGTTTACCTAACCGACAACGGCTCGCAGGTGCTATACGGCCTGCAATAACTAGCCATAGAAGACAAAAAGCCAGCGCTACGAAAGTACCGCTGGCTTTTTTATGTCCTCCCTTAAGCGTTTGCGCCCCATACACGACGGCACGGCTTGCACCACTAATGCGAGCTACTCGCGACGAGGCAAAACCACATCAATATCATGCGCACGTGCCGCCCCTAACTGCTGAATAGAGCGCCCTAAATCGGCACGCGCCTCATCATTGCCATGCACCACTCTCACCTGGCGGGGCCAATGCTTCATATTACGAACAAAGCTGAGTAAATTACTCTTATCCGCATGGGCGCTATACCCGCCGATCGTTTCTACGGCTGCGCGTAGGCTTACCTTCTGGCCTTCAATAATTGCATAGGCGCCCTCATTCACACACTCCCCTAATCCACGGCCATAGCGTTGGATCTGTGCGCCTGGAGTTCCCGCGGCCTGATAGCCCACAAAAAGAACGCAATGACGCTCGTCCTCTAATAAAGCTTGCATATAATTCACGATACGACCACCAGCCACCATACCGCTTGCCGCAATAACAACGGCCCCCTTTTTATTGTTCGCCAGATAATTCACCACGCCCATATGATCCGCGTGAGAGTCTACCGTTAGTAGCGTATCGAAGTTTAAGGGGTGTCGCCCACTGCGCACTCTCTGCAAGGCCTCTTTATCCCAATAAGGCTTTAGCTTGCGGTACACCTTAGTGAACTTGGCGGCCAAGGGCGAGTCCACAATTATCTGCAGTTCTTGCCAATCAAGCTTAGATGGCCGTTTGCCTGCATCATGCACGATGGACTCTATTTCATATAAAATCTCTTGAGTACGCCCAATGCTAAACGCCGGAATCATCACCGTGCCACCGCTGGCTAATGCTGCCTCTAACACGGCCAACAAACGCTGCTTGCGAGTGCGGCGCGACTCGTGAATACGATTGCCATAGGTAGATTCGATAATGAGTGTATCGGCCTTGTACGGGGACTTAGGCGCTGGCAATAAGGGCGCATAGGGCGCACCCAAGTCCCCTGAGAATACCGTACGATGATGTTGCCAGGCCTCCCTCGCGCTAGCACGCTGGGACAAGTCTAATTCCACATAGGCCGAGCCCAGAATATGCCCCGCCCTTTGCAAACGCACACGCAAGCCAAAGGTGGGCTTATCCACCATGACATACCATTTCTTGTAATCCAAAGGCATCAAGCGCTTTTTAACCGTGTTTAAAAATTGCTTAATAAGTGCCCTATCGCGCGTGAAGCCCATCTTCAAGGCATCTTCAATAACTAGAGGCAGCAAATGCGCAGAAGGCACGCTGCAGAATATAGGCCCAGTAAAACCAGCGCTTAATAGATGCGGCAGGCGACCAATATGATCGATATGCACATGGGTGACAATCAAAGCCCGTAACTTGCTTATATCGAAATCGATAGCGGTAGGAGAGCCATTCCCGTCGCCTGCCTCCTCCCCCTGAAACAGACCGCAGTCCACAAGCAAGTGAAGCTCGTCACTGGCAATATAGCGATGACAACTGCCCGTAACGCCATCGGCGGCGCCATGGTGTAAAAATTGAGGAAACGTAGAAGCACTCATAGCAAACTCCTTTTGCTAGGGGATAAAACTAGATAGGTCAATATTAATTCAGCAAAGCGCGAAGGGCAAAACCCTGCCGATCAAAGAAGCATACAAGAGCGGCATTTCTTCACCAACATCTGCTAGAATACGGCAAACTTTTGAAGGTTGATGCAAAGACATGAAGATATTGATAACAGGGACAGCCGGCTTCATAGGCTTTCATTTGGCGCAAAAACTATTGGCGCGCGGTGACGAGGTTGTTGGCCTGGACTGCATCAACGACTATTACGACGTCAACCTAAAATACGGACGCCTTGCAGTAGCCGGCATCGATAGAGAAGCAATAGAAGAAGGCAAGCTGGTACCCTCCTCCACCCAGCCAAACTACCGCTTCATTAAGGCAAAATTAGAAGACCGAGACACCATCAACCATCTGTTCGAAACCGAACAGTTTGACGCCGTGTGCAACCTAGCAGCACAGGCTGGCGTTCGTTATTCACTGCAGAACCCACATGCCTATGTAGACTCGAACATCGTAGGCTTTGTGAATATTCTGGAAGCCTGCCGACACTACAAGGTGAATAATCTTTGCTATGCCTCTAGCTCTTCCGTATACGGTTTGAACGAGAGCATTCCGTTCTCAACACACCACAATGTAGACCACCCCATCAGCCTGTACGCCGCTAGCAAAAAGTCCAATGAGTTAATGGCCCACACGTATAGCCACCTGTTCGGCATTGCCACCACAGGCCTAAGATTCTTCACCGTATACGGCCCCTGGGGCCGCCCCGACATGGCGCTGTTCTTATTCACTAAGGCAGCACTAGAAGGCAAAGCCATCGACGTGTACAACCACGGCAAAATGAAGCGCGACTTCACCTACATCGACGACATCATCGAAGGCGTGGTGCGCGTAATTGACAACCCCGCCAAAGCAAACGCAAACTGGGACGGCAAACAACCAGACCCAGCCAGCTCGAGCGCGCCATACCAAATCTACAACATCGGCAACAACAACCCCGTAGAACTATTAAGTTTTATCGAAGCCATCGAAAAAGCATTAGGAAAAAAGATACAGAAAAACATGATGCCCATGCAGGCCGGAGATGTGAGCGTCACCTATGCAGATGTGACGGAGTTGGTGGAGGATTTGGACTATCGGCCAGATACTGATGTGCAGGCTGGAGTTGAGAGGTTTGTGGGGTGGTATAGAACTTTTTACATTCAAACCTAGCACTCAGAGAAAAAACATAGTATTCAGTAAGAAAAGAAAACGACAATGGTAGAGAATCTAGAGCTACTCTCAGCATTCGCTGTAACTAACGCTCTATGATTCAGCTAAAATATACCGGTTCTTGCTTCCACTATTTATATATCGCTCCTTAGTCTATGAGAAAGCTCAATGAAGAATTACTCAATATCACGCGAGAAAGTATTTTTCTTAGATAAAACTTTGCAAGATATTTTTTTAGAGGAAAAACTAGTTTTAATAGATGGAGGAGCAGCTGGCGGCATTTCAGCCCCATTTGATGTGGCCGAAAATCACGTCAAAGCGGTAAGATTCGAGCCGCGCGGCAAAGAGACAGTTAGTATTGAAAGCAGTGACATATTCATTGATGGCGGTATTTGGAGCGAGGATGTAGAGCTTCCCCTTCACATAGCAACAGGGGCTAGCGCGTCTTCTATTTGCAAACCTAATAAAGCTTTTTTGGAAGGGTACGACGATCGCTACGGCTGGCCCTTAAGAAAGACCGCTAGAATAGTCGATGTTAAACTTAGAAGTATTGATAGTGTCGTCAAAAACGGCGAAGCTCCTGAACCTCACTTCATTAAACTGGACATTCATTCTGCAGAGCTACCGGCATTGAAAGGTGCTCTCCACAGCCTAGGACGCTGTATAGGCGTGCTTGTGGAATCATGGCACTCGGAGGTGCATCTGCAGCAAGGTTTACATTGCGAAGTAGAAAAACTGCTTATTGATAATGGATTCACCGTTTACGACAATGTCTGCGCGTCCCGCTGGAGGCATAAGCATGCAAATAATATTTCGCCTGCCGACAGACCACAGTACATAGGTTCCGAGATGCTGTTCATTCGAGAAAGTATTCCAAAAGACTTAGCGATTAAGAAAATCATGATATTGAGCCTTTTCGGATTTGGGAATGCGGCGAAACAAGTAGCAGAAGAGCACAGTGATTATTTAGGAAAAGAGAAAATTACAAGAATCATTGATACTATTAGCAAGTATCAGGAGAGAAAACTTCGATCGCCAAGAAAACTAATGGCAAAAGTTTTTCGCAAAATATCAACGTTACTTGAAAAATAGCGGTATAAAACTATCCGTCAGTAGCCGAATGAACAGCAGATAAGTAGGCATCGATTACAATTTTCTCCGAAAATTCGATTTCCATTTTCTTACGACCTTGAGCGCCCATTTTCCTTAAAGATTCTTTTGGCAAAGAAAGAATTTTTGTCATCGCGCAGAAAAGAGCTTCGGGATTCTTGATGGGCACCAAATATCCATTTACACGATCGTCCACAGCATCGCGACATCCAACATTATCAGTGGTGATTATAGGAACACCCATTGCAGCAGCCTCTAATAATGTACGCGGAACACCCTCTCGATAGTACGATGGAAGAACTACGCAGTCAGCTCGACTTAGTATTGAAGGAATAGAGTCTGGAGAAACCGTTCCTTTATACATAAACCTTGGTGAGTTTATGAATGATGCAAGTTCATCCAAACTGATAAATCCTGGGGCATCATCACGCTCCCCTACTAGCTCAAAAACCACATTTTGTGCGTGTTGCTCGTCCAAAACCCTTTTGGCTGCATTGAGAAAGTCCAAAACCCCTTTCTCGTACAATAGTCTACCGATGAACAAGAACTTAAATGAAGATGAATCGTCTTTCTGAGAATGTTTCTGGAATCTCTCTAGATCTACCCCTGAACCCGGTATTCTTTCAACGATACTCGCAGATACCAATCCATTCTCAGTAAATTGGCTCAAGTCATCGCGATTCTGAAAAAATACTTTGTACGAACGACTCAGCGCCAACTTATAGAGAACGGATACTACTCGCGACAACATTGACTGCTTCTCGCTAAAGGCCCGCCCTGCACCAGCTATATTGTTAATTACAGGCACCCCAGCAAATCGAGCAGCAAGACTGCCAAATATATTGGGTTTGATTGTGTAGTGTAGCGAGCATACTGGCTTCAATTTTTGAAACAATCGGAACAACTGCCAAGTAGTCGCCATCTCTTTAAATGGATTCATACCATATTGCGACATTCTGATCGGGTAATGCAGCACGCCAAGTTCTTTCAACTCATCAACGTACGAGTCAACAGGACTAATCACTGCGACAACATACCCTTGGCTTTGCAAGGCTTTAATCAGATTTACCCGAAATTTATACACATAGAATGCCGTGTTATATACGATTGATATAACAGGACTTTGCATCGTCATTCTGTGTAGAAGACCTCTTTATCCTTGTTATTTTCGATAAACTCATAGGTTACGGTTTTCCGCAAAGCCTCTTCTAACGAAACCGGAGCAACAAACCCAGTAGTCGAAATTGACGAGTTAAACATACTATTACTACAAAATTTTTTTACTCTTATCCGACTAATCGCAAATTTCTGAGAAGTGATTTTAGAAGCCAAATCAAACGCCCCACCCACTATATAACCTATAGCATAAGGAACTCGCAGATTCTTTTTCTTCGTCCTTAATATATCGCAAACGTTTTCGACCAGTTGATTCATACTGAAGTCAGGTTTGTCTATATAGTTATAGCAGTGCTTCCCTGTTGAAAAACTTAAACTAAATTGAATAAATGAAACGATATTTTCTACGTATGCCATCGATTTAACGTTCTGACCGTTGCCTATCATTGCAAACTTACCACTAGCAATTTGCTTCAATAAGTTAAAAACGTTACCTCTGTTTCCCTCACCAAAAACCACTGTGGGCCTCAATATTATCAATCGCCTCGCATCTACATCTTGTGAGTACCAGTTCGAGTATATACCTTCGGCCTCATACTTCGTGCGCCCGTAATCGTTAAAAGGATTCGGGGTGCCAGACTCATCAGTGCCTAGAGGTGCGAAACCGTATATAGCTACAGAACTTGTAAATACTATGGTATTAACGTTATTCGCTTCGGCCGCTGAGCATACATTGCGTGAACCTTCGACATTAACCTCATCGTACAGACTTTTTGGCGATACATCGTCACGATGCTCGGCTGCTAGATTGACAATAACCGTCGTTCCTTTTAGCCCTTTTGATAGCGCATTTCTATCTCGAATGTCTATAACTTTTGTTCGATCAGGAAAGGATTTACTAACACGTTTATCTACTATTTGAAAATCAAGCCCGTTAGATTGGAACAGGCGGGCGAGCCTGGTACCAATAAAGCCCGAACCACCAACTATAGTTATCAACAATACTCTCCCAACGTCAATTTCTCGTCCTATTTAGTGCCACCGCTTTACAGTAGACAGCCTCATAGGCTTGAACCATATAGCGATCACTGAATTTTTCATCTCGATCTTTGCATTCGACTATCTCGCTAGAACTTATTCCATCAATGTAATTCAATTCTGATAAAATACTCCTCGCCACATCCTGATCAGAGAGCTGAAAGTAGCCAACGCGGTCTCCAAGTACTTCATGAAAAACCGGAAGATCGCTTACAAGAACTGACTTCCCCTTAACGACGGCTTCTACAGCTGCTAATCCGAAGCCTTCCCAACGGGATGGGAAAACACAGATATCCGCAAGCTCGAGAATGCTGTAGACATCACTTCTAGCGCCAGCGAATATGACTTTGTCAGAAAGTCCAAGCTCCTCACATAATTTAACCAAATCACAAGTACTGTCGCCGCTACCTACTAACAAAAGCTTTATATCAGCCCGAACGGCTAGAATATTAGGTAAAGTCCGAATTAGGATATCGAGCCCTTTTGCGTGAGTATGTCGACCAATATTGCACAGAACTAAATCCGCTTCGTTAAGGCCAAAATCACTTCGATGTACTGAATTACTACTGTACTTGATCTCATCTAGGTTCACGCCATTATGTATAACGCATAGCTTGCTTTTCGACACGCCAAGTGAGAACTCTGCAAACTGAGCGGCACTTTCGCTAACAGCTACCACATATCGCGATCTATCTATCCCACCGCGTTCAGCCAATCGGTGGAGAAATGGGTATGAAGTACTATGAACGGATGAGACTATAGGAATATTCATTGCGGTCGCATTAATCCTAGAATATAACCCTGCAATCGGAGAGTGAACATGAACAATATCTGGTTCTGAAGATCTTAGTGCCGCCGCTAGTCTACTAAATAGTCGAAGATCCCACGCAGTAGACCCTGAAAGGCTCTTACATTTCACACCACTAGTGAGCTCATCCTTTAGACTCCCATTACCAAAAAAATGAAGAACTTCATGTGAGAATCCGTTTTGAACTCCGAGATTGCATAAACTCTTTACGACCTTTTGAGCGCCGCCTCGGTCTTTATCGAAGTTACCAATTATGTGAGCTACTTTCATCGAATCACGGACAACGTTTCAAAACCATACTCACGTGTAGAGACCTGTGCGCTAATTGATTTCACAGCCAAAAGCTTTCGTCCTTTTGGTAATGTTCTCGTACATAATCAATATCATACTGAAAGTATGAAACCAGCGATGCTCTGGACGCAGCAGACAACTCTATCTCTACCGCTTCTCTTCTCCCCAGTAAGGAAATCCACAAAGGCTTTATACGATTCTTAAGCCTATCTAAACCAACCCGACTAAGAACTGAACCTAGCTTTCTAGTCCAAGTATATAAACGAGGATACTTCGGGAGATAGAAGGAATAGTTTGTCTCATTTCCGCTAGGAAAACTAACAGCTGTGTTTAGCCCTAAGAACTCAAAAAGCGCTTTACTTTCATCTTCAAGCTTAGTTGTAAACTCCTCAAAAAATACAACCCGAACTGAAGAGCTTGCGAATCTAGAGTTAATGTACTTTAATTTATCGGCATACTTGCTCCATGAGAGTATCTCTGGGTATTTCTGACAGGCGTCTTCAAAACTCTCCGTTATGTTACGCGTTCGTATATAGTGTTTGTAGTGAGATAGCGATCTTTCAATGGGATTCCTAAGCAAAATAACTATCTTAACTTTCGGATAATCAAGAGCAATGCGATCAAGGTATTCGCGCGAACTCATGTACTCGGGAGACACCTCTCCGCAAGTACGATTGGCAATCTTACCACTACTAAACAACGACTCATACCACGCCCTACCGCGTGAATAGTGGCGATTAAAAAAGTTAATCTCCTTTCTCAATGTAGGGAGAAATACACCCTCATGCTTATGCAATAAATGATAAAGCTTCGTAGTCCCTGATTTCTGAGCGCCTACAACTATAAAATCCGGCCCCGCGTCACTCATTTTGGTATATCTACACCCTTATACTTATCGAACCACAGCTTCTCTAAATCCACTTCAAGGATTGACGACATGTTATGTACATCTTCTCTAAAATAATCTACATAAGTTTGCAAATTATCACCACATACATTAACGACGTCATAAGAGGATTTAACGTATAAGACCTTACTTGCCCTCGACCTTTTAACCTTCTCTACAAGCACTGGCAAACCGAGGGCTCTAACCAGTAGTGCTCCCCGTTTAACAATTCGTGCGAGAATTGCGCTTCTGGGTTTGGAAGCCGAAAATTGCTCTGCTTGCGCTTGGACAATCTCTATGTTCTCTATGCCAAGAAACATGGTAAGTCGATTCATCAGCCCTTGTGGCTCAGACTTTATATTCTCGAACACATCAATAAACAATTGATCTTTAGAGAATAGCGTTAGGTATGGCTGTAGATGAGAAAAGTATAGGCCTCTAGACATAAGATCAGGACGAGACTCTATCGCACTAGAAAATGAAGAAAATTGCGCTCCATTTCTAATTAAGAACATATAATGCGACACAGCACGTTCTAACGGATCTCTTAGTATGGAAAAAAGTTTAATATCGCTACTGTAGCGTGATATTCGCTCAGCCGCTTCGGGTGAAAAAATATAGGTATTACTAACTTCACCTGTTATTTTTGAGCTATCAGTGAAATCAAACAATCTGTGATACCAATCAAATCCACGGCCGTACTCATCGTTAAAGAAATTACTTTCCTTTACTCTACATATACTGACTTGTGGGTGTTTACTAAGCACAGAATAAACCCAAGTAGTACCCGATTTACCTGGGCCAATGCCGGCAAAATCAACTTTCAATGCTGGATTGCCTCTCCATTAAATCCTTAGACTTAGTCCGACCATCAAGACTTGCTTTCTTACTCTGTAGATACATCACGCAGAAGGGGATAAACAAGAACGGTAACAGCGGCAAACGCATACGGAACGCATTTCCAGCATTTACTACGACCACTCCCATAATCAAAATACCCAAGACATATGTAATAAAGAACCAAAAATAGGGACTGGAAACATCACGAAGTAGCGCGCTCCTTCGGCGTATAACAACATAGGCAAGCATCCAAATCAATATGAGTGAATCTAGAAAGGCAAGCAATCTTGCCGGATTGGTTACTTGCCAAGGAAAGGGGGTGATAACCAACCCTACAGTTTGCAAACTCCAGCGTGCATACCATGGCAATCCTTGGTAGGTTGCGACATCAACTATATTACTTCTCCCGCCGCCGCCTGAGGCTGCGCGCATAAATCTTTGTGTCGCTGCAATCTCTACAAGCTCAATCGGACTGGCCCCCTCTCTATTAACTTGACGGACTACTATTGTATATAAACTAGGAACACTTAGTGCTGTAATCAGAATTGCTATTAACCCAAAAAACGCTACACGGGTCGTAGCGTTTTTTCTAGCGACTAAACGATCTGACGATCTAACCAGAAAAAACCTATAGAAGAAAAAACCAAAAAACGGCACTAACACGAATGCAAAGAGCTCAATTCGCATACTTGCAATACTAGATAAAGACGCAATGCTAATTAGAAAATATACAATCGATATGCCTATTTTGCGCGAATACCAAAGTCCAATAATGGCCGCGCAGTACCAGATTACCGCGGAAAAAAGAAGTACGTCCCTTAAAGCGAAGATGGAAAAATTGAACGCAGAAGGTAGAAAGCTCACAATAAGGCTAAGTATAATACCCGTATTCTCCATGTCATTTTTTTTCATTACGTACAACAATGGCAAGAAAGCAAGAGCCCCAACAAACGCATTTGTCATTAATAACACGTATACATTGGGATCTACTATCAAGAATCCAGGTATATTAAGTACAGTTTGAAGCGCGAAATTTCCATTCCAGTACGTTCCATCACCGGTAAGTGTAGCGTAGTTTATTACCGGTAAACTGCTAGCTAACTTAGCATCGAAAAATCCGAAGTACTCGTTTGCAACAATACCGAACAACCTTGTTATAAATGCGCTAGAGAATATAAAAAAGGCAAGACTAAATGCTCTAACTCTTGGGAAGAATAGGAGCGAGAAAACGGCTCCAAAAATGCACAAAAAAAGAAAATATAGAAAATAACTCATTTCAGAACAATCTTCCTCGGCTATCGGACTTTCTGTTTGCCAAACACCAAAACATTAAAGAACTCAACAACCTGTACGAACTTAAGCGAAATGAGGATAAGCAAAGCTTTCAGTTTCTGTGTGAAAGAGAGGTTCGAGCATGTGATAATCAGCTTTGCCCTAACAACAGGTGGCATTAGAACTGAGAATAGAAATCGATAGAACTCCTTACCTTTTGTAGTGGCGCGACTCCCAGCGAGCCGCCTCGCTTTGCCTGCAATCTCTGACCAACTGCTTCTAGCAGGGTGCAAGACGAGTAAAGAAGGCGCATAAGTGAGACTAACGCCGAGAGCTCTCAATCGTTTGCAAAAATCAGTGTCACCACCTGATAATCGCTCTTCATCAAAGCCACCTACGGAGGCAAAAACATTTCTCCGACATACGAGATTAGCAGTCGCAGCAGTCCCCTTCTTAGCATAAACATCTTGTCTAATGCCTACAGCAATATCATATGCTTCAATCGCTCTTATGGAATACTGATCTTTAGCTATAATCTGAACCTTTCCCGAGAGAAGTTCTAAATTACGGTTACTAAAACTCTCTAAAATGACCTCTATCCAGTTAGAGCTAGGAATACAATCTGAATCTGTAAACGCAAATATATCGCCGTTAGCACGTCTTGCTCCTGCGTTTCGAGCTGAATAGGACCCTGGCTTACCTTCCGTTATACATATTAGGCTGGAAATTTTTGATGTCCACTCCGGAAGGGTTGCATTCGGATCATTGTTAACAAGAATAATCTCAACATTTCGAAGATCTGCCGTCTGTTGGTAAAGCGCGTCGATGCAAAGCTTAGCCCGATCCCAATCTTTGTAAGTCGGCACTATTACAGAAACTAGAATTCGCAATCAAATGTCCATGCTTTCAAGAGAAATTATTCTTGTATTATTTTGATATTGTACTTCAGACGCACTAGTAAAAGATCCTCCATGACAAAGGCGTACAAGCAACTTAGCAACTAACTCTCCCTCTCGATTCTGCCAGACTGTCTGATAAGTTGCGCTGTAGTATCTGAGAGATTCTAAACTCAATTCAACTTTAACCTTTTCATTGAGTATGTCCCTTAGAGTCTCTAAATTCTGCAAATCAAAACTTATGCCTTTTTTTACGTATCCGTAATAATCCCATGAAACGAAATCAGATGTTTCGAAATATAATGGAACTACTCCAGCCAACGCAGCCTCTAAGTGAATGCTACTATTTCCGGCCACTAGATATCTCAGTCTACTCAAATAGCTTGCTACATCTTCTTTACTTGGGTCACTTAAAATGACACTGTCACGAGAACCATACTTTCTCTTCAATTGTTCTATATCTACCGACTCCTGAGTTGGATGCCAACGCAAGTGCAATTTATAACCAAAAAATAATGTTAGATTATAAACGCTTTCGATGGTTTCGAGATCAATAAACGCATTAACTGCTAAACCAATGCTCGTGTTACCCCTATCACTCGTAGTAAGTATCTTCTTTTGTCCAGTGTGAAATATAGAAACAAACTTACGACTTGCTCTATCGGGGCGATTCGTTTGACATTTCACATAGATTTCTTCAGATGCTTTTCCATCAAGAAACGCCCAATCTACAGACAGCGCCGGGAAAAACTTAGACACGGAGGCATGTTGCAGGTAGGCAGTTCTACAATCTAGGTAATTAGCGATAGCAATGAAGCAACGATTCTGCACATTGTGATCATTTGCTGTTAGCACGCAACTAGGGCGAATATAGGATATATTTCTGTAGAAAAAGGAAAGATAACTGTAAGAGAGACAAAACCGATCAAAAAACATCTCACTTCTTAGTCTATTGCCCTTACCTAGCCGACGATACAGCGACCAACCTTTAAGTACAAGTAACGTCAAACTACAGATAAGATCCGAAATACTAAAATAGAGCGGATTGAAATCTACCCGCTCACTAGGTCTTAAAGTTCTAAAAACTTTTGGTTCGCAAAATACTCTAATATCGAACCCAAATCGCTTCAGTTCTTGCATTGTTGATTTTAGCGATATCAGCTGATTTAGAGAGCCAATATAAACTACTATGACCATAGTTGAAGGATTCGAGTTAATCTCCCTGGATGACTTTGTTTCCAAATTCTTAAAAAGAAAATAAAAATAACGTAGAAGCCTGAATAGCACACCTCTGCGCTTAACCTTTCGGTTGGCTAGGTGTGGATAATTCTCTATTTGCTGCCCATAAATATAACAAAGCCACTCTTCGGGCTCCTCATTTAATAGCGTACTTATCTCCTTAACTTTACCAAGAAACATATTTTTACAGGAGATGCAAACTCTCTACGGCGATGCCACAATGGATAACTATCACAATAATTCTTTAACTAGAATAGGCATACCCTAGTCAGCTAAATACTCCCATTGAACAGAAGTACCTCGGCTTAGAGTTCTATTCACCTTTCGCCCAATTACAGCTTCAAGGTACTTTGGAGGAATGCCGAAACCCGGACGAACACTTCTTACCGCTTCAGATGAGATCAACTCACCTGCTTTTAGGTCTTTTACAAAGTATAGAGACCGACGAAATTGTGTATTGGGTTTCTCGCTTGCCGCACAGCCGTAGTTGACATGACCAAGTGCTTGCCATGCAGTTTTACTATCTAAGCAGAGTGCCGTTAGATCCGCTGGCTCAAGCGAAAAGCTGTCGTCGGGGCCACCGCCATTTCGGTCGAGCGTGAAATGTTTTTCGATGATAGATGCCCCCAATGCCACACTAGCTATGGCTGTGGCATTTCCTAGTGTATGGTCTGACAAACCGGTCACTAATCCAAATTGCTTTACCATGTCGGATATAGTTAACAAATTGTAGTCTTCAGCGGGGGCAGGATAGCCACTCACACAATGAAGAATAGCAAGTTGATTGCAGCCACATTCAGACGCGGCGTCTATAGCCTCTTGAATCTCTATCTCGTTTGCCATCCCCGTAGAGATAATCATAGGTTTCTTCGTACTGGCGACATAACGAATGAGCGGTAAATCGATGGCTTCGAAGGATGCAATTTTATACGCGGGCGCATTAAGATCCTCTAGAAGATCAACCGCCGTTCTGTCAAAAGGCGAACTAAAAACCGTTATACCGATCTTCTTAGCGTGTTGGAATAAAGGTTTATGCCATTCCCAAGGCATATGAGCCTCTTGATAAAGCTCATAGAGTGTTCGTCCACCCCAGAGTCCACCCTGTATTGTGAATTCATCAGAATCAGAATCTAATGTGATGGTATCTGGTTTGTAGGTCTGAAGCTTCACCGCATCTGCTCCTGCCCTCTTCGCCTCCTCAACAATTTTCTTGGCAGTTTGCAACTTGCCATTATGATTGGCCGACAATTCCGCGATGATGTACGGCGGGAACTCACGCCCAATGTGCCGACCATTGATAGAGATTGTTGACATATTTAGTGGACCTCGTCATCGAAATATTTAGGATTTAAGCAGGCAACGGATACGCGATCCACGTTCTTTCCATCAATCCAATAATAGCCCTTCATAATGCCCTCAACGTACCACCCCGCCTTAACATATGACTTAATTGAGGAAGTGTTATCAGCTATCATACCGCTCTGGAGCCGACGAATATCGAATTGCTTAAATGCAATTTCGATAGCTTTTGATATGGCGAGGGTTCCTAAGCTTTTACCCAGAAACTTTCTATTTCCTATTAGGCATACCAGATCTGAGGTTTTATTCTTTTTATCAATCGGACCTATTTTAACGGTTCCAATTTTTACTCCTAAATTTGTAGTAATAAGAAAATAAAACCACCGCTCACTTGAAAGACCTAGTTTAAAGTCCTCAATTATTACTTCTCTAGTAAATTTTCGATTGCTACCAGTAAAATAGTTAAGATGACCATCTGCATTGTCGTACCATGCAAAGTACTCTTCATCTAAATCCTCCATCTCTACGGGTCTGAGTACTACGTCAAGATACATTTCACAACTCCCTCATCACATTCAAATTTCTGCATCCGCTCGAGGATACTGTAAGCCCCCAGCCCATTCGTAACAGATGCTGAAAGTTCAGAAATTCTATTTAGCAAATCACGATTCGTCAGTAGTTCGCTGATTGCAGCACATAGTAACGACTTAAACTGCTTGTCATCTTCAACGACTATTGCAACACCTGTTTCTGCTAGTTCTTTGCAAGCTACGCGTTGATTTTCCGCGACAGGAATTAGTATGGAAGGTAGCCCTAAGCAGCATCTTTCCCAAGTCGTAGACCCAACCGCCCCAATAGCCAAGTCACTATTTGCCATAAGATGAGCCATGTTACTGGCGTCTACTTTAACTTCTACTTTCCAGGGTATATTGCTTGCTTGTCGTTCTATTTCTTTGATCCATGGCGAAGCCCCACCCATTACGACAATAAGCTCAACATCTATGGGCAGTGAACATTGCAGCAGAGCATCAAGCACCCTGCCCGTAACATTATCGAGATCTACCCCGCCCATGGAAATAAGCACTTTAAAAGTGGACGAAGTCTTCCTTCGCTGCAGGCTGTACTCGCGGTTTTCAGAAAACTCTGGGCGGAGAAGTGCAAATTCCGGACCTGTCAATACGCTACACGTCTTTGGAACTAACTCAAAATAGTCAGCAGGTGAACGTCCTAGGTTTTGGTCAAGCAAAAGATTACAAGAGTGCTGTCGATTGGCGAGGTCATCTATCACTAGTATTTGCCCTACACAGCCAGAGAGCTCTCTCTCCCAATGGTTGTCAATTCCATAGTGATCAACAATTAACCATTCTGGCCTTATTTGATTTAGAATTTCCTTGCATAACTTGGAATCCTCCCTCCAACCACCCATCAGCCAACTGCTGTATTCACTATCTTCATCACCGTGCAGTTCAGACTGACTTTGAAAGGAGTCTTCTAGTAGATGAACTTCGTGTCCATTTTGAGCGACCAAGGATTCCAATGAACCCTCTTGTGATCGAGTTATAAAGTGGCAATCTGTGCCATACTCTTTCAATAGGTTTGCGAGAGTAAGGCAGCGTCTCAAATGGCCTGTCCCTATCACTAAAGAAGAATCTACTCTAAAAACTGCGTTACTAATGCTAACAGTCACACGGCGCCTTTCTTGCTTTCGTACACGGCATGTGCAAATTTCAAATCTTCAAAGTCATCAATATCTACAGCGCTTTCCCAGGGTATTGATTCGAATCTATGATCTGGACCGTAGAACGTACGCGTTTCCAAAAGTCGTCGAGCCTTTGCAATCCAAATTGCCCCGGTTGGGCAATATAGCTCAGGAAGATCCTGCGATCTTTGTGTTGACATTTGGGGAAATAACTTCGTAGGGCATCCACTCTCATCGAGCGTAACCGCCCACCAGGGATTCATCCATCCGAATTTAGAACAACTAATTTGGAAGTCACAATTGGACCGTCTGAAGGCTGCCATAGCGCTTTTAATATCACCTGAAGTACGTAATGGACAATTTGCCATCAACTGAACTACCGTATCATAGTCCTCTTGCCAATAATTCATGGCCTGCGCCAGCGCGCATACAGTTGCCTCACTGACTGGTGAATAGTCATCACTAAACTCTTCACGCAAAAACGGCACCTCGGCTCCGAACTCCTCGGATATTTTTGCTACGCTGGGATCATCAGTAGAAACTATTACTCTATCGAAACACCCTGATTGTAGTGCCGCCTCAATTGTCCAAGCAATCATAGGTCTATCTGCAAAGTTAACAGTGTTTTTCCCAGGAATCCTTTTTGACCCGCCTCGTGCAGGTATGACTGCTATAGTTCTTCCTACCAAAGCGTCCACCCGCCATCCGCTATTAGAGTATGACCGGTAACAGAAGAGCTACTTTCTTGAATGAGAAAATCAACTGGTCCGGTGATTTCAGATTCATTTAACATTTTTCCAGTCGGAACCAATTCGGCGTAACGTTTCCTAAAGTCTACATCAACTCTACCTTCAACCCCTCCATAGGCAACACAGTTTACTCGCACATGGCTTTTCGCGAGACGAACAGCGAGCTCCTTAGTAAGGTGCATCAATGCAGCCTTTGCTACTCCATATTGGATAGGAGATTGAATCAAATGGTCGTCATACAATCTAGGCGTAGCTGCAACTACTCCATACTGAGAACCAATGTTAATAACAGTTCTTAGCTTACTCCCATTCATACTAGCGAGTTCCATTGACAATTCATATGGAACAACTACATCCATTAAGTACTCATTTAAGAAGCAATCACGATCTGTTCGTCCTTGATGATTAACTGCTAGTGAGCTGAGAGATCTCGCATTATTTATCAGATGATTAATTTTGCGACTACTCTTACTAAGCTCTTGCATGAAATTGGAAACTGCCTCTTTCGTAGTAAAATCACAAATATAAGAACTCAGATCACCAACTCCATGGAAACTTTCTTTAAACTCCTCCGCCCTCTCAAGATCAGTTGAAGTGAATATTACATTAAAGCCTTTATTAAGAAAGTGCCGGACAAATACTCTGCCGAATTTTCCAGTTCCGCCTGTAATCAGTATGGTTTCGCTCATACTCGACCTTTTTCTAATATTTGCACGACTCGCTCGTTGTATGACTCTGTCGACTCAATGGTTTTACTCTTAACCCCTGATACAAATTTCCATAATGCTGCCTTAAACGCAGTAAACGAATCAGAGAAAATTAATTCCTTGCATGCTTTCGAACCATATACTCGTATACTTATGGGCGTCACAGAGGCGCCCATGGCGTAAAAATCTGTAGTGATTCCGCTAGCCCAATTAACATGTAAAGACCTACTACTATCATCTATACTACTGGAGCTCGAAATAAAACTGGATGGAGTGTCATATGCTGTAAGCAAATTAATTACAGGCTCGATAATATGAATTGCGTATTTATCCCAAGATTTAGGAGTGGTTGCTATGATTCGCCTAATATCCCCTATTTTACTTTTATCACTCTCTGTAAGCTTGAGCTCCGGGCTAAATCTAAGTGCTGAACATGTAAATATTTGGCCAGAGTACTTTTGAAAAGCATATATCTCTCTCATGCTATCGAGCGTGTGCGCAATGGGCTTATCGATATAAATCGGCTTTCCAGCTTGTAGAACTTGCTTTGCAAAGTACAAATGATTCTCAGCATCATCTCTAGCGAGTAGAACCGCGTCTACATCTGCGATCAATTCAGGAATACTGCTAGCAATATTAGGTATCAAACAAGTTTGTGCTATTTTTCTAGATAGCTCAAGATCTTGAGTCCAGACCGCCTCAACTCTAGCTGTCGGAATTCTAGATTCCGGCCATTTATGCTGCTCGAGATATCGCGGGATAACAGGAAATCCACAATTCTCCATGAGATCGGGGTTATATCCATTGAAAATCGCGCTCCATGAATAAGGATGCCCGTTACCTTCTGACAATCCAATAACTCCCAAGCGAATTGTCATATGTTCCAATTAGCTGGATTAATCAACATGGGATCATCCGATTGCATGTTAATAGGGACCCGTATTGGATGTACTTGGTATGCGCAAGCTAGCTCTTGTAACTGCTCGGGTGTCTGCACTCCCACTACTATTTTGTCTATTTCTTTAAATTGGTTTAGGTACGCAAAGCACGCCTCAAGTAAGGTCAGTTGATTATCCTTACACCAGCTTTTAATCTCTTCCAATAATATGCTCCAAGTACTAAAGTAACCCGGACGGTCATGTGCCCCCATCAGAAGCAGTCCTTGCAAGAACGCCGAGCGCACATGAATTTCAACGCCTTCACTGCTCAATCGACGAAGCCAACCTGAAGTCTCCAATCTCCTATCCAAAATATTCAATGGAGATTGAATAATGTCAAAATCAAATCGATCAAGCAGAGTTTCCAATTCTTTAGGGTTAGAAATAGATAAGCCAATCTTCGTAACTCTACCACTCTTCTTTAGGTCCGCCAGAGCCTCATAAATTTGAATACCATCGGGTTCCAACAACTCGAGCGGTCGATGCAACAGAAACCCATAGATTGACTCAACATTTAGGCTTACAAGCGTTTCTTGGAAAGTATCTAAAACCCAGCTAGATAGCCCGTTGACGCCAATAGGCTTTGAAGGCAGTTTAGAGACAATTTTAAAGTTCTTAAGATTGAACTTCCCGAGAATATCCTCGCTAGTTCCATAAGCCCTCGCTGTGTCAAGCGTATCGATGTTCAGACTTTGGGCCGTCTGCAATATGTTGAATGCCGTTTGCTCACCCACTTGCCCTTTATCGTTAGCGACACCGTAGTTCATTCCTAACTGCACTGTTCCCAATGCTAACTTCAAGAAGTAAATACCTCTCGCAAAGTGGTGACTACTATGTCCTGCAATTCGTCTGTCATTGATGGGTATATAGGCAAACTTATCGCCTCACGGTAGTAATTCGCAGATTCTGGAAAATCCACATCTAAATATCCCAATTGTTGGTACCAAGGCTGTTTATAAACGGGAATATAGTGCAAATTTACAGCAATTCCCCGCGCCCGAAGCGATTCAAAGATTTGACGGTGGGAATGCCCAATTTTGTCAAGCTCTAATCTAATAACGTATAAATGAAGTGCTGAATATGTGTCTGGATGCTGCCAGGGCAACTTAATGGGTAGACCCGAAAGCATTTCGCTGTATCTCTTTGCCAATTCGTGACGACGAGCTACAAAACGGTCCAGTCGATCTAATTGACTTAATCCCAAAGCGGCTTGGATATCAGTCATTCGATAATTAAACCCAATATCTATCTGTTCATAGTACCAAGGACCATGAGGCTCATCTTTCATCAACGCTGCATCTCGTGTAATACCATGGCTACGCAATAGATCCATTCGAGATGCAAGAGTTGCGTTATTAGTCAGAGCCATCCCACCTTCCCCAGTAGTAATTATCTTTACTGGATGAAAACTAAACACAGTGATATCACTGTAGTTGCAAGATCCGACATAACCTGAAAGGTATTTCCCACCAATAGCATGAGAGGCGTCTTCTATTACACGAAAACCGTATTGCTCGGACAGCTGGGCAATCTTTACCATCTCGCACGGCTGTCCGCAAAGATGAACCACAACTACAATCTTTGGTAGCCGGCCATCTCGCTCCGCTTGCTTTAACTTAGCCGCTAGTGCTGTCGGATTCATATTGTAGGTGAGCGGATCAATATCGACAAAGTCAATCTGAGCACCGCAGTACAATCCACAATTAGCAGAAGCGACAAAAGTAATAGGAGTCGTCCACAGCCAATCTCCGTCACTGAGACCCAGAGCCAAACAGGAAATGTGCAACGCGCTTGTTGCGCTGTTTACAGCGACGGCGTATTCCGCTCCAACTTTCCTAGCGACGGCGGATTCAAACTCTGGAACTTTTCCACCCTGCGTTAAAAAGTCTGACTTTAAGACCTCGACGACCGCATCGATATCGTCTTGACTAACATCATGTCGACCATAGGGAATCATCTTATATTCTACCGATTTCGCTATAATTATCTTTTATCCAAGCATTTAGAGATTCTTCACTCATCCATTCAGAATTATTGTCGCTTGCATACACAAACCCTTCCTCAACTTTCTTACCATCTTTTATTCTTTCTGCACATCTACCCCAATTGTTTATATTTGGAAGTATTTTAAAGTGCTCTGGGTATTCGTAGGTAAAATATGAATCTTCTGCGCTAATCATTTGTTCATGCAATTTTTCGCCAGGCCGGATTCCTACTATCTCTTGCTTCGCGGCGGGGGCGACTACTTTAGCCAAGTCAGTCACTTTCATCGATGGAATTTTTTTTACGTAAATCTCTCCGCCAACCATGTCTTCAAAAGCGTGCCAAACCAGTTGCACTCCTTCTTCCAGTGAAATCATGAATCTCGTCATACGCGAGTCGGTGATCGGTAAAAGACCCGTTTCTTTTAGTCCCATGAAAAATGGAATGACAGAACCGCGAGATCCCATTACATTTCCATAGCGTACCACTGAAAAACTAGTTTCGTGCGCTCCAGAATATGAATTACCAGCGACAAAGAGCTTATCGGAGGTAAGCTTTGTAGCACCATATAAATTAACTGGGCTACTCGCTTTATCAGTAGAAAGTGCTACAACTGCTTTTACACGTTTATCGATAGCAGCATCAATTAAATTCATAGCACCAAAGACATTAGTCTTCACGCATTCAAACGGATTGTATTCCGCTGTGGGAACTATCTTAGTCGCTGCCGCATGTACCACGAAGTCCACTCCATCCAATGCCCTGTACAGCCTTTCTTTATCTCGAACATCGCCAATGAAGAATCGCAATCTGGACTCATTGGGATAGAGCTTTGCCATTTCCCATTGTTTCATTTCGTCACGAGAAAAAATAATAAGCTTTGTAGGGTTGTACTTCTCTAAGGTCATACGAACAAATTTGTGTCCGAATGAACCCGTTCCTCCCGTAATTAGAATAGTCTTTCCATTAAACATTATCTTTGCCTGCTAGGTACTGGGTTGGTAATTTAAAACAGCAACTAATCTTAAAGCGTCTGCACATTGAGGTAGCCCCCTGTGAATACCTCTTTGATCTGAAACTACTAATGTCCCGGCCGGCCCTAACACAGGTACAAGAGAACTTATTTTAACGATAGGCGACTCGGTTATCTGTTTAGTTACCATGGAAAATGCTCTGTTCACCCTAATACTTTTTGGACAAGAATGACTTCTTATTGAATAGCAATAGGGCCCAGAGTCAACACTGTCAACATCCGACATATAAAGAAATGACTTCAACTGAGTCTTTTCTGAATCAATATGGAATCCACGAGTGCTAGTTACGCCTCTATTTAAGTACACATTAAGATTTCTCCTATCTTTTAAAGATTGCCTTTCCATGCCCAACACAGCAGGAAACTCTCTTTTGGAGAAAGCACTAAGGAATGTATTCACACAACTTTCAGGCAATATTCGGTCTATATTGAACGTATCAATCATACCTTTATCTTGTCCGCTCCTAAGATGAACGACTGCTTTACTGTATTCTACCAATTGGCGGTATCCTTTGAGCTTGACTGGCCCCAACTGCGCTAGCGCAGATTCGTCTTCGTAGCTAGTTGTCTCGCCTTCCTTAAGATGATTCGCATAATATAGAATAGTCTCTTTACATCGCTCACCAAGCTCTATAGCCAGGTTGCGGTTCATGAAATTTTTAATAACTAAAATTCCATTTTCTTTCAAGATGGCCTTAGCCATTTCCAAATTACTTTCAACTTCTGAATACTCTAATGTTATTGATTGTAATCGTTCATTGATTTCAGCACTTGGCAACGAATGCAGGTATTTTAAAGTCTCCTCATTCAAATCATTAATATCAGCCATACCTAAGGGCGGGGAATACTGAGGAAACACTTTCAGTAGATTTTTAAATAAGTACTTCACTGTACAACCTAGACGCAAATACAATTGATTGGGTGGTATATAGTTTTTAATGTTAGAGCTTTCAGATAGACCATAGTATTCACCGATAACATAAGTTCTTTTCCTGCGGAGTCAATTGCTAGAACTTGGTGTTTAAATAATGCAAATGTTTCACGAACTACTAGCAATGTAGTAGTCAATTAGTTCTAAGGAATGATTTAAGCGAGTACTTAAAATGGCTATGCCAACTGTCTTGGAGGGCTTCCCAAATGCTTTTGTGCATGGGTTTTGCTATTTCACTAAGATTAAGAATATTGTTTACTATATCCTCGTTACCACACTTGCTCAAAATCCACAAAAAATCTCTTATGCTAAGTTTGGAAGAGTTTTTATTCTCTAATCCACCGTAATGTTGCGATAAACGAAAATCTAAGTCATTCAGCATCCAACCCGTTCCATCTAATTTAAATTGCTTAATAAGCTTATTTTTTAGTAGTTCGGACTGTACAGCACCAGAGAACATCTCTGCGACGTCGCTATGTATGTCCGGCCTATAACTAGAGTCTACATAGTTAATCGCGCTAATCAGTTTACTGCAAAGATATCCAGCTTCTTGAGAGGTGTAGAAAAAAGGTTCACACCTAAATTTCATAGGCACCATTTCCATTAAATCTGGAAATCCAACCACAGGCATACCACATGCAAGCGAATAGCCAACAACACGGCCGTGCGGCTCATCAATGTGAGTATTCAAGCTGACTTTAGAGTGATTATAGAAAGTGGCTAGAGTCTTTTTAGAAAGCGGAAATGGTAGGTCATAACTTAGGCTTATTAGCTCAAACTGAGACTTTTCCCTCTCTGAGAAAACTGAATCATATCTTTCTCTTAGCTTACTTAGGTCTTTGGGTGAGACGGAAACCAGCAACACACCTGTTAACTCTTGTCGTAGTTCAAATGCTGCTTTCACAACGTCAAAAAAACCAAAAATATTTTTTCTTTTCTCAAAGCGAGATACATGACAAAAATCCCATATTTTCTCTTTTCCTCGCTTGAAGAACGGGGGGGTCATACGATTCGATGCAACACCGAGTATTTTTTGATCTGTCCTTAAGTTTCTGATCTCTGGAGAAAATGCAAATGACTCCGAATTACAAATGATTGCATCAAAAAAGTCAGCGTCAGAAAAGCTTTTATCTTCCCAGTTTGGGTGATAACAAATCACCCACTTCTTCCGTAATTCTTCTATAGACTGTTGATTTTTTCGTATTTTCTTAATTTGCCGAAAGTATTCTATATTAGTAAATGACACGACACCTTTACCAGCGATGCTTGGCATTTTCAATATACACGCCATTAGTGATGACTCCTAAAGAAACTATAGATGGCGTCTATAACAGTTTCCTGCTCGTTATTGGAAAGACCATGGTACATTGGCAATCGAATCAACCTAGTACTCTCCTTCGTGGTATAAATGTCTTGGCCGGAAAAAATGGTGTTCTCAGCGCCAAAACTAGAACTGTGAAGAGGTACGTAGTGAAAAACAGCAATAATTCCTTTACCTTTCAAGTAGCTAATTAGACTGTCCCTCACTAACTCGTTTTTAAGTTTAATGTAGAACATATGGGCATTATGATCGCAGCCTTCTGGAATGTGCGGCAATTCTATGAGCTCTTCTTCATACAGCAAAGCTAAGCGCTCGTAGTATGTTTTCCAAATCCTCATTCGCTGCTCAAAAATCAATTTTGCATTTTCGAGTTGTCCCCACAGATAGGCTGCCTGAAGCTCTGACGCCAAGTAACTACTGCCGACATCAACCCAGGTATATTTATCTACTTGACCTCGGAAAAATCTGCTCCTGTTCGTGCCCTTTTCACGAATAATTTCAGCTCTCTCTACGAACTTCTTGTCATTAACAATTAGTAAACCGCCTTCACCACCACTTGTGTAGTTCTTAGTTTCATGAAAGCTATAAGTTCCCAACGCTCCCAAAGTACCAAGTAATTTGCCTTTATATCTTGAAAAAATACCTTGGGCGGCATCCTCAACGACATATAGATTATGTTTCTCGGCAATCTTTAAAATTGAATCCATTTCACAGGCGACCCCAGCATAATGAACTGGAACGATTGCCTTAGTCCTACTCGTGATAGCTTCTTCAATCTTAGTTTCGTCAATATTTAGGGTGTCAGGCCTAATATCTACAAACACTATTTTGGCTCCACGCAGCAAGAAGGCATTGGCTGTACTGACGAAGGTATAACTAGGCATTATTACCTCGTCGCCAATCTTCAAATCTAGCAAGATCGCTGTCATCTCCAAGGCATGAGTACATGAGGGGGTCATAAGTGCCTTGGAGCATTTCAAATAATCTTGAAACCACTGCTCACATTCTATTGTGAACTTCCCCCCACCCGAAATCTTAGAACTGTGAATAGCTTCTTCAACGTATTTACTCTCTACGCCAACAAAAGGAGGTTTATTAAAAGGTATCACCTAGATTTTCCTTCCAGAAATTTCGATTCCAACGCCAAGAGATCCTTTTTTCTATCCTTTATTCTTCGGGCAGGATTTCCTACATAAATCCCCCACTCTTCCGTACTTTTGGTCACAAGACTCATTGCACCAACAGCACAACCTTCGGCAACATCAACACCAGGAAAAACAATGCTTGAGGTTCCTATGATTACATGTCGCCCTAAGTGTACTGCTGCTCTAACAACGGATTTGAACGCTTCATCTACATTAGGGTTTGTCATTGTCATGCCGGAATAGTCATCAGATTGGCTAAAAACCTGAACGCTATATGCCAGCCCTGAAAAATCATCCATCGTAATTCCTTGTTCTCCTCCAGCCAGTAAACAGAAGGGAGCGACATGAACATAGCGTCCTATTGAAATACTTCCGGACAAAAGACAAAAGTCATCAATCCTGCAGTTATCGAATAGCGAAATTTTCTCGCAATCATAGACAGAAGCTTTGGTACTTAGCTTTACGTTTTTACCCAGGTGTTTAAACCCAAACTTGGCCAAAGCATCTTGAGAGTAATATGACATAATCGTCTTGTATTATTGGTTACTAATGGTAAATACGATTCACGATGAATTACGCGTGCATAGTCATGTTTCTAAATAGCTCGCTATCCCTAATCAATTCATCGTAGGTTCCAGAACATTTTATGCGCCCATTATCAAGAAGATAGATAATATCGCTAGACCTTACGGTAGCCAAGCGATGAGCTACAAGTATTATAGTTTTGCTACCCGAGAACTCGCTAATTGCCTCCATCACCATTCTTTCGGTAACGCCATCTAGTGCACTGGTAGCCTCGTCCAAAACAAGAACTTCGGCATCGATATACAGCGCACGAGCAATTGCCACTCTTTGACGTTGTCCGCCTGAAAGCTGAACTCCTTTTTCGCCAATATTTGTGTATACACCGCACTGGAGTGACTGTACAAAACTATCAAGATGAGCCAATTCAATTGCTTTTTGTACTTTATCATCGTCAATTTCATCTTCCGCGATACCAAAAGCAATATTCTCACGGATAGTTGAGTCAGCCAGAAATATCAGTTGCGATACATACCCAATTGTATTCTGCCAGGCGCGTCTACTGCAGCTATCGATTTGTATACCATCAATAGTCAATGAACCTTGATCTGGCGATATTAACCCCATAATTAAGTCGACTACAGTGGATTTCCCACTGCCCGATTCACCAACTAGAGCTATCGTTTTGTTTACTGGAATTCTGAGTGTTACATCTTTAAGTGCTGGAGTATCTTTTTTGGCATACGAGAATGTGATCGCATCGAGCTTTATTTCTCGATTTGGAATTAATTTCCTATCGTCTCTTATGTAGTCGTAATGACTCTCGGCACTTTCAATTAATTCATTTTTAATACTATCGAATGCTGAAAGATTTGACTTTATATTTGAAATACTTGCATAAACTTGCTGAAAAGCAGGAAGTAGTTTAAAGCATGCTAATGCGTTAACCGAAAGAACAGGAAGGATCATCGTTGAGTCTCCCTGATAGCTTTTCAACAAATACAGCACGAGTAGAATTATCGAGCCAAACGCCACCAATTCCACGGCATAGCGAGGAATTTGGACAATTCCTGTATTGCTTGCCATAGCGCGCCCGAGCTTTTCGCTGACACTTCTAAAGCGTCGATAGAACTCTAGTTGCCTTCCCAAAAGTAGTGTTTCTTTTATCCCGCCAAACCCTTCGTTCATTAATTTGAAACGTTCTCGGTTTGTTTCCGTAATCTGACGCCCATTATTAATTAATGAGCCTCTAACGGTTCTAAACAAAAGGAAATAGACAATGGCAAATAGACTAGTTCCCACCAATGCAATCTCGGGATTAATGTAGAAAATTGTAGTCAACATCATGACTGATAAAACTATACGAGCATTCATCATCATCAGAGGCGCTATTATTTGATTAATAACTCTGCCGCATTCCTGAGAAATTCGGTTCGTCAGTTGCGCGCTATGATGTGCAGAATGAAACGCCCACGGCTGATGGAGATAGTATCCATAAAGTCTGACAGTTAGAGAAACGCCAATGCTTTGTGACCAGAGTGCAAGTCTCCATGTGGTGAACATAGAAAAGACAGCAGACAATGCAAGAAGAAAGAGAAGACCTAAGCCAAACAAGAATAGAAACTCAGTTGCTCCATCAGCACCGCTATAGTCCATTAACTTTCTCAACAAAGGTTGTCTTTCGATGTATGAACTGTCACTTACCATAGCCATAAATGGTGCAACAGCTGTAACGCTAACTACCTCTAGAACTCCCATTAGAGTGATCAACATTTGGAGCTTGAAAAATCCTGTGCGTTGACGCGCGCTGAATAGAGAAAAAAGTAGCTTTAAGCTTGTGAACATTAGTTTTATAGCCGAGGAAGATGTACTAGCGGCGTGACTCTCTGGAGTTCAGAATTAATGCTATTCACGATCTGACTCGTAAGCGTAATTGTAATAGCCACTATAACCATAGCCGTAGTAAGAACTTGCAGTCTTTTCAATAGCATTCAAAATGCAGCCACGAACGTTAATTCCTGCAGTCTCCAAATGCTGTAGCGATCGATCAATCTCCTTCGGATTGTTCGCTCTGAATCTCGTAATCATCAGCGTAATACCAACTTTCTTACCTACTAGTACTGCGTCGGTCACTGCGAGCACTGGCGGAGTATCAATGATAACCAGATCAAATTGCTCACCAACCAGATTAAGGAACTGTTCAAACTTATTGCTCATAAGTAGTTCGGACGGGTTAGGCGGAGCAATTCCTCTAGCGATGTAACTTAAACCCTCCTGCTGAGTTTCTCTAATAACTTCTTCCAGTGTGGCATCGCCAACCAGATATTCGCTCAAGCCAATTTTACTTAGTCCTGCAAACGCTTCATGAATACGGCCTTTTCGCATATCTGCATCTATTAACAATATTTTCTGGCCGCTTTGCGCGCAAATAGTGGATAAGTTAGTTGATATAAAACTTTTACCAACTGCTGGACTTGGCCCGGTAAGCATTAGTCGATTATTTGGTGCCTCGCTCATCGCGAAGTGCAAACTCGTACGAAGCCCACGAAGTGCTTCGACTGCCACATCTGTCGGCGCTAAAAGTGCTAGCACGCCATCCTTAACATTAGGCTTTCTTCCCCCTCGCGTTTTTCTAACTCTCTTCGACAACGCCTTCTTTGGCGCGCTAGCCAACCTGTTCCTGCCAAATTCTTCAACTTGTTTTTCTGAAAGCGGAACAGTCGCATACACCTGCAAGCCCAGTGCTTGTAGCTCCTCTACAGAAGTTACGCCGCGATGTAATAAGTGCTTAATTAATACCAGCATCACACCTAGCATTAGCCCCGAGAATAGCGAAATCAACATAATCAAATTGCCTCTGGGTGCTATAGCACTTGTACCTGCAAGAGCTTCGTCGAGTATTCTGACATTGCCTACAGTGCCCGCGCGAGCTATTCGCAATTCTTGAGTTGCATTTAGCATTTGCATGTAGATTTGCTGAGATACCTGAACATCTCTATTCATACGTAATACTTGCCTTTGCGTTTCAGGCAATGTATCAACTTCTACTTCTAATAAACGAGATTCTTGCTCTAATTGTGAGCGTTTTTCTAAGAGTGCTTTATAGTTTGGATGGCTTGGTGTAAATCGACGCGACAGTTCGCTTTCTTGCAACTGGAGTTGATTTAATTCTGATTCGATATTTACCAATCGCTCCAACATGGTTCGTGTTTCAAAGCTCAAGTCGACACTATCCTGACTCGCCTGATATTCATTTAAGCGATTCTCTGCTGAGTAAAGATCTTCTTGAACTAGTGGCGTCTGCTGTTCTAGAAACTCTAAACGACTTTCTGCTTCTGCCGCTTGTCTATTGATATTCTGTACCAAGTATACGTTGGCGATGGCATTCAAAGACCTAACCAATTCTTGACGGTCGGGTCCAGTAAGATTCAATTCAAGAATACCCGACGTTCCTCTTTGAGAAACTCCAAAGCGCCTCTGCAAATATTGTGTCATTTGCACATCTGTGCGTTTTGTAACTTTGAAAACAACATTACGTGGCGCAGATATTCTGGAAACAAGTAACTCAACAAATGGAGACTCGGATACAAAAAGTTCACCAACTACCCCGCTTCCAATTTGTTGACCATTTTCAGTGCTTACATTGAATGTGCGATCGCTTGAAATTTCAATTGTTATCTCTGTACCCTGCAGGGCACTGTTAACCCTTAACTGATCTACGGCAATGAAATCCCCAGCCCAGGCATAGGCGCTTCCGTTGTCCCATGCCGGCCTAGTAGTGCCCTTCCGCGTAAGCGCAGCTCCGATGATTGGAAAATAGTTGGGACGAACCACCAAGTCCAAACCCGCTTGCAATGCCGCTTGGCCCATAATCATTCTTGACCGAAGTATTTCACTTTGAGTAGTAGAGGCCGTTTGTTCTTGCAAAATAGAAGTGTCAATACTCGCTAGGTTTCCACCTCTTTGTTCAACCTGAATTAGCGCATCAGCACGATAAATCGGTGTAGACATCCAAACCACACCATATCCAAGTGCCGTTATTAGTAAAGTTACCGCTAGGATGAACCATTTATGGTCAATAAAAATAGCTAGAAGGTAGCCAAAATCTAGCTCTTCTTCGTTTCTTTGCTCTTTGTTTAGCTTAACTCGGTCGACTCTTGAGTCCATCCTACTTCCCGTCATTTTTACAGTTTTTCTGCCCACAAATTTGTGGCTTGCTTAATCGAATTGTGCACATGCCCAAACACATCCGCGCTTTTCTTATACGGGTCCGGTATATCCGCCCCATTATTCGCGCGTGTGCCTACGCCGTGTATCCAGTGGCCTAGCAACATGGTTTTTCCCATAGCTGCTGGGTCTTTTTGCCCTATTAGGCTTCTTTGGTTTTGGCTCATTACCAAAATTAGGTCAGCCCATTGTAAGTGTTCCGTTGTTAGCTGCTGTGCTTTGTGTTCGCTAACATCAATACCGTCTTGCTCTGCCAGTTGTTTAGCTGTTGGCTCTACGCCTTGGTCTACCATGGCGTTTAGGCCAGCTGATTGTATATTCTTTTCTGGCAATGCCTTTTTTAGCATTGCAGCCGCCACTGGGCTGCGGCAGATATTGCCCATACACACTACTAAGATGTTGTTGTATGGGCTCATGCTTATAAGTTGCTCACTCTGTCTGCTGTTATTAGCGCGTTTAAGCTAGGTAGCAGCTGACTGATAACGCGGTTCCAGCGAGTGACTGGTGCGGTTGTCACATAAACAATATCTGTTGGCTGCAACATAAAGCGGGTGCCAATGGCAAAGTTAAGGGCATTGGTTACATCAAGCTGGTAAATAGTGGCGAGTTTGGCATCGGCCATTGCTACGTCCGTTGCTTGTCGAATTACAAAAATGCCGCTGGCGTTGGAAGTGACTTGGTTAAGCCCGCCCGATGCGGTTAGGGCCTCGGTTAGCGACATCCTTAGGTTGCCCATAGGAATGGTGTTAACGCGGTTAAGCTCGCCCAATACAAACACCTTTTGCTCGCCTACCTCTGGCACGTGCAGTACATCGCCGTGTTGTAACAACATGTTCTGGCCAAGGCGGCCGTTATTAAGCATCTCGTAAACAGAAAGCCGTGTCTCTTGGCCATTACGCGACAGTAATACTTCGTGCCAGTTGGCACTGTCTGTTAAACCGCCTGCTTGGGCAATAGCATCTAAAACCGTTAGAGGAACATTGCTAATGGCTTGGGAGCCGGGGCTGCTAACGCGCCCTGTTACATACATGCGCTGGCTGTTAAAGCTAATGACGCGCACGGCTACTTGTGGGTCGGTAATATACTCGGCCAGTCTTGTGGCAATTTCTTCACGTACTTCGTTGACGGTTAAGCCTTCTACGGCAACGCGGTTGATGTAGGGGTAAAAGATAGTGCCGTCGCTTTCTACAATATTGCCGGACTCTGCCGCGCTACGTCTGTCGCCTGCTGGAATGGTTAGCTCTGGGTGTTCGTAGACGGTAATGCTCAGCACATCGCCTTTGCCTATGTGGTACTCATAGTTCTCTAGTTGCGACATTAGGCTGGCGGGCATGGCAGCGGGAACGCTTTGGGCAGTGCTAACGGCCATGCTGAGTTCCTTGCGCTGCGCTAGCAAGTCAGCGGTAATTGGAACTACGCTAAACAGCTCGCTAACCTCGTCCTCTGTCACTTCGTCGCGGCGGTTTTCAAACAAACCGGGGAACCAGACAGAGTTGTCGTCACTGAAAAAGCCTGTGCCTAAATTACCGGAAGGGTTGTCTGGGTTGATATTACTGCCGGGCACCATAATGCAGGCGCTAAGGCTAAAGCCCAAGGTCAATACTGTGCTTAGTTTTGCGAAGGTCTTCATAGCGGAGTTTGCATAGTCCTTTGTCTGTTATTGTCTATTGGCTTTGTCGAAGGTCGTAGCGCTAGGGCGCATAATACCGCTAGCTTGTGGCTATTACGAGCACCTAGCCCTGAAACGCAGACCCTAAGGGGTTTGCAGGCTAAAACTGTGATGCGATTAGTATTTATTAAGGGTTTAGGCACGCTACCGCCCTGCCCGTGTTATCAGCATCTTATCAATTTTAGCTATGGCAGCAGGCTTACAGCCTAGTGCCAAGGCGTATCTCTACCCTGCTTTTGCTAGCTCTTGCGGGGCAAATGCCACCGCCTGCTCACTTTGCAGTATGTTCAATAGCACAATAATGCGCTCGTCTGGCGTTACGGCCTTAACGATTGCTTCTATGTGCTTAAATGCCCCTTGTTGCACCATGACTTTCTCGCCTGGCTTAAACACTGGGGTAGCCTCTTGCTGTTCTAGCCTTTGCCTAAGCCCCTCTATAAGGGCATCCGGTACTGGGTGGGGCTTACCGTTAAAGCTCACCAGTTTGGTAACACCGCGGGTAGCGCTAAGTGAGCGCCAGTTGCTGGTGTCATCCAAGCGTATAAACAGGTAACCGGGAAATAGTGGCGTATGGACGGTTTGCACTTTGCCGCGCAGAACTTTGCGCTGGGGGTGCAAGGGGCAGTAGAACTCAAAGCCTTGGTTGTCCAAATGGCTTTGGGCGCGTTGTACTTGCTGGGTCTTGCATTGCAAGAGATACCACTGTGGGGTCATTCCGCTGTACTCCTTCTCGCAGCGTTTGTATCCCCTGCTCGATCATTGTCCTTAATGGCTTCTTGCTTAAGCTGTTCTATCTCTTGCTTTAGGGCTTCATATTCAGCCAGTTTGCGCTGTAAGAAGCGCTTGGTAATGGTGGCCTTACTTTCCAAGCCCGACGGGGTTAGCACATACAAATATCGCCGCTTATTACCGCTACTACTAAAATTACGGGCCTTGATCATGCCTTTTTCTACCAATGCTTTCAGGCAGTAGTTTACCTTGCCTAGGCTTATGCCCAGCTCGCTTGCGAGTTCTCGCTGACTAACCTGTGGGTTAGTCTCTAAACGCCGCAGTATGTGGTAACGCGCCTCATCACTTAGCATGGTGTTGCTGGCACTCTCGCTTTGTTCAAGTGTTGAACATACTAGCTTCTGCCTCTTTGCTAAGCAAGCTTGTTAGCCACGTCTATCGCTCTTAGTATCGTTGCTCTATTAATCGAATAAGATATTGGCCGTAGCCGTTCTTTGCCAAGCTTTTACCACAGGCCAATACCTGCTCGTCGCTTAGCCACTTGTTACGCCAGGCTATCTCTTCCAAACAGGCTATTTTAAGGCCTTGGCGGTGCTCTACGGTCTGCACAAACATGCTGGCCTCTAGCAGGCTTTCATGGGTGCCGGTGTCTAACCAGGCAAAGCCGCGGCTGAGTACTTGTACGCGCAGGTCGCCCCTATCTAAATAGGCTTGGTTAACAGTGGTAATTTCCAGCTCGCCTCTGGCAGAGGGTTTTACTTGCTTGGCAATCTCCACCACGTCATTGTCGTAGAAATACAGGCCAGTAACCGCAAAATTAGACTTGGGTACCTCGGGCTTCTCTTCTATAGAAACAGCGCGTTTGTTCTCGTCAAAATCCACTACACCAAAGCGCTCTGGGTCCTTTACTTGATAGCCAAATACGGTGGCACCGCTGCTATGGCTCGCCGCATCGCGCAGCATATTAGTAAAGCCTTGGCCGTAAAAGATGTTGTCGCCCAATACTAGGCATACTCGGCTATCGCCAATAAACTCTTCGCCAATTAAAAATGCTTGGGCTAGGCCATCGGGGCTGGGCTGTACTTCATAAGTGAAATTAACGCCAAACTGCTCGCCATCGCCTAAAAGGCGTTGGTAGCTGCTGATGTCTTCGGGGGTGCTGATAATAAGGATGTCGCGTATACCGGCAAGCATCAGGACCGATATGGGGTAGTAGATCATCGGCTTATCGTAGATGGGCAGTAGCTGCTTAGATTGGCCCTTGGTGATGGGGTACAGCCGTGTACCGCTTCCGCCTGCTAATACTATGCCCTTGCACGGAGCGCTTAAATTAGTCATTTTTGATGAACTGCTCTTCTCATATCCCTGATGTATTTTGGCTTGTAAGCTTATGAATAAGTTACAAATGCCGTGGCATCATACCGCCTTATTTGCCAAGGTGCTAGGCCAGTTTGGGGGTGAGCCACCAAATCCCCACAATTGGGGTCAGACCCCAAACCCGCATCGGGGTCTGACCCCAAACTGGATTTACAATCTACGTGGTATGCATTAACTTGCGCATAGCGTTTTCGCGTTACAACCACTCCGCAAACGAGGAAGATTCATGTCTGCTCAACTAAGCCCTGGCGCCCGCTTTCATAAGGCGCTACAGGAAAACTCCCCCCTTCAAATTGTTGGCGCCATCAATGCCTACAGCGCCATGCTGGCAGAACGGGCGGGCCACAAAGCGCTTTATTTATCTGGCGGCGGCGTGGCCAATGCCTCTTATGGCTTACCCGACTTAGGCATGACTAGCCTCAACGATGTTATTGCCGATGTAGACCGCATTACCAATGCCTCCGAGCTTCCACTGCTCGTGGATATCGACACAGGCTGGGGCGGGGCTTTCAATATTGCGCGTACCATAAAAGCAATGGAGAAGGCAGGCGCGGCGGCGGTGCATTTGGAAGACCAGGTGGCCCAAAAGCGCTGCGGACATAGGCCAAATAAAGCCATTGTTAGCCAAGCCGAAATGGTCGACCGAATTAAAGCGGCGGTGGATGCCAAGAATGACCACGACTTTGTAGTCATGGCTCGTACCGATGCCATTGCTGTAGAGGGCTTGGACGCTGCTATTGAGCGCGCTATCGCCTGTGTTGAGGCTGGGGCCGATGCCATCTTCCCAGAGGCAATAACCGACCTAGATATGTATAAGAAGTTCAGTGATGCGGTACACGTTCCCATACTCGCTAATATCACGGAATTTGGTGCTACGCCGCTGTATAACAAAGACACCCTAGCGGGCGCAGGCGTAAACATGGTGCTTTATCCCTTAAGCGCGTTCAGGGCTATGAGCAAAGCAGCAGAGATTGTTTACAGCACTATTTTGCGCGACGGCGACCAAGGCGCCGTGGTGGACATGATGCAAACCCGCGCCGAGCTCTACGATGTGCTTGGCTACCACGACTACGAACAAAAACTAGACAAACTTTTCAGCGAATAAAACTTTCAATTTTGGGGTCAGACCCCAAAGTGTCATTGTGCAAGTGGGGTCAGACCCCAAATTTGCAAGTTACAAATTAGAACGGGAGATAGTATGGCAACTAAGCAATTATCAGGCGCAGGCTTGCGCGGGCAAGTGGCTGGCGAAACAGCCTTGTGTACAGTGGGCAAGACAGGATCTGGGCTTACTTACCGAGGCTATGATATTAGCGAGCTGGCCGAGAAGGCACAGTTTGAGGAGGTGGCCTTCCTGCTACTGCGCGGGCATTTGCCCACGGTCCAAGAGCTTAAAGCCTATAAGGACAAAATTAAGTCACTTCGTAGTTTGCCTCAGCCCTTAAAGGAAGTACTCGAGCGCATTCCTGCCGATGCCCACCCGATGGACGTTATGCGCACTGGCTGTTCTATGCTCGGCAACTTGGAAACCGAGACCGGCTTCGACCAACAAGACGATGCTATTGATAGGTTGGTGGCCACCCTGCCCTCTATCATTTGCTATTGGTACCGCTACTCTCACGACGGTGTGCGTATCGACACGGCACTAGACGATGACTCTATCGGCGCACACTTCTTACATATGCTCAGTGGCGAGGTACCTAGCGAGCTATTCGCTAAAGTGATGAACGTGTCGCTTATTCTATATGCAGAGCATGAGTTTAATGCCTCTACGTTTACCGCCCGCGTATGCGCCTCTACCCTGTCGGATATGCACTCCTGCATCACTGCAGCCATCGGCTCGCTGCGCGGTCCATTGCACGGTGGCGCAAACGAAGCGGCTATGGACATGATTGAACAGTGGTCTAGCCCAGAGCAAGCAGAGTCTGAAATTATGGGTATGCTGGCGCGCAAAGATAAGATAATGGGCTTTGGCCACGCTATTTATGCTGACTCAGACCCCCGCAATGCCATTATTAAGGCCTGGTCGGAAAAGCTGGCGGCACAAGTTGGGGATACAACGCTTTACCCCGTATCTGTGCGCTGTGAAGAAGTGATGTGGCGAGAAAAGAAGCTGTTTTGTAATGCAGACTTCTTCCACGCGTCTGCCTACCACTTCATGGGCATTCCAACCAAACTCTTTACGCCTATTTTTGTGATGTCACGAGTAACCGGCTGGGCGGCTCATGTAAAGGAGCAACGTGCCAACAACCGTATTATCCGCCCCAGTGCCGACTACACAGGCCCAGCTACTGCACAGTGGGTAGATATTGATAAGCGCTAATTCTTGGCAATAAGCACAAAAAAGCGGTAGCTCCGCTTAAGCAAAAGTAGAAAAGGGGTAGCACTGCTTAAGCAAAAGTAGAAAAGGGGTAGCACTGCTACCCCTTGTTAGCCCACTCCGCAGGAAGCGGTTGCGAGAGTCGGCCCAGTCACCCAGCGTCCTTGCTAGGCTTTTAAGCACTTTCCTTGTGCTCATTTAAAAAGTAGACCACGTTTTTAGATCCCGCCAGTAATTTGGGGCAATTTTTTCTAATTTTTTTACACTTTTTTAATATTGTCTTATTAAACAACAAGTTAAATAGCATTAAATATTTCTTATTTTTGCTATTTTTCCTGCATTGATAAGTGCCGCGACCAGCCCCGAAGGGCTGTTTAGAGCAACTATAATCACTCGAAATTAGGCATAAAAAGGGTAAATCATTCATATAAAGTAGCTTTTCAGCTACCATAGCGCCTCGCTATTTTTGGAACTAATGTTTAACGATTAAGAGTGTATTTATGTCAGCCACAGTGGAATTCAACGAAAGACCAGCCCCCGATAAAGAGCTGGTAGATATTGCGCGTTACGTCACCGATTACGAAGTAAAGTCCGACGAGGCCTATGATACGGCGCGAAACTGCCTAATGGACACCTTAGGTTGTGGCCTGCTGGCGCTTCGTTTCCCCGAGTGCACCAAGCTACTTGGCCCACAAGTTGAAGGCACTATAGTCCCTAATGGCGCGCGTGTGCCTGGCACTCAATTCCGCCTAGACCCTGTGAAAGCCGCATGGGATATTGGTTGCATCATCCGCTGGCTAGACTATAACGACACCTGGTTAGCGGCCGAATGGGGTCACCCTTCCGATAATATGGGCGGCATTCTTGCGGTAGCCGATTACTTGTCTCAACGCAATGTAGCGGCGGGTAAAGCCCCATTGCTTATGCGTGATGTGCTAACGGCCATGATTAAAGCGCATGAAATACAAGGTGTAATTGCCCTAGAAAACAGCTTCAACCGAGTGGGCCTATGCCACGTTATGCTTGTACGTATTGCCACTACAGCTGTTGTTACGCAGATGCTGGGCGGCAATCAAGAGCAAATCATTGATGCCTTGTCACAAGCCTGGCTAGATGGCTCCAGCCTACGCACCTATCGACACTCACCCAATGCCGGTCCTCGTAAGTCTTGGGCCGCCGGTGATGCAACTTCTCGCGGGGTTCGCTTGGCCGACCTCACTATGCGCGGGGAGATTGGCTACCCTAGCGTGCTCACTACACCCACCTGGGGCTTCTACGATGTGTCCTTCAAGGGCAAGAAGTTGGAGTTCACGCGTGACTACGGTTGCTATGTGATGGAGCAAATTCTATTTAAGATCTCCTTCCCTGCCGAGTTCCACTCACAAACGGCTGCCGAAGCCGCTGTACGGCTTCATCCTGAAGTTAAGGATCGCCTCGATGATATCGAAAAAATCCTTATTCATACTCACGAGTCCGCCATACGAATCATTAGCAAAAGCGGCCCTCTAAATAACCCAGCCGACCGCGATCACTGTTTGCAGTATATGACTGCGGTGCCACTGGCATTCGGCAACTTAGTGGCCGAGCACTACGAAGATGACTTCCATAACTCCAACCCAATTATCGATGAACTACGCGAGAAAATGGAGATTGTCGAGGAGCCACGCTACACCAAGGAATACATGGAAGCGGATAAACGATCCATCGCCAACGCTATTCAAGTCTTCTTCAAAGACGGCAGTTCCACAGACAAAGTAGAAATTGAATACCCTGTGGGCCACCGACGTCGCCGCGAAGAAGGCATTCCATTGCTAGAGGCAAAATTCAAAAGCAATTTAGCTACTCGCTTCCCTGCCACTCGAGTCGAAAAGATCTTCGCCCTGTGCAAAGACCAACAAAAACTCGAGAACACGCCAGTGAACGAATTCATGGACCTTCTCGTCATCTAAAGCAACTCCCCACCCCATCCGGGGTCCGACCCGCCCAAACTTCGGGGTCGGACCCCAATTTATTCCAGTCGATTACATCTTCTTTTTGCCCATTGAAATACCCACTAAGCCCCAGAAAACAAAAGAAAAACACACACATCAACGCACTCGCCATTTAAGGCGACTACCCCCCCCAGTTTGGGGTCAGACCCCAATTCAAAAGGGGGTCAGACCCCAAAATAATTTCAATTCAAAAGGGGGTCAGACCCCAATATAATTTCCAAAATATTTTTTACACTTGCTCTTGAAAAGAATTTTGTGTGTCCACAAATAAGTAATTAAGGCAGACGCTCAATAGAGGTTTGCCTGGTGGCTCGATCTTAGGATGGGCTTTAAACACTTATATATTGCTTACGAGGATATACAAATGAGAACTTTTGATTTTTCACCACTCTACCGCTCTACTATTGGCTTCGATCATCTAAGCTCCTTGCTAGATTCTGTCTCCCAGCGCGAGCAAAGTCAGCCAAGCTACCCCCCTTACAATATCGAATTACTAGACAAAGACCACTATCGCATCACCATGGCGGTCGCAGGCTTTGTTGAAGATGAAATTGAGATTCAATCTGAACGCCAAACCTTGACTGTGAAAGGCGAAAAAGCTGCGGAAGAAAAAGAACGCAACTATCTCCACCAAGGTATTGCAGGCCGAAACTTTGAACGTACATTCCAACTAGCAGACCATGTAAAAGTAACTGGTGCCTCATTAGAAAACGGCTTGCTCAACGTTGAGCTTGTCCGCGAAATACCAGAGGCTATGAAGCCACGGAAAATTGCAATCAACGGCAAGACATCTAACTTAATCGAAACCAAAGAAAGCTAAAACGCTTGGGGTCGAACCCTGTATGACAATTAGGGTTCGACCCCAAAACAACTAAGCCTCAAGCGCCTGCTTATAGAAGGCCGCGGCAATCGACGCTTTGGTTTGTGGGTCTGCCATAGTACTTTTCCCCATCGCAATCTGCGCAAAACACCCAGACAAATTTGGCGTATTCTCAACGTTATACTGCTATTCTTGCGGGCAGCCGTTGTAACGACGCATAACAAAATGTCCCTGCTCCGTCTGCACAAACATCACACTCGCTCCAGAAGGCCCCTCACCCGCCATCGAATACTCTACGGGCTCCCCCAATTCTAGACTAGGAAAATCAACAATCATTTTTTCCATCATGAGGTCACCTGCGCTCTACGAATTTTATCAAGCAGGCGCCCGAATGCTGCGTCATCCGCAGGCTTTGCCCAATCAGTTCCCACCTTGTCTAGATCCGGATCCTCTAGCTCTAAGCCCAGCGCCTGTAAGTAGGGTGGCTTGCAAACGAAATATTGTTTCTGATACGGCAGTAGGTAACCACCGTGCTCATCAATATGAGTTTTGCCTTCTTGGTAGGTGCTGTACCAAATGCTGGTCATGGAAAAATGCTTTGGGCGAATAAGCTCGTGCATTTCTACTACACTTTTCATTTCTTGCCACGATTGGTAACCGGCAGTTGTTGCAATAAGCGCATAGGCCTCTTTCAGCGCGATGCTTTTTCCAGAACGCGCCTTAGATTTTTGCAAGAGTTTAGCTTTGATGCGAAGCGATTCTATCGTTGATACTGACATACAGTTGTCCTTGCTTTTAACTGCCATCCCGCGAAAGGCAAGCTTGGATTATGTGTGCCGTACTGAGGTCTGTTTGTGAGTTCAGACACAAGGAGTGAGATACTCTTTAGCGGGCGGGCGCCTCCTAAGAGCCCGATGTGCGAAGAATAACGTCCCCTCTTCTCAAAGGTCAAGCAATTTTGGGGTCAGACCCGCTTTAAAATTTGGGGTCTGACCCCAAATTTTTGACGAAATCGTGATCTACTACTATGCTTTTTTTAAACACATTGACGAAAGGATTCATCAATGCCCCGTTCATTAAGATTGTATCTGCCAGGAGTTCCCCTTCACATCATTCAAAGAGGAAACAACAAGCAGCCGTGCTTTAGAAAGCACGACGACTATATCTTTTATCTACAAAAGCTAAAGCAATACTCGGACAGAAATTGTGTTGCGGTACATAGTTATGTATTAATGACTAACCACGTTCACTTGCTGTTAACACCCACTAAAAAACACGGCATTAGTAAACTAATGCACAGCCTAGGAACGTCTTATGTGAAGTATTTCAACACGTCCTACGGTCGCTCAGGAGGCCTATGGGACGGGCGTTTCAAGGCATTGTTAGTTGCCACAGAAAGATATCTTCTTACACTAAGCCGTTACATAGAGCTCAACCCAGTAAGAGCACAAATGGTCGAGAAACCAGAGCAATATCCGTGGTCAAGTTATCAGCACAACGCACTTGGTATGCAGGACGATTTGATAACGCAACACCCCATTTACAACTCTCTTCACACCGATCCTCAGGCAAGATTCGAGGCCTATAGAGCCCTCTTTGATTACGCTATTCCAGAAGAGAGTCTAAGCTTAATTCGCCAAAGTACAAATAAAGAGCTGGTGTTGAACGACTATATGTAACTCGAATTTGGCTTTGTATTTTTTGGGCAGCCTATTTGGGGTCTGACCCCAAATAGGAGGTGTGAAGTTGGGGTCTGACCCCGTGTTGGGGAGGGTCTTGGGCGGTGACTTAGTCGAGGATGTGGACGAACAGACCGCTTTTTAGTTTGGGTTCAAACCATGTGGACTTTGGTGGCATGACCTCGCCGGCATCGGCTACGGCCATCAGGCTGGTGATTGATGTTGGGTAGAGTGCGAAAGCGGCCGCACATTCGCCAGAATCAACACGTTTTTCGAGTTCTTCTAATCCGCGGATTCCGCCGACAAAATCGATTCGATCGTCTCGACGGGGATCTTCAATGCCCAATACGTGGGACAGTAAGTTAATTTGTAGGATACTCGCATCCAAACTGCTTACTGGATCTTGCTCATTCCACAGGCCCGCTAAAATTCGAAGCAAATACCAGGTGCCTCCCAGATACATACTGAAGTGGTGCTCGGCTGTTGGCTTAACGGCGCCATTTGGGCTTACTTTTACATCAAAACAAGCCTGAATTTTGCGCAGAAATTCATCTTCACTCAAGCCGTTCAAATCCTTGACGACGCGATTGTAGTCGAGAATCTGCATTTGATTGTCTGGAAAAATAACCGAAGAAAAAAAGTTATAAGATTCCTCACCCGTATGTTTAGGGTTGGCCTTTTTACGTATGTCCTTCACGCGCTGTGCCGCTGCAGATCGATGATGCCCATCGGCAACATATAAGCAATCGATTTTATCGAACTCTGACTGGAGCGCGGCGTTAATACTATCGTCGCTAATAGACCATAGAACATGACGAGTGCCATCACTGGCTGCTATATCATTATCGGGTTCTGCTTTAACCACCTTTTCAATAATAGCGTCAATCTCTGCGCGGGCTCTATAGGTCAAAAATACCGGGCCCACCTGAGCGTTTAAAGTATTAATATGATTAACGCGGTCATCTTCTTTGGCCGGACGCGTGAACTCATGTTTCTTAATTCGCCCTTGTTCATAGGCTTCAATGGAGGCTGCCGCCACTAGTCCATACTGCTCGTGGGCACCCATTACTTGCTTGTAAACATAGAACATTGCCTTGTCATCGCGCAGCATGATGGCATCGTCGATCATCGACTGCAGATTGACAGCGCCCTTTTGATAGACACGTTGATCATATGGATCAATGGCGCTATCGACATCAATCTCTGGTTTGTTTACACGCAAAAAGCTGTACTCATTGCCCTTTGCCATTTCGAAGGCTTCTTCGCGGCTAAGCACATCATAGGGGGGCGCAATCACTTTGGGAGCAAGCTCCTTGCGAGGTCGAAGGGCCTTAAAGGGTCTAATCATCTTCATGCTTATACCTATATTAAAAGTTTATTTGCGATCAAAGACAAACACCGCATCCCAGTTGTCGGGCAGGTCTCTCTCTCGAAGAAACCCTATACGAGTGATATAGACGCTATAGAGTGAGTCACTGCGCTGATCCTCAGACAAGGCCATATTCAAGAGACTAAATAATGCAATGGCATCGTCCCACTGCTGCTGACGATAGAACTCAAGTGCCTCGGCAAATACGGCGAGTTCGCGCTCTTGCTCCGCTGATATTGTTCCGGCACGGCCAATTACTTCGAAAATTCTTACGGGTTCGTTCTTGCCCGCAACGCGCACCAGGTCGAGCTCTCGGTAGACAAAATCCGGTGCTGCATCGCAGCAAGACTGACTCACGATATTTTCCACATTGTACTTACGCGTTAGCCCTTCAAGGCGGGCCGACAGGTTTACGGAGTCACCCACTACCGTGTAGTTCAATCGATTCTGAGACCCTAAATTACCCGCAACCACTAGCCCAGTATGCACCCCTACCCCAGCCTCTATAACAGATAGGCCCTGCTCGATATTGCTCGCATTAAGATCGCGCATCGCCTGCTGAATTGCTAAGGCTGTTGATAAAGCGTTTTGAGCATCGTTGCCGCGGCTCAGTGGCGCACCGAAAAGCGCCATAACTGAATCACCAGTATATTTATCTACTACCCCATGATTTTTCTCGATGACATCGGTAATAGTACTAAGATATTTATTAAGTAGAGTCAGGACTTCTTCTGGGGGCGTATTCTCACAAAGCGACGTGAAGCCTTTTATGTCAGCAAACAATACCGTCACAATTTTCTCTTCGCCGCCTAAGGCAATCGTTTTACTTAAAAGCTCTTCGGCAATCTCATCAGACACCACTTTGCCCAGCAAGTCTCGCACTTTTTCTTTTTCCGCCAAGCCGCTGGCCATTGTGTTAATCGCACTGGCCAATTCTGTTATTTCATCGCTTCCCTTCACTCTGACCTCTTGACCATAGTCGCCGTCTTTGATGCGTTTAACACGCGCAACCACATCTAAGATGGGTTTAGTAACGGATTGGGCCAATAAGATTACAAGAACAAGACTGATCGCGATGATGGCAGAATAGAACTGAACCAGCCCTCGCCTAAACGCCTCTAGGTTTTCAATATTCTCGTTATAGGACTTTTGAATAACTGCCACTATCTGCAGCGGCTCACCTGGGGCGCCATAGAGTTGACGCATCAAGGTGCCATATTCCCCACTCGGTAAGCTAATTCTTTGCGTCTGAGTTGAAGTCATTCCAGAAATCTGTAGTTGATCAACCAAGGCCGCTTGATCCCTAGGCCCGAGTGTGGACGAGATAACGCTGATTTCGGTGTCAGCTAAGGGCGCTGTGTTCGGCTCCTCATAGCGCACAATCGATACGTCAGAGACAATGCTTTGCTTAACGGTATAAGCAAAGCTGTCGTCTAAAGGGAAGCCGCCAAATATCCATGCAACTGGGGTGGGAAGGAACAAGGGAATGACTGTGACTTGGTAGGGAATATCCCCAATCGTGATGATGGCATCGGCGATACCGTCTTGACTGCTTGCCGCCGCGTTCATTAGCTCCAACCACTCTCCGCTTAGCTGCTGATAGCCCTGCGTCTTAGTATCGATAATCACTTCGCCATCCAAAGAAGAAATTAACATCATCTCGGCGGCGCCAAGGGAGCGAAGGAGAATATTGTCGGCAGCATCGATAATAGTGAACGGATCACCCGTGCCGAAGGCATTGCGAAACCCCCAGTCTCGAGTCATGGTGCTGGTAATCGTTAACAGCGTGTTCTTGTGCTCTTCTCGGGTAAAGTCGAATACATCGGCTCCCAGTTCCAAATAACTATTGATGGTCTCCTCGGTATAGTTTTCGTTTTCTTGGGTAACGAATATATAGATGCCTGATAGTACAGGCACCAGTAGCGCTAGCAAGAAGAGCAATAGGCGAGATCGAAAACTGTTAAACGCAAAGAATTGATTCAAAGGGAGCCCTTATCGGTAACGCGTTCTATTACTTATGGGAGCCCTACGCAATCGATTGCTTTTAGTAGGCTCCACTGCCAATCGCACAATAGCAGCTTCTTCGTCGCTAAACTCGACGTCTTGTTCCACTACTGAGTTAGGCTCGGGTGAGCGAGCATGCCATATACGCACTGTGTGCACTCCCTCTGGAATACCCGAAATGATTGCCCTGCCCTCATCATCGGTCTTGGCCACTAAGCTGGTTTGGGCTATATAGATATAAGCTAACATCCAATCGTGGATGTTGCAGCCCAACTCGACGACACCGGGTTGATCAAATTCTATAAAATAGTCGCCATATTCGCCCTTGCCATACAGCGGCAACTCAAACACCTTTGCCTGTGAGAATGAATACACATGATGCAGGATATTGTCGCTATTAGGAAAATTGATGCGACTCCCTCGTGGCACGACAGTCACATTCGCAACAAACTCCTTATCGAGCTGGTCCACGCTGCTATCCATCTGTGTCGTGTATTGCGCCCATTGGGTCTCTGGCAGCAGCACTTCTATCACTGCGTCCTCTAAGCCTTGGCCCGTCGTTAGGTTCTGGATATTAACGCTTAGCTGCGCAGCCTGCACAGAGCTAAAGGCACCAAGCGATATGGCTGCTATTGTCCACGCCCCAAATACTGCAGTCATACGATGTTTAAAGTCCTGCCAATCCATGTATCAGTTCTCCAAATTTAGTCTTTCTGTATAGAAAGCAAGCACTAGTCGGGCCTAGGCCTATATCGGTAATATAACTCCCATTACACCACGCGGCTTGCATTATAGCCCATTACGCCATGGCGTATTAGTCAGACCAAGTTAGAGCCTAGGAATTACGATTAAGCGCAGCAGGATGAGAGCGTGTTCACACTCTGAAGCGCGTAACTAGGATACTGGAGGTTTTGAGAAGCAAGACTTAGGAGCGAAACAAAGCCTTGCTGACCATATCGGCGGGAAACCCTCTTGAGAGGCAAAACCGATACAGCTTTTGCTGTTGCTTGCGTTCAGCTTCTTTATCGTGAGCGGGATTGGAGAGTCGTCGTTTCTTAACTATGACTTGATCGAGGATATCTTGCCAGTGAGAGGAAGCCGCCTGAACATAGGATGCAATAAGCTGGTCCGACACACCCTTAATACGCAGTTCCTGTTGTAGCATTAAAGGCCCAAAGCCTTTGTTTTGACGGTAGCGAACATAGGCTTCGGCAAACCTTTCATCGCTTAGCAGGTTATCGCTTTCCAGCTGATCCAACACTTGATCAAACAAATGCTTGTATTCACCGTGCTTGCGCATCAGCTTCTCAGCTAACTCTGCTCTTGAGTGCTCACGCCGGGCCAGTAAGTCCATACTGAACCGGCGCAGTGTCACCCGCAAACTTTCTTCAGAGGGCTTTACGTCCTCCATGGATCGCCTACTCGCTAGTTTCGCTTAATAGCTCTTCTACTACTTCGGTTTCTAATACACCGCCGAGTAGTTGCTTGCGAATATTCTGCTCGATCTCTTGTGCGATCGCTGGGTTTTCTTCCAAGTAGACGGCCACGTTTTTCTTACCTTGGCCAATCTTCTCACCTTGGTAGGCATACCAGGCGCCAGACTTGTCGATAAGATTAAGCTTCACACCGAGGTCGATTACTTCGCCCATGCGGTAGATGCCCTTACCGTACATAATTTGGAACTCAGCTTGCCTGAAGGGTGGTGCTACTTTGTTTTTCACTACCTTCACACGAGTTTCGTTACCCACTACCTCGTCGCCCTCTTTGATAGAGCCAATACGGCGAATGTCCAAACGAACAGAAGAGTAGAACTTCAGCGCGTTACCACCCGTGGTGGTCTCAGGAGAGCCAAACATAACGCCAATTTTCATACGAATTTGGTTAATGAAAATAACCAGCGTATTGGAGTTTTTAATATTACCTGTCATTTTACGTAGCGCCTGAGACATCAAGCGCGCCTGCAAGCCCATGTGGCTATCACCCATATCACCTTCAATTTCGGCCTTAGGGGTCAGCGCTGCTACCGAGTCCACAACAACGACATCCACTGCGCCAGAGCGAACAATCATGTCGCAAATTTCAAGCGCCTGTTCGCCGGTATCGGGCTGGCTCACCAATAGGTCTTCTACGTCTACGCCTAGATTACCGGCATAGATAGGGTCCAAAGCGTGCTCGGCGTCAATAAAGGCACAAGTGCCCCCATTACGTTGACACTCGGCAATCACTTGAAGCGTTAACGTCGTTTTACCCGAGGACTCAGGGCCGTAAATTTCGACAATACGTCCACGTGGCAGACCGCCAATACCCAATGCCACATCTAGCCCAAGTGAACCAGTGGAGATGGATGGAATAGCTTCGCGACCTTTGTCGCCAAGACGCATCATAGAGCCCTTACCAAACTGTCTCTCAATTTGTGAAAGCGCTGCTGTTAAGGCCTTCTCTCTGTTGCCGTCTTTTGCTGAATCTGCTGCCATGATGGTTTCCTTATATCTTTATGTGCTCGTGAAGAGTCACTCGTTAGTTCTAAAATTAAACCGCATTGTGTTTATGATGATGCTGAGCATAAACGCTTGCAGCCAAATAAGAGGCTTAAGCAATCTGTTTACGGGCCTATTGGAGTCCAATATGCATGTCAGTGGCAGCATTAAAACAAACAATCACTGTATATTCAACCAGTATTTTATATTGCTGCATTTCAGCCCCTGTTTAAGGCAATTCGAGCAGCTCCAGTACACCACTCAAACCCTCAATAACTGATTGTTTTCTAATGCTTTTTCTATCACCCGCAAAGTGAAAAAGAGAAGCCTTAAGCTGTGGTTTTGCGTTAGTTTCGCGACGATATGCCCACGCTATCCATACAGTACCTACTGGTTTTTCTGGACTTCCACCCGCAGGGCCAGCAACGCCACTGGTGACCACCGACACATTGGCACCAGCGGCCAGCAATGCGCCTTCAGCCATGGCAAGAACCACTTCTTCGCTCACAGCACCTGGGGCATTATCACCGGTAAAAAAACGCGATGGCACATTAAGAAGACGCTGCTTAGCCTCATTGGAATAGGTCACAAAACCTGTCTCAAACCACTGAGAGCTGCCCGATACTGACGTAAGAGACTGAGCAATCCAACCACCGGTACACGACTCCGCCGTGCTTATGGTCCAGCCCTTTGCCAACAACAGCTCACCGCAACGCTGACTCAGCTGCTCTAATTCATCACTCATAGCCCGGGCCCTTTTCCTCGCTAAATTTCTAACACTCTTCCTAAGCTTAGCAGAGATTGGCGATATTTCGAGTCACTGTTAGCAAACAAGTAAAAGTCTCGCGCTTGGCCAAAGTGCTTTAATCCACGGGCACCGCGAAGACAATCACAGCGACCAGCACAGCCGCTATTAGGCTGTAAGCGACTAGGCGAAACCTAGAGTGCCCCGCCTGTGCATTGCAGCAAACCTTAATGGCCACCAGACACTGAAGAAAGTAATAGAGCGCGAAAGCCCGCGAGGCCAAGGTGATGATTTCAAAAACGTTCACCGTCCAAACCAACACAATAGCGGCCACAATTAGCAGTAGATAAAACTTACGGGACGAAATACTAAAACCCGATAGTTCACTAAACACCCCACCCGCTCCTACAGTATCGGCCACTGCCGCGCTAAATTGGCTCATGACAGCGGCCAATACCAATAGGCTCGGCAATATCACGGCAACACTGGCCGCAATGCCAATAATCGCGGTTTCGTTCACGGGGCCACTCGCTTCCAATAACAATGGCAAACCCAAACCAATAAACAGCAAGTAGATAATGCCGGCGATTATCTGGGCAAGCCGCATGGATCGGACTCGCAGTGCGGCGTCATAGTCACTGCCTAGGTAGCGAGAAATCTCAAAGCCCTGCACCACCAATAATAGCCCTGCCATGATACGCAGGCTGTCGAAGATATTATTCTCTAGCGCCACTTGAGCAAGCTGCCCGCCTTCGCGAAGCCATTGCCAATCAAAGCCAACTAAGCCACACAATAGGGCCACGATAATTGCCAGCTTAATGGCCACTGCCGTCTCTTCTAGTTTTTCCAAGCCATGCAAGCCCCGAAGCCAGCCAATGAGGGCAATGAAAATGAGTACGGCACTGGTAAAGGCTTTTTGCACCAAGGCTTCGCTGGTGCCGCCAAAGCTCAGGACAAAAGAGCTTAGCAAGCGTAAATAAAATGCCACAGACACAATATAGGCTAAGCCTAAGGCAAGGTCAGACAGACGTTGTATGGAGATTAAGGCAAAGCTGCCTCGCCTATCATTTATGTTGGGCTCGGCATAGAGGATATTAAAACGAATGACGGAGCCAATAGCATAGGCAAATGCCACGATAGCAAACATGGCTATGGGCGCCCAAGGCCCGACTGCATGGGCTAATAAAGGCCCGGAGACCAAAAAACCGCTGCCCACTATGGACGCTAAGGGAGACACAATAGCGCGCCAAAGCTCTGAGCTTCGCAGCGCTGGCGTAAACAGCACGCCCACCACTATTAAGGCCAGCGCTGGCAATATGACATTTGCTAGGGACACAACTCCACCTAAAACTCGCTACAGCTGATTTCCATTAGAGTAACTTGCACGTTTCGCAATAGATAGCTCAAGCGTTCACCCAGAGCACTCATGAAAATAATCCATTGCCCTTAGCATAACGCGCTGGAAATTCTATTAAGCAATAAAACCAATAAAGCGCTTCAATAAAGCGACTTCTCCCATCGAGCGCCTTGGCTCAAGACTCTGCGGTGTATGAAGCCCATGCTTTCACCCACAAGGTTTGCTATTCTTGCCAGCTACCAATGTCAGACACACTAGGCGACTCTAAGCAGCAATATGTTGAAAAGCGAACCGCAATCTACTCCCACAGCTAATCTTGCTCAACACACCCCTATGATGCGGCAGTTTCTGACGCTAAAGGCACAGCATAAGAACGAGCTTTTGTTCTATCGCATGGGGGATTTTTATGAACTCTTCTTCGAAGACGCTCGTATCGCATCGCAGGTTTTAGATATTACCCTTACGGCAAGAGGCAAGTCCGATGGTAAGGATATCCCCATGTGTGGCATTCCTTTTCATGCGGCCGATCGTTATCTCGCCAAATTAGTAGAGGCAGGCATTTCTGTCGCGGTATGCGAACAAATTGGTGACCCAGCCACATCGAAAGGGCCGGTCGAGCGCGCAGTGGTTCGAATTATCACCCCAGGCACATTGAGTGATGAGGCTCTGCTCAATGAACGAGCCGATAGCCTGTTAATGGCCATTACGGGAGATGGCAAAGAGCGCTTTGGCCTCGCATGGCTAGATGTCAGCAGCGGGCGCTTTGCGGTATCCGAAATCGACTCCAAGGAAGGGCTTCTAGCGGAGATCGAGCGCATTAGACCAGCCGAATTGCTCCTCAATGAGAACATCGACGCCCTTGTAAGCCTGGAAGGTAGGCGCGGTGCAAGGCGCCGTCCAGTATGGGAGTTCGACTATGACAGCAGCCACAAGGCACTATGCTCTCACTTTGGCACAAAGGATCTCAAAGCATTCAGCTGCGAAGATTTGAGCCTTGCCATACCAGCGGCCGGTTGTCTGTTCGAATACGCCAAAGAAACCCAGCGCTCAGGCTTGCCGCACGTCCAAAGCATGCGTGCGGAATACCCTCAGGATAGCCTGCTTCTGGATGCTGCGAGCAGACGCAACTTGGAGCTGGATAGAAACCTTAGCGGCGGTAGCGATAACACCTTGCTCTCCGTCCTCGACAAAACAGCAACCCCAATGGGGAGTCGTCTTCTCAATCGCTGGCTGCATCGACCCCTACGCGACCACAAAGAATTAGGCCTGCGCCAACAGGTCATCGCGTGCTTAATCGAACAGTATCACTTCGAAAGCATTCACCCCATCTTGCATAATATCGGCGATATCGAACGCATCCTAGCGCGTGTCGGGCTGCGCTCTGCGAGGCCTCGCGACCTTGCGAAGTTACGCGATGCACTAAGCACCCTGCCTCAGCTGCAAGAAGAGGTCTCCGCCGTAATATCCACTACGGCATCCCCTAAGTTAAGCGAACTTAAACAGGCCATTGGGGAGTACCCTGACTTAGCGCAATTGCTGCAAACGGCGATTATCGAAAACCCACCGGTGGTGATTCGAGAAGGCGGTGTTATTAAAGAAGGATACGATGCCGAGCTAGATGAGCTACGCAATCTATCGAGCAATGCTGGGCAATTCTTGGTGGACCTAGAGCTAAGAGAGCGCGAGCGCAGCGGGCTTAGCACCCTAAAAGTCGGTTATAACCGTGTTCACGGTTATTACATAGAAGTGAGCAAAGCCCAGTCCCAAGATGCCCCGGCCGACTATATTCGCCGCCAGACTCTCAAAAATGCCGAGCGCTTTATTACTCCTGAGCTTAAGGAGTTTGAAGACAAAGTATTAAGCGCTAATAGCAAGGCGCTCACCAAAGAAAAGGCCCTGTATGAGGCCTTAATCGAGACGCTCGCGCAGCAGCTAAGCCCACTCCTAGCTAGTGCCGCGGCGCTCTGCGAATTAGACGTTCTGGTGAATTTTGCTGAACGCGCTCGCAGCCTGGAGTTTTGCCAACCACAGTTGAGTAATAAGCCAGGCATCCATATTTGCGATGGCAGGCACCCAGTGGTCGAACAAGTGAGCACTACCCCCTTTGTTGCCAATGATCTCAAGCTGGATGAGGAATCTCAGATGCTGATCATCACCGGGCCCAATATGGGGGGTAAGTCCACTTATATGCGCCAGAGCGCTCTTATCGTGCTCTTAGCCCATACGGGCAGCTTCGTGCCCGCTAAGTCGGCCCGAATTGGCCCGATAGATCGCATCTTCACTCGCATAGGCTCCTCGGATGATTTGGCTGGTGGCCGCTCTACCTTCATGGTGGAAATGACTGAAACGGCCAACATCCTGCACAATGCCACCGCCAATAGCTTAGTCCTCATGGACGAGGTAGGACGCGGCACCAGTACCTTTGACGGATTATCCCTTGCATGGGCCAGCGCGGTTCATATAGCCGAGAAGCTCAAAGCCTGGACCCTATTTGCCACCCACTACTTCGAGCTCACCACGCTACCCGAGCTATACCCCGCTATCGCCAATGTGCACCTGGACGCCGCCGAGCACAAAGACGGTATCGTATTTCTGCATGCTGTGAAAGCTGGGCCCGCTAATCAGAGCTATGGCCTGCAGGTCGCACAGCTAGCGGGCGTGCCGGCTCTGGTGATCAAGCAGGCACGCGAGAAACTCATGCAACTAGAGCAAGAAAGTACGGCGGTAGTGGCACAAAGTAGAAGCGAATCGCCAGAACAGGCCGAGCTATTTAGCGCCTTTAGCCCTCACCCAATAATTGAGGAGCTAAGTCAGTTAGACCCAGACAACTTGACGGCAAGAGAGGCTTTAGCCTTACTCTATCGCTTAAAAGACGAGCTATAAGTATCTAAAATGCGGCTTACTCGCAATATAAGTAAGGGATATCGGAAAAAGTATATTCCCTGTGCCCCCTAGCCTGTTTATAATTGCGGCACTAAATTTTAGCGCCCTAGCCAAAATGGCTGGGATGAACCAAATACAGCACCGAGAAGTCGGGCTAGAAGCTGGAGAAGACATGACTTTTGTTGTAGGCGAAAACTGTATACGTTGCAAACACACCGATTGCGTAGAAGTTTGCCCAGTAGATTGTTTCTATGAAGGACCGAACTTCTTGGTTATCCACCCAGACGAATGCATCGACTGCGCCCTATGTGAGCCAGAATGCCCTGTGGATGCCATTTATGCTGAGGACGAGTTACCCGAGGATCAGCAAGTATTCTTGGAACTCAATGCCGAATTGGCGGACAAATGGCCGAATATCTCTGAAATGAAGCCAGCGCCTGAAGACGCCGAGAAGTGGAAGGATGTTCCAGGCAAGCTGCAGTACCTGATCAAAGATCCTGAGTAAGACGCTTTTAGCTCATAGTGCCAAATCTACTTTGGCACTATGACCAAGCGTAGTTATTTCTTCGCAGATACCCCGTACCCTAGCAACACTCTTTGCTAAAGCCGTTTTCTTTAGCAATTTCTTTTAATTGGCGAATAGCATCCAATTGAATCTGCCTCACCCTCTCTCGGGTTAAGCCAATCTCCTTGCCGATGTTTTCCAGCGTTTCAATCTTTTGCCCATAGAAACCAAAACGTCGACAAATAATGTCCGACTGCTTTGAGTCCAGCATATCCAACCATGCGCTGACCGTCTCTCGTAGCCCCTGTTCTTGCATAATATTGTCGGGTCTATATTCAGGCTCAATCTCAATAGACTCTGCTATGGTATGCTCTTTGGATTGAGAGCTGGGCGAATCGATTGACAGCTCCCGTTCACTGAAAGCCAAAATACGCCCTACCTCCGCTTCTGACTTATCGAGCAAGGCAGCCAGCTGCTTTACCGTAAGCTCCTCATTATAGGTATGCATATACTCGCGCGACAAACGCATATAGCTATTGAGTTCCTTGCCCACGTGCACCGGTAAGCGAACAGTGCGACACTGGTTCATTATGGAACGCTCAATTGTCTGGCGTATCCACCATGTAGCGTATGTAGAAAAACGATAACCTCGTTCAGGATCGTATTTCTCTACCGCACGTAATAAACCAAGATTACCCTCCTGCACCATATCCAAAAGGCTCATCCCACGATTGCGATAACGATGGGCTATTTTGACAACTAAACGCAAATTGCTCACGATCATCATCTCTCTACCAGCACTATCTCCATCCCTAGCCAAACGCCCATAATCACGCTCCTCCTCAGCGTTCAATAAGCGCGACGCACTAATTTCATTCAAATAAAGGCGGGCAACATCGGGCGGTCTCTTATCCGCTTGAAGTTCAAATTTCGGAGGTAGACCTTCTTTAATACAATCGCGGGGTTTTATATCGGGGAATTGGGTCTTAAACGATATTGACTGGCATGTAGATGCCCTTTTTTCTACTGGCATTCTCGATCTCCTTATCTATGGCGACATCATCCTTAATGACGCTTTTATCAACTAAATAATATTACATTTAGATTAAAGCCAGATAAACTTACCATTTCATAATTACTCTTTCAAGAGTATACAAAGGAATATCGATTGAGAAAAACAGCTTACAATAGCGAAGAACAGACTTAGCGGCGCGGTAAATAACGCGCAGGATCAACGGGTGCGCCATCCACGCGAACCTCGAAATGAATCAGCTCTGTTCCGTTGGCGTCCACGCCGACTTCACCAATTTTATCACCTGCTTGAATGCGTGCGCCTTCATTGACCAGCATTGCGCTGTTATGAGAGTAGGCACTAAGGTGTCGAGCACTATGGCGAATGATAATCAGGTCACCTTGTCCTTGAATGCCACTGCCAGAGTACACCACGTCGCCATCGGCAGCGGCATAAACGGGTTGACCACGCCTACCGCTTATATCAATCCCTCTACTAGTAGCGGAACTACTAGCTGAGTAGCTGCGAATTACACGTCCCTCTATAGGCCACTGCCAAGTAATGCCCTCTACTTCTCTGGTGGCAATATTGCCCGTGCGGCGCTGAGCCACTGCCGCGCTTGGGCGCTCACCCACACTTGTACTGGCGGTGCCTGCCGGCGCGGCTGGCACGGGCGCCACGTTCTGCACAGCACTATTAGAGACAGCTCCAATATCCAGACGCAGCTGTTGATTAGGATAAATGGTATAGGGCGCCGACAATTGATTAGCCACGGCCAAAGCCCGGTGATCCAGAGAATACTGCCAAGCAATAGAGTACAGAGTCTCACCCGGTGCTACCGTATGAGTGCTAGGCACAGCGTTAGAACTAGGTGTACTGGCGGCGGGAGTCCCTGCGGCACTGCCTGAGGGCGTTGGCGCTCCTGTACTGGCCAGAGGCGCTCTAGAGATGCCTCGGCGACTCACGCTACGGGTTGGTTGTGCCGGTATAATGGTAACGCCCTCGGCGGGCTGTACGCGCACACCAGGGTTGGCGGTGGCGCCACGCGAGCTTGCCAAGCCTGCACTGCTACCCGAAGAGCCTGGCGCAGACACCACGCCGCTGCTACCCGCATTGCCGCTGGTAGAATAAATTGGCGCGGGGCTGCGCTCCAAAGTAGAGCTTTGGTCAGACAATGGAGCTTCATAGCGCCCAGCGCAGGCCGATAGCAGCAAAGTGCCTAGCAACACAGAAACCCTAAAACTAGAAAGCCAACTTTTATTCAACGCCATAAAAACCTTAAAAAACCTCAGTACTTTCCCAACACCATAGCACGCCCTTACTCGGAGCTGCTCATGCTAATTCTTTCGAATAAATGAATCAACGCAAAGCCTAAGCAGAACAGTGCTATAGCCCCCAATAGGTTCGCAGCCTGACCGCTCGCCAGAGCATAGTCGCCAGGCAAGCGATAGGACGACAAACCTGCAAGCTCCTGACCTGTTAGCTTCCAAGGCCATAGAACTAAAAGCGACACAGCGAGCATGCCGCTGAGAAAGCTATAGGTTTGCTCCCGGTAATTTCTAAAGGTCCAAGACAATAGATGAGAGAAGCACAATAAGCCGCATACACAGCCGCTGACAAAAACCACTATCACCACGAAGTCTAATGCGCGTAACGCACTTAACACGCCATCGTAAACGCCTAACAGCAGCAGAATAAAGGCGCCTGAAATACCGGGCAAGATCATCGCGCAAATGGCGATAAATCCGCAGACAAACAAATACAGCAAACTGTCGCTACCACTAACGGGATTCAGTAATGCCACCAATAGGGTTACCCCCCCGCCCAATAGACAAGCGAATAAACAAGCGCCATTCCAGCGACTGACCTGCCCTTGCAAATACCAAGTGGAGGCCAGCACTAGGCCACAGAAAAATGACATCAATAGAACATAGTGGTTGGCCAGTAAATACAATACGGTGTTGGCACTCAGGAACAGGCTGGTCACAATACCCAATAGTAGGACCAACAAAAAGCTGCCGTTTATATGGGACCAAAACGCGCTTGGGCCACTCTTGGCTAATACCAATAAAGCGCGAGGCTCTAACATTTTGATAGAGTTGAGTAGTTCTTCGTAGATGCCAGCCATGACCGCGATAGTGCCACCGGACACACCCGGGACGGAATCGGCAACGCCCATCGCCATGCCCTTGAGAAACAGCACAGCACGGCCCCTTGGAGTCGGGCTTGATGGCCTGTCGAGTGGTTTCACCTTGTGCTTAACAGTCATGGATACGCCCACTACCCTTGTGTATGGCCGACAAACAAAGGCACGAAGCGCACCGATGCCACTGTCTCCGTCTCAAATTTATCACCACGACGCGTAATTAAGCGTAATTCTTGTTTATCTTCACCGCCTACTGGGATGATTAATCGCCCCCCCTCAGCTAACTGCGCTAACAGATCCTGTGGTACTTGTTGCGGCGCGGCGGCAGACACGATTGCATCGAAGGGGCCTTTTTCTTTCCACCCTAAACTGCCGTCATCGTGCTTGAAGCGAACATTATTCAAACCCAGCACACGAATATTTTTGCGCGCTTTATCGAGCAAGGGTTTTATGCGCTCAACAGAGAAGACTTGTTTGGCCACCGGCGCCAAGATAGCCGTTTGATAACCGCATCCGGTACCAATTTCCAACACCCTATCCAACTTGCCATCTACCAAGTTGGGATGATTATCCAAAACACACTCTGTCATCTTAGCCACGATATAAGGCTGTGAGATGGTTTGGTTGTAACCAATAGGCAAGGCCGTATCTTCATAGGCTCGATGGGATAGGGCTTCGTCTAAAAAAATATGCCGAGGCGTGCTACGCATAACATCCAGTACTGCCCAGTGCTTGATGCCCTGGTCAATCAGCCTGCCCACTAGGCGTTCACGGGTACGCTGGGACGTCATTCCTATACCCGAAAGATTCACATTACTCACTCGTCGCTCGCCTCTTCTTCTCGTCTACAATAGACATACTTTATGTTCATTAGTTCAATGCCAACACTTCGCGCAATACCGTTGTGGCATAAGCGCCTGACGGTAAAGAAAACTGCAATAGCAGCTCTGTCTCGGTTAACTGCCACTGCAAATTGTCAATCAATAAGCGCAGGCTACGTCTATCGTGTTCCAAACCGAACTTAAGCAAACCGTCACGCAGTTCGGCATATTGCTCCACAAGTGCCTGCTCTAGTGCGGCACAGTCAGCGCTGGCTTTGTATTTGCCTTTTCCCCATAGGGCACCCGTTGGGTGTATATCGTGCTCAAGCAAGCGCTGCTGCAAAGTCTCATCCCATTGCTCGGGCACGAAGACACTATGGGAACCCTGCAGATTAAGCACATCGCCATCCAAATACTGATTCCAAGTATTGCCTTGCACACGGGCTGACAGTATTTCATTGAACAAGAAGCTACGCGCCGCCGACAATAACATGCCGCGTTTGAAACCTGGGCGTAAGCGTAGTTCGCCTCTAAACAATTTCAAGGCCTGTTCTATATTGCTATTGCCAAAGCCAAAGCGTTGTTCACCAAAATAATTAGGCACCCCTTCGCGTGCTATCGCCTGTAAGCGCTCTTCTAAGGCTTCACGAGAACCATGCACATTGCGCAGACGAATCTCAAAAATATTTCCTTTATGGCTGCCACGTCGAATCTTTCTCTCGTTGCGCTTTGTATCCAATAACTCTATTTGCTCACCCAGTATAGGCGTCAGGTCTACGTCTCTATTCTTGCCCACATACAGGCTAAACCATTGCTCGCATATTCCCTGCCTATCTTTTAAACCGGCATAACCGATATCACGCTCTTTAACGCTAAGATGCTGGGCAAGTGTTTTAACAATATGTGCGGTGCCCACGCCTTTCTTGCGGATTTTGACGCAAACGTGCTCGCCCGAATCACTTAGTTCGAAGCCTAAGTCCTCTTTGACGACAAAGTCTTCTACACAATGCTTAAAAACGCCCGTTGCCTGCGGCGTGCCATAAGCATAGGCCCAGTCTTGTTCACTAAAATTATCCACGCCCAATCAATACTCTCCAGAAGTGTACTGATCGCGACAAATCAAAACACTGGCGTAGGTTTCGATGCCTTCCTTGCGCCCGACAAAGCCCATTCCCTCTGTTGTAGAGGCTTTAATATTGACCTGTGCCTCACTGGCATTAAGCAGCTGCGCCAATCGTAGTCGCATGGCTTGAATATGGGGCGCCATCTTCGGAGCTTGAGCCAGTATGGTGAGATCGGCATTGCCTAGGTGCCAGCCCTCCTCGCTAAGCAGGTTCATCACATGGCTCAGTAGTTCGGCACTATCAATGTTTTTAAATTGCGGGTCAGTATCAGGGAAGTGGTGACCAATATCACCTCGCCCCAAGGCTCCCAATAAGGCATCACATAGGGCGTGTATGAGCACATCGCCATCTGAGTGGGCTAACAGGCTTCTATCGTAGGGTATTTCTATGCCCCCTATAATAAAGGGCTTAGTTTGCTCACCGGACTCATCAAAACGATGAGCATCATAGCCATGACCAATACGAATACTATTCCACATAAGTCTCTCTTTGTTCTTGTTCTATCTGCTGGGACTGCAGGATTAATTTCGCCAAGTGCAGGTCTTGGGGATAGGTAATTTTCAAATTATCCGTACTACAAGACACCAATAAGGGCGCTGCACCTTGAGCCTCCATGGCACTGGCTTCATCGGTGACGGTTAAGTGATTTTGTATTGCCTCCCCTAGCGCCTTGCTTAGCGCTCCATAGGGAAATACCTGAGGAGTTGCCGCTTCCCACACCCCCTCACGATCGACGGTAGCCGCTACTGAGTTATTCCCATCGGCCTTCTTGAGAGTGCCACGCACGGGAGCGGCCAATAGGCCACCCTGGGTGCCTTCGATGGACTCTAGTAGGGTCTTAATTTCTGCCACTCTCACACAGGGCCGCGCGGCATCGTGTACCACTACCCAGTCATCAGGCTTGGCTTTCGTCTCTAGGGCATGAAGCGCATTCATCACTGACTGCGCGCGAGTATCACCGCCATGGCAGACAACCAGTGGGCAAGCATTGATACTCGCTCCATCGACGAGCCCATCTTGGGCGGCATACTCATCTGCAGGGTCTATTGCCAAAACAATGGCAGAGATATTGGGAACTAGGCTCAGTGTACTCAGGCTTCGACGCAGCACGCTAGTGCCATCGAGATCCATATACTGTTTGGGAATGGAAGAAGACATCCGGGTACCGGTACCGGCGGCGGGAACTATTACCCAAATGGCCATAAGCTGCTCTAAAAGACAAGTTGATGTCGCCTGCGACACCGTGGATCAATCAACAACGATATAGAGAGTCTCGCCCTCTTTTACCATGCCAAACTCACTACGCGCTCTCTCTTCTACTGCATCTAGCCCAGTCTTGAGATCAAGCACTTCGTTTTCCAGTTCTTTATTACGTTCTCGAAGAACCATATTCTCCGTTTTTTGCACTTCAACCTGTGACTCGAGATTGCGTAGCTGCGAATAGCTACCCTCTCCGACCCACAGGTTAAACTGCAGAACGACAAACAAAACTAGCAGCACACCCAAAAGAACTCTCATAGTCTTTCCGTTCGGCTGAAATGGTCTATGGCTAGCAGCTCGGCTTAAGCATTAATGTGGCTGAACTCTTCAATGCCACGATAAACAGCTTTAGCACCTAGCTCCTGCTCAATACGTAATAGACGATTATACTTGGCTACTCGATCAGAACGGCATAGTGAGCCAGTCTTAATTTGGCCCGCACCAGTCGCAACCGCCAAGTCGGCAATCGTTGTATCTTCTGTCTCACCAGAGCGGTGAGAAATAACAGCGGTATAGCCTGCGCCTTTAGCCATGCGAATAGCCGCTAAAGTTTCGCTCAAGCTACCGATTTGATTGAATTTAATCAAGATTGAATTGGCAATACTTTGATCGATACCGCGCTGAAGAATCTCTGTGTTCGTCACAAACAGATCGTCACCAACCAACTGCACTTTATCGCCAATCTTACGAGTCAATTGAGCCCAGCCGTCCCAGTCGCTCTCATCCATACCGTCTTCGATAGACAGAATATTGTAGTCGCCAGAGAGCTTCGCTAGATAGTCTACGAAGGCTGCCGAGTCATATACGGAATTTTCGCCTTTAAGATGGTATTTGCCATCTTTGTAGAACTCCGAAGAGGCACAATCCAAGGCGAGACGAATATCAGTGCCCATTTTCAGGCCGGCTAATTCAACCGCTTGCATAATGGCATCCAGGGCAGCGGCGTTGGACGGTAAATTAGGGGCAAAACCACCCTCATCACCCACGGCTGTGCTTAGCCCTTGTTTGTGCAGTACCGATTTAAGGCTGTGGAATATCTCTGCGCCATAACGCAAGGCCTCAGAGAAAGTCGGCGCACCAACTGGTTGCACCATGAATTCTTGAATGTCGACATTATTGTCGGCGTGCTCGCCGCCATTGATGATATTCATCATAGGCACTGGCAGGCTTAAAGAGCCTCCACCATTGAGTTTGGCGATATGAGCATACAAAGGAGTCTTAGTTTCAATAGCCGCTGCCTTAGCCGCCGCTAGGGACACTGCCAAAATAGCATTAGCGCCCAAGTTCTCTTTATTGCTTGTGCCATCCAGCTCGATCATGGCTTTATCAAGGTCGGCCTGGTCTTCTGGGTCACGGCCCAATAATAATTCACGTATAGATGTATTGACGTTATTCACCGCCGTGAGAACGCCCTTGCCCTTATAACGCTTAGGGTCTTTGTCGCGAAGCTCCAAGGCTTCACGCGAACCCGTTGAGGCACCAGAGGGTGCACACGCTGAGCCCATTACGCCAGAAGACAGAATGACGTCTGCTTCTACAGTAGGGTTACCACGAGAGTCTAGTACTTCTCTGGCGATTACATCTTTAATTTCGGCCATTTTCTTTCCTTTTCGGTATTAATCTAAGGTGTAAATTTTTGCACTAAGAACATGTCTTAGGCTGTGTGCAGTTCGGGGAAACTCTTGACCAAGTCATCCACCGCTTTCATCTGCACCAGAAATTCTTCTAATTTGTCCAAAGGCAATGCGCAGGGACCATCGCATTTCGCCTTCTCAGGGTCTGGATGCGCTTCGATAAACAAGCCGGCAATGCCCTGGCTCATACCGGCCCTTGCAAGGGTCGTCACATCCGCTCGACGACCATCGGCACTCGCAGCCAAGCCGCCGGGCTTTTGCAATGCGTGTGTCACATCGAATACTAGCGGATATGCCATTTTCTTCATGACGGAGAAGCCAAGCATATCAACCACGAGATTATTATAACCAAAACTGCTGCCGCGCTCGCACAGCATCAATTTCTCATTACCTGCCTCTTCGAATTTTTTTAAAATATGCGCCATCTCTTGGGGCGCCAAGAACTGAGCTTTCTTAATATTAATAACTGCCTGTGTTTTTGCCATGGCAGTCACCAAGTCGGTTTGCCTGGACAGAAACGCGGGTAGTTGAATAATATCGACCACATCTGCCGCAGCCTGCGCCTGATCCGGCTCGTGCACATCTGTAATGAGCGGTACATTAAAACGCTGCTTTACCGTCTCAAGTATTTGTAGCCCCTTGTCTAAACCTGGGCCACGAAACGAATGAATAGACGAGCGATTAGCCTTATCGAAAGAAGCCTTAAAGACATAAGGAATTCCTAGCTTTTTCGTTACGGCCACAAACTGCTCCGCTACCTCCAAGGCCAGAGATTCGGACTCTAATACATTCATACCACCGAGCAGTACGAAGGGACGCTCATTGGAAAAATCGAGCGCGCCTACTGATATGGTTTTTGCAGTTTCTTGTGTCACGAATAAAGCTCTCTTATTTCTGTGTCTTTGCAGATTCAGCTTGATGAGCTAAGGCAGCATTAATAAAACCAGTAAACAATGGATGGCCATCGCGTGGTGTTGACGTAAACTCTGGGTGGAATTGACAGCTTACAAACCATGGGTGATCTGGCACCTCTATGACTTCAACTAATTCACCGTCCATTGAGCGACCCGCAATTTTAAGCCCTGCTTCTTGCAGAACATCACGATACTGATTATTCACTTCGTAGCGATGTCTGTGACGCTCAACAATCACCTCTTTACCATAGCAGGCGTAGGCAGTTGATTCGGGGTCCAAGCGACACTCCTGACCACCGAGACGCATGGTGCCGCCTAAGTCGGAGTTTTCATCGCGCATTTCCTTCGCGCCATCAGCCGTTACCCACTCACTAATCAAGGCGATAACAGGGTTTTTGCAATCGGCCTTAAACTCGGTGCTATTGGCATCTTCTAAGCCCGCCACATTGCGAGCGTATTCGATAACCGCTACCTGCATGCCCAAGCATATGCCTAGGTATGGAATCTTGTTCTCGCGGGCATACTGCACGGTGCGAATTTTGCCTTCGACACCACGCACACCAAAACCGCCAGGGACTAAGATGGCATCAACGCCCTCTAATAGCTCTACCCCTGTAGTCTTGACGTCCGAGGAGTCTACAAACTTAATATTCACTTTTGTGCGGGTCTGAATACCGGCGTGGCTTACGGCTTCGATGAGAGACTTATAGGCCTCCAACAACTCCATATATTTGCCGACAATAGCAATAGTGACGTCTTTGTCTGGATTCAGCTTGGCATCCACCACTCTATCCCACTCGGTGAAATCGGCAGGTGGGCACTCGAGACCAAACTTTTGGCAGATATGTTCATCAAGGCCTGTAGCGCGTAACAGCGAAGGAACTCGGTAGATAGTGTTGGTATCGGGCAGGGATACAACTGCGGGTAGCTCAACATTAGTGAACAAGGCAATTTTACGGCGCGATGACTCGGGGATTTCATGATCAGAGCGGCAGATCAAAATATCGGGCTGGATACCAATAGAGCGAAGCTCTTTAACCGAGTGCTGCGTTGGCTTGGTCTTAGTCTCGCCAGCAGTGGCGATGTACGGAACAAGGGTCAAATGCATGAACAAGGCACGAGAAGAGCCTAGCTCTACACGCATCTGCCTCACCGCCTCCAAGAATGGTTGCGATTCGATATCGCCCACGGTGCCGCCAATTTCTACCAGCGCCACATCCGCGCCATCCGCGCCATCGATAACGCGTTGTTTGATTTCATCTGTAATATGAGGAATAACCTGAATGGTTGCCCCCAGATAGTCGCCACGACGCTCGCGCTTGAGCACCTCTTCGTATACGCGACCCGTAGTAAAATTATTTTTAGACGTCATGGTCGTACGAATAAAACGCTCGTAGTGTCCAAGGTCTAAGTCGGTCTCTGCTCCGTCTTCAGTAACGAACACTTCGCCATGTTGAAACGGGCTCATAGTTCCCGGATCCACATTGATATAGGGATCCAGTTTTAACATAGTTACATTGAGACCGCGGGCTTCAAGAATTGCCGCAAGAGAAGCAGAAGTAATGCCTTTACCGAGCGAAGAAACAACACCACCGGTAATAAAAATATATCGCGTCATTAACGCCCCATCCAGAGTAATAAACGAGTAAGTCGAAAGAGAGCGGTTACCAGGACTGAATCCACTGGGCCGCATCGGGTGCTAAACGCCGAAAAACTGTAAAAATTAGCCTTTTAAACAAGCACCTTGAGATGGGAGTACAGACTACCAGAAGCCCCCTTTAACCACAACGCAAAAATCACCTTCTATGGCGTTGACAAATCACTCTAGCTGCGGCACCTAAGCTTGAACAAACGCCATTATCTAGGACGCTTTTAAGCCATTGGCAGTGCACTAGGGGCTTGCCAGCTAAACTCAATAGAGTCCTGCGTCGCATCGGCCTTCCACGCCTGCGCAATACCAATGCCCGGCACACACACGAGCTCATCGTCGAGGTAAAGCAAGGGCACGCGCTCTCGCCACCACGGTGGCATTGCGGCTTCCTGTAAAATCTTCTTTAGAGGTCTATTAGGTCGATTAGGCAAGCGCAGTTTCTCGCCCCCCTGTCGATAGCGCACCGTGAGCACCGATCCCGCAGGCAGGCTCACACCCTCTCCCACAGATGGCTGACAACGTAAGACACCATTGGCTCCCAAAGTCAGATCAGCTTGTAAATCCCATTGCACTTCCATTGTCGTATCCAAGGGCTCAAGAGATTGCTGCAGTAACAGCTGCCCTTGAAAACGGCGCAGCTCGATACGCCCGTCCTGATGTACCCAAGACACCTTTGCCTGAGCGTCTTCCTTGGCGGGCAACAGCGAGTCGACAATCTGGGTCAGGGTATTCCAGCCCGGCTGCGCTAAGTCGAGCACCTGCACCCAATAGCGAATGAGATTGCGCTGCCTGGACTGGGATAGGGAAAGAATGCTCTCAATAGACAGACTAGTAAGGCTTTCACCGCGGCAGGCATCTAGATCCTGTGCCGCTATCTCTTCAATGAGCTTATTAGCCTCGGCACACAGGGCCGCGCTTCTTGCCCAATTAGCGGCAAAGCCCGGCCAACGAGCATCGATTTGCGGCAGCACATGATGGCGCAAATAATTGCGATCGAAGTCGAGGCGCTCATTGCTCTCATCCTCGACCCAATCTAAACCTTCGGCTACTGCAAATTCACTTAGCTGCTGGCGGGGAATATCCAACATCGGGCGCAGTATCATGGCATGACCTATGGGCCGCCTTCTGGGAATACTCGCTAGGCCCTTGGGGCCTGACCCGCGCAATGCGCGTAGCGCGAAGGTCTCGGCTTGATCGTCCAGGTGATGCCCCATGAGCAAGCAGTCTTCGCTGCCGAGGCTAAGCTCAAACGCCTCATAGCGCTTGATACGAGCTAGATTCTCTAAGCTAGCCCCAGCACTGGCGTCAATTTGCACATGGACGACTTGCAAGGGAATGCCTAAGGAGCGACTAAGACGGGTGCAGAAACGCTCCCAAGCCTCTGCATTCGGGCTTAGGCCATGGTTTACATGGAGCGCTTCTATGGTAAATGGGAATATTTGCTGCTCGCGCAGCGCATGATCGCGCAAAGCGATAATGGAGTGCAGCAGCACACAGGAGTCTAGGCCGCCGCTTAGGGCTATCACCAAACGACTGACCCCATCGAGCCCCGAGAGCTGCTCTTTTAGGGTCAGCGGTGAGAAAGCCATGGGACTAGTTTGAGATGCCGTAGCTCATGAGACGCTTATAACGGCGCTCTAATAGGTCTTCTGTCTCCATAGCGGAGAGTCTATCGACCTGCTCAATTAGCGCCGCTTTCATATTGGCGGCCATTTTAGGTACGTCGCGATGCGCGCCCCCTAAAGGCTCTTCGATAGTGCTGTCGACAATACCTAGCTCTTCTAGCCTGCGCGATGTCACGCCCATGGCTTCTGCTGCGGCAGAGGCGTATTCAGCGGACTTCCATAAAATAGTGGCACAGCCCTCTGGCGTAATAACCGTGTAGGTAGAGTACTCCAGCATATTGATATGGTCTGCTATACCAATAGCGATAGCACCACCGGAGTTCGCCTCGCCCGTGACGGTAGCGATAAGCGGTGTCTTCACCGTTGACATCATGGCCATATTCTCAGCAATGGCTTCGTTGATACCACGCTCTTCGGCATCAATGCCCGGATACGCCCCAGGGGTGTCAATGAACGAGAGCACTGGCAGTTTAAAGCGCTCCGCCATGGCAATCAGGCGGCGAGCCTTACGATAGCCTTCTGGGCGTGGCATACCGAAGTTATGACGCACTTTCTCTTTTGTTCCGCGACCCTTTTGATGGCCAATGACCATCACTGGTTTGTCGTCTAGGCGCGCGATACCGCCAATCAGGGCCATATCGTCGGCAAACAGGCGATCACCATGCAGCTCGTCAAAGTCGGTAAAGATATGTTCGATATAGTCCAAGGTATAAGGACGTAAAGGATGACGCGCCACTTGCGAGATCTGCCATGGTGTCAACGCCGAGTATATCTTCTCAGTAAGCTTTACGTTTTTCTCTTGGAGCTTTTGAATCTCTTCGCTGATATTCAGCTTGTTATCGGTACCCACGAGACGAAGCTCGTTAATCTTTACTTCCAAGTCAGCAATGGGTTGTTCAAAGTCGAGATAATTTGGATTCATATAAGTGTCAAATTCCAGTGATGTTCCATATATTCACGCTATGATAACAAAAGCTGAGGAGCTCCAACACTCCTCTTTAGCTCTTATAGCTTAGCTTCACCCGAGGCCGGCCAAATTCCTCTTGTAGCTTATGCAGCAAGGCCTGAGTAGGCAGCACAGACCACTCATCGCCCAACACTACGGTGGCTTTGCAATCGGCGCGCTGATAGACGACTCGGACCCTACAGGGCCTCACGCTGGGCTCGTCTGACTCTCCGGGGGCACCACTAGGAGCGCCGCCCTGCTGGGCCATTGCCATTTCGGGCGCAGGCGCTGACTCAGGCACTAAAGCCGTCTCCAGAATGCCTTGCAAGGTCTCGGTGAAACGAGGCGGCACGAAATCATGCTGTATATGCAAATCCAAGGTCTTAGCATAGGCCTGTCGAGCCTCATCCAGGCTCATGACCCGACGGGCTCGACCACGCATAGAGCCACTATAGTCATCGAGGCTAACATTGCACTCGATCACTAAAATAGTGTCTTTACTAAGGTATTCGCGGTATAGCTCATACTCTTTGGCAAATAGGGAAACCTCAAGCCTAGCGCTACGATCATCGAGCGTAATAAAGGCAATATTATCGCCTCTTTTACTCTTCATGGTGCGAGTAGCGACCACTAGACCGGCAACAATCTGGCTTTCGCGCTCGGGCTTCAAGCTCGCCAAGCGATCCCTCGTGATATGACTCAACTCGGGCAAGAACTCATCGATGGGGTGCCCACTGAGATAAAGCCCTAGAGTCTCTCTTTCTGCCGTTAGGCGTTGCTGCTCACTCCACGGACGCACACGGGGACGATGGCTAAGTTCCGCCTGCACAGGCTCATCCACTGGGGCGATATCGCCAAACATATCCTGCACCCCGGCAGCTGCATTGCGACTGGTTTGCTCTGCCGCCTTCACCGTCTCGGCAATCGAGTCCATGAGTGTGGCTCGTGCTAAATCTTTCGTGCCGCTTTGCAGGCTATCCAGCGCGCCTGCGCGAATCATCGCTTCCAGCGCCCTCTTGTTAACCGAGCGCGGATCTACGCGGTTACAAAAGTCCAATAAGGACTTGAAGGGACCACCACTTTCACGAGCGGCAATAATACTGGCAATCGGGCCTTCGCCTAGCCCCTTGATAGCGCCGAGACCATAGACAATTTGGCCCTTGCTATCGACGGTAAAATTAAACTGCCCGATATTCACATCGGGCACGACGATAGGCAGCTTCATTTCTCGACACTCTTCAATAAGCGTCACTACCTTATCGGTATTTTGCATATCGGCCGAAAGCACTGCGGCCATAAAGTAAGCCGGGTAATGTTCTTTTAGCCAAGCAGTCTGGTAAGAGACCAGGGCATACGCCGCCGAGTGAGACTTGTTGAAACCATAGCCAGCAAACTTCTCCATCAGGTCGAAGATCGAACCCGCGAGCTGCGGGTCGATATTGCGGCCCGCGGCCCCTTCCATGAATAAGACGCGCTGCTTTTCCATTTCTTCGGGTTTCTTTTTACCCATGGCTCGACGCAACATATCGGCGCCGCCAAGGCTGTAATTCGCTAGCACCTGAGCAATCTGCATTACTTGCTCTTGGTACAGAATAACCCCATAAGTATTAGACAGCACCGGCTCCAAATCTGGGTGGGGGTAATTAACATCCGCCCTGCCGTGTTTACGGTTAATAAAGTCATCCACCATGCCCGACTGCAAGGGCCCTGGCCTAAATAGCGCCACGAGTGCCACAATATCTTCAAAGCAGCTGGGCAGTAGGCGCTTGATAAGATCTTTCATGCCACGCGATTCCAACTGAAACACGGCCGTGGTCTCGGCTCGCTGCAGCAGTTCATAAACCTTGCGATCATCCAGTGGAATCTCGGAGATGTCGAGTTTCTCGTCCGAGTCGGCAAACTCCTGAGCATTAATCATCTTAATTGCCCAGTCGATAATCGTCAGCGTTCGCAGCCCAAGGAAGTCGAACTTTACTAAGCCGGCAGTCTCAACATCATTCTTATCAAACTGAGTGACTAGCCCTTCGCCATTTTCGTCGCAGTACAAGGGCGAGAAGTCAGTTAGCTTGGTGGGCGCGATCACAACACCACCGGCGTGCTTACCGACGTTACGGGTAATACCCTCGAGCTTACGGGCCATCTCCATAATCTCTTGGGCGTCTTCGTCCGAGTCTATAAACTCTTGGAGTTGGGGTTCTTCTTCGAAGGCCTTCTTCAAGGTCATGCCGGGCTCGAAAGGAATCAACTTGGACAGTTTGTCCGCCAAACCATAAGACTTTCCTTGAACACGGGCCACGTCTCTTACTACCGCTTTTGCAGCCATGGTACCGAAAGTAATAATCTGGGATACAGCTTCCTTTCCGTAAAGCTCTGCCACATGCTGGATAACGCGATCGCGGCCATCCATGCAGAAGTCCACATCGAAGTCAGGCATCGACACCCGCTCTGGGTTCAAGAAGCGCTCGAACAGCAAGTCATAACGCAAGGGATCGAGGTCGGTAATGCCGAGGGCATAGGCCACGATTGAGCCCGCTCCTGAACCCCGGCCCGGCCCTACCGGTATATCGTTATTCTTCGACCACTGAATAAATTCCATTACGATGAGGAAGTAACCGGGGAAGCCCATTTGGTTAATCACATTGAGTTCGAAGTCTAGCCGCTCGAAATAAGGCTTAATCAATGCCTCTCGCTCTTCATCGCTACTCGGCTTATGCTCTTCGACAAGCCTAGGTACAATGGTCTTTAGGCGCTCTTCCAGCCCTTCTTTACTGATCTGGCGAAAAAACTCTTCGACGGTCATGCCATCGGGAATCGGATAATTGGGCAGGCAGGGAGTTCCCAAGTCCAATATCAGATTACAGCGAGTCGCGATCTCTACCGTATTGCTAATAGCCTCAGGCAAGTCGCTAAAAAGCTCTTTCATTTCTTGCGCGCTGCGCAGGTACTGATACTCGGTGTAATTATGAGAGCGGCGCGGGTCATCCAAGGTCCGGCGCTCGTTAATGCATACCCGCACCTCATGGGCTTCGAAATCTTCTTTGGCGAGAAAGCGCACATCATTGGTCGCCACCACTGGACAATCCGTTTCGATGGCCAGCTGCACAGCGGCCTCTACATAGGCTTCTTCACCGTCACGGCCACAGCGGTGCAACTCGATATAGAAGCGATTTGGGAACCACTCCATCCACTGTTGCAAGGCGGCCTTCGCCGTATTGGCATCCTCGTCTGACAAGAGGCGGCCTAGCTCACCCTCTCGCCCTCCAGACAAGGCAATCAAGCCTTCTCTGTGCTCATAGATCCATTGCCTTTTTACCGTCAACAGGGTGCCGGCATCGTGGTCAGTATAGGCGCGGGAAATAAGCTCGGTAAGATTGCGATAGCCGATTTTGTCTTGCACCAGCAAGGCCATGGGAGTGGGTCTTTGTGGGTTCTCGGGATTTTCAATCAACACGTCACAGCCGCAGATAGGCTTGAGTCCAGCGCTCATCGCGGAAGTGTAAAACTTTATCAGACCAAACATATTCACATGGTCTGTAATGGCGATAGCCGGCATTCTTTGCTCGGCCACGGCACTCACCAGCGGACCAATCCTTACGATGCCGTCGACGACGGAATACTCGGTGTGAACTCTTAGATGAACAAACTCTTCAAACATGGTGACTCATTTGCGTATGTGGATAGCTTATAAAAAGCGTTGTACAGGCTTATACGAGCGCCTATGCGCCGGGCATGGCCCAAGACGTTCCAAGGCCTGCATATGGGCCTTAGTGGGATAGGCTTTATGCCCCGCAAAACCATAGCCCGGATACTGCTGGTCGAGGGTAATCATTTCCCTGTCACGCGTAACCTTCGCCAAGATCGATGCCGCAGCGATACTGGCCACCCGGCTATCGCCCTTCACGATCGCGGCACTAGGATAGTGCCATTTGGGACAATGCAGACCGTCAACATAGACAAAACCGGGCTCTTCGCTAAGGCCTTCAACCGCTCGTTTCATCGCCAAGAGACTAGCATGCAGAATATTAATTTCATCGATCTCAGCAGGACTTGCTCGTCCTAAAGAATAGCACACACAACTGGCAATGATGGCCTCAAATGCCACCTCTCTTCTTTTTTCTGTGAGCTTTTTCGAATCATCCAGATAAGGAATATCGTGTTCGGGATGCAGAATCACGGCCGCGGCGACCACGTCACCGGCCAGGGGGCCTCGCCCTACTTCGTCAACGCCAGCCACTGGCTCGGCACTCGCCTGAGGGTAGTCAAAATCTAATTGCACTCTAAGCCTTCCATGGATCCAGTATATTGGGCAACTTCCAATACCGCTCGCGCCGCCTCAACATCGGCGTTGCGGCGCAGTTGCTGATGAATACCGGCAAAGCGCTGTTGCAATCGTTCCTGTCGCTTTGTATCGGCCAGCAAACTGCTCAACTCGGCCCCTAGGTTTTGCACATTCGCCTCATCCTGCAAGAACTCGGCAATGAGCTCCTCGCCAGCCAAGAGATTAGGCAAGGACACATAGGGAATTTTGACGAGTCGAGACGCCAGCATCCACGTCAGGGGCGATAGGCTATAGGCCACGATCATGGGGCGCCTTAGCAACAAGCCTTCCAGCGTTGCTGTCCCGGAGGCCATTAAGACGATATTGGCCGCAGACATCGTCTCGTGGGACTGGCCTTCGTAGACCAAGAACTGCTCGCCACAGTCGTGGCTACGCAATAACTGTTCGACCTGCTCTTTTCTATTGGGGTTGGCACAGGGAATCACAAAGCGCAGCGAAGAATCGGCTATCAGTGCCTGCTTAGCGGTTTGAATGAAGACGACTCCCAGCCGTTCAATTTCATTGCGGCGACTCCCTGGCATCAGCGCAATAATTTTATCCTGATCGCTTAGCCCTAGTGCTTTCCTGGCGTTTGAGCGCCGAAGCGTATCGTCTAATTCTGGATCAATAAGATCGGCCAGCGGATGTCCAATAAAGCGAGCCGGCACCTTATGCTCGTCGTAAATCTTGGTTTCAAAGGGCAACAATGCCAATACCATGTCGACGGCTTTGGCTATTTTATGGATACGCTTTTTGCCCCAAGCCCAGACACTGGGGCTCACATAGTGAACGGTTTTAATGCCCGCATCATGCAGGACTTGTTCGATGCGCAGATTGAAACCAGGAGAGTCGATGCCAATAAAGACATCGGGCTTGTCCTGGATAAAGAGCTGCTCCAAGGTCTTTTTGATTCGCAGGAGTTCAGGCAGGCGACCCAGAGGTTCGATGAAGCCCATTACCGACAGGCGCTCCATAGGAAAGTGGCTATGAAAGCCTTCGGCAATCATTAAGGGGCCACCAATACCCTCAAACTGTGCATCCGGGCAGACGCGCTTAATTGCGCGAATTAATCCGGCACCTAAGATGTCTCCAGAAGCTTCGCCTGCCACTATGCCAAAACGCACATCTTTCTCCTTGATATCGACACTATCTATGCAAGTGAATAAAGCGCGTTAGAGTATCAGCGTTGAATGCCGCGAGTGGATGCCTGAATTGATTCCACAAACAATTTTACGTCTTCATGTTGCTGGGCAATTTCTTCGAGCTCGGCCAAGGCCTCTTTCAGCGTATTGCCGCGACGATAGACTGTCTTGAAAGCGCGTTTGATCCGTAGAATAGATTCTTTTTCGAAGCCGCGCCTCTCCAGACCAATAGCATTTATGCTACGAGCCTGTGGTGGAGTGCCACTTACGATAAGATAGGCCGGCACATCATTACTGATGTGCGTCATGCCGCCAATCATAGCATGTGCCCCTATTTTTAAGAATTGATTAACGCCGGCATAGCCGCCAAGAATTGCCCAGTCTTCCACTTCTACGTGACCGGAGATTCCCACATTATTGGCAAATATTGTATTGCTGCCCACTATGCAATCATGGGCAATATGCACATAGGGCATAAACAAATTATTGCTGCCTACACGGGTATAGTGACCACCAAAGCCTGTTCCTCTGTGCAGAGTACAACCTTCGCGAATAATATTATTGTCACCAATTTCCAGCCAAGTCTCTTCGCCTTCGAATTTCTTATCGGCGGGGTCTTCGCCTATAGAGGCAAACTGATAAATGGTGTTATTAGACCCAATTTTAGTATTGGAGCGAATGACGACATGCGAGGTGAGTTCGGTCCCCTCGCCAATTTCCACTCCCGGCCCAATAATGCACCACGGTCCAATTTTAGCCGAATCGGCTATCTTCGCACTCGGGTCTATAATTGAACTAGAATCAAGCACTGTCATTATTCCTTTCTGCACACATGATGGTAGCCGAACCGACAAGCTGTCCGTCAACGGAGGCTCGGCAATCGAACTTATAGATGCCACGCTTACTAGTCACGATAGTCGCTTCCAATATTAACTGATCACCAGGTACTACTGGGCGCTTAAGGCGAACATTATCGGCCCCGACGAAATAATATAAATAACCGTCTTTGGGTTTTTTCTCTTGGCTCTTAAAGCCCAGAACACCGGCAGCTTGTGCTAACGCTTCGATAATGAGCACTCCAGGCATGATCGGCTTATCAGGAAAATGCCCTTGAAAAAACTCTTCGTTCACCGTGACATTCTTGTAGGCTTTAATGCTCTTTCCAAGATCCATTTCAACGACACGATCTACCAACAGAAACGGGTATCTCTGGGGTAGATATTCTTTTACTTCTTCGACGTTCATTATCATTTTCAGTTCCTAACACACGGTGTCATATTGCATTAAAGGGACACTATTAGCGCCCTATTGATTCAAGGTGAGCTTCTCTAACTCGCGTAAGCGTTTGGCCATATCATCCAGCTGGCGAAACCTTACTATATTGCGTTTCCACTCTTTGGATTCCAATAATCCAGTACCCGAGGAGTATAGCCCAGGTTTATTGATTGACTGACTAACCAAGGACATGGCGCTGATCATCACTTTATCCACGATCTCTAGGTGGCCAATAATGCCGACAGCCCCGCCAATGGTACAGTAACGACCTATGCTCGTGCTGCCTGCAATCGCACTACAGCCACAGATCACGCTATGATCGCCTATGGTGCAGTTATGAGCAATCTGAACTTGGTTATCGATCTTGACACCCTGGCCAATGACCGTGTCGTCTAGCGCCCCTCTGTCGATAGTTGAACCTGCGCCTATTTCAACACTATCACCAATACGCACGCTGCCTAGCTGGGCAATTTTAACCGATTGCTTGCCATCAAAGGCAAAGCCAAAACCATCGGCGCCAAGCACAACCGAGGAGTGGATGATGACATTCTGCCCAATGGACACATCATGATAAACAGTGACATTCGGGTAAAGCGTAGAATTCGCCCCTACTGTAACCCCACGGCCAATCACACAACCCGCGCCAATCGTGCAATTCTCGGCAATATGAGCATCGGCGTCCACCACTGCATTGGCACCAATACTTACCCCCGACTCCACTTTGGCGGAGCCATGGATAATGGCACTAGGGTGAATCTCTCTCAGCGTTTGGCCCAGGCGAGCGAATAGCTGCGAGGCTTTGGCATAGCTCACATAAGGAGCATCGGATAATAGTCGCGCGCCAGCAAAGGACTCGCGTTGAGCTGGATGGACGATAAGCGCGGATGCTTGGCAGGAGGCTAATTGGCTGACATAGCGCGGATTACTGAGGAAACTCAGTTTGCCGGTAGCCGCGCTTTTAAGAGTGGCTAAGCCATCAATCTCAATAGCGGGATCCCCTTCGAGCTCAAGGCCGAGGAGATCCGCTAGCTCACCAAGAGTATAGACAGATTTTTCGCTCACTTAGTGAGAACCTTATTAGGGTTAACTTACTGATTTAGCTCGTTTAGTTTAGCAGTTACTTGAGCAGTAATATCATAAGCATTATCAAAGAAAGCAACACTGTCAGCGTTAAGCACTAAGTTGTAACCGCCCTCTTTTACCACTGCCTCTATTGCGCTACCTAGGTTTTGACGCTGACTATCGATAAAAGACTGATTGCGTTGTTGCAATGCACCTTGAACGCGTTCAGCAATCATCTGCAGTTGCACTTGTTTTTCCTGCGCATCAGAGCTGATCTTACGCTTTTCAGAATCGCTCATGATAGATTCATCGCGCTGGGCGCGTTCTGCCAGTTCACGTAGCTCTGTGTTAAGGCGATCCGCTCGGCTTTGATCATCGGCAAACTCGGTGTTGATCTCGGCTTGCAGCTCCTGAGCCGCTTGAGAATTAAACAATGCTTGTTCGAGATTAACGACACCGATCACTGGCTGGTCTTGCGCGACGCTGGCGCTAGAAGCAAAGATCAATGCGGCTACAACAAATACTCTTTTCAAATTCATCACGTTCATACTCTCCAATATTCTCAAAATTGCCCAATTACTTGGGCTGAATTCTTCTTATTTACCCTGCCGAAGCCTGCAAACTGCGCTACAACGCCAGGCCTGCAAGCCTATCGGTCGATCTAATTCACTAGAAGCCAGCACCAATAGTAAAGTCGAATGTCTTAGTCTCATCATCGTCATCTTTCGAGAACGGCTTGGCCAAGTAGAAGGTTAGCGGGCCAAACGGCGACATATAGCTTACGCTAATACCTGCCGAGTACCTGAACTCACCCACATCGAAATTACTACAGTTATTTTGCAAGCTCTGTTTTGGGCTGCAATTTGACGAGAAAACATTACCCGCGTCAATAAAAAACGATGATCTCATACGACTTCTGTCGGTGACAAAAGGCATTGGGAAGAGCAATTCTACACTAGCAGTAGTTAAGATATTACCCCCAAAAGCATCTAATTGGCTGTTAAAGGACAGGTCTTCAACGGCCAGCTGTAGCACTGGGTCGCCGTTTCCGTCTAGCACCGCATTGCCGCTATCATCCAACACGGGCACGGTGACATAACTGGCAGAGGATATGTTCGTATTATCCAATGTTGCCGTACCACTCGCATCCAGAACAATGCTGCCATCCTCGTTGCGCACCAGACGACTAAAGTCCGCCACATAGCGTTGAGGCTCAGTACTACGCGGACCCAAGCTGTTTTCGTCAAAGCCGCGCACAACACCTGCCGAGGATAGACCACCGGCAAAGAAGTTCTGGAAGAAAGGCAGGCCAGAGGTCTTGCCATAGCCATCACCGAAGCCGAGGCTGGTGCTAAAGCGCATAATCCAATCGCCCACAATAGGCTGATAGTATTGGCCCGTGTAATTTAGCTTAAAGTACTGAAGATCACTTCCTGGCGTTGTCACCTCGAACGACAAGTTCTGGTAGGAGCCGTCGGTTGGGAACTGGCCCCTATTCAAAGTGCTTCGCACCCAGTTAACCGAGGCAGAGAAGTTATTGAACTCCGTACCTTCGATATCAATAAAGCCCGGTGCGTTTTGGTTCAACAGGTCTTGACTTAAATCTGAAAGCTGCCCAACGACCCCATCAACTACTGGGCCATCAAAAGGGTTCGGATTCGGTGGCGTAATAATATAGGTATCGACGCCGTCAAAGAAATTCGGGCTACTCTCAATTTCTTGTACCGTCGTTCCACCGGAGCTTAGCTCCGTGTGAGACAGACCAAAATTAAACCCAATATTTTGAATCTCGCTAATAGGATAAGAGAAATTAAACGAACCGCCATAAGAGGTGGTGGAGAAGTCTGCGATGTTGAAGGGCGAATCCTGATCTTGCAGGTACACGCTAAAACCACGACTCACTCCATCGACCGTATAGTAAGGATCCAAATAGCTGAAGTTTAGGCTCTTCTGGAAAGTACTTTTATTAACGCCAATACCAACAGTGCGCCCCGTGCCAAGAAAGTTTTGTGCTTGCAAAGACGAGCTAATAAAGAATTCGCCACCACCGCCGGTACCGATACTGAAAGTGATATTACTAAAGTTTTGCTCTTCGACACTGTATTCTAGATCTATCTGATCAGTAGTACCTGGCACCTCTGTGGTTTCCACCTCAACCTCAGCAAAGTAACCCAATCGCTCTAGACGCACCTGGCCTAGCTCGATCAAATTGCTTGAGGCTGGCGAGGCTTCAAGCTGACGCATTTCACGGCGCAAAACATCGTCTGCGGTACTGGCATTACCAACAAAGCTTATTCGGTTTACGTAGGTTCTATTTCCAGGCTCAACAAAGAAGGTAACATCGACAGTTTTATTTTCTTCATCGATCTCAGGTACGCCGTTCACTTCTGCAAAGGCATAACCATAGTTACCCAACACTTGAGTCATGTATTCCTCAGCTGCCGTCACTAGCGCTTGAGAGAAAGTCTGATCGGTACGCACCAGCCCAGAGTATGCTCGCAGCAAACCCTCGGCCTCCACCAAGTCACCCGCTAGGTTTACTTCATTAACAACAAACTGCTCACCTTCTGAGACATTGATGGTGATATAAATTTGTTCATTATCGGGCGTAATAGAAATAGGCGTTGAGTCAATATTAAATTGCACGTAGCCATTATCCATATAGTGTGAGGTCAGGCGCTCTAAGTCACCGGAGAGCTGTTCTTGCGAATAACGGTTACGACCACTGAAGGGGTTATACCAAGGCTTTGTGCCCAGCTCAAACAGCTGCAGCAGCTCTTCATCCTCGAAAGCATTATTGCCCACGATATTGATATATTGAATACGACTTTCTTCGCCTTCATTAATCACCATATTAATGGCGACACGATTTCGTGGTAACTCTTCTACATCGATATCAACCGTAGTACCGTAACGACCACGCGAGGAATACACTTCCTGAATACCTTGTCGAATAGCCTCAAGTGTTGCGCGTGTAAAGATACCGCCTTCGGTAATATCTGCATTCGCCATATTATCGAGAATATCTTCAGTCTGGAGTACCTTGTTACCCGAGACATTAATTTCGCTCACCGATGGACGCTCGGACACGGTAATAAATAAGACATTGCCTTCGCGCGCTACCTCAACGTTTTCAAAGTACTCGGAACCGGCAACGGCGCGAATAATTTGCGCAGGAACTTGCGAATCTACCTCATCGCCAATACCGACCGGCAATAAACCAAACAAGACACCAGAGGAAACCCTCTGAAGGCCATCGATCTGAATATCTTCAATGATAAAGTTCTGAGCAAAAGCCGCGCTCGTAGCGACGCTGGATAAAAGCAGAGTAGTAAGTAAGGATCTAGTCATTAAAATTCTTCAAGCCCAAGCCTGTTCGCTATTAAATTCAAGTAAATGGGTGTCACTGCAGAGGGTCTCCGGCACTACAATAGTCGGCCTACATCGTTATACAGAGCCAATACCATAATGCCGGCAATCATTAGCAAGCCTAGTTGCAAGCCCATCGCCTGTATCCGTTCAGGAACGGGGCGACGAATAACGGCCTCTATCGTGTAATACAACAAATGTCCTCCATCAAGCACTGGAATAGGCAGGAGGTTTAAAACCCCTAGGCTGATACTCAGTACCGCCAAAAACCCTAGATAAGACTCAAGCCCGTACGAGGCGGTCTCTCCAGCAACTTGCGCAATCGTAATTGGGCCGCTGATATTCTTAACCGATATCAGCCCCACTAACATCTTTTTCATGGAGTCCAAGACAAAAACCGATCTCTCCCATGTCAGGCTTATCGCGGGCATAATGGCCGACAAGGGATTGTAATCGATCTGTCTAATTCTCCACTCGGGCAAACGCTCCATAATACTGTGCTGCTGCGCCGAGGCGCCAATAACACCCACCAAGCCCTCGTCGGACTGACTCGCCGCAGGCGTCAAGCCAACGCTAATAATGTCTGCCCCTCTTTGGACAGCGACATCCAGCGTCAGTTCCGGACTTGATCTCACAATATCGACAAACTGCATCCAGCCGTAAATCTCCTGCCCATTAATTCTGAGGATACGATCGCCAGAGGCTAAGCCCACCGCCTCAGCGGCGCCGTCAGGCATAATGGTATCGAGCACGGGAGGTATTTCGTATTGAACGATGCCCAAGGAGCGATAAAGCTCTGGGGCCGCCGTGTCGCCTTGCCATTGCCGCAGTGGCAGCACATAGTCTCTGGCGAGTGAATTGCCTGGCGTCACGGCGCTTAGTGTTAGCTCCCCAGATTCTCCAAGGCGGTTGAGCAATTGCATGCTCACATCCTGCCAAATAGTCGTGGGCACACCATCCACCGCGACTATTTCATCATTGGGACGCAAACCGGCCTCATAGGCTGGGGAGTCGAGCATCACATTCTCGATCACGGGTGCCGTGCCGGTAAGCCCGAAACTGATATTGATGACCCAGTAAACAAATATAGCCAGCAGGAAGTTGGCTATAGGCCCGGCAGCAACGATTGCCATGCGCTGCCAAAGCGGCTTGTAAGCAAAGGACATATGTCGCTCGCTAGGATCGATCTGCTCGCCCTCGGCAACACTGGTATCCTCTTGCCCCAGCATTTTGACATAGCCACCCAAGGGAATGGGCGCTATAACATATTCGGTGCCGTCTTTACCCTTCCAACACTTAAGGGCCTTGCCAAAGCCAATAGAGAAACGCAGCACCTTTACACCACAACGCCTAGCGACCCAGAAATGACCGAACTCATGAATGGTCACTAGGATGCCCAAGGTTACGACCAAGGCGATCACATTAATAATGAGTTGTAGCACCATAATAGAAACTGCTTTTCGTGATTGGAGACGAGATGGCTAAATCAGTAGGCTCTCTTCGTCCACGGTGTATATTGCTAAAGGGCCTTAACGGCTAATTAGCTCCAACGCAAGATTGCGCGCCTGCTCATCGGCTTGGCGAATAATATCTATACTTTCAGCGGGCCTACAAGTCATTTGGCCCAATACATCCTCGATGATAACAGGTATATCGGTAAATCGACTCTTGCCTGTCAAAAAAGCCTCCACAGCCACTTCATTGGCCGCATTGAGAACTGTCGGGGTCGTTCCCCCTTTTGCGGCCGCCTCAAAACCCAAGCGCAGGCACGGAAAGCGCTCCTTATCGGGCTGATAAAACTGTAAGGCAGCCTGCTGGCTTAGATCAAGGCGCGCAGCCCCCGAAGCCACTCTTTGGGGCCAAGCCAAGCTATAGGCGATGGGTATTCGCATATCAGGGCTTCCCATCTGCGCTAAAAAAGACCCATCCACATACTCGACCATCGAATGCACGATGCTCTGAGGGTGGATAAGCACATCGACCTGCTGCGCAGGAATGCCGAACATATAACAGGCTTCGATTATCTCTAGGCCCTTGTTCATCATCGATGCTGAGTCCACCGAGATCTTACGGCCCATCTCCCAATTGGGGTGCTTGCAGGCTTGTTCGGGAGTCACTGAGGGCAAATCTGCAATAGGGGTCTCTCTGAATGGTCCACCCGATGCGGTTAGCACAACCCTGCTAACCCCCTGAGAGTTGACATCCCCTCCGGCCAATCTGGACTCTGGAGGCAGGCATTGGAATACCGCATTATGCTCGCTATCGATGGGCAGCAAAATGGCGTGACTATTCGCTAGCTCTGCCATGAATAGATCACCGGCCATGACCAACGCTTCTTTGTTAGCCAATAAGACTTTCTTATGGCTTTGCACGGCCTTCAATGTTGGGGCTAGACCCGCCGCTCCCACGATCGCCGCCATCACCGTATCGACCTCACTGTGCTCAGCGACCTCACCAAGCGAATCAGGCCCAGACAATACTTCTGTGTCACAAGCGGCGGCTCGCAGCTTTTCGCTGAGCTGCTGCGCGGCCGACTCTTGCACCATCACAGCGTAGCGCGGAGTGTAACGCAGGCATTGCTCAAGCATCATCGCCACATTCCTATTGGCCGTCAGAGCAAATACTTGGTATTGGGAATGAAGCGAGATGACGTCGAGCGTACTGGTACCAATAGAGCCCGTGGAGCCCAAAATGGTGATTGAGCGGCTAGGTCTATTGGCGGTTTGCGCTAAGCCCATACCGCGTCTCCCAGCACCAGCAGCAGCGATACCACAAACAAGGGCGCAGCGGCGGTAAGACTATCGATGCGATCTAATATTCCGCCGTGGCCCGGCAGGATGCTACCACTGTCTTTTATGCCTTGATTGCGCTTAAACATACTTTCGAACAGATCACCCAAGACACTGAACACGGCTACGACGAGCATCAATACAATGAGACTCACACTCTGCATTAAGCTTAAGGGCGTCACGAAGCGATTGAGTAGCAGCAACAAGGCGATGGACAAGAGGCCACAAGACGCTACCCCTCCCCAAAAACCAGCCCAGGATTTACCGGGACTGAGCTGTGGCGCCAGCTTCTTATTGCCGAAGGCGCGGCCTACGAAATAGGCACCGATGTCTGCAACACTGACCATGGCGATTAAAGCAAACACTAAAACGCCGTCACTCTGCAGATATTTCAGTTGTAATAAGGCTACCCAAGTCGGCAATAGGACTAAGTATCCGATTAACGCCGATACGATAGTATTGGTCCAAGTTGCGGTTTTATTGGGAAAATCACGCATGAGCTTAAATGCCCATAGCCAAAAAATTACTCCCACGATGCAAACCGTCATAACGGCGGAACTATCCAGTGCCGAGGCCGCCGGTTTGAGACCAATGAATGGCGCTATGCCCAACATTAAAACGGCACTAATGAGAATAAAAACGCCTTTATTAACGGGGCCATTAAGCCCCATCAAAGCGCCCCATTCACTGCTGGCAATTAAGACAACAAGTGTGATGCAAAGGGCGAAGAAAAATGGCTCCAATATCACCGCTGCCACATAAAGAAACGCCAGCATGACGAGAGCCGTGATGACTCGAGTTCTAAGCACTATTAGAACTCCCTCGCGCGTGCAACTCATCACTGTGGGCGGGAGTATCGAGATGACCGTAGCGGCGCTGGCGTTTAGAGTAGTCCTGCATCGCCAATTCGAATTGCGCATCGTCAAAATCAGGCCAGTAGCAAGGCGTGAAATACAGCTCGGTGTAGGCGAATTGCCATAATAAAAAATTACTAATTCGACTCTCACCACCGGTGCGAATACATAGATCAGGTGCCGGCTCATTGCCTAGGCACACATGGGATTGCATGAGATCGACATCGACATCATCAGCGCTAATCTCGCCCGCCTCCACTTTCTTTGCGATGCGTTTTGCGGCATCGGCGATATCCCAGCGACCACCGTAATCGGCGGCCACTGTGACCACTGTCCCGGTGTTCTTAGCGGTCATTTCCTCCACATCCTGCATATGTGCCTGCAGCTGAGCTGAGAAGCTATCTCTATTGCCAATAAAGCGTAGCCGCACGTTTAGATTGTGCAATTGCATAATCTCTTTGCGCTTTAAGACGGCGAGAAATAAGGCCATTAAGCCTTTGACTTCTTTATTTGGGCGTAGCCAATTTTCGCTGCTGAAGGCAAACAGCGTGAGGTATTTGATATTACGTTTAACGCAGGAGAGTACGACCTGTCTGGCCGCTTCGGCACCAGCCCGATGGCCGGCAGACCCAGTAAGCTCGTTCACACGCGCCCAACGATTATTACCATCCATGATAACGGCCACATGGGCCGGTAAAGCGTCAGACTGAGACTCTACTGGAGTATCTTTTGGCATCCGATGTCTATTGCTCTTAATAATTGTTAACTGATAGTAGATTGAGCTGTATCACTGAACGTTTAGTATCGGGAAAGTCGATGATCTTCGACCCTCCCGAAGCCATTAGATAGAAAGCAGATCAGCTTCTTTAGCAGAGTAATGCTCTTCAATTTTGGCGATGTACTTATCAGTCAGTTTTTGCACTCGCTCCTCGGCACGACGTTGATCGTCTTCGCTGATCTCTTTCTCTTTCTGTAGATCTTTAAAGTCACCATTGGCATCGCGTCGAATATTGCGCACCGCAACCCGAGCATTCTCAGCCTCGGCCTTCGCTTGCTTAGTAAAGTCGCGACGCGTCTCCTCGGTCAGCATAGGCATTGGCACGCGAACGGACTCGCCGTTATTAGACGGGTTTAAGCCTAAATCTGATTTCATAATGGCTTTTTCAACTTCCCCAATCAACGGCTTTTCCCAAGGAATAACCACCAAGCAGCGGCCATCTTCGACAGTGATATTCGCCAATTGATTAAGAGGAGTTTCCGCGCCGTAATACTCGACGGTAATAGAATCCAAAATACTTGGATGCGCGCGGCCTGTGCGAATCTTGTTAAAAGCTATGTCTAGGGCGTTTAGGCTCTTCGCCATGCGCTCCTCAGCGTCCTTAATAATGTCGTCAATCATCGTATGCTTCCTTTGAGGACTGGATTCTATAGGAGGTGTCGTATTAGTTTTCTATGATTGTGCCATCGGCAATGCCCATCACATTGTTTAGCAAGGCGCCGGGCTTATTCATATTAAAAACTCTTACTGGAATATCGTGCTCTCTGATGAGGCAGATAGCCGTTAGGTCCATCACGCCGAGCTTCTTATCCAACACTTCATCGAATGTCAGGCGATCGTATTTAACCGCATCAGGCTCGAGCTCTGGGTCGGCAGAATAAACGCCATCCACTTTTGTGGCTTTTAGAATTAATTCTGCGTCAATTTCGATTCCGCGCAAACAGGCGGCCGAATCGGTTGTAAAGAATGGATTGCCTGTACCGGCCGCGAAAATAACCACATCGCCGGAACGCAAATGACGAATCGCCGTTCGTCTATCGTAATGCTCCACTACCCCACTCATGGGAATAGCGGACATGACGCGAGTGGCTATGCTGGCACGCTCTAAGGCATCGCGCATCGCGAGCGCATTCATCAGAGTAGCCAACATGCCCATATGATCGCCGGTTACCCGCTCCATGCCGGCTGCATTGAGTGCCGCCCCACGGAACAGGTTACCGCCGCCGATTACCATGCCAATTTGTACGCCCAAACCGACCAGCTGCCCTACCTCGACAGCCATCCTATCCAAGACCTTAGGATCGATGCCGAAATCGGCATCTCCCATTAAAGCCTCTCCGCTTAGTTTTAGGAGTATACGCTTATACTTCTTATCAGTTTTGGACGTTGACATAGCTAATCCCTTGTAAAAGTCGATTAATACTTAGCTTCCAGCAGCCTGTGCTACTTCAGTTGCAAAATCGACTTCTTCTTTCTCGATACCTTCACCCACTTCAAAGCGAGTAAAGCTTACAACGTCTGCACCGGCGTTCTTAAGCAGCTGCGCAATCGTAAGGTCTGGGTCTTTAACAAACTGTTGCTCTAGCAAAGTAATTTCTGCAACAAACTTGCGTAGACGGCCCTGAATCATCTTCTCGATGATCTCTTCTGGCTTGCCACTCTCACGCGCCTGAGCTGAGTATATCTCTGACTCTTTAGCAAGCAACTCTTTTGGTACATCTTCGGCTTTAACCACAGTAGGGTTTACCGCGGCAACGTGCATAGCGATGTCTTTTGCTAGCGCATCATCACCGCCTTTGAGGGCTACCAATACGGCAATTCGGTTATTGCCGTGAACGTAAGAGTCTACGATACCGTCGTTGATATTTTCGAACTCAACAATTTCGATACGACGAACGCCAATGTTCTCACCAATTTTTTGTACAAGTGCTTCGCGAGCATTCTCAAGCTCACCTTCCATCAATGCCGCTACGTCTTTCTCTTTGCTAGCAAACGCTTTTTCCAATACTGCATTGGCAAAGCCTTGGAAGTTATCGTCACGAGCAACGAAGTCAGTTTCGCTGTTCACTTCCACGATAACACCGTAGTTACCATCTTCAGATACTTTAGTCATGACAATGCCGTCGGCTGCTACGCGAGATGCTTTCTTCGCTGCTTTCATGCCGCTTGCTTTACGCAGATCGTCGATAGCCTTATCGATGTCGCCACCGGCTTCAACCAATGCTTTTTTACAGTCCATCATGCCAAGACCTGTGCGCTCACGCAGATCCTTCACCATTGCTGCCGTGATATTTGACATTATATTGCCCCTATCTATATTCGAATTTGATTCAATTAATAAAAAAAACTTAAAAAAAAGGGGCTACGCCCCTCTTTTCGACTCTCTCACTGGGAAGGAATAACCGCTGAGTTACCCCTCACCCGTGTAGAAAGCCGCCCGCCACCTTGGGCGGCAGGCAAGATTTTGCAGTGATACTTAAGCTTCTGGCGCTGCGTCTTCTGCCGCTGCTTCCGCTGCTGGCTCTGCTGCTGCCTCTTCAACCTCAACAAACTCACTATCGCCCACTACTTTGTTTGAGTCGCCTTGGCCACTCAAGCAAGCGTCTGCTACTGCTGTAGCGTAAAGCTCGATAGCGCGAATAGCATCATCGTTACCAGGAACTGGGAACTGGATACCGTCTGGGTTGCTGTTAGTATCAACGATTCCTATGACAGGAATGCGAAGGTTATTAGCTTCTGTGATGGCAATGCGCTCGTGATCAACGTCGATCACGAACAAAGCGTCCGGTAGACCGCCCATTTCTTTAATACCACCAATTGAACGCTCGAGCTTCTCTTTCTCGCGGCGACGCATTAGCGCTTCTTTCTTAGTCAGCCTATCGAAAGTGCCGTCTTGCTCTTGAGCCTCTAGATCGCGTAGTTTCTTGATAGAACCACGGATAGTTTTGTAGTTAGTGAGCATGCCGCCCAACCAACGGTGATCAACATAAGGCATGCCAGCTCGAGTTGCTTGCTCTTTAATGATCTTACCTGCAGCGCGCTTTGTACCAACGAATAGAACTTTCTTCTTTTTCGCCGCTAAAGCCTGAACTTCTGCTAGTGCTGAGTTAAGAGCTGGAACTGTGTGCTCTAGGTTGATGATGTGAATCTTGTTTCTGGCACCAAAAATGAAAGGCTTCATTTTTGGGTTCCAATAACGACTCTGGTGGCCAAAATGCACACCAGCTTTAAGCATATCTTTCATTGAAACGTTAGACATATTTATCCTTTAATCGGGTTAGGCCTCCATACATCCCATGGTTTAACCCGCCATATTCCTAGGAATCAGTGGGCACCCAAAACACATGTGACGATGTATGTGCGACATTAATTTAATAAAACATGAGTACAGGACTCGATTTTGACTCAAAAAGCAGGCCTAAATTCAATGAGCATTTCGGCTACTTGTTCGAGCGCGCAGCTTTATACCACAAAGCAGGCCCGACTTAAAGAGCTTCAGCATGCCTTAAAGCATATTCTATGACGGGCAATATGCCCTGAAAGGCGCGGCTAGCGGTGTCAATCAAGCGATTCCTGCTTTACAATGGCGCCTCTTATTTTACGCAACCAAGCTGAGAAATCACTAGTACATGAGCATTACAATTAAGACGCCTGAAGATATAGCCAAAATGCGCGTTGCGGGACGCCTAGCTGCCGAGGTCCTAGAAATGATCGGACCATACGTCCAAGCGGGCGTGAGCACGGGCGAGTTGGACCGCATTTGCCACGAATACATCGTTAACGAACAAGGCGCCATCCCTGCTCCGCTGAACTACAATGGCTTTCCCAAGTCCATCTGCACATCGGTTAATCATGTTATCTGCCACGGCATACCTAATGACAAGAAAATCCTGAAAAAAGGCGATATTATCAATATCGATATCACCGTCATTAAAGACGGCTTTCATGGCGACACCAGTAAGATGTTCCTCGTGGGTGACGTTGCGCCCCATGCCCAGCGCTTAATCGATGTCACTCAGCAGTGCCTCTATAAGGCCATCGATATTGTGAAGCCAGGTGTGAAACTAGGCGATATTGGCCATATTATTCAAACCCATGCAGAAGCGAACAACTACTCAGTGGTTCGAGAGTACTGTGGGCACGGCATCGGACAAGTTTTTCATGAAGAACCTCAGGTATTGCATTACGGCAGCCCTGGCACGGGCATCACTATCACGGAAGGAATGACCTTTACCATTGAGCCGATGCTCAATGCCGGCAGTCGGCACTCCAAACTATCAAAGGCTGATGGCTGGACGGTAACGACTCGCGATCGTCGCTTGTCTGCCCAATGGGAGCATACCTTGGCAGTCACCGCCGATGGCTGCGAAGTTCTAACAAAGCGTCCCGACGAACCTTTTTGATTGACCGCACAATGAATAGCTCTCACTTCACCAATCCCAATTGGAAGCCAACCATGACACACGCAGAACAGGTCTTTGAAGCCGCATCGGATAGTTCACTGTTTGATATAGACAAGTTCCGGGCACAATTGGCTGAGTCGGCCAATCCCATGAGCCTGTTTCGCGACACTATCAAGAAAAACTGCGAAATCTTAGACGAGCGTTTTCGCCAAAACGAAGACATTGTCAGCATCGTCACAGGGCGCGCGTGGTTTATGGACCAATTACTACGCTGTGCATGGGAGCAATACGATTGGGGAAGCAATGACGATGTCAGCTTGCTCGCGGTTGGTGGCTACGGGCGCGGTGAACTATTGCCCTACTCTGACATCGACTTACTCCTTCTCACCCGCAGCGATGATGTCGATCAATACAAAGACAGTATTACCGCTTTTTTAACGTTTCTATGGGATATTAATTTGGACGTGGGTCAAAGCGTTCGCTCTCTCAGCCAATGTCGCCAAGAGGCTTTGAAAGACATTACCGTGACGACAAGCTTAATGGAATCGCGCACTATTGTCGGTCCAGAGTCGCTACGTGAGGAGATGATTGCCTTCACTCAGAATGACGAGGTATGGCCCCCTAAGGAGTTCTTCCGTGCCAAGCGCGACGAGCAGCTCGAACGTCACGATAAGTATTACGATATTGATTATGCCTTAGAGCCCAATGTGAAAACCTCCCCTGGCGGACTGCGCGATATTCAGACCATTGGCTGGATAGCCAAGAGACATTACCGGGCTGAGACTCTCGGCGATCTGGTCAAGCTAGGGTTTCTTAACGACTTAGAATACAAGCAACTGATGAAGGGCGAAAAACTTCTGTGGACACTGCGCTATGGCTTACACATGTTAGCCGGCCGCAAAGAAGATCGCCTACTGTTCGACAAACAAAAAGACCTGGCAAAGCTGTTCGGCTATGAAGATGACGACAAGAGCCTTGCGGTAGAGAAACTCATGCAAGAGTACTACCGGGTGGTAGCGACCTTGCGCGGTCTCAATGATGTTCTGCTACAACATTTCGACGAAGCCATTCTGCGCGCCGATGAGAAAGAAGAAATTACCGTTTTAAATAATCGCTTCCAGATTCGCGATGATTATATAGAAGTAGTGAGCGACGATACCTTCGAGCGCTTCCCTTTTGCGCTTCTCGAAATCTTTGTCTTGATGGCCCAAGAACCCAAAATCAAAGGGGTCAGAGCAACTACTATCCGGTTGATACGAGAGAACCGTAAACTCATCAACGATGACTTTAGAAACGACATTCGCAACACCACGCTGTTTATGGAGCTTATTCGCTCGCCCCATGATCTTACAGCGCAATTGCGCCGTATGGCCCGATACGGAGTCTTGGGTCTTTATTTACCCGAGTTTGGCGCCATCACTGGCAAAATGCAGCACGACCTTTTTCATATTTACACGGTCGATGCACACACCTTGCAGGTCGTTGAGAATATGCGTCGGTTTAGGCTACCGGATGCCATTGAAAAATTTCCTATCGCCTCGCATATTGTAAAACGACTACCAAAACTAGAACTGCTATACGTGGCAGGCTTGTACCACGATATTGCCAAGGGCAGAGGCGGAGATCACTCCACTCTCGGCATGGTCGATGCGGCAGATTTTTGCAAGCGCCACCACTTGAGTCCTTGGGATACCAAATTAGTCTGCTGGCTAATCGGAAAACACTTGCTGATGTCCATGACCGCACAAAGAATGGATATCGCGGACCCCGAAGTCATTCAGCAGTTTGCCCTAGAGATGGGGGACAAATTGCACCTGGACTATCTATACGCGCTGACCGTTGCTGATATCAATGCCACGAACCCTACTCTTTGGAGCACCTGGCGGGCCTCACTACTACGCCAGTTATATATGAGCACTAAGCGCGCCCTGCGTCGTGGCTTAGAAAACCCCATTGACCGTTCAGATAGGATCAGCGATAAGCAAGCTAGCGCCATGGATAAGCTGCGCGACCACGAAAAAGACGAAACCGAGGTAAAGGCGCTGTGGGAGAATATCGACGACGAATACTTTGTCCGCGAATCCGCCTCCAATATCGCTTGGCATACCGAAGCGCTGCTCGATCATAAGGGACAAGAAACCATTGTCTTGATCGATGAACAAGCAGACGGCTTCGCCGAAGGTGCGACGCAAATTTTCGTTTACACCACCAATAAGCGCCATATTTTTGCCAGCAGCGCCGCCGCCATGGAACAGCTTGGTTTAGACATTCAAGACGCGCGCCTTTTCACTACTGCCAAGAACTTTTGTATGAATACTTTCACGGTGCTTGAGGACGGTGGCAACCCTGTGAGCGCAAGTCCGGCCCGGCGTAGCAAAATCATTGAGCTTCTCACCCGTTACCTAGCTGAACCTGAAAAACACCTGCAGGTGCCTAATAAGCGTATTGAAAGAAAGCTAAAACATTTTAGTCAGCACGTAGAGACTGAAGTGATCAACCGCGATGACACCCCCTACACCACTTTGGAGATCAACTGTCCCGATCACCCTGGTGTACTGGCCACTATCGGTAAGGTGTTTGCAGAGCAAGGCATCGAGCTACAAAATGCGCGCATTGCAACATTAGGCGAGCGCGTGGAAGACTTATTTTATATCTTAGATCAGAACAATAATAAGTTAACCGATCCGGCGGCTATAGAGCGCTTACGCAGCGCTATGGAAGAAGAGCTCGGCAAATAAAGCAATAGCCATTTGGGGTAGAAGATAAATTATGCTTACTATGTTTGGCATCGCAAACTGCGACACGATAAAAAAGACCAAAAAACTACTCGCCGAACTCGGCGTAGAATTCGAATTTCACGACTACAAGAAGAAAGGCATTGACTCCAGTCTAGGACAGGAGCTCGTCGATGCCATCCCTCTTGAGCAACTAGTGAATAAGCGAGGCACAACTTGGCGCAAACTAAGTGAACACCAACAGCAGTCTCTGTCGAAAGACACCGCGCTAAGCCTTATTCAAGACAATACTTCACTCGTACGTAGGCCTATTCTTAGAAAAGGAAATGCATGGCTAGCGGGCTATGATGCCCAGGCTATCGAAGCTTTCGTACAATCACATTAAGCAAAACAGGAAAAGAACATGAGCAGCAAAATTCACAGCCTCGGTATAGGCGTAGCGACCCTTAATAGCAAGCAAGAAGTTATCGAGGTGTTTTATCCGATCGTTATGCGCGAACCCGACGAGGAGTTTTCCTCGGCACTGGGGCAGATTGCCCAATACTCTGGCGGCAATAGCTCTACAACACTGGATAAAGAACAGCTCAAGATGCTGGGCTCCTCGGCCCTGATCAATGCCGACTCCGAGCTTAAAGCCTTAAGCCAAAAATTGCTCACTACTAGTCAATGTATTGTGGCGACTTTTATCGAAGAAGACAAAGCGCCGGCAAGCGTAGAAGAAGTGTTCCTTAAACTACATCTACTCTCCCACCGTCTTTGTAAGCCGCATTCAATCGATTTGAGCGGAGCCTTTGGCCTGCTGCACAATCTTGCTTGGACGAATCAAGGTGCCATCGAGCTCGAAGACCTGCCCAGCAGGCAATTAGAGGCTCGTTTGGCTGGCTCAGTACTGGAAGTCATGTCAGTCGATAAATTCCCCAAAATGAGCAACTACGTTGTGCCCAAAGGCGTTCGTATTGCCCATACCGCACGCGTGCGCCTTGGCGCTTATATTGGCGAAGGCACAACAATCATGCACGAAGGTTTTGTAAACTTTAATGCCGGCACTGAAGGCCCCGCGATGATCGAGGGCCGAATATCAGCGGGCGTTATGGTTGGCTCAGGTAGCGATCTAGGCGGCGGCTGTAGCACGATGGGGACACTATCAGGCGGCGGCACCGAAGTTATCTCCGTCGGCAAGGACTGCCTGATTGGCGCTAATGCCGGTCTTGGATTTCCATTGGGCGATCGCTGCATCATCGAGGCAGGCTTGTATGTAACAGCAGGCACAAAGGTGAATCTTCTCGACAAAGACAATAAGCCGGCCGGTACGGTTAAGGCCCGCGAACTATCGGGTCAGTCTGACCTGCTGTTTCGCCGTAACTCCAGCACCGGCGCCGTGGAATGCAAAGCCAATAAAACGGCTATAGCGCTCAACGAAGAACTCCACAGCCATAATTAAATCTAGAAAGGACAGACTTTCTCCATGACACCAACTATTGAACTCAGTAAGGCTTTAATCGAGAAAGCCTCTGTCACTCCGGAAGATGCAGGCTGTACCGAATTGCTAATTGCTCGCCTAGAACCCCTCGGTTTTAAGTGCGAAGTCATGCAATTCGGTGATGTCACCAATTTGTGGGCTAGAAGAGGCGAAAGCGGTCCCGTTTTCGCTTTTGCCGGACATACGGATGTGGTCCCCTCGGGGCCACTCGAGCAATGGCAAACGCCACCATTTGAACCAAGCATCAAAGACGGCATGCTGATTGGGCGCGGTGCGGCTGATATGAAGGGCAGCATTGCCGCCATGGTATGTGCCTGTGAAAGGCTATTGGCACAAAAACAGCCCAATGGTTCACTCGCTTTCCTTATTACCAGCGACGAAGAAGGCAGTGCGATCAACGGTACTCGCAAAGTAGTTGATGCGCTTGAAGCGCGAGGCGAAAAAATCGATTACTGCATCGTTGGCGAACCCAGCAGCACCGATTCCTTGGGCGACGTGATCAAAATAGGTCGACGAGGCTCTCTCCACGGACGCTTGACCGTACATGGCATCCAAGGGCATGTTGCCTATCCTCACTTAGCGCAAAACCCAATACACGAGGCTCTGAGCGCTTTAGATGCACTGGCAACAGAACAATGGGATGAGGGTAATGACTCCTTCCCTCCTACGAGCTTTCAGATATCGAATATCCACGCCGGTAGCGGGACAGAGAATGTTATTCCGGGGGATCTCGAGGTGGTGTTCAATTTGCGCTTCTCTACCGCCATCACGCAAGCTCAGATTCAACAACGTGCCGAAGCTATTTTGAACAAGCACGGGCTTAATTACACACTAAACTGGGCGCTCTCTGGCAATCCTTTCTTAACCGACAAAGGCAAGTTAATCGATATAGCCACCCAAAGCGTGGAATCTATCGCCAAAACAAAGCCAGAATTATCCACCACTGGCGGCACATCTGACGGTCGATTCATTGCGCCCACAGGTACGCAACTTATCGAGCTAGGGCCATGCAATGCCACCATTCACAAAGTAAACGAACAGGTCAGTGTCGATGATCTCAATCTCCTTTCCGCCGTTTATGAAGATATTATCGACAAACTCATGTGCTAGCACACGGGTCTCTAAGTAGCAGTAAGGTAGACATCAAAACGGTTGGCCTTACCTTCCAATTGATAATCCGGCGCTTTCGCTCCTTGCAAAGGCGCTGCGATTCTCGGCCTTTTCACTACGACCCTTTTTTTCGCTCGCTGCAGCGATGGGCCGAGTAGTGAGCTTTCCTGCTTAGCCTCTCCTAAGAGCCCATGTAGCAACTGCATATTCTTTTTAACTTGTGCACTTTTCTTGCGCTCGGGGAACATAGGGTCCAAGTAAATAATATCGGCTTGCGTCTCAGACTTACCGAGATAGGACTCGGCATCCTCCAAACGAAGATGCATTCTTTGCGCAGCTTGTTCTATATCACCTTGTCCACAACTCCTGGCGCGAGCAATGCCATCGTTTAATAGCGCATGCATCACAACTGAGCGTTCTAGCATTGTCACCTCATAGCCCGCGGTAGCCATTATGAAGCTGTCTAGGCCCCACCCTGCTGTGGCATCAATAACCGTATGGCTCTCCTGCCTTTTTGCTCCTAAGGCCTTTAAGAGAGCCTCAGGCTGGCGCGAATGCTTCTGTCTGTAACGCAAAGCACCCGTACAAAAATCAACACAGAGGGGCTTGGGGGACTTGCTGCCAGTGTCGTAAATACTCAGTGCGCCATCAATATAGGCAATTGCATACGGCGCAGACTGCTCGGGATCCTTATCTGGGTCAAGCAAACCAAGGGAGAGCCGCTGGGCCAAACTCTCGGCCGACTCCGGCGCTTCCCCAGTGCCTTGTGCAACCAGCACCTTCGCTCGGGCATCGTTGTTAGAATCAGAGAAACAGGACATGGTTTAGGCCATGGACAGAAGGAAGTACAAGACCAGCAACGCAATACCTAAAGCAATGCGATAAACAATAAACGGCATGAAGCCAAGCCGATCAATAAGTCGCATAAAATAGTGAATACAGGCGAAAGACATGACGGCCGACACTAAAGCGCCGTAAGCCAGAATCGCCCAAGCAGTAGGCTCGGCGACGGTTATCATCTCGGCGCCCTTCAACAGCCCGCTCGCGGCGATAATGGGTATTGCCATTAGAAACGAGAAACGCGCGCTCGTTTTTCGATCGAAGCCACAAAAAAGCGCGGCGGTCATGGTCACCCCCGAACGGGATGTGCCAGGAATAAGCGCCATCATTTGAGCCAAGCCAATGAGCAGCGCGGACCCAGCGCTCATAGAGGACAAAGAATCCTTAACTGCCTTTTGCCTATCGGCAAAAAATAACAATATCGCGAATACAATTGAGGTAAAAGCAATCAACAACATGGAGCGCGAGTACTGTTCGATCAAATCGTCAAAAAACAGCCCGGCTAAACCTGCGGGGATTGTCGCTATTATGATGAACCACGATAATTTGCCATGAGGGTCCTGTCTATTTCCGCCAAGCCAGCTAAACCATCCCCGTATCAGCGCGATAATCTCTGTTCGAAAGAAAAAACACACCGCGCTTAGGCTGCCAATGTGAACAGCGACGTCAAACTCCAGGCCCTGGTCAGGCCACCCTAATACCTCTTTGGGTAGAATCAGATGCGCGGAACTGGATATAGGGAGGAATTCAGTAAAGCCCTGTAGAAGAGCAAGAAATGTCAGCCGCAGCCATTCAAAATCCATGATTAGCTCTGATACTCCATTTCTTCTTTCACATAGACAGGCAATACCAGCTCCGGATCACTCGCCAAGCCTTGCTCAAAGTATTTTTGTGCCAAGCAACTCAGGGCATCGGCATCACAGTCTATTTGTGGGTAGATCGCCTGTACCGCTCGCGCTCCACTGTTTGCCAGCAATGTTTTATCGTGCAGCCAGCCACTACCCACGCCAACGATAGGCTCGTGTGCGCTTAGTGACGGAAAATGGGATCTCTCAATGGACGCCACAAACTCGCTGCCCACTAGTTGAGGATAATCGGACGCCAAGTGATAGCTGGCCCCGTATATTTCATTCTCACGCGCAATAAGGGCTACCTGACATTGCTTTGCCCCTTCTTTAAGAAAGGCGCTCATCGCCATCACGGCCAAGGAAGAGAGGCCAATGAGAGGGATATTGGCGCCAAAGGCTAAACCTTGCGCTACTCCAGCGCCAATGCGCACTCCAGTAAAGGAACCTGGCCCCACGACTACTGCTATAGCATCCAAATCGCTAAGTTTAGCGCTGGCCTGGGCCAAAAGAGTCTCTATTATGGGAAGCAATTCTTTCGCGTGACTACGCTGCTCAGTGCTTTGATGGGAAAGCTGTGTAGTGCCATAGCATAGTGATACTAGACAGTATTGCGAAGATGTATCGATACAAAGAATATTAGCCATAGCGCATTCTAACCCAAACAAACAAAAAATCCCCCAGAGTAATACCCTGAGGGATCTTTTTTAAGCGTTTTCATAGCCTAAACTATGAACTTGCTAGGGGCTTTGCTGAATCACTAAAGCCCTAGCGGCTAATTACTTCTTAGCTTTTTTAGCTTTTGCTTTCTTTGCAGCTGGCTTCTTCTTAGCTGCTGGTTTCTTTGCTACCGCTTTCTTGGCGGCTGGCTTTTTAGCGGCCGCTTTTTTTGCAGGCGCCTTTTTCTTAGCGGCTGGCTTTTTGGCTGCGGCTTTTTTAGCTGCAGGTTTCTTAGCAGCGGCTTTCTTGGCGGCTGGCTTTTTCTTGGCTGCTGGCTTCTTAGTTGCCTTTTTAGCCTTAGCTGCTGCCTTTTTAGCTGCTGCTTTCTCGCGTGCTGCTTGCTTTTTCGCTGCTGCCTTAGCTTTTAGCGCCGCCTTCTTAGCTGCTGCCTTTTCGCGAGCTGCTTGTTTCTTAGCCGCTATTTTAGCCTTCTCAGCTGCTTTCTTAGCTGCCGCTTTGGCCTTAATAGCCGCTTTCTTAGCCGCAATCTTCTCTTTTAGAGCTTCTTTCTTAGCACGAGCCGCTTCTTTAGCTGCATCGGCTTTAGCACGCTTCTTCTTCCAAGAAGAAGTAAACGCTTTTACTGCTTTTTGAAGATCAGCTTCGGCCTTAGCAGCCAATTTAGCCTTACGAGCCTCTTCAGCTTCTTTCTTAGCTGCAGCTGCTGCTTTAGCTTTAGCTGCATCGGAAGCCGCTTTAAGTTTGGCCTGAGCTGTTTTGATTTTGGCTGTTAGGGATTTTGACTTGGCCGCTACTTTTGAAGCAGCTGACTTAGCTGAAGTAGCCGCTTTCTTATTAGTGGCTGTCGGGTTTTGTTTCGCTTTAGTTTTAGCTGAGTCAGCTTTGCTTTTTGCCGCACTAACTTTCTTCGCTAGACTTGCAGCTTCTTTTTGCAGTTTTGCCAAAGCTGCCTCTGCTTTTGCAAGAGCAGCATCACCTTTTTTCTTAGCTGCCGATTTAGCAGGCGCTTTCTTTTTAGCTGTCACTTTAGCCATACTGTTATCTCTCCTAAAATGTGGAACAAAACCACCTTAAATTACAAACAGGCGCAACGCCATGTTTGAGCGGCACCATAGCACAAAATATATCCGCTATACACCTATAGCCTCTTATTTTTATTAAAAAATCAACAAAATTTCTCATTTTTTACAAAAAAAATCCCCTTCCGAATATTATTGGGCATTCTTAGACAAAAAATTTCCTTTTAAACGAAGTTTAAAGTAATTAGGAATTTTCAGTTGAGTCGGTCTAAAAACATAAAATATGGAACTTTAGCGAACACTTACTCGATCACTATGAAGGACTTTAAAGACGAAAATTTGGCAAGAAGGTTTTGTAAAAAAGGACGTCTTTACGACAAACGGGGGGAAGGGTTTTAGGTGATACGAATGAGTCTATTCGTATCACCTAAAGTAAATTATTTCTGAGACAAAATAACTTCTATTTGGCTGCGAACCACATCGACATCGTCTTTGCCGTTCACTTTTAACACTTTCACACCAGCACCAGAGCTTTCTAGTTTCTGGTAGAAGTCGACCAATGGTTGTGTCTGCTCATGATAAACCGCTAAGCGTTTACGAACAGTCTCTTCTTTATCGTCATCACGCTGAATAAGAGGCTCACCTGTTTCATCATCCTTACCTTCAACTTTAGGTGGATTATAGACCGTGTGATAAACACGACCGGAATCGGCATGAACACGACGCCCACTCAAGCGACTAACAATCTCCTCATCATCCACAGCGATCTCAATAACAACATCGATCGATATACCGGCATCAACCATTGCTTGGGCTTGTGGAATAGTGCGAGGAAAACCGTCCAGCAAGTAGCCCCCTTCACAATCACTCTGGGCAACACGCTCTTCAACAAGGGAGATAATGATATCGTCTGTGACTAGCCCACCTGTGGCCATCACTTCTTTTACTTGCAAGCCTAAGGGGGACCCTTCTTTTACAGCTGCTCTTAGCATGTCGCCGGTGGAAATTTGCGGCAAACCGAACTTAGACGTAATGAAATGGGCCTGTGTCCCTTTTCCTGCGCCTGGCGCCCCCAATAAAATCACTCGCATATCTTGCTCCTAAATACATCCTCAGCGAAGTGCTGAAGCTGTTTACAGTTAATAATTCTGGTTCTAGAGAGCTGTTCAACGCCGCTTTCATGACGATATTCATGAAGCCGCCCCGTAACAGCCCTGCTACTAAATTCAATTGAGCCATATAACGCCCAGGCACGTGTTGCTGTCAGTTATTTAGACACACTGCCCGTGCAATAAGCACAGTTAGCCCATTCAAAAGCATCGACCATACACTAAAGCTAAGTGCCAAAACAAGAACAAGGCTGCTTATCGCCCCTATGGCTGGCGAATATAGCCCTCCTTAATCAAGCTGCTCGCGCTGTTTGGCCTCGTCCCAAAACCGGTCCATTTCTTCTAGGCTTAAATCGCTAATATTGCGCTTATGCCCCTCAGCTAGCTGCTCGATAGTCCGAAAACGCCGTTCAAACTTAGCATTTGTCTGACGCAGGGCGGCTTCGGGCTCTACGCCCAAATGGCGGGCCAGATTGACACAAGAAAACAATACATCGCCTAGCTCTGCGCTCATTAAAGCTTTGTCGCCGCCGGCAATCTCAGCCTCAAGCTCAGCGACTTCTTCTTTTAACTTGGCCAATACTGGCGCAGTAGTTTCCCAATCGAAACCTGCCGAACTGGCCCTCTTTTGTAGCTTCTTAGCCCTATCCATTGCCGGTAATGAGACGGGAACATCATCGAGCAAACTCTTGGCCGCCTGTTTCTTACCGGCGCGCTCAGCATTCTTAATTTGTTCCCAGCGCTGCTCTACTTCTTCGGGCGTTAAGCCCCCGTTGGGCGCGCGCCCAAAACTCTCAAAACTGCCATCAGGGTAAACATGTGGGTGGCGGCGCAAAAGCTTCTGTACAATTGCGCTTACGACCCCATTAAAATCGAACTGCCCTTGTTCTTGTGCAATTTGTGCGTAGAAAACGATTTGGAATAATAGATCGCCCAATTCGTCTTGAATCTCATCAAAATCGCCGCTCTCAATAGCGTCAACGACCTCGTAAGCTTCCTCTAGCGTGTAGGCAATAAGGCTCTTTAAACTCTGTTTTTTATCCCAGTTGCAGCCGTACTGAGGATCTCGCAAATTTTCCATCAGGCGGCGCAAGTCTTCTATTTGGTAAGGGCTTTGGAAGCGACTCATTTGGACTTGTCTCCAAGGTCGAGAGAGCTTTGGCCAGGATCGCTCTCGTCGCCCAAACGTCTCACCTCTAAGATATTATTTAAGCGACTAATCTTATCGAGCACCTGTGAGAGGCCACGCATGGATTCTACTTCCACGTGAAGATTCATTCTGGCGGTGCCCGAGGCCTTATCGGAGCGGGTATTTACCTCAAGCACCTCAACATTGGCGTCAGCCAAGATACCCGTAACATCGCGCAGAAGCCCTCCTCTGTCATAGGCTGAAATATACAAATCCACGGGAATCGCTGTGCGTCGACCTTCTCGCCAATATACGTCAATCAAGTTCTTCTTATGGGTCTGACGATAACGCAACACTTCTGGGCAGTCGCGCCTGTGAACAAGAACCGTGCTACCCTTTTCAACACAGCCCACAATTTCGTCGCCAAGCTGCGGCGAACAGCAAGGGGCTATCAAGGTATTGAATATTCCCGCCCCATATACTTGGACACTATCACTCGCGCTATCGCCGGAAGAATCTCGTTCATCAATTAAACACATCAACTGCGATAGCTCTTGCGCGGCCGCTACCACCTCTTCCACAGTAATGGCACCAACCCCTACTGCCGAATATAAGCCCGCCACATTGCGGCAGCCTAGTTTGCGCGCTAGGTCTTTATAGTTTGGTGAACTAACGCCTAATCGATTGAATTCCTCAGCCAATAATGTCGTCCCATGAGCGATGTTTTGCTCTCGCCCTTGGCTCTTAAAATATTGAATAAGCTTTGCCTGAGCTCTAGGCGTATTGGCATACCCTAAACTGGGATTAATCCAATCACGACTTGGGCTACTATTATCATCGTCTAGAACTTCGACCCTATCCCCTGTTTGCAGCCGATAATTCAGCGGGACTGTCTTGCCATTGACTCTGGCGCCGCTACAGCGATTACCCACCTCAGTGTGAACATAGTAGGCAAAATCGAGCGGAGTCGCGCCTTTCATCATGTCCACAACATGGCCATCGGGCGTGAACACATACACTCGATCTGGGGTATTGGAGTCGCTTCTCAGTTGCTCGGCCAAGCCACCGACCATGCCCATCTCGTCATGCCAAGCAAGTAATTGACGTAACCACGCTATTTTCTCTTCGTAGCTGTCGATATAACTAGGGTCATGAATACCTTCTTTATAACGCCAATGGGCACAGACTCCTAATTCGGCGTCCTCATCCATGGCGAATGTGCGAATCTGGACCTCCAATACTTTTTGACCGGGGCCTACGACTGCCGTATGGAGCGACTGGTAGCCATTCTCTTTAGGGTTCGCTATATAATCATCAAACTCGTTGGGAATAACCCGCCACAGATTGTGCACAATCCCTAGGGTTGCATAACAATCGCGCACTTCTGGAACTAGAATTCTAAGCGCGCGAATATCGAATATTTGTGAGAAGTCCAGCTGCTTGCGTTGCATTTTGCGCCAAATACTATAGATATTTTTGGCACGGCCTGTCACCTCTGCATCAATATTGGCTCGCTCCAATTGCCGCTTCAAGCCCTCTTTAACTTCCTCTACAAAGCGCTCTCTATCCACTCTTCTTTCATCGAGTAAAGCAGCAATGCGCTTGTAATTGCTTTCTTGCAGATAACGAAAAGACAGGTCTTCGAGTTCCCACTTTATTTGCCCTATGCCCAATCGATGGGCCAGCGGTACATAGATCTCAAATACTTCTCTGGCCACGCGTTTACGCTTCTCATCGGAGGCCAATTTTACGGCGCGCATTGCACAGGTGCGCTCGGCCAATTTAATGAGAGCCACCCGCACATCGTCAATCAAGGCCAGCAGCATCTTGCGCACGTTCTCGACTTGATCATCGGGCTGCCCCAATACTCGGGTTCGAGTTGTGTCGGTCTCATTGATAGCGGCCATACGCAGCACGCCTTCGACGAGCTTGGCCACGCCCTCGCCAAATTCATCTTCGACTTGTTGGAGCGGCACTCGAGACTCGCGCACACAGCGATAGAGAACCGCCGCGATAATCGCCTCACTATCCAAATGTAAGTCGGCCAGGATTTCGGCCATCTCTAGACCAGTGGTATAGCTACTACTGCGGTCCGACCAAGTGTTTTTGGCCGCAATGGCACGCTGTTCCGATTCCCAGCTTAGTTGGCAGGCTCTTTCTAGGTCATCCACGCGATCGCGTAAGTGATCGCCATCGAGACTGTGTACCCACTCATCGAAACAAACGCTTCCGTCCGCATTTAATTTTCGTTTCTCTCTAACCTGTACCATAAATAGTCCAACACGCGAATAGGAAAGGCTTAACTTGCTTCGAGAATAAATTCCGCAATCGATTCCACATGAGCGGTGTGGGGAAACATATCCATCACTCCCGCTTTAGTCATACGATAACCGTGCTTTGCGAGCTCTCCGGCATCTCTGGCCAATGTGGCCGGATTGCAGGAAATATATACTATCTTGGGTGCCTTAAACGCGACAATTTTCTCGATAATCTCCAAGGCGCCAGAGCGCGGAGGATCGATAACAATCTTGTTATATACGGGTTTCGCCCAGGTTTTTTCGTCAAAATCTTTCGTCAAATCGGCAGAAAAGAATTGGGCGTTTGTGATGCCATTAGCGCTAGCATTCTCGCTACCGCGTTGCACCATTTCATCGCTGCCTTCCACGCCAACGACACTGGCGCAATGACGGGCGATAGGCAGGGTAAAATTCCCTAGACCGCAGAACAGATCCAATACTTTATCGCTCTCTTCAAGTGCCAATAGCTCTAGGGCTTTATCAATCATTATGCGATTGATTTGCCCATTGACCTGGGTAAAGTCACTGGGGTGGAAGGCCATCTTGAGATCGTATTGGGGCAAGTAATAGTAAAGGCGATCAGGCCCCTCTTCGGGCCATACTTTATGAATTGAATCGTTGCCTTTAGGCTGCAAATACAACTGTATATTTCGCGCTTTGGCAAACGCTAGCAAAGCGGCTTGATCGCTGTCACTGAGAGGCTCCAAATGACGGAAGTTCAATACTAGGTCTAGCGCTCCCCCATCACTTAGCTGGGCGACGGATTCGCGCTCGCCCAGCGCTACCTCTATTTGCGGTATCACTTGCTTGGCGTCTAGCATAATCAATAATTCTCTCAAGGGCTTAATAAGTTCAGCGACTTCTGTTGCAAGCACTTCACAGCTATCCATATCTGCAATGAAAGAACTGTATTTCTCGCGAAAACCAACAAGCACAGACTCTTTCTTGCTCACAAAGCGAGCGGCGAGGCGCGCCTTGCGACGATACGCGCTTGTCACACTGCGCATGGCAGGAAGATGTTCGTAGTCTTCCAAACCTGCCATATGCTTCATCTGTTCGTGGAGCACATTTTCCTTCAGCTCGATCTGCGTCTGGGGTGACATATGCTGCATAGAGCAACCCCCGCATATGGCGAAGTGCTGGCAAGGTGGGACGACCCGCTTTTCACTGGCCTCCAATACTTCTTCGGTCTTCAATTCGTCAAATTGTCGTTTGCGGTTAGTAAATACCGCGCTGACGAGCTCACCTGGAAGCGCACCTTGAACAAAGGCAACTTTACCGTCAAGGTTTGCTATGCCGCGACCATCGTGTCCCAATCGATCCACTCTCAACTCAACGGGATCTGCAGGCAATTTCTTACGTCGCCCTCTACTTCTTCTCATATATTTTTACCCTGTGCGATAACAAGCCTGAACAGCCATATGGCCGGTGCATTGTCATCAGATGCGGAAAAGTGCGAGTTTGTGACTTCAAGTCCTTACTCAAACACTCCAGTTGATAGATAGCGGTCGCCACGGTCACACACAATGGCAACAATCACGGCGTTTTCCAATTGCTTGCTGAGTTCCAAGGCCGCAAAAACTGAGCCACCAGAGGAAACCCCACAAAATATCCCTTCCTGTTTGGCCAGAGCCTTCATCGTGGCCTCGGCGTCGGCCTGGTCCACATCGATCACCTGATCGACTCGCGAGCTGTCGAATATCGCCGGCATGTATTCGGCGGGCCAGCGTCTAATGCCCGGAATTTTAGATCCTTCTTTTGGTTGAAGACCTACGATAGAGACATCAGGGTTCTGCTCTTTCAGATAGCGCGATACCCCCATGATGGTACCTGTGGTGCCCATAGAGCTGACAAAATGGGTCACTGTCCCTTCCGTTTGACGCCAAATTTCTGGCCCAGTGTGTAAATAGTGGGCATCAGGATTGTCTTGATTAGCAAATTGATCCAGTACTTTGCCTTTGCCTTCGCTCGCTAGCCTCTCTGCCAAGTCTCTGGCTCCCTCCATGCCTTCTGCTTCGCTGACCAGTATTAATTCCGCTCCGTAGGCGGTCATCGAGGCACGACGCTCTGCTGACATATTCTCGGGCATGATCAGAATAAGTTTATAGCCCTTCACCGCGCACACCATGGCTAGGGCAATACCGGTATTACCACTTGTGGCCTCTATTAGAGTGTCGCCTGGACTAATGTCGGCGCGCAGCTCAGCCTGGAGGATCATATTGTACGCTGGTCGATCCTTTACGGAACCAGCAGGGTTATTGCCCTCTAGTTTCACTAGTACTGTGTTACTGGTCTGCCCTGGGAGCCGAGCAAGCTTGACTAACGGAGTATTCCCTATTTGAGTTTCTACTAGGGGATAGGAAATTGTCATGAGGACATCCTGGATGAAAAAATTTGCGGGATTTTACCTTTTATTAGCCACTGGGCAAAGCGATCTAGACAAGCATAATGCCTCTGTCACAAATACACACATTTTATTTGTGGTTACTTGTTGCTATAGGCAGGGGCTTTCGCATATAAAGTACCCCGAATTAATTGCTGACTATTAGCGAGCTCAGCATCTAGCAGGCTTAGCATGAGCCTCATGCTAAATCACAAGACAGACTTCTCGCAGAGAAGCTTTAAGCTACAAAAAGCAACAATGGAGAGATAAAACAATGACTAAGACTAAAAGTATTCTTTTAGGATGCGCCCTAATGGGAGCGGCCCAACTGAGCATGGCAGAGATCGCTGGCAAATACATGAGTGAAGGCGAAGATGCGTGCACAATTACTATCACTCCTCTGGACGTCCCTACTCCTCAGTTCGGAGATGCTTTTTGGCGCGTTGAGTCTCGCGGCCCCGCCTCTTGCATGTGGGACGCTGCGGGTAACTCACATTCGACGGAGCTGGTTGCCGGTTCTATTTCTCTGCCACCACTAAGCCCACGTGGCCTAGTCCACCTAAAATGGGTATTCGGTCCAGGCAGCAACCAGGTCGACGTCAAGTTCATCAATGCTGACGGCAATGTTCTTGCTACGCAAAAGTATATGAGACAGTAATAGCGTGTGTCCTAGGTGCCAAACTCTTAATAAGATTGGCACCTAGGTTTTTTTGGTCCCGGAAGCGCTAAAGAGCGAGCGACTCATAAGGGGTTTATCACCCAAGTAAAACTGTAAGGTTTGGCGCGCAAGGCGCCGAGAGGCGGCGGGATGTTCGCCCAAGCCCTTTAAAGCACTGCGAATCTGACTGATCTCGACACCCGAAAACTCATTCAAGCTAGCATTATCTGAATTACTCACTTCAAAGGTCGATACGAAGCCCCTATCCGGAAAAAACAGATAGCGCCCCTCGTCTTCCAATAGCGCTCCAGAGTGAGCCTCTGTTGTCATATCAATGCCATAGCCCAGCTCATGGAGCAGTGAGAACTCGAAGGCCCTGAGGATCTGCTCGACATCGCCATCGCCATGCAGCCCTATTAGTGACTGCTGATAGGCCTCATACAACTCAGGATGGGCCTCATTGCTCTGCACTAGGCGCACCATCAATTCATTGATATACATGCCACAGAACAGCCTGCGCCCCACTAATGTTAAGGCGCTAACACTGCCCTCTACTGCCGAGAGAGTTTTAAGCTCGCCCCTGCCTGAAAGCCCTATAAGCAAAGGCTGGAACGCCTGTAAATAGGATCGAGTTTTGGATTTATTGCGGCGAGCGCCTTTGGCCACTGCTCGTACGCGGCCATAATCAATACAAAAAAAATCTACCAAGAGACTCGTATTTTGGAATGCTTGTGTGTGGAGCACATAGGCTGGCTGAAGATTAATTCTAGAACTCAAGCGAAGTCCCCCTCAGGCCTAAGCGCTAGTCCTGAAAATAACCCAGACTATGCAGCGCACGCTCATCGTCAGCCCAGCCGCCCTTCACTTTCACCCATAGATTCAGCATCACCTTCGTGTCGAAAGCTTTTTCCATGTCTATGCGGGCGGAACTGCCTATGAGCTTAAGACGATCGCCATTCTTGCCAATAATGATCTGCTTCTGGCTATTCTTATCGACCAGCACAAGGCCATGAATATGCAGCACATCGCCCTGCTGAGTGTATTTTTCGATTTCGACCGTAGCCTCATAGGGAAGCTCGTCGCCCAGCTGCCGAGTGATTTTTTCGCGAATAATCTCTGCAGCGAGAAAACGTGAGCTCTTGTCGGTTACCTGATCCTCTGGGAAAAGGAATGGACCTTGAGGAAGATATTTCTTAACGCACTCCTCTACCGTATCCAAGTTATGACTACCGAGTACGGACAGAGGAATGACTTCGTCAAAATGACGCTTCTGCGACAGTTTTTGAATATGAGGCAATAAGCGTTCGCGTGACTTGGGCTCTAGCAAATCAATTTTGTTGATAAGCAATAGTACTGGCGCCTTCACTTTCTCCAAAGCCAATAGCACCATTTCGTCCTCTTCTGTGAACACTAGGCGCTCAACCACAAATAGCACCACATCCACGCCATCTAGGGCACCAGTAGCGGCACTGTTCATCGCGCGGTTAATCGCTTTTTTCTGGTGTTTGTGCATGCCCGGAGTATCGACATAGACAAACTGATGTCGGTCCATAGTCTTGATGCCCATAATTCGGTGGCGGGTCGTCTGCGGCTTACGCGAGGTAATGCTAATTTTTTGCTCGAGCAAATAGTTCAGCAAGGTGGATTTGCCCACATTGGGTCTACCCACGATGGCTATAAACCCACAATAGCTTTCCTCTAATGGCATGACGTCGTCGGACATGTGACTCCTAATTGCTGCTTGATTGGCCTATAACCCTAGGGACTCTAGAGCTTTCTCGGCTGCATTGCGTTCGGCTATACGCCTATTGGACCCAGTCCCATAAGTGGGCTCTGATAATAGCTTAATACGACACGAGACTCGAAAGCTTTGTCTATGCTCTTCGCCCTCTATCGACTCAATTTTGTACTTAGGCAGTGGCAGGGCTTTAGCCTGCAAGTGCTCCTGCAGCCGCGTCTTAGCATCCTTACCGGCGCTTGTATTCGGCAAGGCGTCTAGTTCTTCCCCGTAGAGCTGCAATAATAGATCTCGACACCGCTGTAAGCCAGCATCCAAATAAATTGCCCCCAATATGGCTTCTACCACGTCAGCCAAGATAGAGGCTCTTTGCCGACCACCGCTTTTCTGCTCGCCCATACCTAGGGTCAGTAACTCCCCCAAGCCTAGTCGCCGAGCGATCTGGGATAAGCATTTCTGATTGACTAGAGCGGCCCTTCTGCGGCTCAGATCGCCCTCCGAGGCGGTAGGAAACCTTTGCACCAGCTCGTCGGCCACTATAAAGCCTAAAACAGCATCCCCAAGAAACTCCAAGCGTTCGTTGTTTTGCTGGTCTGCGCTTCTATGGGTAAGCGCTAGAGTGGCCAAACTCTTATCGGAATAATCGTAACCGAGAATTTGTTCGAGCTTTCTTACATTGTCAGTCATCTATTGAATGCGATCCTCGAAACTAACAATGACATCAATATTGGACACTAAGTCCACTCGAGTTTCGTAGTTAATCTCGATAACCGCCTCGCCGTTATTGCGGCTTGTGGTAATGGCACTTAAATCGAAGTTATGGACATTGTTTACCCGCAGCCCACTACCGATTTGATTTCGCACCTCTGTGAGAGTCATGCTCGCGGCATCGCCACTCTCTACTAACTCTTGCGCTAGGTTCTTCACATAGTTGTGGTCGATATAGACAGGCAACACTTTTAATCCGAAGGTTAGCACGCTAATAAGAATGATCAGCGTCATTAGCAGCCCGAACTTAGAGAAGCCTTGCTGCTGAGCATAATTAATTGAAACTTGTGTTTTCATTTCATCACCTGTAGATGAGTAGTTTATCCGAAAAGCCATTACTTCTTATAGCGACTATACAGACTCATAAAACCATTACAGCGAATTACACCACGTTTTACTGTATTAACCCATTTCGAGAGAAATTTGGCAAACTCCAACCCGGATCCTTGTGCATCCAGACAGCAAAGGCTCGGCCAACTATATTCTCTTCGGGCACTGTCCCCCAGACTCGGCTATCAGCTGAGTTATCTCGATTGTCCCCCATCATAAAATAATGCCCTTCAGGAACAACCCACGCGGTGCGCGCATTACTGCGTCTGAGGGTGGCCGAGACTTGCGTCTGGTGAAGCACGCCGGCCAAGTTCTCTTCTAGCAATAATGCTTCTTCTACAAAGCCATTGGAGTTAACAAACTGTGTGCGCTCAATCAATTCACTGCTTACTGGCTCATCATTGACGAATAATTGTTTATCTTCATAGCGAATAGTATCGCCTGGTAGGCCAATAACACGCTTAATAAAATAACGATTGTCATGGGGTGGAATGAAGACCATCACTTCGCCCCTCTTCGGTTCATTGACCTCGACAATTTTAGTGCCTACGACTGGCAAGCGCAGCCCGTAAGTAAACTTGTTCACCAGAATAAAATCGCCCACTTCTAAAGTGGGAATCATCGAGCCCGAAGGGATCTGGAACGGCTCAACCAAGAAAGAGCGCAAGACCAAGACCACTGCCAATACCGGAAAAAACGACTTCGCATACTCAATGAGTACCGGCTCTTGTTCGGCAACTTCAACGGCCTTCTCTAGTGCAGGAGGCTGCAGTTCTTTTTTAAGTTGCTCTACTTTTTCGCGCCTAGGTTTTGCTAAAACTAGACGATCATACAGTGCAATGCAGCCGGAGACGGCGACCAATATAACCAAGACTAAAGAAAAATCTATATCCATTAGCTATCAACCTTTAGTACTGCTAAGAAAGCTTCTTGAGGAACCTCAATATTACCCACTTGCTTCATACGCTTCTTACCTGCCTTTTGCTTCTCCAACAGCTTTTTCTTACGGCTTACATCGCCGCCGTAACACTTAGCGGTCACGTTTTTACGCAGCGCCTTTACTGTTTGTCTGGCAATAATATGCCCACCGATCGCGGCTTGAATGGCCACATCGAACATCTGTCTTGGAATAAGCTCTTTCATTTTTTCGACCAAGAGACGCCCCTTATTATGGGCTTGATCGCGGTGTACGATAAGCGCCAGCGCATCAACTCTATCACCATTAATCAGAACATCCAGCCTGACCAGTTTCGCCTCTTGGAAACGAATAAAGCTATAGTCGAGGGACGCGTAGCCGCGACTGGCTGATTTCAATTTGTCAAAGAAGTCCAATACCACTTCGTTCATCGGAATCTCATAGCGCATTGACACCTGACGACCAATGAACTGCATATCCTTCTGCACGCCCCGGCGGCTCACACACAAATTGATGATATTGCCCACGTACTCCTGCGGTACTAGGATGCTGGCGAGCACAATAGGCTCGCGCATTTCTTCAATCGAGGTCACTGCAGGCAGAGCCGAAGGGCTATCGACCTTAACGATGTCACCGCTGGTTAAAAGCACTTCATAGACTACCGTCGGCGCCGTGGTTATGAGGGAGAGATCGTACTCTCTCTCCAAACGCTCCTGGATGATCTCCATGTGCAACATGCCCAAGAAGCCACAGCGAAAACCAAAGCCTAGGGCATCCGAGCTCTCGGGCTCGTAATACAGTGAGGCATCGTTGAGTGTAAGCTTCTCTAGCGCATCGCGGAAATTTTCAAAGTCATCAGAAGAGACTGGAAATAAACCCGCATAGACCTGTGGCTGAATCCTCTGAAAACCTGCCAAGGACGGCGTGTCCTGCGTGGCAAAATGAGTTAGCGTGTCCCCTACGGGCGCCCCTTTAATTTCTTTGATGCCCGCAATAACGAAGCCCACTTCACCGGCTTTTAGTACACCAGTATCGAAACGCTTGGGGGTAAAGAAGCCAACCGCGTCTACCAAGTGTGCCTTGCCTAGGGACTTGGCGATAATTTTATCGCCCTTGCGCAGTGTTCCTTGTTTTACGCGCACTAGCGAGACAACGCCAAGATAATTATCAAACCAGGAATCAATAATCAGCGCTTGAAGCGGCGCATCGACCTCCCCTACGGGTGGCGGCACTAAACGGACTAGTTCTTCTAAGATATCAATAATACCCAGACCGGACTTGGCACTGGCCTCGACGGCGCTGGAGGCATCGATGCCGATAATCTCTTCGATCTCTTGTCGCACTCGCTCCGGTTCGGCTTGAGGAAGGTCCATCTTGTTAAGCACGGGAATAACTTCTAGCCCCTGCTCGATAGCGGTATAACAGGTCGCCACGGACTGGGCTTCGACCCCCTGCCCGGCATCGACGACTAGAAGAGCGCCTTCGCAAGCGGCCAATGAACGCGATACCTCATAGGTAAAGTCCACATGGCCCGGGGTATCAATAAAATTCAGCTGATAGGTTCTACCGTCTTTGCTATTAAAATCCAAAGTCACGCTTTGCGCTTTGATGGTAATGCCGCGCTCGCGCTCAATATCCAGCGTATCCAGTACTTGAGCGTCCATCTCACGGTCGGCTAAGCCTCCACACATCTGAATAAAGCGATCAGCTAGGGTGGATTTTCCGTGGTCTATGTGTGCAATGATGGAAAAATTGCGAATATGGCTTAAATCACTCACTTGATATGGTCACTACTTTGCAAATTGATGGTGAATGTCTTTTGGAGGGCGCTGATATGTCTATACAGTGCTCACTTGGCTCGATTTTTAGCCGCACTAAAAACCGAGGCAAGTCTACAGTATTCACTGCTCAGTGTCAGTGGATTTTTATCGACTCAGAGGGTGCATGGTTTGGCGCCAAAGCCGCGCAAACTCTCTATTCAAGCTCCAGCACAAGTGTGGTTCCCCGGCCATCTCGCACAATGCGAATAGGGACGTAGCCCGTTTCGGGAAGTGCCTCAGCCACTAGAATAAAACGCTGGATAGAGGGAACCTCTTGGCGATTGAGCATCACGATGATATCGCCGACTTGAATACCCGCTGCTGCCGCTGGGCCATCCTCGATTTCGCTTACGCGAACACCCGACAAGCCGGTCATTTCTTGCGCTTCTTCGCTCAGCTCATCGATCGCAAGCCCCAGGGAATTGCGACGCGGCTCCTCCTCGCTAGGATTTACCGCCACCATGCCCTCCTGAGGCAGGCTACCCACCTCCACGTCGAGGTTCAAAGGAGTGCCGTCTCGAATCACCGTCAGGCTCGCCACTGTGCCAGGTCGTACTTGCCCTACATAAAAAGGGAGCTGCGACGAGGACTCGATTTCTTGGCCATTAAAAGCCACCACAATATCGTTATTGAGCACTCCCGCGGCTTCCGCCGGACTGCCTGCTTGCACTTCATCAACAAAGGCCCCCATAGGGCGAGTCATACTAAAGGCTTCAGCAAGCGCATAGTCGACGTCCTTAATCATCACGCCCAATAGGCCCCGGCTGACACTGCCGGTCTCGCGTAGCTGTTCGACCACGTTCAAGGCCACATTACTAGGAATGGCGAATGAGACCCCATTGGAGCCACCGGAACTACTGAGAATTTGAGAATTAATGCCGATCACATCGCCATCAAGATTAAACAGTGGGCCACCTGAATTCCCTTGGTTAATGGCCACGTCGGTCTGAATAAACGACACGTAATTCGTTCTATTGCCAGGCACCGCTCGCCCTTTGGCTGACACGATGCCAGCGGCAGCGGAAAACTCAAGACCAAAAGGCGAGCCAATTGCCAAGACCCACTCGCCCACTCGAATAGCCTCGGAATCCCCGAAACTAACCGCCGGCAGCCCTTGTGCATCAATTTTTATCAAAGCCACATCGGACAATTCGTCGGTGCCAATAATCTCTGCTGTAAACACGCGGCGATCATTCAGGGTAACGGTAATTTCATCCGCGTTATCCACAACATGATGGTTGGTAATCACATAGCCGTCTGCAGAAATAATAAACCCCGACCCTACACCGCCCCTAGGCCGAGAGGGCCTTTCTTCCAATTCTGGCGGCAATTCTTCGTCCGGCGCTAAGCGACGCAATAATTCCTCGATTTCCTGATTACGACCGCCGCTGCGAGCCCTCACCTGCTGTACCGTGGCGATATTGACAATGGTCGGGCCGTTCTTCTCCACTAAGCTGGCAAAATCGGGCAAGCCAGCGCTGCTGGCCCCATGAGCACTGGCTAGGCCAAGCACGCTTAACAACAGTACATAGCAAGGAAACAGACTTAGTTTTGAGGGAATTGCCTTCATTTTCTATCCTTTATTGTCGTTCATCGCTGCCTTTGGCCATTTTAAGCCTAAAAACAGCCGCCACTTTGGACATAAGGCGTCCACAACAGCATTACTGAAACTTTGTATCAATAGCTATAAAGTAACGTGCCACAGGCGTGCTAGCAAGAGTGCTTTGCACATAGCGGCGGATAGAGGGGCAAAAAACAGAGGAAACTCAAAAGAGCGCTAAATGAAGAAAACGGGGCCTATTGCTCGATCTGATTCACTTGGCGAATCAATTGGGAGTCTTGCAGTACATTGAAGCGAGGCGCTTCGCCAGCCTGTTCACGGTTCTGAATAGACACACTGCGAATATACTCGTTCAATCTTTGCTGGGCTTCGGCATCGAACGTAGCCGTTTCGCTACCTGCCAACATGCGTGGATACTCTGTAGAGGGCTGCGTCGATACGGCGGAATCATTCTGCGCCAAGGGTGCATCGCCGCCAGTACCAGCAGTAGACGTTGCCAGATAGCTCTGCATCGAAATAAAGGCTGCTGCCGCCACGGAGGCTGCCACCGCAAACTTACCCATACCAGTCAAGAGAGTCGCAGCCAGGCTGGTCCTAGGCTCGCTCTGGTGAGAGCTGTACACCGGCTCGTCTTCGAGAGCGGCCATAATATTGTTAGCAAAATTGGGAGAGACTGTTGTGCTTAGCTCGTTATGCATCACGGCTTGCGCGTGGTAAAAGCGAGAAAGCTGGGCGCTGGTTTCAGGAGATTCGGGCAAGCTTTGCAAAAGCCTTCTTATTTCGAAATCACTAAGCTCATTATCCATAAGAGCTGATATTGCTTCTGCGTTATTTAGCTTTTCCAAACTCATCATTAACCTCGATTCATGCCTCTAGGGGCAATCATAGACTCTAAACCAGCGAGTCTTCAATTATTGACGCTGCCAACCACAAAGACAGCGCCAATAATATGAAGATTTACTAGCCTCATTACTTGAGACCGCGCCTGTTTGGCATGGTTCCATAAACTTACATAATTTCTTGAATTTTTTTATCAATTGCCTCTCGGGCCCTGAAAATTCGAGACCTCACGGTACCCACAGGACAATTCATCACCTGGGTAATATCCTCATAGCTGAGCCCAGAGAACTCTCTTAAGGTGAAAGCCGTGCGTAATTCATCTGGTAGATCGTCGACAGCCTTATTGATAACCCTTTGCAAGGCTTCCTTACGCATATTCGCCTCTGGAGTCTCCGTGTCTCTAAGCACATCGGACTCTTCGCCAAATTGGGCGTCGTCCACGTCGACATCGACAGCTGGCGGTCGACGGCCTTTGGCCACAAGGTGGTTCTTAGCCGTGTTCACAGCAATCCGGTATAGCCAAGTATAAAAAGCACTATCGCCGCGAAATAGCTTAAGGGCTCGATACGCCTTAATAAACGCTTCTTGGCTTACGTCTTCTACTTCGTGAGAGTCTTTAATAAAGCGGCTAATTAAAGAGGCAACCTTGTGCTGATATTTCAATACCAACACATTAAAAGCGGATTTATCTCCGGCCAAAACTCTATCTACTAACTGCTGATCTGTTTCTTGCGTCATTTACGCCCTACCTAATTGTCGATCCTCGACGCTCTCCTGCAGCAGGGTTAGCCTCATATCGTCAAAGCGTAGACCACACATCAGAAAAAAAGTTCTCGTTTCATGTCTATTAGCAAGCACAACTGCTAGACAAGCCATAGCTTTCTAGCCCCTGCTAGCGCTAATATACGCTTTTTACAAAGCCAGCACCTAAGCAAAGGCAGCGGTATTCTTAGCCAGCAGAGCACTCATGAGCCCTAACAATAGCACAAGATTTTATGACTATGACATTCTCATTATCGGCAGCGGTGCTGCCGGGCTAACAGTCGCTCTAAAGTCTGCCGACTTCGCCAAAGTGGCCGTGATAAGCAAGGGTGAATTAAAACAAGGCGCCACGTTCTACGCGCAAGGTGGTATCGCCGCAGTATTGGATGATGACGACAGTATCGATGCCCATATCAAAGATACTCTCGATGCTGGCTCGGGCCTATGTCATGAAGACATGGTCAGCCATATTGTTGAGCATAGTGCCGAGAGCGTTCGTTGGCTGGTCGAACAAGGGGTTCCTTTTACGACCAAAACGCCGCAGGATTCACAGCCCGGCAGCGCCGAGCCTTTAAGACCCGACAACCTCGCCCCTCTTCACCTCACGAAAGAAGGTGGGCACAGTCATCGCCGTATCATCCACGCCACAGACGCTACTGGCAAAGCGGTTTTCGAAACCCTTGCCCAACGCGCTAGCGAAAATAGCAATATCGACCTATTTGAAAACCGCATAGCCATTGACTTGATCACTAAGCGCAAACTGGGCCTAGAAGAAGAACAGTGTGTAGGCGCCTATATTTTCAGTCCCGAAACGGGCGCTATTGATGTCTTTCGCGCTAAGTTCGTCGTTCTGGCCACGGGCGGAGCAAGCAAAGCTTATTTGTTTACAACAAACCCCGATGGGGCCACAGGCGATGGTATCGCCATGGCCTGGCGCGCAGGCTGTCGTGTGGCAAATATGGAGTTTAATCAATTCCACCCAACCTGTTTGTATCACCCTCACGCCAAGTCCTTTCTGATCACAGAGGCGCTGCGCGGAGAAGGCGCCGTATTAGAGCTGGCTGACGGCACACGCTTCATGCAGGATTTTGATCCCCGAGCTGACCTCGCGCCTAGAGACATAGTGGCTCGCGCTATCGACCATGAAATGAAGCGCCTTGGCTGTGATTGCGTCTACTTAAATATTACCCATAAAGACGCGGATTTTATTCGAGCGCACTTCCCCACCATTTACTCGCGATGTTTGGAGTACGGCATCGACATCACCAAGGACCGCATTCCCGTTGTACCCTCCGCCCACTACACTTGTGGCGGAGTGATGGTGGATAAGCAGGGACGTAGTGACGTCCCCAATTTATACGCGATTGGTGAGACCAGCTTTACAGGCTTGCATGGGGCTAATCGAATGGCCAGTAACTCCTTGCTTGAGTGCTTTGTTTTGGCCTTCGGCGCAAGCAATGATATTCGCCAAAATATTACCCAAACCGAATTGGCGAAAGAGATTCCGCCCTGGGATGAAAGCCTTGTAACGCGCTCTAACGAAGAAGTGATCGTCGCGCACAACTGGGATGAGTTGAGACGCTTTATGTGGGCCTATGTGGGCATTGTGCGCAAAGACGAAAGGCTGCAAAGAGCCAAGCGCAGAATCGCCCTGTTGGCTCAAGAGACTAACGATTACTACAAGCATTATATTGTGAGTAAGGACCTGCTGGAATTGCGCAACTTAGTGCAAGTCGCCAGCCTAATCATCGAATGCGCTATACAGCGCAAAGAAAGCCGAGGCTTACACTATACTCTGGACTACCCGGGTCTGAACGATCAGGCAGTAGACACTGTTTTATTGCCGCCAAACGCGCTGTATAAAGCCAAATAATTAGCTAAAACTATACCAGCGCAGAGTGCGGCTAAGAGCGCGCCGCTCAGCCTGAGCTAGACTATCAGGCCAAATACACAAGCTATGCCACGCGCCCTGCTCAGTGCGGTAGCGATAGCGCAATACCATCAAGGCAGGAGTATCGAAAAACTCAGGCGCTAATTCGATTTCTTGCTCTCCTAAGAAGCTTGCCTGTTCGCCCAGTAACAATTCCGTCCTGAAGCGACTACGCCTGAGCTGCCGATAGGCATCCAGGATTAAAATGGCCGCGATAACAGCGAGGATTTGTGCCCCAAGTGCAACCCAGTAAAGCCCCAGCAAAGCAAGCCCATACAGAGCCAATCGCATAGTAAAAAATAAAGGTGATGAACGTAGCTGGATACGCAGTGGCATTATGACTCTTCCTTGAGCGGCCCTTGTCGTCGACACTAAATATTGGCTGTTTATTGTGGGTCGTGATGTTCCCTGATGATGCTGATCATTTTCTGTAATTCCTCGTTTGGTGCCGGGGCACGCATGAGTAACCACGCAAAAAGGTCTTGATCCTCTTCTGTGAGCAAACGTTGATACAGCACGTGTATTTCGGGCGGCAGATCCGCCAAATGTTTCTCATAAAAGGGCAATAAGATAAGATCCAACTCAAGCATACCGCGTCGGCTATGCCAGCCTAATTTTTTAAACTCTATTTCTGTTAACATGCTTAAACCTAGTTATTTGCAATGGCACTATAATAGCCTAATTCTCTATTAATTGCCGGAATATCGCGTTTCACGATCGAGCCCTTTTTATGAGTAACACCCCTTTATCACTACCGAATTTTGACCTAGTCCGCATCAGTGGCGCCGAGGCGGCGCAATTTCTCCAAGGCCAATTGAGCTGTAATGTCGTCAAGCTAGAAGACACACAGTGGGTGCCTGGCGTTTACTGCGAAGTGAATGGCCGCATCCTTAGCGACTTCAGTCTCTTTAAGCACGAGGAGCAGTTCTACTTACTTAGCCAGCACGGCACTGGCGAAACACTGCGCTCCGAGCTGGCCAAATATGCGGCCTTCTCCAAGGCGGATGTCACACTCATTAGCCATGAATTTACACGCATAGGCTTTACGAATTTTGACGCGTTACAACAGTGGTGCACGAGCCATGCAAGCCTTCCCTCAACAATGGACGCGCAAAACAACTTCAGCCCCATCAAAGATGGTTTCGTTTTAAGACTACAGGGCCAACCGACTCGCTACGAAGTTCTGATTAAGAGCAATAGCGCATTGGATGTGGATGACAGCCAACAAGAGAGTTGGACACTTGCAGACATACGCGCCGGCCTTATGCATATTGCACCTGAGCAAATGTCCCAGCACACACCCCAAGTGCTCAACTACGACCTTTACGGCGCCATAGACTTTAAAAAGGGTTGTTATCGCGGGCAGGAAATCGTTGCGCGAATGCACTACAAAGGCACGGCTAAAAAGCGACTATTTCACGTCGTGTTTGAGGGGGACATACCAAGCGAGGGTGACAAGATAACCCTAGCGGATAAAAGCATCGGGGAAATTGTGAAATTAGCACACTCTGGCGCCAGCACCAGTGAGGCACTGGCAGTGCTCAACAGCACCGCGCTCGATTTGCCCGTTGCAGAACTTGGCGTAGAGTCCCAAGAAGGCAAGACAAGCACCAAAGTGCTTAGCGTGCGCAATTTCGACTATAAAAATTAAGAGCTACAGGACAAGCTTGAACAGCCCGCTCTATTATCTGCCCACTGGGGACGCTTGGCGGCGAAACGCTCGAACTCCACTTGCTCGTCATACGGGCGCTGCAATAGCTCGTGCAGAGTATGAAGCAGAGTGTAGTCTCCTGCCTCGGCGGCATCGATCGCCTCTTGTGCCAAGTAATTTCTAAGCACATATTTCGGATTGTGCTGATTCATGCAACTCACTCTTTGCGCATCATCCACCCCCGCAGCTTGCAGCTCTGCTCGATAGCGCTGACCCCACTCTTCCAAGGCCTCAGCGACATCGGCGCTCAAGCTCTCAGGCTCGTAAATTGCGTTTTCAACACACTCACGAAGCGTGCTATTACTATCCTGCCAGTCAAAATTAGCTAGTAAGCGATAGAACAAAGTCATATCGATTCTATGAAGTGTTAACACATGCTCTAGTTCAGTAAACAACGACTCGCCGCAAACCCGGCTCTCATCGTAGAAGCCTAGTTTTTTCGCCATCATCTGTTTTTCCCTAGCCTGATAGTCGTCAGCAAAATCTGCCAAGGCTTGCTCTAGTGCTGGCGCATTATTGATAAGCGGCATCAATGCATTAGCCAACTGAAATAGATTCCACTGTGCTATGCGAGGCTGATTGGAAAACCGATAACGCTTATGTTGCGCGTCGGTTGTATTAGGCGTCCACTCCGGGTCAAAATCGTCTAGCCAACCATAAGGGCCGTAGTCGATCGTCAAGCCTAGAATAGACATATTGTCTGTATTCATAACGCCATGTACAAAGCCCACTCTCATCCACTGAACGATCATTTGCGCGGTTAAGCTACACACTCGTTTAAACCAACTAATATAGACAGCCTCATCGCTATTTTCATCGTCGTCTAGGAGCGAAGCATATTCTGGAAAATCGGCTTTGATTGTGTAATCCAATAATCTCTTCAAGAGCGCCAACTCACCCTTTACTGCACACAGCTCAAAATGGCCGAAGCGCGTAAAACTCGGAGCGACCCTGCAAACCACCGCCCCTGGCTCTAAGGCAGGCCGCCCATCGTAGAACATGTCTCGCATCACTTCGTCCCCGGTAGCAACCAGACTCAATGCTCGCGTGGTAGGCACTCCTAAGTAATGCATCGCTTCACTGCACAAAAACTCGCGAATCGAAGAGCGCAGTACAGCGCGACCATCGGCGCCTCTCGAATAGGGCGTCGGCCCAGCGCCTTTAAGTTGCAGTGCTCGATACTCGCCATTGCTGAGGGCAAGCTCACCTAAATTAATGGCCCTACCATCGCCCAACTGCCCTGCCCAATTACCAAATTGATGACCACCATAGCGAGAGGCATATGGCTTCATCTCGGCGCTAACGGCATTGCCGCTTAAAAGCTTGGCAAAGACTTCGCTATCGCAAAAAGCCTCATTCAACTCTAGCTCCCGCGCGAGAGCTTTAGAATAAATAAGCGTTTTAGGAGCATGCGTTGGCGTTGGAGAGACGAAGGAGTATAAAGCGTTATCGACTTGCCTAGCCGTGCCGCCAACGATTGTGTCCGCAACAAAATGCTCAACAAAACGATTCGATATTTGCATAGAAGACTACTTACCTTGGAGCAAAGCCCATTGATTTAGCTGGTGCCGATAAAAACTTAAACAACGTGACCGACCCAGCGCCCCGCTACCATAACACCTATCCAGATACTCAGTGACAGCGCAGCATGAATTTTGGCACTAATAGGAATATCAACAGCGACACTATCGTGTGCTAACAGTGCTTTTTCACGAAAATGAAAACACACAATATTGATGCCACCTAAAAGCAATAATAGAAGCTTGATTTGAAATGCGGGATTCTCGATATGGGTGGCCGCTCGAGTCATAAACATGATAACACCAGTGACCGAAGCAATGACAAAGCCCACAGCCGACCAAGGCACAAACTCTCTAAGCAATTGTGCGGCGGAGTAAGGCATCGCACTTAACCCAAGAATGCGTAGATCTACCATCAGGATCGCCCCGAGCATCAGTACGATGGATAGCACATGAATAGACTCCACAAAGGGAAACCAAGCAGTTGCCCCCACCTCTTGGGAGAAAGGAAGTAATTCTAAAAACAACCAAATATCGATCGGCTCAGCCATCAATAATCCCGCCAAAATAGATACTCAGAATACGCAATCCACCTGCCCGCCAAGATCACCAATATCCAAGCACAGAGACTTACAAATGCTATGATTTTAGCCATCCCAGCTAGCGGCTTCTCTTCGCGCTTAGCCGCTATAGAAAATACAATCGCTGACAATATTACTGCCACCAACAGCGCTATAAACTTAATATGAAAAACAGGATTATCAAAATAGCGTGTTGGCCTAGCTAGGATAAAGAAAATACCAGAGCAAAATGCGCCAAGCAGGCCGCCGAAAGCCCAGTACCTTAAACGATGGCTCATTTCGGTGACAGATTGGGCACGAGCGGCCACGCCTATAACACGAAGATTTAAAAACACAGCGGACGCAACGATGGCGCAAATACTCAGCAAATGAATACTCTGAATAATCGGCGGAAAACCGGGAATATTACCTAAAGCCCAAAGCGCCCAGTCGCGCATTTGGCTCTGGCTAATCCATTGGGAGAGTGTATTCAACATCTGAAGGTTTCGATCCAAGGCCAATAAATTCTGCGTTAAGAGCGCTTCTTAGGCCTAGCAAACGGGATTACGCTCGTTCAGCACTTTGAGTATGTCGGCTTCGGCTAAGGGGCGTGAATATAAATACCCTTGTGCAAGGCCGCAATTCAATTCCTGCAGGAACTGGGCTTCCTCTAACTCTTCCACCCCCTCTGCGATAATGCGAAAATTAAGGTTCTCACTGAGCGCCACTATCGACTTAACCAAGCCCTTTACTGAATCGTCCTCGCGCATTTTGCGGATGAAGCTCTGATCGATCTTAAGCGTATCAATTGGGTACTGATGCAGATAACTCAGGGAAGAGTACCCGGTTCCGAAGTCATCAATAGCCACATGCATGCCCTTGGCGCGGCATTTGTCTAAGGTTTGTTTGACATTGGTCGGCTGTCGCATTAATAGACGTTCGGTAATCTCTATTGCTATGCGCCCTGGCTGAGTATTCTCTTGCTCCATGGTGGTGTACAACTGCTCTAGGAAACTTTCTTCTTCGAAGTCCGCCGTTGAGAAATTAACCGAAATATAAAGCTTAGACAGATCCGGGCGCTGCGCATCCAGCCTTCCCAGCATATGGCAGACCTCGCGCACCGCCCAGCGAGTGGCATCCACAATAAGCCCGCTGTCTTCGGCCATGGGAATAAATTCATCAGGGGGGATAAAACCACGCTCGGGATGCTGCCAGCGCATCAAGGCCTCAAAGGCCACAATTTCGCCGGTCTCAATAGACACTATAGGCTGGTAGTTCAAGTACAGCTGCTTAGTAGCGATGGCAACCTTAAACTCGTTGGCCATCTTAATGGCCTCTACCACATTAATACTTTCGGCGTATTCTCTCTCTAGTATTTCTGGCGATGGAAATTCAGGCGAATCGCTGATTAGGTGCTGAGAACGTCTAAGAATGTCTCGATAGCGCATTAAAATTACTTGGGATATTAAGCGCACAATGGGGCTAGCACTATCGACGCTTCGCGCAAAGTCTTCTTTGGTGATTTCCAGTAGCGTGCACTTTTCCAATGATTTGATAGTGGCAGAGCGAGGCTGACTATCAACGATGGCCATCTCGCCGATGATACTACCGGGCCCCCTAGTGCCCATCTGTAGGAGCCGGCCATCTTCTTTCTCGACCACAATGCCAACTCGACCTTGCTGAATAAGGTAAGCGCAGGACCCCATCTCTCCCTGGGTCATTATGATCTCGCCGGCATTAAATACCTTTTCCGCCTGCAGTGTATCCATATCAGATTTACCTACTGTGATGATGTTTCACCGTTATCTTCACCACGCTCATCCGCTCACTATCCATTTATAGTACCGCAGCATCATAGATCAATATTTAACCAAATAAAACCAATTATCTAAGCTTACTGTACTCTCAATCAGCTCGATTGCCAGCGTCCCTTGGTCAGCATATTACTACCGCTTATGTCTTTGTTGTACAAGTATATCCAAGCTTGGCCATACTGGGTTGAGCACCTCACCCGGCGATAAAGCCCAAGGTGGGCCGATTCAGCGTTCACTTCTTCCAGAGCATCTAGCGCGGCTAGCGTCTTCGCACCGACGCTATACACTTCGAGTTCAATGCCTTCAGAGTCTTGTAGGACGGCACCCGGATAGTCTCCCAGGTCATACAATACGAGGGAGTATAAAGTCTCAGTGCCTAAATACTTTGCCCTAAGCAAATAGTGATGATTAGCGCCGCCCTGCATCAGGGTGCCATACACGGCTACTAAGCCCCCGTCCATATTCCCATTATCCATAAGCTTATCGGCTGAAAATTAGCCCTCATTAACCTACGCTTTCCTTAAAGAGCGCCCCTATTGCTGGGCGTTTGGAGCCCCTCAACGACACTTTACCCTAGGCTCCCCCATCTAATTGCAACAAAATGGCACAGAAATCTCTCCAGCCATCATCAACTCTGATTGAATTCGCAAATGAGGTGCATTATTCTGTTCGTCCATTTAGCTATTAGAAGGGAGAAATCTCCGCCGATGTCAAACTATAATAAAAGTGCAAAGACAGCATTAATTGCCTTTACTGCAGCAGCTGTATTCCCGCTGCTTAGTTTCGCGCAAGAGACTATGGAGCCTGTTAACGACTTACCAAACCCATATGAAACTATCGAAGGTTGGGCAAAGATGCCTGAAGGTAGAACTTGGGGTTCTACTAGCGCCGTAGAAATCGATCCTGACGGAGTCAGCATCTGGGTTGCCGAGCGTTGCGGAGGCAATGTTGGCCCCTGCGCAGAAGGTGTTCTGGACCCAATCATGAAATTCGACGCCGACGGTAATATGGTCACCAGCTTCGGTAAAGGTGTCATCATGTGGCCTCACGGCATCCATGTCGACTTTGAAGGCAATGTATGGGTAACAGACGCTCGCGACAACCGTTCGCGTGATGGCAATGATCCAGATGAGATTAAAGGCCACCAAGTACACAAGTTCAGCCCAGAGGGCGAGCTACTAATGAGCCTAGGTGAGCAAGGCGGCGCGCGTGCTCCTGGCTACCTATGGGAGCCAAACGATGTATACGTTGCACCAAACGGTAATATCTTCGTTGGCGAAGGCCACTCTAGCCGTGAAGGCTCTACTGGTCGTGTATTGAAGTTCAACGCAGACGGTGAGTTCCTCATGGCCTTCGGCGAGTTCGGCACAGAGCAAGGCCAATTCCGTCAGCCTCACTCCATCGCTATGGACTCAAAAGGTCGTTTATTTATCGCCGACCGTGGCAACGACCGTATCCAGATCTATGATCAAGACGGCAACCTACTAGACTCTTGGCTACAATTTAGCCGTAACAGCGGCATCTACATCGATGCTAACGATACGCTATACGCTGCCGACTCCGAGTCTGGCTCTGTAAACCCTGACCATGGCGATTGGCTGCGCGGCATCCGTGTAGGTAGCGCCGTGACTGGTGAAGTACAGTACTTCATTCCAGATCCAAACCCAGACTGCCGTGGTACATGTACAGCTGAAGGCGTTGTTGTGGACAAAAACGGCGTGATCTACGGTGCCGAAGTTGGCCCAGTAGGCGGCATCAAGCGTTATGTGATGAAGTAATTCTTACGACACTCTAACGCTATACAAGAAGGGCGCCATTGGCGCCCTTTTTTGTGTCTTGTTGATTTATTGTCGAATGGCTCTTTTCTTATCCGACCTACCATGGACGATGCTAGTTAGAGATTTGATACGTAGCGAAGTGAGTGTCCCGACCAGAATTAGTTGACCGCTACACCCCGCACCTACTCATCAATTTTTCTGTAACCTCTCTTTTCTAGAAATCTTGTGAAGCGCTCCTCGTTTGGAAACAACGGCCTAACATGCTCATAACTCACATCACCACTAACAGCGTAGTACTCAATAAACTCTCTAAGAGCCGGCGCCCACGTGAACTCTGGAAGATCACTTTCAACAATAGTGCGCTCAATGTTCAAGCAACCAAAAGAATAAGGGAATTTTATTTCAGTCACCAACGAGCTACCCACCTTGGGCAGTATGACATTGGTATACTCTTCGTTATAAGTCAGATTAGTTTTTTCAACAAATATAAAATCGTCAAACATGTCACCTTTTACAATTGCGCTATCTCCCACTCGCGCAAATAGTACAGGCCAATAACGCTCTATTATCCAAGATTCTTTATTAGTAAAGTTATTTGCCGATTTCTCCTTATCCAAAGCCATGCTTATTACTTCTTTCCATGTGGAATATGAACCGAGCCCCCGGACATCAGGCCCATGAGTTACAGATATCATAAAACCGTCATTTCTGTCATCAGGTGTAGAGAACCACATCATAAAAATGTCATTCGAACTCCCCAATCCATCAAAAAAAGTACTCACATATTCTTGATCAAATAGGAATCGATAACCAAACAGCTCCAACTTCCAACGCGACTCTTCACCACCGTCAAAGGCTGTCGCATCACAGGTAATTTCTCTTAGGGTGCTTTGAGGGTTCATTCGTTCAAATAATCCCTGAGCGGCTACCTGACTTGAAATAGACAAAGCAATGCACGTCAAATAGATCGAATAATTAGCCGTCTTCATGCAAAAACATACTCCTTAGGAGCGTATATATAAGCTCTCAACACTTAGAGCCATGCAAACTAGTTACTGCAAAGCGGCAAAAACAAACAGCCACTTGACGTCTCTCTACTAAGCAACGCCTTGCTCTAGGCGGAACTGCGCGTGATTGCATAAAAGTGAGCGAACGCACACGCTCGAGTACATTACTTGAAGATACAGACTTGCGCCAAATCAGGATATGATTCTAGATCCAGCGTAAAGGTGAGTGACTGTCCTATTCTTTACTTTGACTAGTCAACCCAAACCCCAATACCAACTTTCCCATTCTCTATATCCCTTAGCTCCATTTTCAGCGCTTCAATAATGCTTAAGTCGGACACCATTTTCTCGGCGCTTTGAAGATCAATGGAACCTGTCTTGAAATAGTCACTCAGCATTTTATTAAGATCAAAGGCCCACTCAAATTGCAAAATATCAGTATCAGTAGCAGCAATCTCAATGTTATTACAGCCAATTTTTTTATTGAATGTAAATACGACAGGACTTCGCCTATCATGGCTCGGAATTACCACCGCCGAATAGTCTATGTTTGCATCTGGCTTTTTCTGCCAAGCTCCTTCCCTGTTCTTGCTCAATGATTCTAGGTAAAGAATATCGTCAAAAATACCTTCCTTATATACTCTATCAACGCTTCTTCTAAGACCCAAGAACACTGCATTAAAAGCACTTGTACGGCGACCTACATCTCTAGCCAACAACTCCAAATCAGTAGTAGAAAGGGAGTCCTCTATTTCTTTTGCGCTCAAGCGTATAACGTCACTCCAGCGTTCAAAGCTATCATCACGAAAGGCATCAACAGTAAAGTTATTTCCTTCGCGATTCACCAACTGAACTGACAAATAGGACGATCCCAGCATGATGATAGCATCTACTTTCCAACTTTCATCCAAGATTAGTCTATATCCGTAAGTATCAAGATAGCGTTTACTTAGCTTACTTTTTTCTTCAGACTTGGGGGAGCAGTCTGTCGCTAAGGCTTCGTGACGGCTGGACACCTCCAACAGAAAGTTCAAAGTACGCTCGTTCCCTTCAATAAAAGCGTCAAAGTCATTACTAGACTTATAAGTGTCTGGATCAAACTGCGCCACTACCTCACTAGCACCCACGATGAAAAGACACAGAGCTAGCAAGACTTGCACTACCGACTTCATTCTTCTCATTAGCACAGCCAACCTACCTCTTACTTTTTCAAAATCACACACTATCATCTTAATATCTAAGCCAGTCGAGTCTATAAGAGCTTGGGCTTGCTCTCTAAGATTGTACATACCATTTTCGTAAATATACTGTTTCGCACCCTCTAGATCTTCTTGATTTGAGAGGAAAATCGGGGACACTCACTCAATCTCGTTCTTGCTATCGCTGCGAAATTGGCCAAGTCTTTATCGTGCTTATTATGAGAGAAGAAAGGCAGCTGCGTGAGCTTCTTTTGTAATAGGCTCAAAACCGGCGATGGGGATGTGGGCGCGCCTTCAGGATCAAGTTACTCTGACCCCTTTGATTATTCTGCATGAATTAGAAAATCGACTGACCTGACTCCCTGATTCACCCCCTGATTCCACCTAGCTCTATCCCTCTGATTTCAGTTTATTCTCTACGATCACAAACTGCCCTTTGCCTTTATGCTTGGCAGTATAGAGTGCCTTGTCTGACTCAGAAATAAGTGTCTGTTGGTCGGTCTCCCGAGAGTTATTAAAGATAACCCCTAAAGAGCAGCTTGGAACTATTTCAAATCCATCTATAGTTAAAGCTGTATTAATGCTAAGAAGTAGGCGTTCTGCCATTCGCTGCGCTTGATCGACGGTTTCCAGTTCGCCTGCCACTATCAGAAACTCGTCCCCACCCATGCGGGTAGCTGTGTCTTGCGGGCGGAGCGATTCGCCTAGTCGTTTGGCCACCTCAATCAGAAGCTTATCACCTACGATATGCCCGAACGTGTCGTTAATCTCCTTAAAATTATCTAAGTCTAGGCTTATGATAGCGACATAGGCATTGCTCCGCCGAGTGGCGTCAAGAGCTTGCGCTATTCTGTCTTCGAGTAAAACCCTGTTGGGAAGACCCGTAAGGAAATCGTGAGTGGCAAGGTACTCAGACTCCACTTTGGCCTCTCTTAATTCGCGTTCTAGCAATTTTAACGGAGTGACATTGGCGACATGAGCAAACATGCCAAGTACTTCACCGTTAACTATATAGGGTGTATAGGTGGCAAGGCTGTGCCTTATAGTACCGTCTGGGTTGGGAATTTCGCGTTCAAAGATCTGCTGCTCCCCCGCAAAGGCCGCTTCAATATAGGGGAGATTCTTTTCGTAAATTGGCCCCAATAGTTCCTGCATGGTCATACCGATGACCTGCTCTTTTGTTTTTCCAAACCAGGTAAAATAGGCGTCATTTGCGTAGAGGCATACTTGATCGCTGCTCCAGAATGCCAGCATGGCATCGAGGTGGTTCACCAACTCATCCAGTATTAAGGGAATCTCTAGGTTGGTAGCGGGCGTACGTGATGTTAGATCTTTCATGTCCTTCCCAATCTCTAGCGAATATGGCTATTCATGCGCTGGGCCGTGTGCTCAAAATGGCCAAAGATCACCAAGACTCGATTCATCGAAGAATCTAGAGCTTTTTTAGAGTCTAATATAGCTTATTCTGCTCCAAAACCAGAGGGAAATCAGAGGGTCAGGTCCTTTGATCATTTACTCTAGGTGATTTATTGTCGGATGGCGCTTCCCTTATCCGAGCTACTATGGGGTAGGGACGAGAATATCACCTTCAAGCGGGCACAAAAAAAGGGCCTTAGGCCCTTTCTCTGTATATTGGTCGGGACAGCAGGATTTGAACCTACGACCCCCACACCCCCAGTGTGGTGCGCTACCAGGCTGCGCTATGCCCCGAATGATATCTGTGGAGTTCTTCTGAGTTGGATCGGAAGGAAATCTCAATATCTGCTGGTAATCAAGCTTAGAGATCCGACTCGGCAACGACCAATTGCACACAGGATTTCTCTGAGCGGCGGCAATTCTACCGCATTTTCACAATAGTTCTATTACTTCTTCTAACTCTTTGATCATTTCTTGAATTTGTTTGCTATCTACCGCGGAATTAGTGGCATCATCGGCCCCGCTCATGCGCTGGCGGGCCCCACCAATCGTGAAGCCTTGATCGTATAATAGGGACTTAATCTGCCGAATAAGAATAACATCCTGTCGCTGATAGTAACGTCGATTGCCACGGCGCTTCACCGGCTTTAGCTGCGGAAACTCCTGCTCCCAATAGCGCAATACGTGGGGTTTCACCAAGCATAGCTCGCCTACTTCACCTATCGTAAAGTAACGCTTCGGAGGAATTGGGGGCAATTCGTCGTTATTGCTCGGTTCCAGCATAGCTTTCCACTCTTGCTTTCAGCTTTTGACCTGGTCTGAATGTGACCACTCGTCGAGCTTTGATAGGGATCTCTTCGCCGGTCTTTGGGTTTCGACCAGGGCGCTGTTTTTTGTCTCTTAAGTCGAAATTACCAAAGCCAGAAATTTTCACTTGCTCATTGGACTCCAAGGACAAGCGAATTTCTTCAAAAAATTGCTCTACAAGCTCTTTCGCCTCGCGTTTATTGAGGCCAAGCTCTTCGAATAGGCGTTCTGCCATTTCTGCTTTTGTTAACGCGCCATTCGCCATAGTTAATTCCTTAACTTTGCATTAAATTTAGCTTCTAGACCATTGACGCAGCTATCAATTATTGCGTTTATGTCCTCGTCGCTTAGAGTGCGCGAAGGATGCTGTAAGGTCAAGCCCAAAGCGATGCTTTTTTTACTTTTTTCCATCGCATCACCTTGATAAACATCAAATATTCGCAGATCGACTAACAATGATCCTGCGTTTTCGCGCACATTGGCCATTATTTCCCCGCCGGTAACGGCTTCATCTATCACTATGGCCAAATCCCGGCTTACTTCTGGGAACTTAGACAACTCAGCCGCTTTAGGGACGCTGGCGGCCTGAAGCGTGGCCAGATCAAGCTCAAACAGGTAAACCCTGTCAGAAATTCCCAAGTCACGCTGTAGTGCTGGGTTAAGTGCTCCCAACAGCCCTACTTCACGACCTTCGAATTCTATGGCGGCACATTGACCGCTATGCAAAGCAGGATGGCTCCCCTTCACAAATTGATAGCTTTCGCAGTTCATAGACAGCTCTAAGATAGACTCCAAATCTCCTTTAATATCAAAGAAATCCACGCCTTTCTTCGAGTCACACCACAGCTGTGGGTTCAGCTCTCCGTAAATCAGGCCCGCAATCTTTGGCGGCTGTCGAGTCACATCGCCCGTGCGCAGGAAAACCTGGCCGCATTCGAATAAACGTACACGCTCCTGCTGTCTATTAGCATTATGTTTAAGCGCATTGATCAGACCCGGCCACAGACTTGTGCGCATCACTGATAGATCATTAGAGATAGGGTTCTGCAATGGCACGGGCGCTATTTCGGGCTGAATCTTCTGCAGCAACGCAGGCTCAACGAAGCTATAGGTGATGACTTCCTGATAGCCTAGAGCCGCTAGTTGATTCTTAAAACGCACCAGAGGAATCTCGGCCTCTTTACTCTTACCGAGGGCTAGCGTCGCCGTTGGGCTAGTCTTGGGCAGATTGTTATAACCGTAAACGCGGGCAATCTCTTCAATAAGATCCACATCTAAGCTGATATCGAAGCGAAACGAAGGCACTTCCACTTCTACTTGCTCCTCCGTATCGGAAAGGATAATTAGGCCGATAGCTTTGAGGATTTGCATGATCTGATCGCGGGCGATAGTGACACCCAATACCTTGCTCACTTTGGCGAAGCTCAGGGCGACTGTCGGGGCTACGGGTAGTTCACCTTCGGCCTCTATGACCGGCCCTGCTTTACCGCCTGCCAGCTCCACTAGTAGTGCTGTAGCACGCTCCATTGCCTGAGGCTGGAGCTTGTAGTCTACGCCTCGCTCATAGCGATGAGAGGCGTCTGTGTGTAAGCCATAACGACGAGCACGCCCTGCCAGAGCGAGAGCGGAAAAATAGGCACACTCTAGAAACACATCTTTCGTGCCTTGGCCCACACCTGAGTTTTCGCCCCCCATGATGCCAGCTAGGGCGAGAGGCCCAGAGCCATCGGCGATCACTAGGTCGTCTGCCGCTAGGGTAAGCTCCTTACCATCTAATAGAGTAATCTTCTCCCCTACAGTGGCCATGCGAACATCAATACCAGCTGATAGCTGCTGCAAGTCGAAAGCATGCATCGGCTGGCCAAGCTCTAATAAGACGTAGTTCGTTATATCAACGACGATGTCGATGCTACGGATGCCGCTACGACGCAGTTTCTCCTGCATCCAAAGCGGGGTTGGCGCAGCAACATCGATGTCACGAACGACTCGGCCTAAATAGCGCGGGCAGGCACTCTGCGCGCTTATCTTAACGGGGAAAGTGTCTTGAATTTGCGCCGCAACAGCGGCAATCTCAACGGGCTTGAGCTCACAATCATTCAAAGCGGCGATTTCGCGGGAGATACCGCTAATTCCTAAACAATCACCCCTATTTGGCGTTAGATCAAGCTCAATTGCTTTATCATCCAAGTGTAAATATTCACGAATATCTGTGCCTATTGGAGCATCAGCGGGCAAATCCAATAGGCCATCGGCGCTTTCACTAATACCGAGCTCTTCGCTGGAACAAAGCATGCCATTGGACTCAACGCCCCTTAGCTTCGCCTTCTTAATTTTCAAGACTGAATCATCGGCTGGGTTCACTAGCCTAGCGCCTACCTGTGCGAATGGCACACGCATGCCGGCGCGCACATTGGGCGCTCCGCAAACTACCTGTACGGTATTGCTACCATCGTTAACTTGGCAGACTCTAAGCTTGTCTGCATCAGGATGGGGCTCCACGCTCAGCACTTCAGCGACTACGATATTTGTAAACTCCGCAGCCACAGGACCGCAGGCGTCCACCTCTAGCCCGGCCATCGTCAGTTGTTCTACCAGTTGCTCAGTCGTAATGGACGGATTAACCCATTCACGAACCCACTGCTCGCTGAAAATCATGTTTTGGACACTCTATTAATTTTGAAACTCAAATAAGCATTGGCGCAACTTTACGCCGGTGGCTAATTAAACTGCTTGAGGAACTTAAGATCGTTCTCGAAGAATAGGCGCAGGTCGCTAACGCCGTAGCGCAGCATTGCCATACGCTCAACACCCACACCAAAGGCAAAGCCGGTGTAGTTCTCTGCGTCGATATTGGACATTTTCAGTACATTTGGATGCACCATGCCACAACCGCCGATCTCTACCCAACCTGTATGACCGCATACTCGACAGCCCTTGCCATGACACATCACACAGGACATATCGAACTCAGCCGACGGCTCTGTAAACGGAAAATAGGAGGGTCTAAAGCGCACATCTCTATCGTCCTCAAAGAAGGCGCGGACAAACTCTTCAATAGTGCCCTTCAAGTCGGCGAAGCTAACGTCTTTATCGACCACTAAACCTTCCACCTGATGGAACATCGGGGTGTGCGTCAGGTCGGAGTCGCAGCGATAGACGCGACCGGGGCAAATCATGCGAAACGGCGGTTCTCCATTTTCCATCACTCGTACCTGCACTGGGGAGGTGTGAGTTCTAAGCACGGTAGCGGGATCGATATAAAATGTATCGTGCATCGCGCGCGCTGGATGGTGCTCGGGAATATTTAATGCCGTGAAATTATGATAATCGTCTTCGATCTCTGGGCCTTCCGCGACACTGTAGCCGGCGGCCTCAAAGATGCTTTGAATTCTAGCAATGGTCTTACTAACAGGGTGCAAACCACCAGCACTCTGCTTTCGACCTGGGAGGGTCACATCGACAGCCTCGGCGCTTAGCTGCGCGTTCAGGGCTTGTTCGACTAAATCTTTTTTACGTAGCTCAAGCGCCTCTTGAACCTGGCGCTTGGCGACGTTAATTTGCTCTCCCGCCTTGGGGCGCTCTTCTGGTGAAAGCTTACCCAAACCCTTTAATAGGCCGGTCAAACTTCCTTTCTTACCTAGAAAATCAACACGCAGCTGCTCCAACGATTTTTCATCGTTAGAGCTCGCAATTGCGTGTAGAGCCTCGTCAACGAGAGAGACGGTATCTACCATAACAAGATCGCTTATGCTGCAGCTAAGCTAGACTTAGCTTGGTTTACCAATGCAGCAAATGCAGCCTTGTCGTGTACGGCAAGATCAGCCATTACACGGCGGTCAACTTGAATATTGGCTTTCTTCAAACCAGCAATCAGTTGGCTATAAGTCATGCCATTCGCGCGTGACTGAGCGTTGATACGGGTAATCCAAAGAGAGCGAAATACGCGCTTCTTAGCTTTACGGTCACGGTAAGCGTACTGACCAGCTTTGATGACGGCTTGCTTAGCAACGCGATAAACGCGGCTACGGGCACCGTAATAACCTTTGGCTAACTTTAGAACTTTTTTGTGGCGACGTCTGGCTGTAACGCCTCTTTTAACTCGGGCCATGGGAATATCCTCGAAAAATAATAGTGTTTAGAAACGTTTACCTAGCATACGGTCGATCAGAACTTTGTCAGATGGTTTAACCAGTGACGTGCCTCTGAGTTGACGCTTACGCTTAGTAGTCATTTTTGTGAGGATGTGGCTCTTGTTGGCGCTTTTACGCTTCCAGCCGCCTGCGGTTTTTTTGAATCGCTTGGACGCACCGCTGTGGGTTTTCAGTTTGTTACTCATTTCATACTCCGCATTTTCGTCGTCTTAATTCACTGACTAAGCGACATTGTCGGTTAATTTAATAAAGCCAAAGACACAAAAAAATCCACTGCTACCACCTGTTTCCAGTAGGCAAGCGCCCTACGAACGCCTGTCTTTTAAGAGCAATGGATTCGTTCTTCTATGGCTTCTTCTTTTTCACTGGCGCCAAAACCATAACGATTTGGCGACCTTCCATCTTGGGTTCCTGTTCCACTGTGCCAATGTCTTCCAGATCAGCTGCGATCCTTTTCACTAGCTCCAGCCCAAGATGTTGATGGGCAAGTTCTCGGCCGCGGAATCGCAATGACACCTTGGCTTTGTCCCCATCGTTAAGGAAACGCGTCAGGTTGCGTAGTTTTACCTGATAGTCTCCTTCCTCCGTCCCTGGTCTAAACTTAATTTCTTTAACAGTCGTTTTGCGCTGTTTCTTCTTATTGGCAACCTTTTGTTTCTTCAAGTCGAAGATATGCTTGCCGTAATCCATGATCTTACATACCGGCGGCTCGGCATCCGGTGCGATCAATACTAAATCCAGCTTTACCTCACTCGCAGCAGCTCTCGCTTCCTCGATAGACACAATACCGCCTTGCTCTCCATTGGCTAACACAAGTCGAACCTCAGTGGCATCGATATTGTCGTTGATAACGGGCTTCTTAGAACTACTCCTCATAGGCGCTAGTTACATTCTCCAGATTTAGTTAATTGGTGAGTACCACGTACTCAATAAATTCTCTCGTTTAAGCTGTTAAGCTCTTACTATGCTTGGGTTCTACCTAGCTTGCTTTCCTGCTCGCCAAGATAGCGCCCTACTTCTTCGATACTCATTGTACCAAGATCTTCGCCATCGCGCGTTCTGACAGCAACCGCACCCGCTTCGACCTCTTTATCGCCTACAACCAATAACAGTGGTGTACGCGCAATAGTATGCTCGCGGATTTTAAAGCCGATCTTCTCGTTTCTCAAGTCCGCTTCCACTCTAAACCCTTTATCTGACAAGGTTTTTTGCAAATTCTGGCAAAAATCGCTCTGTTTCTCTGAAATATTGAGAATCTGAGCTTGAACGGGTGCCAACCATACTGGCCATGCACCGGCGTAGTGTTCTATCAATACGCCAATAAAACGCTCGAAAGACCCAAGGATGGCTCGGTGTAACATGACTGGCGTTTGGCGTGAACCGTCCTCGGCCACATACTGTGCTCCAAGGCGCTCAGGCATAGAGAAATCGACCTGAATAGTGCCACACTGTTGTACGCGGCCCATGCAATCTTTCAATGAGAATTCGATTTTGGGTCCATAGAAAGCGCCCTCTCCAGGCAATAACTCCCACTGGTGGCCACTGCCATTCAAGGCCTGACGCAAGGCATCCTCAGACTTATCCCATAGCTCATCGCTACCAACACGCTGCTCTGGGCGCGTTGAGAGACGCAGAATAATATCGTCGAAGCCAAAATCCTTATAAACGCCAAACAACAGCTCCATGAACCGTGCTACTTCGTCCTGAATACTGGATTCAGCACAGAAGATGTGACCATCGTCTTGAGTAAAGCTTCGAACGCGCATCAAACCGTGCATGCTGCCCGAGGGCTCATAGCGGTGACAAGAGCCGAATTCCGCCAGACGCATAGGCAAATCGCGGTAGCTGTTGAGCCCCTGATTAAATACCTGCACGTGACACGGGCAGTTCATTGGCTTAATAGCATACTGACGGCTATCGGATTCAACACTAAACATTTGCTCAGAGAACTTATCCGCGTGGCCCGACTTCTCCCAAAGGGAATAGTCCACCAATTGCGGTGTTCTGATCTCTAGATAGCCATTGGCCTTCTGGAGCTTTTGCATATAGTTTTGGATGGTTTGATAGACCTGCCAGCCTTTTGGATGCCAGAACACCATACCAGGGGCTTCTTCTTGGAAATGGAACAGCGATTGCTTCTTACCGATCTTACGGTGATCGCGTTTTTCCGCCTCTTCCAAGCGCTGCATATACTGCTTAAGCGCTTTCTTATCACCCCAAGCAGTACCATAAATACGCTGCAGCATTTCGTTATTAGAGTCGCCTCGCCAATAGGCGCCAGCAACAGAAATAAGCTTAAACGCTTTGAACTTACCGGTTTCGGGCACGTGTGGGCCGCGACAAAGGTCTATGAACTCGCCCTGTTTATAGAAGGACAGTGCTTCGTCACCCGGAATACTCTTGATGATATCAACTTTATACTTCTCGCCCATGGACTCGAACATGGCGATAGCTTCATCGCGCTCCATCACCGAACGCTCTACCGTTAAGTTTTCGGCGACGATCTCTTTCATCTTCGCTTCAATCTTCTCGAGGTCTTCCGGTGTAAAGGCACGCTCGAAGGCAAAGTCGTAGAAAAAACCATCTTCGATTACTGGGCCGATGGTCACTTGTGCGCTAGGGAATAAACGCTGAACGGCTTGTGCCATCAAGTGAGCACAGGAGTGACGCAACACTTCTAGGCCGTCATCATCACGCTCTGTGATAAGAGCAAGCTCACAGTCATTTTCAATGATGTATGAGGTATCGACCAGCTCGCCATCGACGCGACCGGCCAAGGCTGCCTTTGCCAAACCCGCTCCAATAGACATAGCCACGTCCGCGACGCTCAAGGCAGCGTCGTATTCACGTTTACTTCCATCTGGCAATGTCACTATAGGCATAAAATTCTACCGGCAATAAAAACGAGTCGAGAAATAGGAACTCCCGACTCGCTAATCTTAAAAAATTGGTTCTGTCTTGCGCTGTGACTGAGGCAAATTCCGCCTATCCACAGTATTGTGAGGCATTCTTGGTAGGCACGACCAGATTCGAACTGGTGACCTCTACCATGTCAAGGTAGCGCTCTAACCAACTGAGCTACGCGCCTAAAAATGCGCTCCCGCAAAAGAGTGGCGATTATAGGGGCACCCAGCAGAAACTACAATACAATCACACTCTTGGAGCGAAAAATAAAACAAATTATCACGACTTAGCTGGCGATCATGCGTTTCTTGAGCTCTCCGATTTCATCTCGGGCTGCTGCCGCAGACTCAAAGTCCAGATTTCTGGCAAATTCATACATACGATTTTCGAGGCGCTCGATCTCCTTCGCCAAAGATTTAGCGTCCATTTGCTCCACATTTGCACTCACAAGAGAAGTCTTGCCCGCAGACTTCTTCGATCGCTTATTCGCGCGGTCTTGGCTGGAACCATAGGCCCCTTCCATGACGTCGGCTACCCGCTTGCGCACGCCTAGCGGGGTAATATTATGCTCTTCATTGAAGGCAAGCTGTACTGCTCGACGCTTCTCCGATTCTGCGATGGCTCGCTCCATGGAGCCCGTAATCTTATCGGCATAAAGAATGGCCTTTCCATTGAGGTTACGCGCGGCGCGGCCAATGGTCTGAATCAGGGAGCGCTCCGAGCGCAGAAAGCCTTCTTTATCGGCATCGAGTATGGTGACTAGAGAGACCTCTGGAATGTCCAAGCCTTCGCGCAATAGGTTAATTCCCACTAAGACATCGAAATTGCCTAAACGCAGATCGCGAATAATCTCGGAGCGCTCTACTGTATCGATATCCGAATGCAGATAGCGTACTCGCACATCATGCTCGCTCAAATAGTCGGTTAAGTCCTCTGCCATCCGTTTGGTTAACACCGTGACCAGCACTCTTTCTTCACGGGCGACAACGGCGCGAATCTGCGACAGCAAGTCATCCACCTGTGTGCTCGCGGGCTTGATTTCCAATACCGGATCAACGAGCCCTGTCGGGCGCACCACCTGCCTGACCAACTGGCCTTGATGCGCCTCCTCGTAAGGCCCCGGCGTGGCAGATACATAAATGATCTGAGGTGTTAACTCTTCCCACTCCTCAAACTTAAGCGGGCGATTGTCCAATGCCGAAGGCAAACGGAAGCCATACTGCACAAGGGTCTCTTTTCTGGACCTATCCCCTTTGTACATCGCTCCGATCTGTGGAATAGAAACGTGGGACTCATCTGCGATTACGAGAGCGTCTGGGGGCAGATAATCATAGAGTGTGGGAGGCGGCTGCCCTGCTTTGCGACCGGATAAATAGCGAGAGTAATTCTCGATACCCGTACAATAACCAAGCTCGGCTATCATCTCTAAGTCGAAGCGCGTGCGCTGGGACAGGCGCTGAGCCTCCACTAATTGGGAGTTACTCTCCAATTGCAGCAAGCGCTCATTGAGCTCCTCTTTAATTTCATCCATGGCGTCCATCATGGTCTTTCTAGGAGTCACATAATGGGACTTGGGGAATATGGTCAGCCGCGGCACCTTCTTGATAACGGCACCTGTGAGGGGGTCAAAATAAGCCAGACTGTCTATCTCGTCGTCGAATAGCTCAATGCGAATGGCATGTTTGTCCGACTCTGCCGGATATACGTCGATGACATCGCCGCGCACTCTATAGGTGGCGCGTTGCAGCTCTGTATCATTGCGCGTGTACTGCAGCTCAGCTAAGCGTCTGAGTATGTCGCGCTGATCGATCTTATCCCCTCGATCCAAGTGCATGACCATCTGCAAATAGGACTTCGGATCACCCAGGCCATAAATGGCCGACACTGTGGCCACCACTATCACGTCTTTGCGCTCCAGCAAGGCCTTGGTGGCAGACAAGCGCATCTGCTCGATATGCTCGTTAACGGATGAATCCTTCTCTATATATAGATCAGAGGATGGCACATAGGCTTCCGGCTGATAATAATCGTAATAGGAAACAAAATATTCGACAGCATTGTCAGGAAAGAACTCACAGAACTCCCCATACAGCTGGGCAGCCAGAGTCTTATTGGGGGCCATTACCAATGCTGGCCGCTGGGTTCGCTCAATGACATTGGCAATCGTAAAGGTCTTACCGGAGCCGGTCACACCGAGAAGGGTTTGCGCTGCCAACCCGCTCTCTAATCCATCAACCAAAGCCTCTATCGCCTTCGGCTGATCTCCCGCTGGTTGAAACTCACTGTGAATCTTAAAAGGGTTATCCATACCACGCCTTAGGTTTCGCTCTATCGCACTCAAACAAAGCCTGAAAATCTTTGCACCACAAGCGCGCAAGTATAGCAGTAAAAAATTACTAAAGACTGATCGCAGATAAGGGTTGACCACTAAAGGGATTGTGATTAGTATACGCACGCTTTGAAGACATACGGATTGTATGTCGCATTACTGCCCAATAGCTCAATGGTAGAGTAGGTGACTGTTAATCACTTGGTTCCTGGTTCGAGCCCAGGTTGGGCAGCCAAATTCGCAATAGGCCAATCTTCGGTCAGCGCTAATTGGCTCTTCAATTAGCGCTAAAATCCCCCTCAAATTTCAAGCTCCAGCGTACTTGCGAGCCATCCCTTTATTTTGTCATCAATATTCAGCTGGGCTTCATACTGGCTCGGTTTAAATGTTTATCGAACAGAAAATATTGCGGTATAGTGGCTTCCCCACTGTTTTCAACAATGGCTTTTAATATTAGCTTTGGCAACTACCGAATTAATAAAGCAAAAAGGAGTTAAGATTCATGCGCGCACTAGCACTTACGCTATTACTAACATTTGCCCAGTCCCTAATGGCGGCCGAGGACAACCCCGTAGTCATCATGGATACCAATAAAGGCACAGTAAAAATTGAGCTTTGGGCAGATAAGGCTCCTGTAACTGTCGAAAATTTTCTACGTTATGTAGATGGCAATCTATACGATGGTTTGATTTTCCACCGTGTCATTCCTGGCTTTATGATTCAAGGCGGCGGTATGCGTCCTGATATGACTGAGCTGTCGACTTTTGCCCCCATTAAAAATGAAGCCAATGCATCACTAAAGAATGACCGAGGCACTCTCGCCATGGCTAGAACTCAAGTCGTGGACAGCGCTACCAGTCAGTTCTTTATCAACCTAGTAGACAACGACTTTCTGAACCACACAGACAACTCCTCCAGAGGCTTCGGCTACGCTGTATTCGCAGAGGTTATTGAGGGCATGGATGTGGTAGATGCAATAGCCGGTGTCAGCACTGGCCGAAAAGGAATGCACTCAGACGTTCCTGTCGAGACAATTGTAATCAACTCTATCGAGCGCGAGTAAGCGCTCTTGGCTCTCGCCGGGCTTCGCCCGGCGAGGGTACCGCCCCTCTGCCCCCGCCCCGTTTTGGCAAAGCACTTCTAGAGAAAGCGCCAATACCTACTTGAACAAAGTAGTGACCTTAGCCTTAGCGCCCGTTTCCACTTTCGTTTCACGGCTGAGCTTGTCAGCCTCTTGCCATAGAGGATCGCTTAACACTTCCTTCGGAGCAAACCCATCGACGGCATGCATTAGCACTGCTTTTATTTCCGCTAGGTCCAAGGCTTTACAGGCCTTCTGCAAGCGCGTTAACAGCGTTTGAAGCTCGGCCCAGGACAGAGCTTCTTCCTCAGCGCGCATAATCTTAGGATGTTCAGTACCGGTAACCGACTCGCCAATGAGTAGTTCTTCGAATAACTTCTCGCCCGGCCTTAGGCCAGTGTACTCAATGGAGATATCGCCTTTGTAGGAGTTTTCATCCTTGACGTCGTAACCCATTAAATGAACCATTTTTTTGGCTAGATCGACGATGCGAATAGGCTCATGCATATCCAACACAAACACATCGCCACCAGTGGCCATCGCCCCTGCTTGAATCACTAGTTGCGCCGCCTCTTGTACCGTCATGAAGTAACGAGTCACCTCTGGGTGTGTGACCGTCACTGGGCCTCCCATGCTGATCTGACGCCTAAACAAGGGCACAACAGAACCCGAAGACCCTAAGACATTGCCGAAGCGGACCATGCTAAAGCGAGTCGTACTATTGCTTTGCGACATGGCTTGTAGCAGCTGCTCGGCGAAACGTTTGGTAGCCCCCATATAATTGGTAGGCCGAACCGCTTTGTCTGTCGAGATGAGAACGAAATTGCGCACTTTCGCGCGATCGGCTGCCTGGGCAGAGCTCAAAGTGCCAAATATATTATTCTGCACTCCCTCTATGATATTGCTTTCAACCATGGGCACCTGCTTATAAGCGGCCACGTGGTAAACCGTTTCAATAGAGAAGCGGCGCATAATATTTTCCATCAATACCGAGTTACAGACATTGCCCAGCAATGCAGTAATTTGTATGTCGGCCAATTCGGGCGAGGCCGCTAACACTTCTCGTAACTCACTCTCGATGGAGTACAAGCCGTATTCGAAACTATCCAATAACACTATGCGAGAGGGTTTTTGCTGCACAATTTGCCGGCACAGCTCGGACCCGATCGAGCCTGCCGCCCCCGTGACCAACACCGAGCAATCGTTAATGCAAGCCCCGAGAAGCTTTTCATTAGGCGGCACAATATCGCGCCCTAGCAGGTCTTCAATATCGATTTCTTTCACTTGGTCCACGCCTACTTTTCCGGACACCATATCGAAAAGATCCGGTACCGTTTTTACGTGAACAGGGAGTAACTCAAGGCGGTTTAGAATTTCCTTACGCTCAGCATGGGTGGCTGAAGGCACGGCCAGCAGAATCTGCCTAACTGAATAATTGTCGATGAGTTCGGCCAGCGCTCCGGGGCTGTAGACTCGTATCCCATGAACCGTGCTGCCAATGAGACTGCGACTATCATCCACAAAGGCTGCCGGTAAGTATTGATCGCCGTTCTGCAATGCCGCCACTAGCTGCATACCGGACTTGCCCGCACCGTAGATTATCACTGGCTCTTTAGGTCTAAAGTTTTGAATCAGGTTTTGCAGCGCCACCTTGGCCACGAAACGGCTACCGCCGACGAAGAGCAAGGCGATCATCCAATAAATGGGCACTACTGCATAATCCACAGTACCTGCTTGCGAAAATAAATAGGCAGTTAACGCCACTAAGGCGGTAGAGATTGTGACACCCTGCAGGACGATAAAGCCCGATTGCAGGCCCATATATAGCAATATCGCCCTGTACAGACCGATATGCAGGAAGACCATTACGCTGGCAATATTGGAGAGAAAGAAAAACAGATAGGTCGTATCTTCGCGGCTGAGTAAGTTAATACCGAGCAATGCACAAGACAGCCACAGTGCGAGGGCCAGCATTACGCCATCGGCGAGCATCATTAATAGCTGCTTGACGGCACGCGATAGCGGCACTGTGTATAAATTCATGGCAATTCCTTTGTTGTAGCAAACCAGCCTATTGCGCCGTTCGCGTACTTGGCAGACCCGCCCCTAGCTTTATCGCTACCAGCACTAATGGTAATAGGCCAGCAGAGGCAAAATATACCCCATATTCGGGTAGTTTTCCTGCCAATAATGCCAAGGGCATTAAATAGATCACATTTATGAGTGATAAACGCCATACCACAGCGCTATGAGAGCCGTATTTCAATGCCAAATGCTGATAAACATGGCTGCGATGGGCCTCGTATAAACGCTGTCCCGAGCGCCACCGGCGCAGCAAGGTGACAGTCGCATCCACAATAAATATGCCTAACAGCAGAATCCAACTCCACAGACTCATTGTATGGGTCGCATGGCCAATAAGGGCAACAGCACCGAACATGAACCCACTAAAGCCACTGCCTATGTCCCCCATGAATATACGCGCTGGGTGCCAATTCAAGACTAAGAAGCCTAAATAGGCGGCGAACATTAATAAACACAAAAGCGCTAGTGTGCCGTTATTATGCTGCAAGAATATGACAGCAGCACCAAGACAGGCTATACAAGCTTGCCCGGCGGCGATACCGTCAATCCCATCCATAAAATTATAAAGATTAGTGAGCCAGAGAAAGGCCATCGGCACCAGAACGAGGCCGACCCCTGTTAGCGGTAGAGAGAAGAAGGCAAAATCAATTGCAGGTAAACGGCCCACGAAAAACGCAGCGACTAGTGCGCAGAAAGTTTGCACACCTAAACGCAGGCGAAAGTCCACATGACTCTTATCATCGAACAGCCCCACAATTGCCACAGGAATGGCGCTAAACAGTACGATAGCGTGGGAAAGAGATAAGGAGCCCAAACCCCACAATGCACATATGCTGACAAAATAAACTAGGACGAAGCCCAAACCGCCACCGACGGGTACCGACCCGGTGTGGGAACTACGCTCATTCTCAATCGCCGTGAGCCTCGCCCTACTCGCTATATTCCCCATGGCAAAAGTAATAGCCAAGGAAAAAAGAAAGCTCAGCGCTAGTAGAATGAACAGTGCCATTGGGTTCCTTTATCGTGTGTCTTATAGCAAAAAAAGGGCGCTTAAAAAGCGCCCTATTCTATACCATGCGCCATGAGTTCGTGGGTCAAGCCAGAAACGACGGCGCATTTAACAGCCTTACTTCGCTGCCGTTTCTGTCGTCATCTTATCGCGATTGCGAGCAATAGTCGCCGGCCCAACCCCTTTAACTTGAGCGAGATCGTCGACGGAATTAAAGGCTCCATTTTTTTGTCTATACTCGACAATATCCTGTGCCTTCGCCATGCCCACACCATCGAGAGCTAACGCCAGTGTTTCTGCATCCGCTGAATTGATGTCGACCAGTGTCTTCGCCGCGCTAATATGAGCCGGCACCTCGCCCTCCTGTTGCGCGATACTCAATTGCGGCAAAAACATCCAGACAGAACAAAACAGGCCTAAATAAGCTAATAGTTTTTTCATGATAATTCCCTTTATCAATTAATAACGGCTGTTAAATCAGCTTGCAGCAAAGCGCTGCAATAATGACTCTAGCAAATATCTGGGAATGCGCCAGAAATCTGCGCATTTATAGAGGCTAGTTTCGCCTTCGGGTCACTATCCTTAGTGATTGGCCTGCCGATAACTAAGTAACTACTGCCAGCCGCTATTGCCTGCTCCGGGGTGAGTATCCTCTTCTGATCATCCGCACTGTCACCGCTTGGACGAATGCCTGGGGTCACTAATACGAAATCATCCCCCAGCTCTGCGCGCAACATGGTGGCTTCTTGAGCCGAGCAAACAACGCCATCCATACCACTATCTGCCGCCAGTTTCGCCAGACGCAGAACCTGCTCTTGCGGTGTTTGTGTGATGCCAATTTGCTGCAAGTCCTCTTGCCCCATACTGGTGAGCACCGTAACGGCAATTAGCAAAGGTTTATGCTCGCTCTCGTCCACCGCTGCTCGGGCAGCCTTCATCATAGCCATGCCGCCACTAGCGTGCACATTGACCATCCATACGCCTAAATCGGCTGCAGCCGCTACGGCCTTGGCAACCGTATTGGGGATATCGTGAAATTTAAGATCCAGAAAGAGATCAAAGCCAAGGCTGTGTACCTCCGCAACAAACTGCGGGCCGCATCGCGTAAAGAGTTCTTTCCCAATTTTTACTCGACACTGAGCCGGGTCCAGTTGCTGCAAGCATTCTCTTGCGCTCTGTGCATCTGGGAAATCTAAAGGCACGACGACTCGTCTTGCATCCTTTAACGGGGCTGTCATTTACTTATCCTTCGTCTGGAGGGCTGCTTGCTCTTTCTCTAGCTGTGCAATGCGCATATTGGCAGCCTGTAGTTTAGCTTGTACTTTAGTCAGCTCTCTTTTATGGCGAAACCCACGCAGAGACAAATTCGTGAGCACCAAGCCTAATAATCCACCTACGGCGAATGCTCCGAGAATCCATACGGCCAAGGGCAATGCCGGAGTATCGAAATAACCAAGCGAGACCACTATTGCCTGCGTGTTAAAAAAAGAAAAAATGACACTAAATAGAAATACGCACAGCAGGAATAGCCACATAAAAATTCGAAACAGGCGCTGCATATGCAAGGGTCCTTTTTTTGTTTGATAGTCGAAAATTCAACTGCTCTAAACGCAAAAAAACGGCGTTATTCTGAAGAATAAGCCGTTTTTTCATGTTTAGTACTAGGCATCTTTAAGAGCGTCTCTAAGGACATTCTTAAGGGTGTGCCTCAAGGCCGAGATTTACTCGATCACGCAGCTCTTTACCAGGTTTGAAGTGAGGGACGTATTTGCCACTCAACTCGACCGGTGTACCTGTCTTTGGGTTACGACCGATTCGCGGCACACGATAGTGTAGTGAAAAACTACCGAAGCCTCGTATCTCGATTCGCCCACCTTCCGACAGTACCTCTGACATATAGTCAATTATCGCTTTTACTGACAACTCAACATCTTTCGCTGAAAGCTGTGTTTGTTTACCCGCAATTCGATCAATTAATTCAGACTTCGTCATGGCCTATTCCTTGTAAAAAAAGCTGCGATCACTAATACACTGCAACCTTAATAAGCACTCAGAGATTACTTCTTGTCCATCTCTGCTTTAATCAGATCACCGATAGTTGTGGCTGACGCCGCACCAGAATCCTGATTTTTGTGCTCTTGGATTGCAGACTTCTCGTCATCAATTTCAATCGCTTTTACCGAGAGGCCAAGCACTCGACTCTTACGATCAACGCTGACGACCTTAACTTCAATCTGGTCACCTTCTTTCAATACGTTACGCGCATCTTCAACTTTATCACGACTGATCTCAGATGCACGTAGGACACCCTCAACGCCTTCGCCTAGTTGAACGGTCGCAGACTTAGCTTCAACAGCTAGTACAGTACCCGTTACGATGCTGCCTTTCTCGAACTCACCAACATAGCTTACGAACGGATCGTCAGAAAGCTGTTTGATACCTAGAGAAATGCGCTCGCGCTCTGAGTCGATAGACAGAATAACTGTTTCGATTTCATCGCCTTTCTTGTATTCGCGTACGGCTTCTTCACCTGGCTCATCCCAAGAGATGTCAGACAAGTGAACCAAACCATCGATATTGCCTTCAAGACCGATAAAGATACCAAAGTCGGTAATAGACTTAATGCTACCACTGATTTTGTCGCCTTTGTTATAAGTCTCAGCAAAGCCGTCCCATGGGTTTTGGTAGCACTGCTTGATGCCTAGAGAGATACGACGACGTTCTTCGTCGATATCCAGGATCATTACGTCTACTTCATCACCTAGGTTAACCACTTTAGATGGGTGAACGTTCTTGTTAGTCCAATCCATTTCAGAAACGTGAACCAGACCTTCAACGCCTTGCTCAAGCTCTGCGAAGCAACCGTAGTCAGTCAAGTTAGTAACAGTAGCTTTAACAATTGCGTTCTCTGGGTAACGCGCTTTGATAGCTACCCATGGATCCTCGCCCAATTGTTTCAGGCCAAGGGATACACGGTTACGCTCTCTGTCGTACTTCAGAATCTTAACTTGGATCTCGTCACCCACATTCACGATTTCGCTTGGGTGCTTAATGCGCTTCCAAGACATATCTGTGATGTGTAGTAGACCATCAACACCGCCCAAATCAACGAAAGCACCGTAGTCAGTAAGGTTCTTAACGATACCCTTAACAGACATGCCTTCTTGTAGAGCAGCCAATAGCTCGTCACGCTCTTCAGAGCTAACCGCTTCAAGAACGGCACGACGAGAAACCACAACATTGTTGCGCTTCTGATCTAGCTTGATGAGTTTAAATTCGAGTTCCTGTCCTTCTAGGTGAGTCGTGTCACGAATAGGACGGATATCAACCAATGAACCAGGTAGGAAGGCACGGATATTGTTAAGGTCAACTGTGAAGCCGCCTTTAACTTTGCCGTTGATAACACCCATTACTACTTCGTTCTTCTCGAATGCAGCTTCTAGCTCCATCCAAGACTCGGCGCGCTTGGCCTTTTCTCTTGAGAGGCGAGTCTCACCGAAACCGTCTTCAACAGTCTCTAGAGCCACTTTCACTGAATCGCCTACTTCGAGTGAGAATGTACCATTCTCATCCAAGAACTGATTACGTGGAATAACACCTTCAGACTTTAATCCTGCGTGGACTGTTACCCAGTCCGAATCAATATCGATCACTACACCGGTGACAATCGCACCAGGAGTCATGTCGATATCGTTTAAACTTTGTTCAAATAATTCAGCGAAAGATTCACTCATTACAATTCCTATACATTAAGTTTTTACCGTACTCCAGCTCATACGGGGCAATGACAAAAAACCCAATTCTCGACCCTTGCTGGTCAGTCGAAAATCGAGCGGTCACACATTCTTTCTATTTACTTCAAACTATCTTGCGATGAACACTCTGCGCTACGATTTCGAGCACACGTGCCAGCACTTGATCGATGCTTATTTCTGTCGTGTCGAGCTCAATAGCATCGGCCGCGGGCTTTAAAGGAGAGGCGCTACGATTCATATCGCGCTCGTCTCTGGCCTTTATATCCAGAAAAAGGGCGCTGAGATTAACATCATTCCCCTTTGCAATCAACTGCTTATAGCGCCTTTTCGCACGTTCTTCGGCAGAGGCGGTTAAAAACACTTTCGCCTGCGCGTCAGGAAACACGGCGGTTCCCATGTCTCGCCCGTCTGCCACAAGCCCTGGGGCTCTACGAAAATCGCGTTGCAAGGTCAATAAAGCCTGTCTAACCCCTGGGTGAACGGCGACTTCCGAGGCCAGCGCACCGCCCTGCTCTGTGCGCAACTGAGCCGATACCTCTTGCTTGTTCAGCCAGACTTCGCCCTCTTGCGGCCCAAAGCTTATAGACATTGTTGGAATCAGCTCGCACAGCGCTTTTTCATCAGCCGTCGAGACATTGGCCTGATTAGCTGCCAAACCCAGCAAGCGATAGAGAGCGCCGCTATCGAGATAATGCCAGCCTAGCTCCTGGGCCACCCGGGCACTAATAGTCCCCTTGCCTGCGCCACCTGGGCCGTCTATGGTCAATACAGGAATGCTTTCATCGGCCTGTGCAGTATTGCCCGCCGAAAAGAACTTTTCCGCGAAATCATTGCGAGCCTGCTGTGCCTGAGTGAAGCGTTCCTGCAACAGCGCCCCGTCTTTATCGATGATTGCCTTGCGCATGACCTGCAGTTGCTCCATATACTCATCTAAAACAGCAACTGTCGCCTCTGAATTACTCAAGAAGATATCCCGCCACATAATAGGGTCGCTGCCGGCAATACGCGTGAAGCCAGCAAAGCCGCCTGCGGCAAAGCGAAACACGTCATCGACTTGCTGCTGATTGAGGAGAGTATTGACCAGTGAGTAGGCAAGCAAATGAGGCAGATGGCTTGTCGCGGCCAGCACCGCATCATGGCATGACACCGACATGGAATGCACTTGCGCCCCCATGGCCGTCCACATATCAGTGATAAGCTTAAGGGCCTGGGCAGAGCTACCGTCCACAGGCGTGATAATCAGCTTTCTATCGACATAGAGATCGTCCGTGGCCGCTGCGTAGCCACTGCGCTCGGAACCGGCGATCGGGTGGGCAGGCACAAAGTGCGCTACACGACCGGGCATGCACTCCATAAAATCCTTCACAACGCTGCCTTTCACACTAGCCGCATCCGTGATGATGGCATGCTCCTGCAAATGAGGCTTTATTTGCTCCAATATGCGTCGAACGGTTAGCGTTGGGACCGCCACAATGACTATATCCGCCTCAGGGCTTAGCTCACTTAAGTCAGTCGACCAGCGGTCAATAACGCCATCTTCTTGCGCTCGACGCAGCGGCTTATCATCTCGCCCACAGGCGTGTATCTGCTTACACAGCCCACGACTGCGCAAGGCACGGGCGATAGAGCCGCCTATTAGGCCCAGGCCAATAATCAATACTGTACTTTGCTTTAAATCCTTCAAGGGCTACTCCGCCGCCTTGGGATAGGAACCCAATTGTTTAATTTTAACCGTGCGATGTTGGAGTTCATCCAATACCCTTTTGACTGCCTCATCATCGATATGGCCCTCGAAATCGATAAAAAACACATAGGCCCAATTGGCATCGCGAGCGGGTCGCGTTTCGATTTTTGTCAGGCTTACTTGATGCGTATTAAAGGGCTCTAGTACGCGAAAGAGCGCACCAGGGGTATTTTCCGTATAGACCAATATTGAGGTTTTATCGCTGCCGGTGGCAGGCACACTATGTTTTGCTAATACGAGGAAACGCGTACAGTTATTACGCTGATCTTGTATGCCGGCCTCTAAGACGTCCAAGCCGTACTCGGCAGCAGCCTGCTCACCCGCAATGGCGGCAATAGAGGTATCTGCCGCCGCCTGCCTGGCCGCCTCGGCATTACTGCTGACTTCTCTTTTCTCCACATTAGGCCAGTGATTGGCAAGCCACGTGCGACACTGAGCCAAGGACTGCCGATGAGAAACAATAAGCTTAATGGTGCTGGGATCGATACCCGGAGCCACTAGGAAATTATGGCTAATGGGGATAATGACTTCTGCAATAATCTGCAGGCTCGTATCAACCAGACAGTCTTGAGTGAAGTTAACAGCTCCTTCAGTGGAGTTCTCTACTGGAACAACGCCATAGCTCGCACGATCACTCTCTACTGCTGCGAATACGTCATCAATACTGGCGACGCTGTCCATCACCGCCTCGGCAGCAAAGTACTTTAAGGCCGCCGCATGAGTAAACGTGCCCGATGGCCCAAGATAGGCCACCGTTACGGGATTTTTATCGCTTTCAGACAAAAATTATTCCTTTCATTTCAAGGCAAGAGAGAGCCTTACTCTTCAGACCCGTTGTCAGTTGGCGCTGCTTCTTCAGCACCAGTGGCCTCGCCTTCAATCAACTCGGCATCGCCTTCAAGGTCTGCACCTTCAGGCTCTTGCACTCGCGATAGGCCAACCAATTTTTCATCGCCTTTGAGTTTGATGAGTCGAACACCCTGAGTATTACGCCCTTGAACAGACACCTCGTCGACTCGGGTACGGACCAATGTGCCACGGTTAGAAATAAGCATAATTTCATCGCCATCGAATACCTGCACGGCACCCACCAAACGACCATTACGCTCGCTAGTTTGGATACCGATAACCCCCTGACCACCACGGCCATAAACAGGGTAGTCTTCATTCGCAGTACGCTTACCATAGCCATTCTCACTCACTGTGAGCACTTGTTGGCCTTCCTCTGGAATAATGAGGGCGATCATCTCGTGATCCTCTGCTAGGCGAATACCGCGCACACCACGAGCGGTTCGGCCCATCTCTCTCACATCTGTCTCGCGGAAACGAATCATCTTGCCACTGCTGCTGGCCAAAATAATATCGCGCGTACCATCGGTTTCGGCTGTCCCAATAAGTGTATCGCCTTCATCCAATTCAATGGCACGTAAGCCAACACTACGCTGGCGAGAGAAATTAGTGAGGGCCGTCTTCTTCACGGTACCCTTCGATGTCGCCATGAAGACGAAATGTCCTTCCGTATATTCATTGATAGGTAATAAGCTAGTGATTCGCTCACCTTCATCCAATGGCAGAATATTAACGATTGGCTTACCGCGCGATGTACGCGAAGCCAATGGAATATTAAATACGCGCAACCAATAGACTTTGCCCGCAGACGTGAAACACAACAAAGTGGCATGACTGCTTGCAATCAACAAATGTTCGACTACATCCTCGTCCTTCACAGACGCGGCAGCTTTACCGGTTCCACCCCGGCGCTGAGCTTGGTAATCGGACAAGGGCTGCGATTTAGCATAGCCACTGCGAGAAATAGTCACGACACGTTCTTCTTCGGTAATCAGGTCTTCCATCGACAGATCTAACTGCGAAGTCGTAATTTCTGTCTTACGCTCATCACCGTAATTTTCACGCACCAATGCAAGCTCTTCGCGCATTACGCCGAATAGACGCTCATCACTGCCTAGAATCTCGAGGTATTCCCGAATCTGTACAAGCAACTCTTGATAGTCGTTAATCAACTTCTCTTGTTCGAGACCCGTTAATCGGTGCAAACGTAGTTCTAGAATGGCCTGGGCCTGAGCTGGTGATAAGTAATACTCATCGCCTCGCATACCAAGCTCTTGCGCCAACTCATCTGGTCGGCACGCATCAGCAGGAGCGTCACCTAATAATTGCAATACGCTGGCAGAACGCCAAGAGCGGGCCAATAGTTTTTCCTTTGCCTCGGCAGAGCTTGGAGACTCTTTGATCAAAGCAATCACCGCATCGATGTCTGCTAGAGCAACTGCCAAGCCTTCTAGAATGTGGCCTCTTTCACGCGCCTTACGTAATAAATAAACAGTACGACGTGTCACCACTTCGCGGCGATGACGAATAAAACACTCGATGATTTCCTTCAGGTTAAGTAGCTTAGGCTGACCATCAACCAAGGCCACCATATTGATACCGAATACCGACTGCATCTGCGTCTGTGCATATAGATTATTGAGCACGACTTCGCCCACTTCCCCACGACGCAGCTCTATAACAATACGCATACCGTCTTTATCAGACTCATCGCGCAACTCGGTGATGCCTTCAATCTTCTTCTCTTTTACCAGCTCGGCGATACGCTCGATCAAACGCGCTTTATTAAGCTGATAAGGAATTTCGGTAACAATAATCGTCTGACGACCTGTCTTCGCATCTTCGATAATATCGGCTTTAGCGCGCAAATATATGCGACCACGACCTGTGCGGTAGGCCTCGATAATTCCGGCGCGACCATTGATGATGGCAGCGGTTGGAAAATCAGGGCCTTTGATGTGCTCCATGAGCTCTTCGACGGTTATATCTTCGTTGTCGAGTAAAGCAACACAGGCGTCAATTACCTCACACAAATTATGCGGAGGAATATTCGTCGCCATACCAACCGCAATACCCGAGGAACCATTAACGAGTAAATTAGGAACTTGGGTGGGGAAGACATCAGGAATAGTTTCGGTGCCGTCGTAATTGTCAGAAAAGTCGACGGTTTCTTTATCGAGATCGGCCATTAAGTCATGGGCAATCTTCTCCATACGAATCTCGGTATAACGCATGGCGGCAGCCATATCACCATCGATGGAACCGAAGTTACCTTGACCATCCACCAGTGTATAACGCAAGGAGAAGTCCTGAGCCATACGCACGATAGTGTCATACACTGCGGTATCACCATGAGGGTGGTATTTACCAATTACGTCCCCCACTACACGGGCAGATTTCTTATAGGGCTTGTTCCAGTCGTTGGACAGCACATTCATGGCGTATAGAACGCGTCTATGCACGGGCTTAAGACCATCGCGAACATCCGGCAATGCACGTCCTACAATCACGCTCATGGCATAAGCGAGATACGATTCACGCATCTCACTCTCTAGTGAAACCGGCAATACCTGTTTTGCTAATTCGGACATATGAAACAAATCCCTCAGTGGCGCTCAAAACCCTAGGGCGAGCACCGATTAGTTTACTTATTATAGATTAGGCCAGCGCCCTATTAGGGCGCTGTTCGAGACCTTGAGACACCTAATCAACAGCTATTGAACAAGCCCATTTTTGGGCTTACTTACTTAGCATCAATAGCTCTTCGCAAAAGTCGCCAATAATAACACAAAATTCAGCCTAGCTGACACTTAAATACGCCTCTAAGCCCTTCTGAGCGCCTACAGCGCTTTTTATCATTTTTTGCGCCTATTCCCAGCGCAATAGAAATTCATGCCCTTATAAGCCGCGACGGGCGATATTTCCTCCTTTATTAGGTATAATCGAGCGCTTTAAAATTTGCTTTTACGGAAGACATTGCTTGTGAGTCAGCCCAACGCTATTTCTGCAGATCTCATTGTTCATGCCAAATGGTTGGCAACCGGAACCGATATCGATTCAGTTTTGGAGCACCACGCGATTGTGGTCACTAAGGGAGAGATCGTAGACATTCTGCCTTCGGAGCAGGCACAGAGCGACTATACAAGCCGCGACACTGTGCGGCTGGACGACCATCTCCTGCACCCCGGCTTAGTCAACGCCCATGGCCATGCTGCCATGAGCCTACTGCGTGGAATCGCCGATGATCTGCCCCTGCAGACGTGGTTGCAAGAGCATATATGGCCTCTCGAGGGCAAGTGGGTAAGCAGCGAATTTGTCTATGATGGAACACAGCTAGCCATTGCCGAGATGCTTCTGAGCGGCACCACCTGCTTCGCCGATATGTATTTCTTCCCTGATGCTGCCGCCAAAGCCGTGAATGAGACCGGTATTCGCGCCCAGCTAGCCTCTCCGGTTCTCGATTTTCCTACCGCTTGGGCTCAAGACGCACAAGAATATATCCAGAAGGCGACAGCCCTCCACGATGATTACAAGCATCACCCACTGATTAGTGTTGCCTTCGGCCCCCATGCCCCATACACGGTCTCCGATGAGCCCTTAAAAAAGATTGCTATGCTGGCCGAAGAAATGGATGTGCCGATTCATATGCATGTGCACGAAACAGCGCAAGAGGTCAGCGACGCAGTGGCCAACACCGGCAAACGCCCTAGCGAACGCCTGTATGAACTCGGCCTGCTGACACCGCGACTATTATGCGTTCACGCCACGCAATTGAACGACCAAGACATTGCACTCCTTAGCGAGTCAGGCGCCAGTATCGTTCACTGCCCCGAGTCAAATTTGAAGTTAGCTAGCGGCTTCTGCCCTACCGCCAAGCTTCAGCAAGCCAATATCAATATCGCTCTTGGCACCGATGGGGCCGCCAGCAATAACGATCTAGATATGATTGGCGAGATGCGCAGCGCCGCCTTGCTAGCAAAGGCCGTCGCCAATGATGCCAGTCGCGTATCAGCGTATGAGGCCCTACAAATGGCGACTCGCAATAGTGCCAAGGCCTTGGGGCTCGACCCTATCATCGGCACGCTAGAAGTGGGAAAGAGCGCCGATATGGTCGCAGTGGATATGAACCACCTTAACACCCTTCCCGTATACGACCCATTATCACAACTCGTCTATAGCGCCAAAAGCTCTCAAGTGAGCCATGTTTGGGTTGCGGGTAAGGCGCTGGTAGAGGATGGAGAACTTACACGCATCGATCTCGACGCTCTCAAAGCGAAAATTAATACATGGCAGAGCCGCTTATCGGCGGGCTCCAGCGCAAAGGATTCAAAATGACTGCGGCAAATACAACAGCAAAACCCGAAAACAAAGATCAAGCCGAAATTAGTAAGTTTGAAGCGTTGGCTTCACGCTGGTGGGACCCCAATAGCGAGTTTAAACCCCTGCACGAAATCAACCCTCTGCGTATGGGGTTTATCAGTTCAAAGACGAGCCTAGCAGGCAAGAAAGTAATCGATATTGGCTGCGGCGGCGGCATCTTGAGCGAAGCGATGGCTCAGCATGGCGCTAATGTCACCGCAATAGACTTGGCCGAGGCTTCCTTGGCGGTCGCTCGCCTTCATAAACTGGAGAGTGGGCTGGATATTCGCTACGAGAACATATCTGCCGAAGACATGGCCGAGAGGGAAGCGGGTCAATACGATGTCGTCACCTGCCTCGAGATGTTGGAGCACGTCCCTGACCCAGAATCCATCGTCAGAGCGTGCGCCAAGCTTGCCAAGCCCGGTGGACAGCTGTTTTTCTCCACGATTAATCGCAACCCTAAGGCCTATGTATTCGCTGTCCTTGGGGCCGAATACATTCTCAACCTACTTCCCAAGGGGACTCACGATTTTGCCAAATTCATTAAGCCATCGGAGCTGGCCAGCTGGACGCGGGCTTGCCGTCTTGAAACGGGCGAAATGAAAGGCATGGGCTACAACCCTTTAAGCAAGCGCTACAGCCTTAACAAAGATGTCTCTGTTAATTATCTGGCTCACTTCACTCGACCAGAGTATTAAGCATGAACAGCGAACAACAGCTTAGCCCCGAGGCCGTATTATTTGACCTAGATGGGACCCTTATTGACACGGCACCGGACTTTCAACTCGCCATCTCAGCCCTCTGCGATGAAGCCGGAATAGAGCCCCCATCGCCCTCGGATATCCACGCGACAGTATCCAATGGCGCGCGAGCATTGCTTGAACTGGTTTTTGCTTATGATCAGAATCACCCTGATTTTCCTGTGCAGTTGGAGCGCTTGCTGACCCTTTACGCCAAGCAACTTGAATCGTCTAAAGCGGTGCTATACCCGGACATGGAGCAACTGCTAAGCGACTTGGACGAGCGTAGCATCAAGTGGGGAATTGTGACCAATAAACCAGAGCGTTTCTGCATTCCTATTCTCCAGCAGCTAGCGCTTGATACACGCTGTGCCGCACTGGTGTGCCCCGACCACGTGATACAAAGCAAGCCCCATCCAGAGCCCATCCTACTGGCCTGCTCTCAGATCGGCGTAGAGCCGACACGAGCCATTTATATTGGAGACCATCCACGTGATATTCAGGCCGGGCAAGCAGCGCGGCTACCCAGTATTGCCGTGGCCTATGGCTATGTTCCAAGCTCGCCCCCTATCTCTCAATGGGGCGCCGACTATATCGCTAAGGATGTCGCTCATCTGGCAAGACTTATAGGATTGCCCACAGCGGCACTCGCAGACCACATCATCTAAATTCATCTAAATACAAGCCGGACAACCACCATGAAAGACTTTCAAGCCCAACCCAACTCATTGGCAAATCGTACGATTCTCGTTACCGGCGCTGGCGCCGGGATAGGCAAGGGAGCCGCTATTGCCTATGCCCGTCAAGGAGCTCGCGTCATACTATTGGGCCGCACTTTGGAAAAACTGGAAAAAGTGTATGACGAGATCCTAGCGCTTAAGGCTCCAGAGCCCGTGATTCTGCCACTGGACCTAGAGAAAGCGAGCGTTGAGGACTACAAAATGGTCGCGGAAAGCATCATGGAACAGTTTGGCCACCTCGATGGACTACTCAATAATGCAGCGCTCTTGGGCCCCAAAGCCCCCATAAGCTTTTACAACGAACAGACATGGCTACAAGTGATGCAAGTAAACATTAATTCAGCATTCATGCTCACCAAGGCGTTACTCCCAGCCCTACAGGCGGCACCCAATGCGAGTGTAGTGTTCACGTCTTCGAGCGTAGGCAAACAAGGACGCGCCTACTGGGGCGCCTACTCCGTCAGTAAATTTGCCGTGGAAGGCTTTTCACAAGTACTAGCGGATGAGCTGCGGCAAACCAGCAAAGTAAGAGTGAACTGCATCGATCCCGGTGCGACTAGAACTGCCATGCGCAAAGACGCCTACCCTGCAGAAAACCCAGACACACTGCCCACCCCAGCAGACATTATGCCGACCTATCTCTATCTTATGGATGACGCTAGCATTGGCACCACAGGGCAAAGCTTGCGTGCACAAGCCCCAAAATAGACTTGTGACAAAATTTAAACACCGGAGAGCGGCTTACGCGCCAGAAAAACGACACTGGCAAGGCCCCTCCGGCAAGAATACGACAAAATTTGCCGCTATTCTGGCGGCAAAGCCTTGCATTTTCGCCCTCTCATAGCCCCTTCAAAAAATCGTAACCACTTGTTTTATATAGCATTGTACTTCCAAAAAGCGTAAATGGCACGATACTCGCTATTGACTTGCTAAAGACACTTCCTAACGCCTGTTAAGCGGCAAAAAGTGTTCGGCAGAAGCAATATAGGAGCAAGTACTCATGGCTACGCCAATGCAAAACAGCAATACAATCGACTTCAATAGCGCCAGGGTTAGCCTAAGCCGCTCAACCAGCGCACCAGACCCTAGCCCGCTTGAGAACTTCGGTGAGCGTCGCTATCGCATGTCGGCAAGCCTGCAGAGCACTTTAGACATTGAGAAGCTGCTGCAAATCTTCCGCCAAGAGCTAGACCCTTATATGCATATCCAAGGCTTGCAGTATATCAATGAGGGCCTTCAGCTTAAGCACAACATCGGTAAGAAAGCCTCCCACAGCTGTGGCTACCGACTTATTACCTCCGAGGATCATCTTGGTGAGATCATTTTCTACCATACCCGTAGATTCTCTGATCAGGACTTAGAAGCCATCGAAGTTATGTTAGGCGCCCTCGTCTGCCCACTACGTAATGCCCTGCAGTATCGCGATGCTTTAATGGCATCGTTAACTGATCCACTGACCGGCGCAGGCAACCGTGTTGCACTCAGCAACACACTCGATCGAGAGATTAGCCTCGCTCGCCGACATAAACATGAGCTATCTATCCTAGTCATGGATCTCGACAAATTTAAGGCTATCAATGATCAGTTTGGGCACAGTGCGGGCGATCAAGTGCTCAAAGAAGTTGTTGCGCTACTGAAGAAGAGTAATCGTAATACAGATCTCACTTATCGCTTCGGCGGTGAAGAGTTTGTCCTGCTACTTAACCGAACGGACGAAGAAGGCGCCTTAGTGATAGCCGAACGCCTGCGCAGCGCCATTGAAGATATGGAGATTGTTTACGACTCTCAAAGTATTAAGACAACAGTCAGTATCGGCGTTACCGCATTTTGCGAAACAGACAGCCCAGACTCCCTATTCAACAGAGCAGACAAAGCACTGTACGAAATAAAACGTAATGGTGGCAATCAAGTAATCGCTCTCTAACTTTTTACTGAATTAAATAAATTTAATAGGTGCATCATGGTTGTTTCAGTTCAAAATTCTCAAGCACTTCGCAATTCGACGACTAAGCTAAAGTCCATCGAAAAAGCGAGTGAGCGCGTTAAGACTCCAGCGAATCTGCGCATGCAGCTATCCGAAGCCCTGCAGTCATCGCTCGAACTAGACACGCTATTAAAACTGTTTATGGAAAACGTGAACACTGCAGTTAAGCTTGACGGCATTCAGTACTTCAATGAACCACAAGGCATAGACAAGGCTATCGCTAAGCAAGCATCCCACAGCTGCGGCTATAGGCTCATTACGAGTGAAGACAAGCTTGGTGAAATCGTTTTTAAACGCAGTCGAAAATTTTCCGAGAAAGAACTCGGCATTCTAGAGTCACTGCTTGGCGCCCTAATCAACCCTCTGCGTAATGCCTTACAGTACTCCAATGCCGTTAGCGCCGTTTTTAAAGACCCAATGACCGGCACCGGTAATACTAAATTCTTGCAAGTGTCACTGGATAGAGAAATTGACTTAGCTAAGCGACACAATCAGCCGCTTTCAGTAGTGATTCTAGAAATCCATGAGCTTAAAGAGTTCAAGCAGAACTTCGGTCGCGACTATCACGACAAAGTCATCACCAATATGGCATCCCATATAGAAACCCTAGCCCGCAATACAGACACCGTCTTTCGAATAAACGACAATCAGTTTCTCGTTCTATTGAACAACACAGACAGGAACGGCGCTCAAGTTATCAATGACCGCCTTTGCGCCTGGATAGATAAGAAGGGCTTGATAGGAAAAATGTCCGCTAAGAAGAAAGCGCTGGGCATGACGTCTCCACACGTCAACTCTGGCGTTACAACTCTAACCGGGACAGATAGCAGCAAAAGCTTTATTGAAAGAGCAAAGAAGGCTTTATACCGCAATAGAAAGCACACTCTGAACTAGGCACGTCTCGTAAAACAGCCCTTCCTGAGACCTAGAGCTATCAGGAAGGGTTTAACTCAGCACTTATCTGCGCGTCGGCTGTTTCTTTGGCTTGGGTTTCATTGGCAGACCCACCGCATCATAAAGCAATTTCATTTCCTCTCGCGGCAGCTCATAGTAGTCGCCCTTCTTCACTTTACTCGGAATGAAAATAGGGCCGTAGCGTACTCTTTTTAGGCGACTCACTTTCAAGCCTTGAGATTCCCATAGCTTGCGGACCTCTCTATTGCGCCCTTCCATAAGCACCACGTGATACCAACGATTTAGACCTTCGCCAGCAAAGTATTGGATATCGGTAAAGCGGCATAGGTGATCGTCAATCATAACGCCCTTGTGCATCGCCTGCACATGCTCCTCTGTGACTTCCCCCATCACTCGCACGGCGTACTCGCGATCTATATTCGAAGACGGGTGCATAAGCCTATTCGCCAACTCACCGTCAGTCGTAAATAATAACAGGCCACTGGTATTAATATCGAGGCGGCCAATGGCTACCCAGCGGCCATGGACAATTTTAGGTAGGCGGTCGAAAACACTGGGGCGACCCTCTGGGTCCTTACGTGAACAAATTTCACTCTCAGGCTTATTGTAGAGCAAAACACGCTGGGTCTCAGCGACGGCACTACGGGGATTTACCTTCTTGCCGTCAACGAGTAGCGCGTCCTGAGGACTAACACGATCACCTATCGTCGCCAGCTCGCCGTTAATTTTGACGCGCCCCTGTTTGATCCATTGTTCCATCTCGCGGCGCGAACCAAAACCCGCTCGTGCTAATACTTTCTGTAGTTTTTCGTCCATTGCTGTCTCCCGACATGTTGCATAATATAAAATTAAATTCTATTGCGATCTCGTCTCAAAGTGACTACGACTCTTTAGGTTCTTGCTGAGTTTCCTCTTCATCGGACTGCTCGGTTTCCATTTCTGACGGGGCTTCACTTACGTCCTCGTCGTCCTCGTCGCCCTCGGCCTCTTCGTCTTCCTCGTCAGCAGCGAACTTACCAACACCAAGAATCTCATCCAACGGTCGCTTGGCCAAAGCCATTGCTTCCTCTTCTTCGCGCAAGATTTCCGACTCATCTTCCGCGCTATATTCTGGGCCGTGCTCCGCGTCGCTTTCCTCTTCTTCAGAAGGCAGCTCCAACACACGCATATCGCTCTTTTCGTCATCCAATGCCAGTTCAGGATTAAGCTTGTCCAAATCGCGAATTTCGGACAAAGGTGGCAACTCTTGCAAGTTCTTCAAATTAAAATAGTCCAAGAACTGCTTGGTAGTGGCAAACATGGCGGGCCTACCTGGCACATCTCGATGCCCCACCACTCGAATCCACTCTCTATCGAGCAGTGTTCGAATAATAGTAGAACTGACGCTTACACCTCGAATCTCTTCGATATCGCCACGTGTAATGGGTTGGCGGTAGGCAATGAGAGCCAAGGTCTCCAGCATGGCGCGCGTGTAGCGCTGTGGTTTCTCTTCCCATAGGCGCGACACCCAAGTGCTTAAGCCTTGGCGAACCTGAAAGCGGTAACCGGAAGCAACTTCTTTTAGTTCAAAACCACGCCCTTCGGTATCTGCCGTTATTTCTTCCATAACAGCCTTAAGCTCATCCAGGGACGGTCTCTCTTCTTCTTCGAAGACCTCGGCAATGGCAGTCAAGGTCAATGGTTTACCTGCCGCTAATAACAAGCCTTCTACGATTTGTTTAAGTTTGTTGTCTGATTCGTTCATTCACTCCGCGCCTTCAAATGTATAGGGCCAAACGGCTCACTTTGTACTATCTCTACCAATGAGTCTTTTATTAACTCCATTACCGCGAGGAAAGTTACTACCACGCCCAATCTACCCTCTTCACGCATCAACAACGACACCAAAGGAACAAATTTATGGCTACTCAGCCGCACTAGGATTTCGGACATTTTCTCGCGGGTGGAAAGCGTTTCTCTTTGTACCTGATGGCTTTCAAACATATCTGCTCTGCGTAAAACCATCGCCAGACACACCAAAATCTCCTTGAGGTCCACATCCGGTTCTGGCGCCACACGCTGTAAGTCTGGAGACTGTGCATCAGCTACAAACACATCTCTCTCAAGACGCGGCAGTTCGTCCATGTCCTCGGCGGCTTGTTTATAGCGCTCGTACTCTTGCAAACGGCGAATCAACTGAGCTCGTGGGTCTTCCTCGTCCTCTTCTTCAATGCTGCTTCGAGGCAAGAGCATTCGCGATTTAATCTCTGCCAACATAGCAGCCATCACCAAGTACTCTGCCGCTAGTTCAAACTGGCTCGCCTCCATTAGCTCAACATAAGCCATATACTGATCAGTAATCTCAGCAACGTTAATATCCAAGATATCGATATTTTGACGCTTAATCAGATACAGCAGTAAGTCTAAGGGGCCTTCGAACGCCTCTAGAAACACCTCTAAAGCATCTGGAGGAATATAAAGATCAAGGGGAAGCTCGGTATAGGCTTTACCATCGACTAAAGCGAACGGCATCTCCTGTTGAGAAGTCCCTCCGCTGTTCTGAGTGCCGTCTTGCTCAGCAGGATTCGGGGCAGCCGAATTCGCCGGCTCGGCCGCAGTCGCTTCCGGAGCCTGTCCCTCTATCTCTGTAGAATTTTGCTCGTCACTCATTTGATTCACTTATAGTTAAGTCCCATAGCATCACGCACATCCTGCATGGTGCTGACTGCCGTTTCTCTAGCAGCCTCGTTGCCACGAGCGATAATATCTCTTACGGCGCCCGGGTCCTTTTCATACACACTCGCTCTTTGCTGAATAGGCTCAATCTCTGCCACAACAGCGTCTATCACCGGCTTCTTGCACTCTAAACAGCCGATGCCCGCACTCTTACATCCCTGCACGACCCACTCCTTGGTGGCAGCGTCAGAGTAGACTTCATGTAATTGCCATACGGGACACTTCTGAGGGTCACCAGCGTCGGTGAGCTTTATTCGAGCCGGATCCGTAGGCATTTTTGCGATCTTTGTCTGTATCTGATCGATCGGCTCACGCAAGGAAATCGTATTATTATAGGACTTGGACATCTTCTGACCGTCAAGCCCCGGCATTTTTGACGCTGGCGTTAGTAGGGCCTGAGGCTCAGGCAGTATCACTTTACCGCCCCCCTCCAAATAACCTTGCAAGCGTTCTTTGTCCGCTGCAGAAATATTTTGCTGCGCAACTAATAACTCTCTAGCCGCTGCTAAAGCCTCTTGGTCGCCTTGCTCCTGATAGGCGGTGCGCATGCGGGCGAACTGTTTGGCAGCGCTCTTGCCCATCTTCTTTGCCGCCGCTATGGCGAGCTCTTCGAAATTCACTTCGCGCCCATAGGTATGGTTAAAACGGCGAGCGACCTCTCGCGTCAATTCCACATGAGCAACCTGATCAGCCCCAACGGGCACGTGCGCGGCCTTGTAGATCAAGATATCGGCGCTTTGTAATAGCGGGTAGCCGAGAAAACCATAAGTCTCTAGGTCTTTGTCGCGCAGTTTCTCTTGCTGGTCCTTATAGCTTGGAACCCTTTCCAGCCAGCCTAAAGGCGTAATCATGGACAGCAGAACATGCAACTCGGCATGCTCTGGCACTTTTGATTGAATGAACAGGGATGCCGCTTTTGGGTCCACCCCTACTGCCAACCAGTCGATTACCATTTCATAGACGGATGCTTCCATCTCACTAGGGTCACTATAGTGAGTCGTCAATGCATGCCAGTCTGCAACAAAGAAGAAGCAGTCATATTGATTCTGAAGCGTCACCCAGTTCTTTAGAACACCATGTAAGTGACCTAAATGTAAGCGACCAGTGGGTCTCATGCCCGAGAGCACGCGCTGCTGCGATGTATCCGTAGACAAATCCTAATCCTTTTTTGTATCTATGCTTAATTGAACAGCCAAATTATCGCAGATGAATATACACAATACGATTATTTTTACTGCATCGAATCCGTATTACTCAAACGGAGTCGTATCGCCCTTGCCGTGACGGATCAACTCAGCGCCACCGCCTATCAGGTCGATCACCGTTGTTGGCTCTAAGCCACAACCACTGCTCTCGATGATTAGATCCACATGCTTGTCCATACGCTCCTGTATCTCATGGATATCCACTAATGGGTCGGACTCATCAGGCAGTATGAGACTGGTACTCATAATAGGTTCGCCCAGTTCGGCGAGCAGGGCTTGGGCAACATTATTCTGTGGTACACGCAGACCGATGCTCTTGCGCTTAGGGTGCATCAAGCGACGCGGCACTTCAGGAGATGCCTGTAAAATAAAGGTGTAGGCTCCCGGCGTATACGCTTTCAACAAGCGATAGGCGCTATTGGGCACTTTCGCGTAATTGGCAATAGCCGACAGGTCGGCGCATACCAATGTGAAGTTATGCTTATCAGACAAGCGTCGAATTCGGCGAATACGCTCCAGAGCCGTTTTATCGCCAAGATGACATCCGAGGGCATAGGTGGAATCCGTGGGATAGACAATAACCCCGCCATTTAATAGCACCTGGACAGCCTGCTTAATCAATCTGGGCTCTGGATTTTGCGGATGGATCTCTAAAAACTGCGCCATACTACTTCTTACACCACTAACGACGGCGATACACCCGCAGCATGCGAGCTAGGGCCGTACTCATAGGAAAATTCGAGAGCGACAATAACAGACTCCCGCAGACAAATCGATTAAGATAGTGCCCAAATTTGAAGCCAATTAAGGTATACCAATGCTATACGCCATCATATGCAAAGACGTCCCCAATAGTTTGCCACTGCGCAAAGTAAATCGCCCCGCTCACTTAGAGCGCTTGCAAACATTGAAGGATCAAGGCCGTATTATTATTGCCGGCCCTCACCCTGCCATTGATAACGAAGAGCCCGGAGAGGCTGGCTTTACTGGCAGCCTTCTGATCGTGGAATTCGATTCGCTCGAGCAAGCCCAGACATGGGCAGATGCCGACCCCTATGCGCTAGAAGGGGTATTCGAAAGCTGGACGGTTAAACCCTTCAAGCAAGTGCTTCCCTAGGACTGCTAAGCTTATTGTGGTGCAGGCTTAAGGTCCACAAAATTAGTGTCTAGCACCACATTCCAGCGCTGCAATTCTGTACTCTTGCGGGCAAACACTGCACTTGGGTCACCCAGTATCTCGATAGACTCAATTGTATCACCACGACGAATCGCATTAACTACATCCTGCCCTGTAGTCACACGCCCAAAGACAGAGTGCTTGCCGTCTAGATGGGGCGTCGGAACATGGGTAATAAAGAACTGGCTACCATCTGTCCCAGGGCCACTATTGGCCATCGATAGAGTCCCTGGACGAGTATGCTTTAGCAGCAGCTCTCCGGTAAAACGATAGCCCGGCCCACCGCTTCCATTACCTTTAGGGTCGCCGCCTTGAATCATGAAGCGCGGCTCTACCCGATGAAAGCGCAAGCCATCGTAAAAGCCCCTCATGGCCAGATTGGCAAAATTAGCCACACTAGTTGGCGCTGCACGCTCATTAAGCTGAGCGACTATCACCCCTTTATTGGTTGTAATTCTGGCCTGCAAATCCTGAGCGAGGGCCTGAACGCTCCCCAACAATGCCAATAAGACGAATAACGCCAAGCGCATAAACTCTCTCCTAATTCTCTGACTGCTCACAGTTTGATTTTGTAATCCAATGTTACCGGGGCGTGATCCGAAAAGGGCTGTTCTCGATAAATAGACGCCGCCTGTACTTTCTGTGCAATCTCAGGCGATACCACATGATAGTCTAATCGCCACCCCACATTATTAGCACGTGCCTGCCCTCTGGCGGACCACCAGCTGTATTCTTCCGCATTCTTGTTCACAAGGCGAAAAGCATCGACAAAGCCAACATCATCATAGAGGGTATCCAGCCACTCGCGCTCCTGCGGTAAGAAACCAGAATTTTTTTGATTAGCCTTCCAGTTTTTAAGATCAATCTCTTTGTGGCAGATATTCCAGTCACCGCAGACGATATACTGCCTATCATCGGCGGCGAGCTTGCGCATATGCGCCATGTAATCATCTAGAAATTCAAATTTTCTAGCCTGGCGCTCATCGCTACTGGAACCTGAAGGCAAATACAGGGATGCAATACTCAGATCGCCGAAATCGGCCTGTATGTATCTGCCTTCCTCATCGGCGATTGGCCATCCGAGGCCTTTGCTGACCCGATCAGGCTTTTTCTTGCTGTATAGGGCAGTTCCCGAATAACCTTTCTTAAGTGCGTCAAAATAGTAGCAGTGGTAGCCCTCGGGGTGAAATATAGGGTCTTCTAACTGATGTATCTGAGCCTTGGTCTCTTGCAAGCAGATCACATCGGCATCCACTTCTTTCAGCCATTCGAAAAAACCCTTTTTAGCCGCCGCACGAATACCATTGCAATTTAGTGTCATCACTCGCATAAATTTTTCATTCTTCCTTTGTTCATTATGGTCCGAAACCCTATTACTGAGGGGGCTGCTGAGCCACCAGTTTCGCTAGCTCGGTGACCATGGGCTTCATAAAGTACAAGGACTCCGGCATGACTGACACGCGAATTCCCGCCTCTTCCAATTGACGCGCGACAATGGGGCCTACCGCCGCTATATGGATGCTGTTGAGAGCCTCTATTAAAGGCTCAAGCAAGGCATTGTTTTCAGCAATCTTTTGCAGGCGTCGCAGCTGAGGCTGGGAGGTGAAACACATCATGGTCACCGTTCCTGCGATTAAAGATTGAATGAGCGCCAATACCTTTTCCTCGTCGGCATCGGGTGCATACACATAGGGGGATACCGGCAAGACCGTCGCCCCCCTATCCTGTAAGTAATTGATCAAGCGCAAATTAGGCTCCTCGCCATAGAGTTGCACCGCCACTCGCTTGCCACTCAGGTCCAAGTCCTCAAGCGCCGCAATGATGCCCTCGCTCGTGGGAGCCTTACCCAATAGATCGGGACGCATGGACAGCTCTCGTAACACTCGTCCCGGCTTAGGCCCGCGACAAATCTTGCTAACTCGATCCAGGCTTGCCAGAAATTGCTCCTCGCATTCCTCGCGCTGAGCGGCACTCCTTAATCGCCTTAGTCCTTCGCCGGTCAACACCACCAAATAGTCAGGAGTGTGCTCAATAAATTGCTGTAACCACAGCCTAATGGGGCCCTGATCAGGCGCATCTAGGATGGAGACGAGGGGTACACGTAACACTTGGGCCCCACGATTGAGTAACAGATCTGCGAGCACATCCAGCTGTCGACTCTCGGGAATAGCGACCACCTGAGCGTTAAGCAATTGATTTTTAATATTTTTCATTTAAAAAGACACACCTCAAATCAAAATACTGTGTTACCGAAACAATCGTGGGCGTCGCAATTTGGGAAGTAGATCACACAAAATGTTACGAAAAGAGCAATAAAAGTGTTACCTTTATCCTCAAATGTGTTACTATTCTTTCCGTCAATTAATGACGTGAACCCAAAACTCAATCAAAAGGAGATGGAAATGAGTGAAGTAATCTTTAATGCTCGTGCAGTGCTAGTATCGGTAACGGTCGTAGCAGCATCACTAGCAGTCCCAGTACTCACAATGTTAGCCTCGTAGCCTTAATCAATCTTTGATGAAGGCCCACAGCCAACAAGCCAGGTAACAGCTTATGCAGAATACCGAACAACAGCATCAACGACCTCAATTATCCCGGTAGATCACCCATTCTAGGTGCACCCCTACCGGGATTCTCTTCTTCTACACCCTACTAATCTTTTAATTTATCCACAAAATTGCATGGCTTGTGTCGACTATCGAGTTGCTGAGCAATAATTCCTTCCCATGCTGTACGACATGCATTTGGCGAGCCCGGCATACAGAACACAATGGTGTCATTGGCTAGGCCGGCGAAGGCTCTAGACTGCACAGTAGAACTGCCAATTTCCTGCAGGGATAGATACCTAAACACCTCTCCAAAGCCCTCTATATGCTTATCGAAAAGCGGTGTTAATGCCTCGACCGTGTTATCCCTATGAGTGAAGCCTGTTCCACCGGTGACTAAAACTGCCTGAATCTGCTCATCGGCAATATAGGCGGACACCACGGCGCGCAGCTGATAAACATCGTCTTTCACTATTTGTTTATTCAATAGTTGATGCCCTGCACTCTCTAGGCATTCCACTAGAAACTTACCCGACTTGTCGGTTTCTTCGGTACGGGTATCTGAAACGGTTAATACAGCAGTTCTCACTGGTGAAAACTGCGCTTGTTGACCATCTGACTCTTTACTCATTTTTACTTAAGCTCCAAAGCAAACCGCCAGCTGAAATCGTAGCCGACGTGAATCAATTAAGAATAGGGATTTAAAATTGTCTCACGAGAGCAAAAGCGCTTAACCACCGGTCATATTCATCAGGCGCACAGGCTGGATATGCTCTTTATCGTAAAAATAGTGACGCTCTGGTTTTAAATCCATAGCGGCAATAATAGTCTCTTTAAGCAGCTCCATCGTACTGCCTTCGCTACGCAGGACGGCGCGCAAATCGACAGAGTGTTCATTACCTAGGCACAAGAGTAAGCGCCCTTCCACTGTCACCCTAACGCGATTACAGTCGGCGCAAAAATTATGGCTTACGGGTGAGATAAAGCCTATACGGCTCTTCTTGCCGGGAATGAGATAATACTTCGAGGGGCCAGCAGTGCTTTGGGTACTCGATACTAACTCGTACTGGCTTTGAATCTGCTCGCGCACCCAGTCATTACTGCAAACGGTGCTTTCGCGATCATGATCGGAGGCATTGCCTAGTGGCATCTCCTCGATGAAGGCAATATCTAAATCCCGCTCTACGGCATAACGAGTAAGATCCAATACTTCATCGTCATTATACCCCTTCATGATGACGGCATTTAGGCGTATCCGTTCAAAACCGTTGGCCTTTGCAGCATCGATACCTGCAAGAACACTCTCCAACTTCCCAACTCGGGAGATCTTTCTAAACCTTTCGGCGTCGAGACTATCAATACTGATATTAATACGGTTAACACCAGCCTCTCGCAGTGGAGCCGCGTACTTGCCCAGCTGAGCACCATTGGTGGTGAGCAGTAATTCTTTTAAGCCAGGTAATCGCCCCAGGTTCTCCACTAGAGACATGACATTATTGCGCACCATTGGCTCGCCGCCGGTTAGCCTGATTTTGCTGACCCCAAGCTCGGTAAATGCCTGCGCAATCTTATGAATCTCCTCTAATGACAACACCTGCTCACGCGGCAGGAATGTCATGTCTTCCGTCATGCAATACACACAGCGAAAATCGCATCGATCCGTCACAGAAAGCCGGACATAGTCTACCCGTCGACCAAATTTATCGATCAACTCTGTGGTATCTTCAACTGTCGCTGTTCTACTCATTAAAGCTCTTTCCCACCGTCCAAACGCCTAAGCGCTCTGTGACGTAAAATAATGTGATTCATACTGTTTACGCACTTCAGACTTCAACAGTTTACCGGTGGCCGTATGGGGCAATTCGTTTACGAACACCACATCATTTGGTAACCACCATTTTGCTACCTTATCACTTAGATAGTCGATTATATCGTCTTTAGTGCACTGTGTACCGGCTTTACAAACAATTAACAATAACGGCCTCTCATCCCACTTAGGATGCGCAACCCCAACGACGCAGGCCTCTGCTACGCACTCGTAGCCCACAGCCGCATTCTCTAGCTCTATGGAGCTAATCCATTCGCCGCCAGATTTAATGACATCCTTACTACGATCGACAATCTGCATATACCCATTGGCATCGATAGTAGAGACATCGCCGGTATCGAACCATCCATCCCTGAAGGCAGAATCGTCTTCGTTCTTATAATAGGCACTGGCTACCCAAGGCCCTCGCACCATTAATTTGCCGTAAGTCTCGCCATCGTGGGGCAAGGCATTATCGTCATCGTCTACAATCTTCATCTCTACGCCAAAAACTGGGCGCCCCTGCTTCGCCTGCACCTTGGCGCGCTCGTCTTTAGACGCTGATTTTAAAAAGGGCGTCTGTGCGCACAGGCTACCCATAGGACTAAGCTCTGTCATACCCCATGCGTGAATAGGGAATACATCATAGGTATCTTGGAATTTCTCCATCATGGAACGAGGAGCAGCAGAACCCCCAATCACAACGTTCTCGACGCTATCCAAATGTCCGCCCACGGACTCTATGTGCGTTAGCAGGCCCAGCCAAACAGTAGGCACCCCCAGAAGCGCTGTTGCGCTCTCTTGATCAATGAGCTCGTATAGCGACTCACCATCCATTCCCGCACCGGGGAAAATAATGGTAGCACCGGCTATTGGCGCACAGTAGGGAATGCCCCATGCACAGACGTGAAACATAGGGACTACGGGCAACACTCGAGACATAGGGCCCAGGTTCAAGGCCGAACCGCGACAGGCCGAAAGCGCATGCAGAACCGTGGAGCGATGAGAGTACATCACCCCTTTGGGATTACCCGTAGTACCGGATGTATAGCACAAACAGGCCGCTGTATTTTCGTCAAAACTTGGCCACTGAAACTCGCTATTATAGGCAGCGATTAGGTCTTCGTAACAATGAACATTGGGCAAAGAATGCTCTGGCATGTGCTGCGCATCGCTCATAACGACAATTCCTTTTACGGTAGGAATTTCGTTCTTGATAGCCTCGAGAATTGGCACAAAGCTCAAGTCGACAAACAGAAAAGTATCTTCGGCGTGATTGATGATATAAACGATTTGTTCGGCAAAGAGTCGAGGGTTAATTGTATGGGTAACAGCCCCCATACCGGAGACGGCGTAATAGATTTCAAAGTGTCTATAAGTATTCCACGCCAAGGTGCCGATTCTATCGCCTTGTTGCACCCCTAGAGCCTGCAGAGCGTTGGCTAATTGCTTCGTTCTGGCAAGAGAATCCGCGTAGCCATATCGATGAATTCCGCCCTCAACCTGACGCGTAATTATTTCTGCATCGGGCAGATACTGCGCCGCATACTCCAAAATATCCGCAATATTAAGCGGCTTATCCATCATACTACCAAGCATATCAGTCCCCTCTATTATGTTTTTATTTTTGTATTCTGATTCTTGCCTTTTCCTGCCCTATGTACTTGTAGCTTCAGTATGCATCTTAACGCCGACAGCACTAGAGGGCTGCCTTGCCTATCTTGCTGCCGTTTAAGGCACCAGATCCTTAATCTCTAACTGTAAAATAGCATGAGTATTAAGGTGAGCAAACGCCTCAGTTCGCGTCTGATAATCACCCGAACTGACATTCGCCGTACCCGTGGACGATGCAGTGGCCACTACGTATACCATTTCAGCCGATGAGAGATTAAACGGCCCTACCGCATCGGCGTTTGTCAGCCTAATAGTGGTAGGCAACTCGCCCAAGGTCAATACTTGAGCTGCAAGGGGCTGCCCGCGGCCGCCCTCTTCTAGTGCTGACACAAATACTCGAGTATCGGCAGGCAGGTCAATGCCCTCGGCAATCGATAATTCCACATCTATTCGCGGCCCCGCAGCGGCGTCACGATCACGCGAATTACTCGAGGTCGCCAAAGCCTGCTGAGCGATCGAGATACGCTCACGGATAGCGTTAGCATCATCACCTTGCGGCGTTAATTGCAGCACTCTGCGCCAATAGGTAATGGCGCTTTGATAGTCTTGCTGCTTCTCTGCATCCATTCCCAAAATCTGTAGCGCGAGCACCTGATTGGGTTCTAGGCGCTGAATACGGTCGATGACTTCTTCTACCTTCTCGGTGATCTCCTGACCCGCGAGCATATATTCCAAGAAGGCATGTTGCCCTAGGACAACGGCCTGATCTTGGGGCTGCTCGATGAATTGGCTCGCTCTCTCGAAAGCACTAGAGGCTAGAGGAAATTCGCCCAAAGTAATTAAATTTTGACCTAAAAAATATAAAGCCCAACCATTCTCAGGGTCGTGTTCTAAAATCTCACCGATACTATAGACAAGCTCTCTTGCGACCTCTGGGTCCTGGTTAGTGCTTGTGCGCTCAAATAACTCTGCGAGCTCTAGCTCGTCACTGAAACCCCATTGCTGGTAAAACAGCACGCTAACGGGTATCGCTAGAAGGAACATGATTATTGGCACTAGACGCGACTTCTTAACACCCGCTTCGCTCGAGTTTTGACTGGATGAAGACTCACCTTGTTGAGTCACATCGCTTAGCAAGCTGCGTTCAAGCTCTGCCTTTAAAGCATCAAAGTTTTCGCTCTCCAGTAGACCAGCTTCCAGCTCTCGCTCAAGCTCGGCAACACGCTCTTTGAAGATAAGTAGATTTGCTTGTTCACGGCGCGATCGATCGTCTGCCGAGTCGCGATGAAAACGCCAAGTCGGCACAACAACGAATAATGCCGCCAAAGCAAGTAATGCAATTGCAAAATACCAGAACAATTTATCCCCCAGCACTCATGAGCAAATAGTGCTTAGACTCTCTGCCAATCGTAGAATTTAGTAAGAAAAGAAACGGCCTTGTCATTATGATTATTCGACCTTATCGAGCATTTTTCGCAAACGCTCTTGGTCTTCTTCATTCAGACTTGGCTCAACGCGATCACTCGATTTCGCTCTGCGAATAATGCCAGCAATAAGCCAGCCACCGACTAGCAGAAAGAATAGTGGCCCCAACCAAAGCAACCAGGTCTGCCAAATGAAACGTGGCCGATAAAAAATAAAGTCCCCATAGCGCTCAAACATAAACTGTTCGATCTCAGCGTCAGTTTTACCATCTACAATCATATAGTAGATCTCGCGGCGCAAGTCTTCCGCCACGCCGCCGCTGGAACCGGTTAGGCTAGTGTTCTGACACATGGGGCAACGAAATTCATTAGATAGATGCCGAAATCGCTGTTGTTGCTCTTCATTCTCGAACTCGAAGGTATCGACCGCAGCTAATGCCGCAATGGAAAAGCAACTGAACACGACAAGAGCTAAAACACTCAAGAGCAAACGTATTTGAAAATAATTAGCAGATCGATTTAACATCATTGTTCCGCTTTAACAGCTGCGATAGCCGGCATAATTTCTTCTTCCCAAGCTTTGTAATCGATAACACCAATATGTTTATAACGTATAGTGCCGTTGCCATCGACTAAGAAAGTTTCAGGTGCGCCGTACACGCCAAGATTGATACCTAAGCGTCCATCTTCATCTAAGACACTAAACTCAAAAGGACTACCGTTATCCTCTAACCACATCTGTGCAAGATTGAGCTTATCTTTGTAATTTACCCCAACGATAGGAACGATATCCTTCTCGGCGGCTTCCATTAAGATAGGGTTTTCTTGCAGACAGGGCAGACAGTAGCTGCCCCAAACGTTCAACAGAAAAGGCTCGTCTGGCAAGTCCGCCTTGCCTACCAATGTATCGCCGAGTTCAACCGTCTTGAGTTCAAACTCAGGCAAAGGTTTATCAATCAGCACCGACGGCAATGTACGCGGATCAAGATATAAACCACGCCATAGCATAATTGCTAGAGCGAAGAATACAAAAACAGGCAAAAATAATTTCAACCGAGCCATATAAAAACCTCTACTCTATTCGCCAATTATCTATCGAGTCGCCGTTTCCAAGCCGGAAGCGTCTGCCCCATCGGCTTGCTTAGGCTTACTTGTCGATTTCACTGTCATCTTACGATAACGCTTATCGGTGACCGCTACTACAGCACCTAGCGCCATCAAAATAGCGCCTAGCCACACCCAGCGCACAAAGGGCTTTATATAAACTGTCATGGACCAAGCGCCGGAATCTCTGCGCTCACCTAGGGTAATAAAGAGATCGCGCCAGAAGCCCGAGTCGATACCCATCTCTGTAGAGGGGCTACCGCTTGCGGTATATAGCCGCTTCTCAGGGTGTAAGTCTTCGAGGTAACTGCCATCTTTAAACACTTGGAACCCTGCTCTATCGCCAATATAGTTGGCCCCGCGAATAGGCTCTGTGCCCTCAAATAGAAACTCGTAGTTGCCTAGCGAGACAGTCTCGCCTGCGGAAAGCAGAACACTCTTTTCACTACTATAAATACTGGTTAGCGATGCCCCCAATAAAATAACCGCAAAACCGAAATGAGCAATCTGCATTCCCCAATAGCTCAGCGCTAAAGATTTAAGCCCTTGCGCGACGCTAGCTTTATTGGCGATTTTGATTCGGATATCTTGCAGTACACCCAGTATGACCCAAAGGCCTAGGGCAGTAGCAATACTTGCACCGAAGGAGAATTCCAACGTTACCGCTAGTGGAATAAGCACACCAAGAGCGACGCTTAGAGCGGCGACCATTGTCAGCTGTTTACGCAAGTGAGCGACAGAGGTTTTCTTCCAGCGACTAATGGAACCCATCACTAGGAAGATCACCAAAATGCTCATGAGAGGCACAAAAATAGTATTGAAATAGGGAGGCCCCACCGATAGCAAGTCGCCCCCTGTCACCGCTTGGTAAACCATCGGGTATAGGGTACCCAATAGTATCGCGGCGCTCGCCACCACTAGAATAATATTATTAGCTAATAGGAAAACCTCACGCGATATAGCAGAAAAGCCAAACTCACTTTTCATTAGGGGGGCACGCAAAGCAAACAGCAGAAGCGAACCGCCAATAATAAATCCGAGGAAACCCAGAATATACACGCCTCGCGTCGGATCAGAGGCGAATGCGTGCACCGACGTCAACAAGCCTGAACGAGTAATAAAGGTTCCCAGCAGGCTAGCCGCAAAAGCCATGATGGCCAATAAAACGGTCCAGCTCTTAAATACGCCCCGCTTCTCGGTTACCGCCAATGAGTGAATCAGTGCGGTACCCAATAACCAGTTGATCATCGGAGGATTTTCCACCGGGTCCCAGGCCCACCAGCCGCCCCAGCCCAGTTCGTAGTAAGCCCACCAAGACCCTAAAGCAATACCGATGGTGAGAATAGCCCAAGCGGCATTGGCCCAAGGACGAGACCAACGTGCCCACGCCGCGTCTAAGCGTCCGCTCATCAAAGCAGCAATAGCAAAAGCAAATACAACGGAAAAACCAACGTAACCCATGTACAGCGATGGGGGATGAATAATAAAGGCAAAATCCTGTAGCGCGGAGTTTAGGTCCGCCCCATCTGCCGGAGACAAAGGAAGCACCCTATCGAATGGGTTCGACGTCGCGATCATAAACAGAGTATAACCGGCCCCTATGAGCCCCATGATAGCAAGCACTCTTGCCACAAAATCGTCTGGCATTGCCTTGCTAAAAATACTGACAGCCAGCATCCAGAGACCTAACATCCAGGTCCAAAAAAGAAATGACCCCTCGTGCCCACCCCAAATAGCCGTGAATTTATACTGGAGTGGCAGCGCGGTATTGGAGTGTTGGGCGACAAACGAAACAGAGAAGTCATCAGTGACGAAGCTATAGCCCAAGACAATTACACACAGACTCAAGAACACGAATACACCGGCGGTCAGAGGTCTGGCTAGCGAGATCCAAAGCCTATTGCCAACGGTAGCGCCTAGCAATGGGACTGTGCCTAGGATGACACAAAGGCAGAAGGTAATTATTAGCGCGAATTGACCTAACTCAGGAACCATTAGCAACTCCTGGCATTGCGCTTGTTCCGGCGGCAGCCGCTGCATCCATCGCTGCCTTCACCTCAACCGACATATAGTCTTCATCGTGTTTAGCCAGCACCCTGCTAGCGGTGAATACGCCGTCAACCACCATACCCTCGGCGACCACACCCTGCCCCTCGCGGAACAGATCCGGCAATATACCGTCATAACGCACTAACAGATCGTTATTATAGTCTGTCGTAATAAATTCGACGTGGAGTGAGTCTTGAGCTCGCTCAACAGTTCCCTCTTTAACCATTCCGCCTATGCGAATTCTGCGTCCAGCTTCCACTTCTCCCGCGGCAACCTGAGTGGGTGTAAAAAACAAATCCACGCTATTGCTCAAGGCATACAGAGACAAGCCAATAGCCACGCCTAAGCCCGTGGCGATAAATAGGATAATCGTCAACTTCTTACGACGATGAGGTTTCATAGGTTCTCTCCCGAAGAACTGTCGCGCGCACTGTTGATTTGAGCTTCGCGCAATGCTCGTCTTTTTTGCTCGAGAATAAAGCGTTTACGCTCTAGACGCGGCAAGAATAGGTTCACAAAAATAAAGACCGCAAAAATGGCATAAACTGACCAAACATGAACAGTATATTTGCCCATTTGCAGGAACTCGCTGAAGCTGGAAAACGCCAAATTATCAAACATCTCTTTCCTACCCCTTTGCGGAATTCACAATATCGACGACCCACTTGGACTTACGCTCTCGCTGAAGCACTTCGTTGCGAGTAGATAAAATTAGGCTGATAACAAAAAAGCAGTAAACGCCTATTATCATAATGACTAAAGGCACCCATATTTCCGGCCCCGTAGCGCTGTTTTGGTCCATAGAGAAATCGCTAGCGGGTTGGTGCAGCGTATTCCACCACTCTACCGAGTACTTAATAATGGGGACATTAATAGCGCCAACAATGGATAGTAGCGCACAAGCCTTGGCCGCAGAGTCGGGGCTCTCGATAGCCGAACGAAGCACTATCACACCCACCAATAAGAAAAACTGAATAAGCATCGAGGTCAATCTGGCATCCCAGACCCACCAAGTTCCCCAGATTGGCTCGCCCCAGATGGCGCCAGTGGCTAAGGCTACTGCAGTAAACCATGCCCCAATAGGAGCGGCGCACTTGGCCACCATGTCTGCCAGCTTCATTTTCCACACGAGGGTGATTACCCCAGCGACCGCCATTAGGGGGAAACAGGCTAAGGAGATACTGGCAACAGGTACGTGGACATACATAATGCGAATGGTATCGCCCTGCTGGTAGTCCTGTGGCACAAACAGCAAGGCCCAAACGAGCCCGACACTCAGCAGTATTGTCATGGCCACATAAAGCCAAGGCAACCACTTACTGGAGAGTTCGTAAAACCACTTGGGCGAACCCAATTTAGAAAACCAAAGCCACATATTTCCTACTCATGAACTGTCGATAAAACATCGAGTTAGCATAAAACCAATCATCATTAACTGGTCGCCGAATATAGCACAAGCGAACCCTAAGCCCCGTCACTTTTTGTAACACACGGGGCTTAGCAAGCGATCAATTGACGCTGATTCTGAGGGCCCCTGCCGAGGCGAAAGGCGCCAAGGTAAAAGCCATCGCGAGAATCGCCCCCAATAATGCGTAATGCATCGATACATCCAGACCAAGGCTGACATCTGCTACCGCTTTGGCTCCGATTATAAGCACCGGCACCGTAAGGGGTAAAACGATAACCGCCAGAATCAGGCCGCGGCTACCAAGGCCTACCGTCAAGGCCACGCCTATTGAACCAAACAAGCTCAATACCGGAGTACCAAGAAGCAGAGTCACCACAAGTGCCCAGTAAGACTCACTGGGCAAGTACAGCATATAGGCAAGCAAGGGAGACATAATGACCACTGGTAAACCACTGATAAGCCAGTGAGCGATATTCTTGGCTAAAACCATGAAATAGAGAGGCTGCGGCGACAAGATGAGCTGCTCTAATGAGCCATCCTCATAATCGGCCCGAAACAGATTATCCAGAGACAGCATCGATGCTAGCAGAGCCGCTACCCAAACAGTTCCCGCTGCGATGCGAGTCAGCTCAGCGGGGTCGGAGCTGACCCCTAGGGGGAATAAGGACACCACAATAAGAAAGAACATCAAGGGATTGAGCATATCGTTGCGGCGCTTCAGAGCAATAAGCAAATCGCGCCGCAGTGTCGCCCGGAAGGCAGAGAATGTGGAGACTTTCACTGGAGACTTCCCACTCATCGGCTTAGCCCATCGAGGTTAAGTCGGCGTAAATTCCACGCGACATCCAATTGATGATGGGTGGTCACCAAAACCGCTCCACCGCCCTCTACATGCTGAACTAATAAGTTCTCAAGTATTTTCACCCCTTTCACGTCGAGCGTGGTGAAAGGTTCATCTAAGACCCACAGCCTTGCAGGGCTTAACAACAGGCCCGCAAGAGAGACTCGTTGTTGCTGGCCTGCCGACATATTACGGCACACCACGTCTGCATAGCCCAGCAAACCGACCCTAGCCAGTGCGTCATCGATATCTGTATCGCTTACTTGTCGATGCAGGGCCACGCTCCAGCGCAGATTCTCTCGCGCCGTGAGGACTTTATTAACCCCTGCACGATGACCGATATAGTGCAATGCAGCCTGAAACTCCTCACGCATATCGTGAATATCTTCGCCCTGCCAGCGAATTTCGCCCTCGTAACTACTATTCAAACCGCACAGGATACGTAGCAAGGTGGTTTTACCACTGCCATTGCTCCCTTGAACCTGCATCAGATCACCGGCATCCAGAGAGAAATTGAGCCCAGAGAATAGAACTCGATCGTCACGCTCGCAAAAAAGCTCGTGGGCATCTAAAAGGCGACTTTCTGAAGATGAGGCTTTTGCCTCTGCATTCAAGGACATAGGGGGCTAAAACACACTTAAACTGGCTACAAAGTGGCAGGAGTATAGCACGTGATAGCAGGACTTTGAGGCAAGTTTTTGACTAATCACGCCACAGCATTAGATGGCTTAGTCACAAAGGCATCGCAGAAGATATTCGCAGACTTAACTCCCTTCATGAAAATGCTACGTCTGAGCCCATGCACAAAATCAGGAGCACCACATAAATACACTCTCTGCTCGCCTAAAGCATCGTGGGCAAGGCTTTCGATCGCCTCGAGTGTTAGATCCCCACACTCGACTCTGTCATCTTTTGGCTCATTATTGAGCACAAGAGCACGATAGCGAAAATTCTCAAATTGTTCATCCAGACGTTTCAGCTCATCTAGCAGATATAGTCTTTGAGGGTTCAAGCCACCGTGAAGCAGCGTGATATCACCTTTATGCCCAGCTCGAAGCGCCGTATGCAAAATACCGTATAGAGGCGCCAAGCCTGTCCCCGTGCCAGCGAGCAGAATAGGAAAACTCTCTTGCTGCTCATTCACATAGAAACAATCCCCTGCCGGCCCTCTCACATGCAAGACCATGCCTGGCTCGGCCTGCGAGAAGAGCCATTGGGTAAACTCCCCATGGGAAGTATTGGCAATATGTAATTCCCAATAACCGTCTGTCTCTAAATCATTGGCAATAGAATAGCTGCGAGCCACCCCTGCCGGATTAATGACATTAAGATACTGCCCCGGCCTGCTTGCAAAGACCTCTTGTCCGACGACGGGTGACAAACGCAGACACATGACATTTTCGGAGAGTCGATCAATACCGTATATGGATACCTCTACCGCCGCGACATCAGCCCCGGGCAGTTGAATCCGCAAGTCCTCACTCGGGGCACACTGACATGCCAAGGCATAACCATCCGCCCTTAAGGTATCCTTGAGACCGGCACTGGCCCTGTCATCCACCTCGCCCTGCTCCACCTTCACCAAACAGGACTGACACACACCTGAGCGACAGGCATAGGAGATCTCCTGATCGTGGCGAATAAGACAATCTAAGACGGTTTCGCCCTCAGAGAGAATGAACTGCTTATCATCAAGGGAAATATACGGCACGGGCGTCAATTCCTAGAGCAAAAGGAAGGTTTAGCACCCCAGTTACTGGCTTTAGCTTTCACTGGGGGCATTGCAAGCTTTGTTATAGGTTCAGCACATCATCGTGAGTGCTGGCCGCGATTGCCATTACTTCACCAATGAGATCTTCAGGCACACTCAGCTCTTCCAAGGTTCCTTGGAGGTGACCTGCAACAGCACCAAAATGCTCTTCAGTTAGATTCATATGCTTGTGGGCAGTCCGCATATCAGCGCCCGTGTATTCATTAGGCCCACCGAATGCCATGGTGAGAAAGGCTTTTTGCTTGCCGATCTGACGATCCATATCGACGCTGTCGAAAAAATGACTGATGAGCGGATCGCCCAGAACTCGTCGATAAAATATATCTACTGCCGCGTCTACAGCTGCTGCGCCGCCAATCTTTTCAAATACAGAACTCATGTAGTGATCCTCAAAGCTGAATGTGTGGGATAGCGTATTAAGTAATGATGTACTCCTGATACATTATTAAGATTAAGACGACAGCGGTCAAGCATCAATTAGAAATTAAGTTTTAGAAAACGCGATTAGCTTCTTGCTCTTGAGAAAATCACTCAATGTATACTCACCCAGCGTATTGAGGAATTCGCTCTGCGCCTTGAACAAGGCATGTTTAAGGCCGCACATCCCGTCTATCTGACAGGTATTCGTTTCGGGATCGAAACACTCAACCAGCACAGTAGTCTCAAACTTTTCAACCACATCACGGATATTGATGGCCTCAGGCGGGCGGGCCAGAGTAATACCGCCACTTCGCCCCTGAGTGGTCGTCACGAAACCAGCCTGAGCAAGCGCATGTACAACCTTACGCAAATGATCCTTAGAGATGTCGAAAGCGGCAGAGATCCGTGAGATCGTCACCGTCTCTCCCGCAGCGCCGGTGTATAACAGCACTCGAAGAGCGTAGTCAGTATAGCTTGTCAAACGCATAAACAAAGGCCAGCAATGCTAGTTGAAAGGCCGACAAGCATAAAAGAATGAGCAGATGACGGCAATCGCCAATTTGCCTAGGAGAGATTACACGAATATCTATGGACTAGGCAGCAGAGCGATTGTTTTCTTTACTTCGAACCTGCATCAGTGAGATGAGATCCGCCTCGGCTTGGGAGAGGCCGCAGGTGCTCACTAATTCGCCTGTAGGCGCTCCCATCTGGGCAAGCTTGCTGGCGTGAGTAAACGCTACTTTGCCCATATCTTTTTGTTCCATGTCTTCCTGACGGCGCTCCGTGGTTTGTAGCCTGTTCTGCAGCGCTTGTACTCGCTTGCCAACGCCTATAGCCCCTCTGCCAACAGCAGTGATGTCATTGCGCAAAGACTTGAGCTCAGCCTCGGTTCTAATATGAGCTAAGCGCAAACCTCTTATGACACGCAAACTATAGATCAGAGCCATGGCCATCAAGGCTATGGCAGTAGCGGCACCGTATAACAAAGCTGCGGACATAATGGGGCTCCCATCGCGCTAGAACTTACACTCAGTTCTGCGACAATTCTTCGAGTTCTTCCTGGCTGATTAACTTATCGAACTCAACCAGAATTAATAGTTCGTCGTTTTTATTACAAACGCCCTGAATGAAACGGGCGGATTCATCTTTACCAATATTCGGCGCGGTTTCTATTTCCGATTGACGCAGGTAAACCACTTCAGCAACGCTATCGACCATGATGCCGACCACGTATTTACCAATCTCTAAAATAACAATGCGCGTGTTATCTGTGGGTTCTTGGTCCGGCAAACCGAAACGACGTCGCGTATTGATAACAGAGATCACCGTACCTCGGATATTAATAATACCAAGTACATAGTCTGGCGCGCCGGGCACGGGCGCAATATCGGTATAGCGCAGCACTTCTTTCACTGCCATGACATTGACGCCATAAGTCTCATCGTTGAGATTAAACGTCACCCACTGCAGCACCTGCTCCTGGGCAGTTTCCGAATTATCGCGGACCGCATCGACCATGTTGTTCTCCTCATTCATACGGCTTATGAAGATCGCCAAAACTGGCGACTCCTACAAAAACTTAATTCATTCGCGCTCCGGTCTCTGCGTCAAAAAAAAGTCATCGCTTACCGCTTTCACTTTAATAATGCACAGTTTATGCCAGAGATCGCTATTTTTCGGGCCTTTCGTTTTCTTCCAATTGGGCCGACACCGTTGCTAGGTCAAGTATGGCGCACATTCGCTCCAAGGCGGTACCCGCCAACCATGGACGCGTCTGTTTACTCACACGCCAACGGACCTCGTTGGGGTTCAAGTGGACCGACTCCGATGCAGAATCAATACCCAAGCCCCAATCAGTGCCCTCAATCATCAGGACAAACTCATAATTCGGATGTTCATTCTCTGGCCGCCCCTCAAGTCGCTCGGGCATGATCAGCCTAGCAGTATCGATCACTTTGATGTTGCGGCCATTCCAACGCAATAAACCCATGAACCAATTAGACTGACCAAACACTGGCTTGAGATCATCGTCGATCCGAGCAATGCCACCCAACTCCACCAAGGCCGCCCCTAGCTTCAAGCCCAGCACTTGAAACATAAGGCATTCAAACGGCTCCTCGGCCCAATGAGGCTTCGAATTATTGGATTGCCGAGGCTTGGTCGCGGAGGGCTCTGGAGTCTGCTGGGACACCGGCTCAGCAAGCTCGACACTAAGCGGCTCCTCCAACGCTGTCGTGGCGGGCGCTTCTACATCCAGCTCTGTTTTTAGCTCGGGCGGCTTGGTAATAACGGCTTCTTTGCTAAGAACCTTACTCTTCTCGGCAATAGGAACGACAACCGGCTTAGGCGTTTCAACAGCCTTGGTGGCGGAGCGAAGCATAAAATCAAGATAGTCTTGCACCACCACATCGGGCGCGACGTCCACTTGACTAGTATCACTCTGTTTATGCCAATTCATCATACCCTCAGCATCTACCTAGGCGCTTGCCCGAGATAGTCATCGGCCATTAGATTCTTTAGTAATAAGCTATACGCTCTCACACCTCGCCCATTGGGGTCCAGCTGAGATGGCAACACACCACGACTACTGGCATCGCGCAAGCGAGTATCCACTGGAATCACCGAGCGCCATACCTCATCGGGATAATCTTGACGCAGCTTGCGTAAGCTTTGCATGCCAGCCTGAGTTCGCCTATCGAATAGAGTCGGTATCAGGACATGGGGCAAGGGCTTGTTTTTAGACTGCATCACCATTTTTAGCGTGTGCAGCATTCGCTCCACACCCTTAAGGGCAAGGAACTCGGTCTGCACAGGCACTAGAATCATCTCACATGCGGCCAAGGCATTGATCAGAAGCACACCTAGGGTCGGCGGCGAGTCGATGAGCACATAATCGAAGTCATCCCACAGTAAGCTCAGTGTTCTGGAAATGGCTAAGCCCATACCTTCTTGCGAGGTCGCAGTGCGCTCTAGGGTCGCTAGGGCAGTACTGGCAGGAAAGAGCTTCAGATTGGGGTTTTGCGTCTCCAGCATTGCATCGAACAACATCTGCCGCGAGACATTTTGCATTGGCTGAAACAGATCGTAAGTGCTCTTAGCCAAGGTCTCTGGATTATGACGAAAATAGGTAGTAAGCGAGCCCTGAGGATCCAGATCAAGCATCAATACGCGCTTTCCAGACTCCGCCAATAGCCCCGCAAGGGTAACGGTAGTAGTGGTCTTACCTACTCCGCCTTTTTGATTCGCTACCGCCCAAATATGCATGACATACATTCCCTTAAACTGACTAAAACAAGCCACTCGTTAATAGTGAGACCAGACTCTTTTACGCCACCTAAGAAGGAATCTCCTCACGCAAACGCTCACCTATACGTTCCAAAGGCAGCTCCTCCTCAGCTAGTCCAGCTTTAGATACCGCCATAGGCATACCGTAGATAACGCAGCTTTCTTCGTCTTGCACCCAAATTCGCGCACCCCTTGCTTTCAGCATGCGTGCACCCTCGCGCCCATCGGAGCCCATTCCAGTTAATACTACACCGAGCACCCTCGCTCCATATTCATTAGCGGCCGAGCCAAACGTAACGTCTACTGAGGGCTTATAGTGCAACCTCTCATCGCCAGGAATAACTTTTACTTTCGCCTGCCCTCTACTCTCGATCATCATTTGCATGCCACCTGGCGCCAAATAGGCATGACCAGCTCGGAGAACATCTCCATCGACCGCCTCGCTGACAGAGATCTTACATAGGCGATCCAAGCGCTCCGCAAAAGCTCTAGTAAATGTAGCCGGCATATGCTGCACCAGTAAAATAGGAACTGGAAAATTGGCCGGCAACTGCACCAAAACCTGTTGTAATGCCATCGGCCCGCCGGTAGAGGCTCCAATTACCAGAACGCTAGGCTTCTGCCCTCTCCTTGGTGTAGCTACCGGCCTTGGCTGCGGCGGCGCTTCCACCACTGGAGCTGATACCAACCCAGCCCTGGCCTTCGCCCGCGAAACAGAAACAATTCTGTCGTGCAAAGTACGTCTAATTTCAGCGCTATTGCGCGAAATCTCATCAAAATTCTTGGGCAAATAATCAATTGCCCCAGCTTCCAATGCATCAAGAGTGACACGCGCCCCCTCATAAGTAAGGGATGAGAACATCAACACAGGAGTACCGTACTGACGCGTAATTTCTCTTACGGAAGTGATGCCATCCATAACGGGCATCTCATAATCCATTGTAATAACGTCGGGCTTTAACTCCGCCGTCTTCTCAATTGCTTCCTGACCGTTGTTTGCCGTCCCTATCACTTCGAGGTTTGGCGCAGCGTTTATTATCTCGCATAAGCGTCGTCGAAAAAAACCGGAGTCATCGACGACTAAAACTCTTATTGGCATATTTTAGCTCGCGTATCTTTTTAGCAGCCCTGGAACATCCAAAATAAGTGCAATACGACCATCACCAGTGATCGTCGCGCCCGCCATCCCAGCAGTGCCATGTAGCATTTTACCTAGAGGTTTAATAACCACCTCTTCTTGACCAATCAAGTGATCTACTACAAAACCTATTCTTTGGGTTCCTACTGTAACTATTACAACATGCGCCTGCCCCTGCTCTTCGTTGCGCTGCGGGCTGATCAGCCAACGTTTCAAATGGAATAAGGGGAGCGATTTATCTCGAACAGTTACCACCTGCTGACCATCCACGATATTCGTACGCTTCAAGTCGAGGTGGAAAATCTCATTAACACTTACAAGCGGCAGAGCGAAAGCCTGCTCACCCACCATCACCATCAAGGTTGGCATAATGGCTAGCGTCAAGGGCACTTTAATTTCAATACGCGAACCTTTTCCAGGTCGAGACTGAATATAAATAGAGCCATTGAGCTGCGTAATTTTAGTCTTAACAACATCCATGCCCACACCGCGGCCAGACACGTCAGAAATTTCCGTCTTGGTGGAGAAGCCAGGCGCAAAAATTAGATCGTAACATTCTTCATCTGCAAGCCTGTCTGCGGCTTCTCTATCTAGCACACCTTTCTCAACGGCTTTGTCTCGAAGGACATTTGCATCCATTCCATTGCCATCGTCAGAGATGGTTAACAGAATATGGTCGCCTTCCTGTTCCGCAGCCAACAAGATAGTACCTTGTCTAATCTTACCGTTGGCCTCTCTTACGTCAGGAGTTTCAATACCATGATCAACAGCGTTGCGGACCAAATGCACCAATGGATCGGCGAGGGCTTCTACCAAGTTTTTATCTAGATCGGTATCCTCCCCATGAAGCTCTAATGTCACTTCTTTGCCTAAACTACGGGCTAGGTCACGAACCACTCGAGGGAAACGGCCAAAGACTTTTCGAATAGGCTGCATACGCGTCTTCATGACAGACGTCTGCAAATCAGCAGTGACCAGATCCAGATTGGCAACAGCCTTGGACAGAATCTCATCAACACTATTGGAGCCTATGCGCACTAGCCTGTTACGCACCAACACCAACTCACCCACCATATTCATAATTTCGTCTAAGCGGCGAGTATCGACGCGAACAGTGGTCTCGGGCGCCGCTTCCTTAATAACAGGTTCCTGAGCGCCACCTTTAACGGCAGTGAGCTGAGGTTTTGCCGCTGCTGGCTTAGGCGCCGGGGCTTTTGACTCAGGTTTTTTCTGCGCTGCAGGAGCAGGCGTATCGACTTTCTTGTCGACCTTTGGAGGTTCTGATTTAGGAGTTGAACTAGCCCCTGTGCTGGCCGAATCAGCGACAGGTAAGCCCTGATGTTTACCCTGACCATGAAGAGTATCGAGTAAGGCTTCAAACTCCTGATCCGTAATATCATCTTGATCGCGACCAAGACGCGCATTCGGAGACTTATCCTCATCTGCACTGTCGACTTGCTCGCTACTTGACTCACTGGCGCTCTGGCTAGTCTCAGCTGCCGCTGACGCGGCAGGCGCCTCATCGCTTTTGCCACTTTGCAATGTATCGAGAAGCGCTTCGAACTCTTCATCGGTGATTTCATCGGTCGGCTCATTAGCCTGGGCAGCTGTCGCTTGTTCTTCACTCGGCTTATCGAGTGCAGCCAACATCTGCTCAAACTCTTCGTCCGTTACATCGTCATTTTCTGCTGGCTCTTCTGTGTTCTGTTCGGGTTCAGGACTTGGCGCTGGTGCTGCCTCCGCCCCTTCGCCGTTTACTAACGCAGTTACAGCGGCAAGAAGTGCTGGGTCTGCCGGGGTTAGTTCCGCACGCTCTTTAACTTGATCAAACATCAAATTAACAGAGTCCAATACCTGCAACACCACATCCATGAGTTCAGACGTTACGCTTCGCTCACCGTTGCGCAACATATCGAACAAGTTTTCCGTTATATGGCAACAGTCAACCAGTGGCGTGAGTTGCAAAAACCCAGCGCCCCCCTTAACCGTGTGAAAGCCACGAAAAATAGCATTCAATAGATCGGCATCATCAGGGCAACGCTCCAACTCAACCAACTGTTCAGAAAGTTGCTCGAGTATCTCCCCCGCCTCGATGAGAAAATCTTCTAGTATTTCTTCGTCGTCTGAGAAACTCATGGTCCACTCACTTCATTGATATGACTTTGATCAAAAACCGAGACTAGACAATAAGGCATCTACGTCATCTTGACCCGAAACAACATCGTTCTTGCTATCTTTCATCTGCGGCCCTTCGGCATCTATATTCGCCTCTGCCGCTTCCGCAGCCTCTGCCTCGGCCTGGGCACTTAGCCCTGCTACAGCCTCTACATTACTGGCAAGCTTCACTAAGCGCACTAGGCTATTCTCAACGTCGCTGACCAAAGCAATGACTCGCTTAATGACTTGGCCACTAAGGTCTTGGTAGCCCTGAGCCATCAGTATCTCGTTTAAACTATTATGCAGCGTGGATGCATCAGTCATGGTGCCAGACATCATTTTGTCAACGCGCTTATACATTAGCTCTACGTCTGGATCTTCACTTTTAAGCTGACGAAACATCTCCCAGTCTGCTTTGAGCTCATTTACATTGGCAGTCAAGGCATCCACCACTGGCAGGCTCGCCTCCACCATGTCCATAGTGGTATTAGCGGCATCCTCTGTCAGCTCTATAACGTAATTTAGTCTGCTGGTAGACTCAGAGATCTCTTCAATCTCGTTTTTCACCTTAGACTTTCCGTCGAGACCAATATCGAGGTGAAAATCTCGTATTGCATTGTGCAAGCCGCGCGTCAAACGCCCGACTTCCAGGTATAAGGTCTCATCGCGAACAGAGTTAATGTCCTGAATCAGCGAGTTGGCGGCGTTAATATCCCCCTCATCCAACTTCTCCAGCAGTAATTTTGTGCGCTCTTTCAGTACCCCAGTAAGGGCTTCTTCATTTGCTAATTCAGTGGCTTTATCGTCAATATCTTTATTATCTGCCATTGCAAACCCGCCCCCTACCCATTCGCTTCGATGCGTTCGAAAATCTTCTCAATTTTCTCCTGCAGCGCGGCCGCGGTAAATGGTTTCACTACATAGCCATTTACGCCCGCTTGAGCTGCCGCGATAATCTGATCACGCTTAGCTTCTGCGGTAACCATGAGTACCGGCAAACTCTTGAGTCGATCGTCGGCCCTAACGGCCTTGAGCAAGTCAATACCAGTCATGCCGGGCATATTCCAGTCAGTAACAAGAAAGTCAAAATCGCCGCTTTGCAACATGGGCAAAGCAGTATTACCGTCATCGGCTTCGGCAGTGTTGGTAAAGCCTAGGTCTCGAAGCAAATTCTTGATGATACGGCGCATTGTCGAAAAGTCGTCGACAACGAGAATCTTCATATTCTTATTCAAAACGGCCTCCACACTGTCGAGGGTAAAAAAGCAAATTCATAGGGCCTCCGGAGCACTCTGTGATTCTTCCTGTAGTAGTTATCGCTTGATTGGCGAATTTATTTAGGAAATGGGGGTGATAATTTGTCTTAAAGCGAGGATTAATTCAAGACGAAGGCGGGATAAAGAGCAAATCAGCTAAAAAGGGACTAAAGCGGGGGCTAGCCCCACTCAGCTAATCGAGATCGGAGACGCATGGCAGCTTGGGTATGAATCTGACTAACACGCGACTCACTAACACCTATGATCTGGCCAATTTCCTTCAAATTCATCTCTTCATCGTAGTACAGAGACAATACCAGCTTCTCTCGCTCTGGAAGGCCATCAATGGCGGCGGCCAATTCTTCTTTAAATGCGCTTTTTTGTATACCATCCAATGGGTTAGGGAGCTCGCCGGCGACTTTTTCGATAGCTGAATCTTCACCGTCTAGCATGTCATCAAAGCTGAATAGACGACTACCAGAAGCATCTTGCAAGATGGTGTGATATTCATCGAGGCTCATGCCCAGCTCCGCTGCAACATCTTGATCCTTTGCATCTGTGCCTGTCCGCATCTCGATAGTCTTAATGGCTTCGGCCACCCTACGAGACTTACGATGGACCGAACGAGGTGCCCAGTCCCCCTTGCGAATCTCGTCCAACATGGCCCCGCGAATACGAATACCCGCATAGGTTTCAAAGCTCGCACCCTTGGACAGGTCGTATTTTCGCGCAGCCTCCAATAGACCAATCATGCCCGATTGCATCAAGTCATCGACTTGAACGCTTGCGGGCATACGCAATAGCAAGTGATGCGCTATGCGCTTCACCAATGGGGAATAACGCATTACGATGTCATTCATGCTCTCTGTTTGAACTTCGTTATACATCGAAGTTCCACTCGCTGCTGTCATCATAGTTACCAACCTGTTATCTAAACTCTATATGGCGGAGCCTCACAGCCCCACTCACACAAAAGTTCAGCCCATCTCTTATGGGCTCTCCAGAGAAGCGCCTGCGAGCTCACCCGCATCACTCATCAGTAATCGCTCAACAAAAAATTCCAAACCACCACTGGCCTGTCGTGCAACTGGCCACTGCATCATTTCTTTAGCCAGTCGACGGTATGCCACTGCACACTTGCTGCTAGGGTAGGCTTCAATCGCCGCTCTCTGTCTTTGCGCCGATTTACGAACGGACTCATCCCAAGGAATATCTCCTGCGTACTGCAGAGATACATCTAAGAACCGCTCCGCCACCTTCACAAATTTGCCATATAAGGCCTTCCCTTCTTCGGGAGACCTAGTCATATTGGCTAGCACTCTAAAACGTGTCATTCCGTAGTCGCGATTGAGCAGTTTTACCAATGCATAGGCATCCGTAATTGACGACGGCTCGTCACATACCACCACCATCACTTCCTGCGCGGCTCGGACAAAGCTCACGACACTGTCTGAAATACCCGCAGCGGTATCGATAATCAATACATCTAACTGCTCGTCCAGCTCGCTGAAAGCCTGAATGAGGCCGGCGTGGGCCTGCGCAGGAAGCTGGGTTAACGACTGCACACCCGAAGCCGCTGGTATAACCTTTATGCCTCCAGCCGTAGTAATTAAGATATCTCTTAGACCACACTCACCGTTAAGCACATCCTCTAATGTTTTATCTGCCTTAATACCCAGCTGAATGTCCACATTAGCCAAACCTAAATCCGCATCCATCAAGATAACGCGCTTGCCTGCCTCTGCGAGTGCCAAGCTAAGATTGACGGAGACATTTGTTTTGCCCACACCACCCTTTCCGCCAGTAATGGCGAGAACCTGAACGGGTTTCATCGCATGGCTCCGTGAGTACCTGTCATAAGCTCTGGTTCGCTATCTAAAGCTACCGCGGCATCATCATGTAAATTACCGAATTCGTACATTAATCGCTCCTTCTCATCGTCGCTGTGAATAGACAGCGCGACGGCTTTGCTGACGAGTTTATGGCCCTGAGCCACCTGTATATCATCGGGAATTCTCTGGCCGTGAGTCTCGTACGCAATTGGTAAATGTTTATCAATCGCAATGGCCAAGGCATCGCCTAAGGTTCCCGCCTCATCAAGCTTACTTAATATGCAGGCATCAATGCCAGCAGCAGCGTAAGTATTACACGATTTTGCCAAAACACCGGCTTGGCTAGTACAAGCCAAAACGAGTAGTTTTCGTACTTCTCTACAGTTCTTGAGCGCCTCCAGCTGCGGTTTCAAACTTGGGTCTTTAGCATTCAAGCCGGCAGTATCGATGAGCACAAGCGACTTGTGGCGCAGACTATCCAATACCTCTCTCAGGCTATGGGTTTCATCTACCACTCTTACGGTCACGTCTAAAATTCGACCATATGTGCGCAATTGCTCATGAGCGGCGACGCGATAACTGTCAGTAGTCACCAACGCAAGCTCTTCAGGGCCGTGTTCTAATACATAGCGCGTGGCAAGCTTGCCGATGGTTGTCGTTTTACCCACTCCGGTAGCACCTAGTAACGCGATAACACCGCCGTTGGCGGCAATATCTGTCCCTAGCACTGGCAATGAACGCGACAAAGAGGCAATCGCAAACCGCCACGCTTCAGGGGTTGTAAAGCTTGGCTTCACAGTCTCTAACAGGCTCTTACTTAAACTAGCAGGCACGCCCATCGCATTTAAGCGCTCCCACACAGACGCCTGGATAGGCGAGCGGCGAGCGAATTGATCCCATGCCATGCCATTCAAGCGCTGTTCTAATAAGCGCCTAATACCATTAAGTTCCGAGCGCATTTTGTCCATTTCACGGCTATCTTCTGCGCTAGGCGTTGGCTGAGCTTGCGTGGCCACTTCGGCTTCTTGCTGCTCACTATTCGCAGCGCGTTTATAGGCGTCGAAGCGCTCGTCTTCCACGGCGCTGAAACCCGAGCGCGATGCGGAATTAGCACGCTGAATGGCTAAGGGATCGACACCCAATTGTTGGTCTTTGGATTTAGAGGAGAACGCCCTATTGGCATTAATACTGGCTTCGCGTTGACGTTTAGCAAACTCGCTTTGAAAGGCGCTAGGTGCGCTCGGCTCTTTCGCCTCGTCACTGGCCTTTGCTGGTTTCTCAGGGCTTGGAGCAGCCTCCTTACTCGCTGGCATCTCAGACTCGGGCAAGGTAGCGGCTACCACTTCCACACCACCATCAAGCGTACGCGTTGAGAGAATAACAGCCTCTTCTCCTAGCTCGTCACGGATACGAGCAAGGGCGCGGCGCATGTCTTGTGCTAGAAACCGTTTTACTTTCATATTAATCTCCCCTCGACCTACTACGCTCTATTCGCTTGGCCTTCAAATAAACTCTATTGCTGACCGATTGTGGCCACGATCGTAATCTGCTTGTCATCCGGCACTTCCTGATACGACAGCACTTTCAAACCCGACACGGTGAATCGAACAAATTTGCTCAGCACCGCTCTTAATGGCGCTGCCACTAACAGCACGGCAGGTTTACCGGCAGCTTCTAAATCGTTAGCCGTTTTGTGCAAGGACTGTTGAATTCTTTCTGCCATCGCTGGTTCGATTACCATATTGTCTTCAGCCGAGCCGCCTGGATTCTGTTTAGCAGCCTGTTGTACTGACTTAAGCAATATCTGTTCCAGAGATGAATCTAAGGTGATAACAGGCATCTCATTGACGTTACCATAGATGCTCTGGACGATTACCCGCGACAAAGCAATCCGCGCAGCCGCAGTCAAAGCGACGGGATCTTGACTCTTAGCAGAGGCAGCCGCCAAAGCTTCGGCGATTGTACGCATATCGCGAATGGATACATTCTCGCGAAGCAGGTTCTGCAGCACCTTCAATAGAACATTTGTATTCACTGCCGATGGCAGCTCTTCGGCAAGCTTCTGAGAGGTCTTACCTAGCATCGTCAACAGCTCATGGACCTCCTCATGCCCTAATAGCTCATGCGCATGTTTCTGCAATAAGGTATTCAAATGAGTCGCTATTACGGTGCTACTATCGACCACGGTATAACCCAAAGTTTGCACATGCTCTTTCTGGCTACTTTCAATCCATAGCGCTTCTAAGCCGAATGCAGGATCCTTGGTGGGCAAGCCCGAGGCTTTGCCAAATACCTGACCAGGGTTTATCGCCATGTCCCGCTCGGGGAAGACTTCTGCACTGCCCACCTGAACCCCCATGAGCGTAATGCGGTATTCGTTAGGGCCAAGATCGAGGTTGTCGCGGATATGCACAGAAGGCACCAGAAAACCTAAGTCTTGGGAAAGCTTTTTACGAATGCCTTTAATTCTGCTGAGCAGCTGACCGCCCTGAGATTTATCCACCATTGGAATCAAGCGATAGCCAACTTCTAGACCGATGGTGTCTACTGGCGTAACATCATTCCAACCTAACTCCTGATTCTCTTCTTTACCCGACTCTTCTGTTTTCTTTTGTGCAATCTCTTGTGCATCTTCTACTTCGTTATCCAGTTTGGACTGACGCCAATAGATAAAGAAAGCCCCCATGCCCGCAGCCGCGGACAGTGCAAGAAACGCCACATGTGGCATACCGGGGACGATGCCCATCGCAAACAACACGCCAGAGCTAATGCCTAAGGCTCTAGGCGTCGCAAACATTTGTCCGGCGACCTGAGCGCCCATCATCTCAGAGCTATTATTGCGCGTTACCATAATGGCCGCCGCAGTCGATAGGACTAACGCTGGAATCTGAGCCACTAGGCCATCACCAATTGTCAACAAGGCATAACGTTCCATGGCCATGGAAAAACTAAGCGAGTGCTGCATCATACCCACAGACACTCCCCCTACGATGTTTATCACCAGGATAAGAATGCCGGCAATAGCATCACCTTTAACGAACTTGCTGGCACCATCCATCGATCCGTAAAAATCTGCTTCTTGGGTAATGTCTTTTCGTCTTGTTCGCGCTTCCTCTTGGTCGATGAGTCCGGCATTTAGATCCGCATCGACGGCCATTTGTTTACCGGGCATCGCATCGAGGGTAAATCGGGCACTCACTTCCGCAATACGACCGGCACCTTTGGTCACAACCACGAAATTAATAATGATTAGAATAATGAAGACAATCAGACCGACAGCGTAGTTGCCACCAATCACCACCTCACCAAAGGACTCAATAACTCGTCCGGCTGCCGCGCCGCCTTGATGCCCCTCTAATAGAACGACTCGGGTGGAAGCAACATTAAGCGCTAATCGAAGCAGAGTGGCGATTAGTATTATTGTAGGAAAGACCGCGAAGTCCAGTGGACGCATGGAGTATACCGCCACACACAAGACCACAAGGGCGATCGTAATATTGAAAGTAAAAAAGACATCGAGAAGAAACGGAGGCAATGGCAATGTCATCATTGCCAACATGATCAAGAGCAAAACAGGAATGCCAAGATTCCCTCTGGTCAGGTTGCGAGCTCCCTCCATGAATGAAGAGTTATTAGCAGTAGCTCCTGGAGTCATTTTTTAAACAAGTCTCTCAAATTTAAAACAAGGTTCGATTCATTGACGCTTGATAGTGGTTTTGACGCGAAGGGTTCAATTTCTTGACGCCTCAGAAGCCGTTTTGCTGGGCTTCAGAGCATCCAATGCCATTTCGCGTGATGCTTATAGAGAGTATTGCAAGAAGCTCGCCCACTTTTAAAAAAGCGCGAAAAAAATTATGCACATGAATAAAAGCGAGAGAAACCAAACCCTTAGTCGTGACGCAACTCTTCTGGAATGGGCAAGGCTGAGTTCAAGACAGGACGTCTCGCTCTACCACGAGCGAACTGCTTGAGTTGATGGAGATAAGCAAGGACTTGCGCCACAGCGACAAACAGTCCGCTGGGTATTTCGTGTCCCACTTCGGTATTGAAGAAAATAGCTCGAGCAAGCGGTGGAGCAGATACAATCGGAATATCATTCTCCTTAGCAATTTCACGAATACGTTGAGCAACTAAGTCACCCCCTTTCGCCAATAAAGTAGGCGCCGCATCCAATTGCTGATCATAGCGCAGCGCTACCGCAAAGTGCTCCGGGTTAGTGATGACAACATCGGCTTGAGGGACATCCCCCATCATCCGATTCTGGGACATTTCGTATTGTAAGTTACGAATTCGCTGTTTGACTTCTGGCCGACCGTCCGTGTCCTTCATTTCATCTTTCACTTGCTGCAAGGTCATGCGCAACTGCTGCTTGTGATCGAAAATTTGAAACGGAATATCAACTATCGTAATGAGAATCATGGCACAAGAGATCCACAATACTGCCCATGCCAAAGTGTTGATCGCATTCGCTATCGCAGGCTTTGTGGGCTCGTACTGAAACCCGAGAATATTGCCCGTATTAATATAGAGTACTAACAAAGCCAAAGACGCAACGACTAGGACCTTTCCAACAGCCTTCGCCAACTCCATCAAAGACTTGCGCCCAAACATTCTACTCAGGCCGCTAAGTGGATTCATGCGGCTCGCCTTTGGGGCGATAGCCTTCACGCTGAAATTCCAACCGCCTAAGGCTATGGGGGCAACAATCGCTAAGAATAACAGCACGATAAACAGGGGAATGAGCGAACTGAAGGCCGAGAAAATAGAACTGCCGAGCTGTCGAAGCATCGCGCCAGTATCAAAAAACTGGGTGCGATCCAGAGTAAAACTATTGCTCATCACCAAGGCTAGAGCATCCGACATTTGGGCTCCAAACGCGATAATCGCTGCAGTCCCACCCAATAGAATCGCCGTCGTATTCAGCTCCCGAGACCGCGCAATACTGCCGTCTTCTTTTGCTTGGTCTAAGCGTTTCTGGGTGGGTTCCTGGGACTTTTCCGCCGAGGAATCATTATCTGCCATATTCTCTCTCGCAACGTAGACACTCTACGTGTGATGGCTTGCGTAAGGCAATGACTGCAAACAAACGACTTACATTATCGCCCTGGTCATTGCAAAAAAATCACTAAAAATATTCTCGGCCTTCACTAGGAAGTTGCCAAAAGTGATCCAAATAATAAACAGTCCAAACATAAGCGCCACGGGAAACCCGAGCGCAAAAATATTAAGTTGCGGCGCCGCCCTTGTCATAATGCCAAAGGCGAAATTCGAAATAAGCAAGGCGGTCAAAGCAGGAAGCGCTAAGACTAACGCGCTAGAGAACACCCATGAAAGAGTAGCCGCCACATCAAAAAACATCTCACTGCCGCGGCCAAAATCGCCTATCGGAATCACAATAAAGCTCTCTGCCAACACTTCGATCATGGCCAAATGCCCATCAAAAGTGACGAACAATAGCATTACCAGCATTAAGTAAACCGTACTTAAAATGGCGACATTGACACCGTTGGAAGGGTCAACCATTGACGCGAAACCCAAACCCATTTGCATGGCAATAATTTGGCCTGCTAACACGAATACTTGAAACAAGAGCTGCATAAAAAAGCCTAGTGCAGCGCCAATTAATAGTTGTTGTGCCACTAATAGCCCGGCCCCAAAGGAAATCCCATCGATAGCCGGCACCGGCGGCAGTAGCGGCGCTACAGCAAGCGTAACGGCAACGGCCAGTACCACTCGAATTCGCACGGGTACCAATTGAGTCCCTATCAAAGGTGCCGCCATAAAAAAGCCCATGACTCTAAACAACGGCCAGAGATAGGTTCCGAGCATCCCGCCTATCGCTTCCGCTGTAAAACCTAAGGCTCCCATCCCACTACCCTACCAAGAAAGGAATATTAGTGATTAATTGGTCGCTAAACTCCAATATTTTTCGCAACAACCAAGGGCCCGCCAACATGATTGAAAACAGCGTTGTCAAAAGTCGTGGCAAAAAACTAAGAGTCTGCTCGTTTATCTGCGTAGCTGCCTGAAACGTACTCACGGCAAGCCCGACAAGTAGGCTCGGCATAACGATGACCGACACCATTAGCACAATTAGGAACATTGCTTCTCGCCATAGAGTTACTACGCTGTCTGGAGTCATAATCTAAGTCCCAAAACTGGCCGCTAGTGTTCCGATGACCATGGCCCAGCCATCGATCAAAACAAAGAGCATAATTTTAAAAGGTAAGGAAATAATAATTGGTGACAACATCATCATACCCATTGCCATCAATACACTTGCTACTACCAAGTCGATCACGAGAAACGGTATAAACAACATAAAGCCAATTTGAAAGGCCGTTTTCAGCTCGCTCGTCACGAACGCTGGCACTAGAACAGTAAAGGGCACCTCTTCCTGGCTAGCCACAGGCTGGCTGTTCGAAAGCTCCATAAACAGTGCCAAGTCGCTTTCTCGGGTTTGCGCCATCATAAAACCGCGCATGGGAATCTCGGCAGCATCCAGCGCCTCAGCTGCGCTCATCGTTTCGGCCAGATAGGGCTGGAGAGCTTCCTCGTTCACTTGCGTTAGAACCGGCATCATGATGAAAAGAGACAGGAACAAAGCAAGGCCCAAGAGAATCTGATTGGATGGGGTTTGCTGCAGGCCCAGAGCCTGGCGCAAAATTGCAAACACTACTAGGATTCGAGTAAAGGAAGTCATCATCATGAGCAGAGCTGGCAGTAAAGTCAGCGCAGTCATGAGTATCAGTATTTGGATACTGACACTGTAGTTCTGAGAGCCATCCTCCGCCGTAGTGACCGTAATCGCTGGCACACCTAATCCAGCGGCGGAATCCAGCATTTCCAAAGCACGCTGAGAACCCTCGGCTTGAGTCAGCGGCACATCTTGACCTAGGGCAAGACTGCTAACACAGGCCATAGCAATCAGTAGTGCCCCTCTAAGCCAATACTGACGCAGTATATGAAAACTGCTCATGGCTGCTCACCCTTACCCAAGATGCTCTGCAGCTTAGTGGCAAAAGCGCTATTTTCGGAAGTTTTAATCGCCGAGTCGGCCTCTTGTTTCGCAAGAATGTCTTCGTCAAACACATATAGTTGGTTTATTTGGCTAGGGCAAACACCAAGCAATATTTGCTTGCCCCCCACTTCAACAAGAGCAATCTTCTCGCGGGAACCTAGAGAGGCAACGCTGCGCACTCGGATTGCACCAGCGTTAGCAACGACCCCACCACCGAGCTTCTTGAGCAGCCATGCGCATCCAATAATAAAGGCGACGATTAGGGCCAGCCACAATAGCATCTCTACGAATGCGCCGGCGCCAATTCCCGCGCTCGCCTGCTCCGTGGATGCAGTCGCGGCATTTGCAAAAAAGGCTAGTAACACCTGTGCCCCCAATCGAGTCAAACTCGCTTCAATTCTTCTATTTAAGCTTTTTAATTCTTTCAGAAGGACTAATCACATCCGTCATTCGAATACCGAATTTATCATTCACCACCACGACTTCGCCGTGTGCGATCAAAGTACCATTCACCAGAACGTCGAGTGGCTCACCAGCGAGTCGGTCCAACTCGATTACTGAGCCCTGATTTAACTGCAGCAGATTGCGAATAGTGATCGAGGTGCTTCCTACTTCCATGGAGATCTGTACTGGAATATCCAAAATGACATCCAAGTCAGGATTACCCGATTCAGCCGCCGGTGCGGAAGCAGTTTTTTCTTCTGCGGCATCCGAGGAGCTATCTTCGGCCATAGCGGCAGCCCACTCATCAGCCATTTCGTCTTCTGGCTTGTTGCCTGTTTTATCATCAGCCATTGTCTACTTCCTCACTTTATTCTGGGTCGTAATCGGGTTTAAAAATGCTGTCTACTTTCAGCGCCAGATTGCCATTGGAGACACCTACTTTTGTTCGGAACATCGGAATACCATTAGCTTTCAATGTGACCGTCTCGGGCATATCGACCGGAATGATATCTCCCGCTTCCAAGTCCACCACATCTCGAAGGGATATCTGCTTCTCGAAGAATTTGCAGTCGCACTCGATAGCGGCATCCATAATCTCGTCTCTAAGCGCTCGTCCCCAACGCTCATCGTGTTCGTCCACGTCGCTCTGCATGCCCGCATCTAACAACTCTCTTATGGGCTCGATCATGGAATAAGGCATAGTGATATGGATATCACCACCGCCTCCGTCTAACTCGATATGAAAGGTGCTAATAACCACTACTTCGCTAGGGCTAACAATATTTGCCAGGGCGGGGTTGACCTCTGAACGGATATGGTCGAACTCCAGTTTATAGACGTTCCGCCATGCCTCTCCTAAGTCTTCGAAAGACTGATTGAGAACCATCTGCACCACTCGAAGCTCAGTAGGTGTAAATTCTCGACCTTCGATTTTTGCGTGCCGTCCATCACCCCCAAAAAAATTGTCTACCAGCTTAAAGACAAGTTTGGCATCCATCACAACCAAAGCAGTTCCCCGCAGTGGTCGAAACTTTACAAGATTCAAGCTGGTGGGAACGTAGAGGGTGTGCAAATACTCGCCGAACTTACTGATACTGACACCGCCAATAGACACATCCGCGGTGCGACGTAAAAGATTAAACAAACTGACACGGGTATAACGAGCAAAACGCTCATTAATCATCTCCAAGGTCGGCATACGACCACGGACAATGCGATCCTGGCTGGTTAAGTCATAGGACTTGACACCGAGCGGATCATCATCGACCTCGACTTCAACATTGCCATCATCGACCCCGTGTAAGAGGGCATCAATCTCGTCTTGTGATAATAAGTCTTGCATCTGTGCAATAACTCCAAGTTATTCAGCTTACACTTAAGCTTTTCTACTGCAGTACGAATGAGGTGAACAACACTTCTTCAATACCGTCCCTGCCAATCTCTTCTTGTAGGATTGCTTGTATTTCTTCTGTGGCCAGCGCGCGAAGACGCTCGATGCCTGAAGATGGCTGATCCACCACATTGAGCATTTGCGCACTAAAAAGTGTATTGAGGTTATGCCGAATCGCAGGCATGTGCTCCGACACGGCGGCCAAGGCGGCGGCATCTCTGGCCATGACTGTCACGTTCGCCTGCAGAAATCGTTGCCGACCTTGGTAGGGAAAGTTCACAATAAAGGAGGGACTTATCTCCAGATACTGAACAGGGCCTAGACTGACCGGTTTTGGCTCCCCATTGGATGGAGACAACACGAAGAACCAAGTTGCGCCCCCGCCAAGCAATAGAATAAGTACGGCGGCCGCGATAATGAGTAATTTCTTACTCTTGCCTGCCGGCTTCGCTGTGCCTTCGCCCTCGTTGATCTGATCTTCGTCTGCCATAGTTACACCGTCAAAAAAACATTCTTTGAGTGTGTTAAAGCAAACGTTGTGCCAGAGCCGGGAAGATTGACTCTAAGCCCCGTAGCACGAGGCTTAGAAGAGGAAAGGATTTTTGATTAAGCGTAGTAGTCAACGAGTCCAGTCGGGACATTGACGCTATGAGTAATCATCTCCTCCTGAGACTCTTCTCCTTCGCTTTGACCGCGACCATTCGCCCCAGAGTCCGCTAGCCCCTGATCCGATTCGGCATTATCCGAGACCTGTGCATCAGCGAGTTCGAGCCCCTGCTGCTCCAGCATCGACTCTAAGCGCGGAAAGCTTTGTTCCAAGGCTTCTCGCACCTGACTATTGGCGCTCATGAAACTCACGCTGGCCTTGTCACCATCCATGACGACCTTAACAGTCATCGCACCCAGCTCAGGCGGATCGATCTCAATCTTCGCGCTGCCAAGGCGTTGGGCAGCCATCATTGAAACACGCTGAGAAACACTCTCCGCCCACTGGTTGGTGCCAAAACTATGGCCTAGCTTAGAGCTAAAATTATGCGCTTGAAGGGTTTGTGCGAAACTGCTGCTTTGCGCTGGACGAGTCTGAGAATTGACAGAAGACTGAGCCGCTTCATGGCGCAGTGGGTTGGCTGGCTCCGAATTCGCATTCGTTGCAGTAGCGGCGTTGCCACTGGCAGGAGTAGCCTTATCCGCTGGCAGGGTAGCCGCATCACTTGCCACTGCACTTGGAGTAGCGCTTTGTACCGGACGCAGGGACTCTGCAAATTGCTGCAACTGACCGCTGCTATTGGCGGACTGAGACTGTCGAGTAGCCTCAACATTTTGAGTTTGCATACCGCCGCCCTCACGGGTTCCGGAGGATCTCCAGGCGCGGACGATATCCGCCTGAGCTTTATCCTTTGCAGGCGGATTCAGTAGGCTGGCGCCTGTTTGTTTAGAAGACTCTGCCTGTAACTGCGCCTCTTGGCTCTTTCGTTCTTCCCCAGCAGGCACAGCCTCCGCCGTTTTAACCGCAGCACGGACATCTACTTGTTTGGCTTCTACCTCAAGCTCAGTAACAGTAGCGCTAGTCTTGCTTGAAGAAATAGTCTGAGCGAGCTCTGGCTTAGAATTCTTTGTCTCAGCAATAGGCTCATCATTAGCGCTAGTACTGGCTAGGGACTCGGCAAGAGGCTGACGCTGCGGTCCAGAAGGGCTATTCGGCACGACTGTGCCGGACTCGGCCTTATCGACAGAGCCTGAAGTCACTGCCACAGCCGCTTCCTTCGCTGCGCTAGCGCCGGGAGCAAGTAAACCCTCCTCTACCTCAGAGGTAGGTTCCAAAGTAGTCATGGCCTCTGGGTCAAGCGGCAAGCTTTCACCCTCGAGAGGCAAAACGCTTCCTTCCAGTAGCGTAAACTCAACCGCAGATTCTGTCTCTTGCAGGTCAAGCTGGACTTGTTTTAGGGGCATAAGGGACTGTGAGGGGCTGCGCTCGGCCTCTCCATAAGCCTGAATATCCGCCTGGTAAATCTTCTCAAATTCATCAGATTTTGAGCTATTACTTTCCTGCTCTTTACCGCTGGAGGCCTTATCCTGCCTAGTGTCCACCGACTCGATAGACTGTTTTGTCGCAGCGAAGCTATCTTGCTGCTTGCCAGCATGCTGTTGCGTTTTCTCGATGCTCGCAACTGGGAGTAAAGCACTTAAAGCCGCCATAATATATCCTCGTTCCAAAGGTGCGCTTATTGGGCACCGAACTATTCGTATATTGATAACAGCAATTACTTTGCCAAGAATTTGGCTATTGGACTTGAGAGCTACCAGACTCGCCTATTACTGCGACTCGCGAATTCGTCTTGCTCCTTCTGTAGCTGACGCTCCGCTTCGGCCTCTTCCTCGGCAATGATCTTATCAAGCAGTTTTTCGAGGCCTTTAAAGCGGGCATCTAAGTGGCGCCAGTGTTGTCGCACTTGTTCAAGCTGCCCCTCTACTACGCCGATCTGTTGCTTCTGTTGCACAATGGCCTGCTCGACATTTTCGGCAAAATCATTGTAAATGCGAAACTGTTGCACGCTTATTCCCTTCGAGCCCTGCTCGCGCGAATTAGCCCTATACTCGTCCAGAAATTCATGAAGCTGCACCAGTTGACCTTCTTCTTGGCGTAATTGGTTCTGCACATAGGCCACGGCTTTGGCTGCTTCTTGCACTTTGTGCTTCGCCAAGTCCACCACGACAGCCATGCGCTTAGAGCGTTTCATCAACTAGCTCGCGCCGGGTTGGGTTTCTGCCCCTTAGCGCCATGACTCAAAGTGCGCGACTGCAGGGGCGTCACATTGCCTTTGTTGCCATTTGCGGCTGCTGCAGGAGGAATAACGACCTTAGTCAATTTCTGAACAGCCTCATCGAAAGTGACACGCTCCTTCAAGCCCTGCTGCATGAACTGCAAAAGATGAGGCATGCGCTCAATAGCTAGGTCGATATCGGGGTCAGACCCCGCAACGTATGCCCCTACGCTGATGAGGTCCTTATTTTGCTGGTAACGCGAGTAAATACGCCTAAACAACTGCATCTTGGCGAAGTGATCCTCTGTAGCCACATTAGGCATAACACGACTCACTGATGCCTCAATGTCGATGGCTGGATAATGCCCTTCTTCAGCTAGCCGTCTGGAAAGCACAATATGTCCGTCCAAAATAGCACGTGCCGAGTCGGCCACTGGGTCTTGTTGATCATCCCCTTCGGTTAGCACGGTATAAAATGCTGTAATAGAGCCCTCGCCTTTATCGGCATTACCTGCACGCTCCACTAACTGCGGAAGCTTGGCAAAAACCGATGGCGGATACCCCTTAGTCGCTGGAGGCTCACCGATCGCTAATGCGATTTCTCTTTGCGCCATGGCGTAGCGGGTAAGAGAATCCATAAGCAATAATACGTCCTTACCCTGATCACGAAAGCCCTCAGCAATCTTAGTAGTAAGCACTGCTGCTCTTAGTCTCAGCAGCGCCGAGTCATCGGCAGGAGATGCCACGACCACTGCCCGCTTCAAGCCGACTTCACCTAAAATTTCATCAATAAACTCTTTAACCTCACGTCCCCGTTCACCGATCAAGCCAACAACAATGACATCGGCCGTCGTAAACTGGGTCATCATTCCCAGTAAGACACTCTTACCGACGCCACTACCGGCGAACAAGCCTAAGCGTTGCCCGCGTCCGACTGTTAACAAGGCATTGATAGAGGCAATCCCCACATCCAGGGGTTTGCGAATGGGCTGACGCTCTAAGGGGTTGATAGTGGCCATTTTTTTGCTGGAAGAGCGCTTCGCGGCAGGCAGTTTTAACTCTCCCTTGCCGTCAATTGGATTCCCTAGACCATCCAATACTCTGCCAAGCAGGCCCTGGTCGACACCAAAGGTATCGTTATCATCCAAGGGGATTACTCTCGCGCCTGGCTTAAGACCGTCAATACTCTTAAGAGGCATCAGGTATATTTTAGGGCCATCAAAGCCCACCACTTCAGCCTCTATCTCATGCCCTTGTGCATCGGTCACGCTGCACCTGCCCCCTAGCGTTACATTACAGCCCACAGCTTCCAGAGTTAGTCCAACAACGCGTGTCAGTTTGCCCTCAACATTAGGCAATAGCGTAGCGTCACGCCTAGGCGTGTATTGACGAATACGCTGTGCAAGACTCTGTCTCATCATGGTTGACCGTCGCCCTCGGGGCCTGACTGACGTTGCGCCTCTCTCAAGGCTTCCACTTCTTCAGTAATGCTGGGTTCCACCTCTTCTGGCTCTTCTTCGGCTTCAGGCTCAGGCTCTTGCAATACTTTCTTAACTAAAGGCTCAGGTGCTGCTTCAAATTCTTCTTCGCTCTCTCCCTCTAGAGGAGTCGCGAGCTCTTTGCTCAGTATCTGGTCCATGAGATCCTGAAAGCGTTTTTCCATTGTGAAATCGACGATACTCTGCTCGGTCTCTATGCGGCAACCACCTTGTTTAACCGTGTCGTCGGGCAAGGCCTTCCATTGGTCACCTTGCTTTTGCTTGGCCTCTTCTAGAATGGCCACATCAGCGGGATTCACAAAAATACGAATATTGTCTTTACTCGGAGGCATCGCTGCCAGAGCTTGGCGAACCAAGGCCACAATGTGGCGATTATCAATTGCCAGCTCGTGCGCGATAATCGTTTTCGCTATTGACTGGGACAGCCCCAAAAGCGCCTGTTCTAATTTATAGTCTTGCTCATTAAGTGCATGAGTGAGGCTGGTCATTAAGCCGCTCAGATCTGCCAACTTAGCATCAATCTGCAACTGGCCCTTCTTTAGCCCCTCCTCCATACCTTTGTTTAGGCCCTCTTGTTGACCTTGAGCAAAACCATCTTTTTTCCCTTCGGCTAAGCCTTCTTGGTAGCCCTTCGCTTGAGCATCCGTATAGGCAGTTCCTAGCATTTCCTCAGGAGTAAGTTGAGGCTCTGGCGCTTGCGCTTCGGCCTCCTTTTCGCGAGGCTGTGCGGGTACGAGGTGACCTGAAGCATCAATTGTCGGTGGCAACCAAGTGTTAACTTTGGCCTTTGCAGCCACATCAGCGCTAACCCTGCCAACCCCTTCGAATAAATGTCTTTCCACGAATCTTACTCCCAAAAATCGGGACACCGTCCCTTATGCCTGTAAGGGCATTTTACACCATCTCTTCGCCGCCACCGCCAAGCATGATTTCACCGGCATCTGCCATTCTTCTGGCAATAATAAGGACTTCTTTCTGAGCAGATTCCACTTCACTAATCCGTACAGGACCTTTCGCCTCCAAGTCGTCACGCAGCAATTCCGCAGCTCGCTTGGACATATTGGAGAAGATTTTTTCCTTCAAGTAATCGTCGGCTCCCTTCAATGCCAATATCAGCACTTCGGAGGAGACCTCGCGCAGAAGTGCCTGAATGCCTCTGTCGTCCACTTCACCCAAATTATCGAAGACAAACATGAGGTCTTGAATACGGATGCTCAGCTCTTCATCTGTTTCACGAATAGCTTCCATTAGTTCTGTTTCAATAGAGCCTTCGAGGTTGTTCATTATTTCTGCGGCGGTCTTCGTTCCACCAATCGCGGCTGAGGGGTTAGCGCCTTTACCGGAGAACTGTTTCTCTAAAATGACATTCAATTCTTTCAGTGCATCAGGCTGGACGCTCTCTAGGTTTGCCACCCGCATTAATATTTCCACGCGTACTTTTTCGGGGAACTGAGCCAGAATACTGGCCGACTGATCGGGCTCTAGATAGCTTAATACCACCGCCTGAATTTGCGGATGCTCGTGGCGAATCACATCGGCAACCGAGCGCGGATCCATCCATTTCAAGCTATTAATACCTGTGCTAGAACCGCCCAGCAAAATCCTATCCAATAAGCCTCGAGCCCGATCCTCACCCAGTGCCTCAACCAGCATATTCTTAATATAGCTCTCGGCACCAATACCCAATCCCGACTGCTCACCACACTCGCTCAAGAATTGAGACAGAACAGTTTCAACGCTGCCCTGGCTAACAGATTTTAGCGCAGACATTGCACTACCGACCTTCTGTACTTCCTTAGGTCCCATCTGTTTTAGAATCGCCGCGGCATCTTTCTCCCCCATGCTCATGAGGAAAATAGCCGCGCGATCTACGGGCGTATAGTTTACCGCTACCCCTTTAGATTCTTCAGACATCGTCGCCAATCCACCCTTTAACTACTTGTGCTACTCTCGCCGGATCTTGAGCAATAAGCCCTTTGATGGCATTCAATTGTTGTTCATAACCTTCATTGGGCGCCGATAAAAGCAAGTCATCCCCACCGCTCAGCGTTACCTTGTCACCACCCCCTTCTGGGCTGGCATTCACATCCAAATCTTTGTAGTCGCCGCTGCCGGCAATGCCCGCGAGATCCTTACGCTGAGAGCCCTGAGACGATAGATTACGCAGCACAGGCCTCATCACCCCAAACACCAAGCCTAGCACCAGCAACACTCCAAACACCTGTTTCGCGCCGCTCGCTAGCCAGGGTTGCTGCCAGATTGGTACTCCCGATATTTCATCAACACTAACGGGGGCAAAACGATTATTAATCACCGTAACACTGTCGCCTCTTTCGGCATTGAAGCCAACGACATCTCGCACTAGGGCTGTAATTCTCTCTAGCTCTTGGTCGGTCCATGCTTCAGTCTGCTGACTTCCATCTACACCGATGCCAGTCACTTTGTCATCCAATACCACCGCGACACTTAGACGACGCAGAGAAACCGGGTCTTGTGCGGTATAGCTAATAGTGCGATCTAGCTCGTAGTTTCTTGTCGCCTGTTCGCGCAGGTTTCCGGCACTAGCCCCTTGATTCGCACTTGCTGTATTTTGATTGAGGTTCTGCAGTTGACCATCAACAGGTGGCTGATTAGAAAGGGCGCCAGGAACACCACCATTACCGCCAGGGGCAACACGGCTTTCAGCCATAGACTGCTCACTACGCAAAACACCATCGGGGTTATAAGTTTCCGCAGCCTGTTCAATGCGCGTAAAATCAATGTCAGCGCTAATTTCAGCGCTAAAGCGCCCCGCACCCACCATGGGTTGCAGCATGCGACTGACGCGCTCTACTAAGGCATCCTCGAAACGACGCTCGTAATCAAACTGCTGACCGGCTATCGCCAGCTCACTATTATTGTCTTTTTGCGATAGCAGGTTTCCGCGCTGATCCACGATAGTGACGTCTTCAGGGGATAGTTCCGGCACACTAGAGGCGACTAAATTCGAAATCGCTGAGATCTGAGTATCCGATAGTTCGCCACCGGCTAGGGTCAGAAACACAGACGCAGTCGGTTTGCGGGAGCTACGAACAAACACTGAACGCTCTGGAGTAGCTAGGTGTACCCGAGCCGATTGCACATTCCTGAAGCCGGCAATAGTTCGCTGCAGCTCACCCTCTTGGCTACGCTTATAACGATTGGCCTCCATGAACTGACTGGTGCCTAGGCCCTGTTCCGCATCCAGTGACTCGTAGCCATAACCATTTTGGCGAGTCACTCCCGCTGCGGCCATTTGTAAACGCAGATTCGAGACCTCGCCGGCTGGCACCAGAATGACACCAGTCGATGGCTCAACCTTATAACGTAAATTACGAGTATCGAGTATTTCTACCAGCTCAGTCATACTGTAGCCGCTCATATCGGGATACAGTGGCTGATAATCTTCGCCTCGCGACCACAGTACCACCGCAAAACCTATCGCGACACTCGCCGCCAGACCTGTCATCAAACCAAGCTGACGAACGATATCCAAACGCATAAAGCCGGCGAGGAAGTCGCTGCTCATGCTATCGGTTATTCTTCTGCCTGTTGCGGCTCCTGCGCCTGCCGCTGCGTCACTGCCTGCCATGATCGTTTACTCGCAATTAATTCAACAAAGTGTTGGGGTGATTTTGTTTAACTAGTTAAAGCGGCATATTCATAATATCTTGATAAGCGCTCACGAGCCTGTTGCGTACTTGCGTCATCGCCTCAAAGGAGACGGTGGCTTTTTGCATTTGAATCATTACCTGAGTGATATCGACATTGGGGTCACCCATCTGATAAGCAGTTTGCATATCGGCGGACTTCATTTGAGTATCGTTCACTGACTCCACCGCCTGCTTGAACAAATCGGAGAAACTACTCGCGTCCGATTTACTCGCCCCATTAACCAAGTCCGAGCGCTGCGCTTCTGTGAGCCCTTGAGCGCCACTAATTCCATTCAAACCATTACCTTGCATACCGGGTGCCTGTGCCTGTTCGCGCATATCGCGCATTTGCATCAACACTCTATTGATATCTACTCGGTTAGTTACATCAGTCATTGTGCTTCCACTCCCCTGCTAGTTCATATTCAGCACAGAATCTATATTGATACCGCAATCACGCATTCTTGCCATTTTGTAGCGCAGTGTTCTCGCGCTTACGCCCAGTACTTCAGCCGTTTCTTTGCGCTTACCACCTTGCTGTCGCAGAGTCTTAATAATAATTTCAAATTCTCTCTGCTTAAGATCGTTTCCTAGTACGCCTTCCTCTAAGTCTGCGCCTCCACTGGCGGAACTAGAGCTGCCTGCTTGTTCTAGGTTCGCACTCGAAGCCTGACTATTGTCTGCTCCCACTGCTTCTGTATTAACGACTCCTGTATTACCTACAGCAGAATTTGTGCCAGCAGTAAGTGTCAATTCGCTGACAGGACTAGTCGCATTTCTGCCTTGCTGGTCCGGGACTATGCTTGGATCAATGGCTAGGCTCTCGGCCGCTATTACATTGCCCTCTTGGATAATCAATGCACGCTGAATAACATTGTCTAACTCCCTGACATTGCCAGGCCATGCGTACTGTTCCAAACGTATCTTCGCAGCCGCGTCGAATTTCAATGCACCACGCGCCATCTTTTTGGCGTGCCGAGACAGTAATCTTTCAGCCAATGGCACGATGTCTTGTTTGCGCTCTCTTAGCGGCCTCCACTGGAGAGGAAAAACGCTAAGCCGGTAGTACAGGTCTTCTCTGAAAGTCCCTTCCTGCACACACTGTTTAAGGTCACGGTTGGTCGTGGCAATCACACGCACATCAAGCTTAATTGTCTTGCGACCACCAACTCTTTCCACCTCGCGCTCTTGCAATACGCGCAAAATTTTGGCTTGCAGACCGATGTCCATTTCTGAAATTTCGTCTAATAAAATAGTGCCGCCGTCAGCCTGCTCAAATTTACCGGCAGCGCTACTATACGCTCCGGTAAAAGCGCCTTTTTCATGACCGAACAGGGTCGCTTCCAACATATTTTCGGGAATGGCCGCGCAGTTGATAGCGACGAAGGTCTTGTTCGCACGAGAGGATTGCTGGTGAATATAACTGGCTAGAACTTCTTTACCTGTTCCGCTTTCGCCAGAGATCAAGACGGTAGCATCAGAGGCTGCCACTCGGCGTGCCATGCTTAAAACATGTTTGCTACTTTCTTCTACGGCGACCGGCGCATCGCCGTTCAAACTATTAGGGATGCTGACATACTGGCGGACCGCATCGACCAGAGTCTGCGGGTCAAAGGGTTTGACCAAGTAATCCACGGCGCCATTACGCATTGCCTCGACAGATTTAGAAATGCTTCCGTAGGCGGTAATCAACAACATCGGCATCATCGGTGATTGCGCGCGAACTCGCTGCAACAGCGCATGACCATCCATGTCTCCCATATTGACGTCAGACACAACCATGTCGACTCTTTTATTAGGCAAAAGCTCCAAGGCCTCTTCTGCTGATTCGGCAGAGACAACCTTAAAATTCGCAAGCTCTAATGTGTCACATAGAGCCTCACGCAGTTCCCAGTTGTCTTCCACTACTAGTATCGTTGCCTTTGTCATACTCACCTCTACAGTTCTTGCTTTATACTGTGTAAATCGGTCTATTTGTTTGAGATATTATTCGCCAAGGGAAGACGAAAACCTGCTTTAGTGCCGCAGCCTTCCCCCTCAGACTCTATGAAAAACTCACCCTTATGTGCTTTCGCAACAACCTGAGCCACGGCTAGGCCCAAGCCAGTGCCTTGCGCTCTCGTGGTGAAAAACGGTTCCGTAATTTGTTGGATTAGCTCTGCGCTGATGCCCGGCCCATTGTCTTGCACAAATAGCTCTAGCGCTTCCTGCTCGTCAGCTATTGCAACTAGCTGTACGCCAATGAGCAATGCGGCTTCTCTGCCGGCGGCCTGCAAGGCGTTCTCGATTAAGTTCAGCAAGGCTCCAATCAAGGCTTCACGGTTCACATCAAGGGGCACGCCTGGCGCATCGTTTATCCACTCGCAGCCAAAGCTCCCTCTCAATACAACCTCCGCAGAAACTTGGAGATCTTCTAACAATTCTTCTGTTGTAATACTTTCATCCAAAACAGCATCGCCGCGTGCAAATAACAACATATCTGCCACTTGACGCTCCATATTATGAAGACGGGATACTATTTTCTTGGCAAATTTCTGAGTCTGTTCTGGCTCTAGATTAATATCGCTATCTTCAGCGCTTAGCTGACCGGCATACAAGAGTGCCGCCGATAGAGGCGTACGTATTTGATGGGCCAATGAGGAGACCATTTTTCCCATCGCCGACAAACGTTGATGACGGCTGAGGTGCTGCTGCAGTTGACGGGTCTCTGTTTGATCCGTAATCAGGATGATCTGTCCAGGCTCGTCATTGAGCGAGCGAGTCGCCAGACTCACTCGCTTACCGTTTTTCAAAGAAATCTCGTGACCATCATCACTACGAGGGGAGAAGCGAGACAGAATAATATCGCGCCAGAATTGACCCTGAAGAGGCTCGCCCAGAAGCTCTATCGCCGCCGCATTACAATCGGTGACTTGACCGAGGCTATTGAGTACGACAACGCCACCGGGTAGCAACTGCAGCAGGTTTTCTAGTCTGCTGGCGATGCGCTCCTTCTCGGATATCTCTCGAAGCCTTTGCGTATTCGCTTGCTCGACTTCTTCGGTTAGCTGCTCAACGCGGCCCTGTAGAGTCTCGTAGGCAGAACTTAGATCAGTCGAAAGCTCGGTGAAGGCACGAAATGCCATCTGTAAGGCATCAGGATTCGTGAGCTCCGGACCATCTGTCCAGGCGGACATATTCATAGCGTCGCTATGAGCGGATGCTTGCTTACGATGTGAGGTGTCTGTCAAAGACATGTGCTCTCCCAGATTCTTGTGTCGGAAATTTCGACGTCTGAACTAGTAAGAGCAATCTCTATGCCATATCACAGAACCCCGAAATATCAATAACTTAGCATATCGGAGTGTGATAAAGGTCAAGATTTTGACCTTTTTAAGAAATTTTTGGCCGAATGATTGACACCAATCGGCCAAAAAAGCAAAAAACCCGCTTATTTTGCGGGTAAAAGAACGGCCTAAACTAGGCTTTGGGAGGAGTTACGCCAGTCTGGCCTTGGTATTTACCGCCACGTTGTTTATAGGTCGTCTCGCACTGTTCATCCGATTGATAGAACAACATCTGCGCGACGCCTTCATTTGCATAAATTTTGGCCGGTAGCGGCGTTGTATTGGAGAACTCCAGAGTCACGTGCCCCTCCCATTCAGGCTCCAGAGGCGTGACATTCACAATGATGCCGCAACGCGCATAGGTGGACTTACCTAGACACACCGTAAGCACATCTGGCGGAATCCGAAAATACTCAACGGTACGCGCCAAAGCGAAGGAGTTAGGTGGAATAATGCAGAAGTCCTCCTCAACGCTCACAAAGCTAGACTCATCAAAGTTTTTCGGATCAACAACACTGCTCGTATGCACATTCGTAAAAATCTTAAACTCGCGAGCACAGCGCACATCGTAGCCATAACTCGAAGTACCATAAGAGATGACTTTATTGCCGTCCAAGTAGCGCACTTGCTGGGGCTCAAAGGGCTCGATCATCCCATGCTCCCTAGCCATCTTATTGATCCATCTATCTGACTTAATACTCATTCGCTTCTAATTCCTAAATATGAACGTGTTTGGTGGTGCCTAGTAATAGCAATGCCAACTAATGGCAGCCGATGATACGGGGATTAGGGCCTAGCGCCAAGGTCTAATCTTCGCCGAATAGGCCCGAAGACCATGCCGATGGGACACGATATTGCTGTAAAATTGCGGCTTCAGACTCAATCGCTTGCTGATGATCCACCACCACTTGATAGCCCGCGCTATTTCTGAAGACTATGTGCTCCTCTGCGTTATCACGCAGCAGTCGCGTAAACTCCTCAAAGTCACGAATAGGCTGCCCATTTACCGTATCGACGATCCAATTACGCAGATCGTGATAGCCTAAATTCACATCAGCAGCGAGCACTTGCAGCGCAACCACTAACTCTCTGCGTGATGCGGAGCTCCACTCATTTCGCGCCTCCAACAGGCTCACAGGTGCGGCACGGCTCCAGTCTGGCCCCCAGCGTTTAATCAAATTCATATTTAAAGGAACAAAGAGAATACCGCCATAAATATAGTATTCCGGTACTTCATCAAACGCTTCACTTTTGACTAGGCTATAGCTTTGTTGGCGCTTAGCAGCCCTCAAGGTCACGGCATTTTTTTCACCGTTGCGAGCATAAACGAGCTCCACCGATTCGCCGTTTTGCAATAGATCTATCGCATACTTGTAGTTAGTCTGCAGAAACTCGTTCACATGGATAGTACTGTCGCCCGCAATATCGAAGCCCGCGATGCTTAGCACCACATCGTTCTCATGCAGAACACCAAAGGCTGGAGAGTCCTCAAACACCTTAATGACCAATACCCCACTTTCATCCGGAGACAAACCATAGGCGCTCTTGGCCGCGGGGCTCTCCAAGTCTTGAGTTCTGAACCCTAAATCGGGAAAGCCATCTAGTACTCCGTCTTCAGCGTCCACCAATACATGCTCGATAATCGATGGGGGAACAAAATAGCCTAAGTTTTCGGCACGGCCACCCGAGTTGGCCTGCATGACAACGCCCACTATCTGCCCATCGACAATCACTGGACCACCGCTATTACCGGGATTGATAGCCGCATCGATCTGCCCTGCCACTAAATAATCGCCGGAATGAGCATACACTTGCTGTTCGACTCTAGAGAGAATGCCCTTAGTAATACTCAGCGTTCGACCGCCCATCGGGTAACCAAATACATGCACCTCCTCTTGCGGGTCCGGCATTACCCCAAGGCTTAAAGGCTCAATATCATCGAAGAACTCGGGGTCATCAACCTTGACCAAGGCCAAATCAGCCGCATGGGAGACAAACTCAACATGAGCCGTGTACCGCGTAGGATCATTGTGTTTCTGCACCTGCACATAGCTGGCATTGGCCACCACGTGGGCATTGGTCAGTATCTTATTGCCCTCGATCACCGAACCAGAGCCATTACTTTGACTAGGCGTCAGTAGACGCCAAGGCGTGAAATAGTCTGGCGCCGCTGCTGTTGTATAGATTTTAACAATGGACTGCTCTACTTCTCGTATTTGCTCAGTTAACTGCGCTTGAGCGCTGCTGAGGCCCAGCGAAAGCGTTATAGCCAAGAGCCAGAAAGATCCCTTGCGAAGTCTTAAATGCAGCGTCAGTGCACTCCAATATGCCGGTGTCATCTAGTTACCCTGTTTCTGTCGTTTGAAGCTAAATATTAGAACATAGACGCCACCCTATATCCCATACACATATGGCATCTTAAGCGCCGATACCCTAAATTGAGCCAACAGATCAGCCCATTTGCAGCAGTCGCCTAGATAATTCTTTGAGTTATTAGGCAATTAAGGGCAAAATTGATCAATCAATAGACATATTAGCTATAGACGCTTCTTGCTATCGCTCTTTTTCATTAAAGAGGCAATATTACCGTAGGCGGATTCGTATGCGTGACACCATAGAAGATGTTAGAGGGCAGCTAATCACTGCAATCAAGAAAGACCAAATAGTATTGCCCACATTGCCCGAGATCGCTCTGCAGGTACGCGAAGCAGCCAATGATGACAATATCAGCATCAAGGCCCTAGGCGATCTCATTGGCACAGATGCGGCGCTAAGCGCCCGCGTTATTAAAGTGGCTAATAGCCCGCTTGTGCGCAGCCCCCAGGCTATTGAGAACCTTCCTGCCGCTATCAGCCGCCTAGGCATAGCCTATAGTTGCAATCTCGCGGTTGGCTTGGCAATGCAGCAGATGTTCCAAGCAACAAACGATATGATCGACTCGCGCATGCGTCAGGTCTGGTCGCATAGTTCCGAGGTAGCGGCCATATCCAATGTTCTGGCCCGCCACTACACCCGCCTCCCCCCAGATCAAGCAACCCTGGCAGGGCTAATTCATCAGATTGGCATTTTGCCCATTCTTACATTTGCAGAAGAAAAAGAAATCTTCTTGGAGCAAGATGAGTCAGCGGATCTTGACGAACTTATCGACTCCCTCCACCCGCAAATTGGCGAGCTTATTCTGCGCACTTGGAGCTTTTCAGACTCTCTATCCCATGTGCCCAGTGAGCATTTACGAATTCACCGTAATAGCGAAAAAGTCGACTACGCCGACATCGTTATCGTGGCCAAATTACAAAGCTATGCCGAGACGGATCATCCTTTAGCGCAGGTAGACTGGAACACAGTGCCTGCGTTTGCCAAGCTAGGCTTGAGTGCCGACATGGATTCTTTGGAAGGAGAGGATTTATCCGATGAGATGGAAGCGGCAATGAAGGCCTTGCAGTAGTGCTCAAAACGGCCCGATTATTGTCAGAGAACAATCGGGCCTCTTAAGAGTATTACATGACGCGCATGCCCGGCTGCGCCCCACTGTCAGGCTCTAGCAACCACACTTCTTTACCACCAGGACCCGCGGCAAGAACCATTCCCTCGGACATGCCGAATTTCATTTTTCTTGGGGCGAGATTGGCGACTACGACTGTCAGGCGTCCAACTAAATCTTCTGGGCTGTAAGCTGACTTAATGCCGGAAAAAACCGTACGCAGAGATGGATTGCCTTCTGCATCTAAGCCAAGATCCAGATCTAACTTCAATAATTTGTCCGCGCCTTTTACATGCTCAGCATTCTTAATTAAGGCTATGCGCATATCGACTTTAGCAAAATCATTGAAACCGATTTCTTCGGCTATAGGTTCCTGACTCAAAGGAGAACTCACTTGTGATTTTTCCGCTGCTGCATTAGCCGCCGCCTCGACTTCTTGGCTAGCCGCAACATCACTCATCATGGCTTCCACCTTCGCCGGTTCTATGCGCGTCATCAGTGGGACGAATTTATTAATTTCATGGCCTAATAATAGACAATCAACATCGTTCCATTGCAGTGGCTCTATATTTAAGAATGCCTCGCCTTTTTCCGCCATTACCGGTAGCACAGGTTTTAAGTACACTAAAAGTATTCGAAACAAATTAATACCGGTACTACAAACAGCTAAAACCTCTGGTGACTGTTTGTCCGTCTTGGCAATTGTCCATGGCGCTTTCTCGGCGATGTATTGATTGGCCTTATCCGCCAAGGCCATGATAACTCTCAATGCTTTGCCGTAATCCCTGTTCTCATACAAGGTCGCTATTTCGTCTTTTGCATCCTGGAACTCTTTTACTAGGGCCGGTTCGCTGCATGTTGCATCCAATTTGCCATCGAAGCCTTTGACAATAAAGCCCGCACAGCGACTGGCAATATTGACAACTTTGCCAACCACATCCGAGTTCACACGCGAGACAAAATCGTCCATATTCCAATCAAGATCATCGACGGTACTGGAGAGTTTTGCTGCAAAATAATAGCGTAAATACTCTGGGTCCAAATGCCTTAGATAGTCCTGCGCATTAACGAAAGTCCCCCTAGATTTAGACATCTTCTGGCCATTAATGCTGACGAAGCCGTGAACAAATATACCCGTTGGGGTACGGTAACCCACACTCGTGAGCATAGCCGGCCAAAACAAAGTATGAAAATTCACAATGTCTTTACCGATGAAGTGGTACAGCTCGGTATCACTACCAGGCTTCCAGTAGTCGTCGAATTCATAGCCTGACTTATCGCAGAAAGCCTTAAAGCTAGCCATATAGCCAACAGGCGCATCTAGCCAGACATAGAAATATTTTCCGGGCTCATCCGGTATCTCGAAACCAAAATACGGCGCGTCTCGGCTTATATCCCACTCTTGCAAGCCACTGTCTAACCACTCGCTTAATTTATTAGCCACCTGCTCTTGCAAGGTTCCGCTACGAGTCCACTCTTTCAACATATCGCTGAACGCCGGCAGCGTGAAAAAGAAATGCTCGGACTCTTTTTCGATAGGCGTGGCGCCAGATAGGGTAGAAACCGGATTAATTAATTCTGAGGCATTATAAGTCGCATTGCAGGCTTCACAGTTGTCGCCGTACTCGTCCTCAGACTTACACTTAGGACAGGTACCTTTAATGAATCGATCAGCCAAAAACAGATTCTTTTCAGGATCAAAGAGCTGGCTAATGCTGCGCTTACTGATATGCCCGTTACTCAACAGTTTCTTATAAAGAGACTGGGCCAGTACTTTATTTTCTTCTGAATGGGTCGAGTGGTAATGGGAAAACCCAATATTGAAGCCGGCGTAGTCGCGCTCATGCTCTTGTTGCACTCTCGCGATTAACGCCTCTGGGCTTACGCCCTCGCGCTCCGCTCTCAGCATTATCGCTGTACCATGAGTATCATCGGCGCAGACGTAGACACAGTCCTCACCTTTTAATTTCTGGTAGCGTACCCAAATATCGGTCTGCACCGCTTCTAGAATATGCCCCAAGTGAATTGGGCCGTTGGCGTAGGGTAGTGCCATCGTCACTAGAATACGACGCTGTTTCTGCTGCTGAGCTTCTTGCACGATCATGTTCCTTGTAAAGAATTTCGAAGTTGAGTGGTTTACTAGAGAGCTTAGATCTCTACCATTTCGAAATCTTCTTTGCCCACGCCGCAATCTGGGCAGCACCAGTCCTCAGGGACATCTTCCCATTTCGTTCCAGGCTCTATGCCCTCCTCAGGCAAACCCAGTTCCTCATCGTATACAAATTCGCATACTAAACATTGCCACTTTTTCACAATAAACCGCCTTTACACAAACTGTTTTGAAATTTTGCCGCAGTACAGACAAGTACCGCCTCCGAGGGGGCCGATAATACTCTAAATAGAAGGGAATTTCAGCCCTTGAGGACACTCAAAAGCGTGGAGTTTTAGCTTAGAGACTCTCAGGAGGAGGACTTAAGAGGGTTTTGCGCAAGCAGCTGCTCTAGCTCCGATTGCGCCAAAGCATCCACCTTCTCCATCATTTGCCGATAGCCTTGCAACACAGAGCGCCCAGCTTCACTAAGTTGAGCACCGCCTCCTGCTTTACCACCCGTCGCCGTCTCCACTAGAGGAACCTCAAAGCAGTTATTCATAGTCTCCACCAGCAGCCAGGCACGACGGTAACTCATACCCATCGAGCGAGCCGCTGCGGAGATCGACCCAGCCTTTGCGATGGCGGCCAACAACTCCGTTTTGCCTGGTCCTAGAGCGATATTCTCTCCTAGCCGCACCCTAACCTGGCACGCCACGTGGTAATGAGGCTCAAGCACTTATAGACTCCTTTGCACACAGGGTGAGTATCTAGTCACCTATGGAGATTCCTTTATCTGGCATGCTCTTGATATGCAGGTCGCGTTGTGGGTAAGGAATGGTAATACCGGACTCTTTAAACGCCCGCCAAATCGCCACATTGATATCAGAGGTGACGTTGGCAAAACCGTTCTCGGGGTCTGCTATCCAGACGCGCATTTGCAGTTCGATCCCGCTATCGGCAAATTGCATTAGCCGCACGACGGGTTCAGGCTCATTAATCACTCGCGGCGATGCGTGAGCACAACCCAGCATGATAGCCATTGCTGCCTCGGGGTCGTCATCGTAACTAATCTGTACCGACAAAGTTAAACGCACATTGCGATCGAGATAAGACCAGTTAATCACTTCAGAGGTAATGAGATTCTCATTAGGAATCAGCGTATCCACCCCATCCCTATTACGCACAACCACATAGCGCGAATTAAGCTCCTGCACCCAGCCGAATTTGCTCCCTACCGTAATAACGTCCCCGGGCTTAATAGAGCGATCGAATACTAGGATAAAGCCACTGATAAAATTTGAGGCGATTCGCTGCAAGCCAAAACCTAAGCCAACACCGAGCGCACCACCGAAAATAGCCAGCGAACTCAAGTCGATACCCACCGCATTGAGTGCCATCAAAAAGGCTAAGGTTATCAATAAGAAACGGCTGAACTTATTAATTCCCACCTGCATACTGAGCGAGATACCTGCCGATTTTCGTAGTTGGCGACTAATGACTTCTGATAGCCAAATCGCAAGCGTAAAGGCAATGGCTACAATCATGAGAAGCTTGATGACCGACAATACCGAGAAGCGCGACTCGCCTATCTCGACCGCAAAGCCGTCGAGCACGGTTAAGATGCCGGGTAGCCAGCCAAGTAGGTGAAGTATTACCAGCCCCCACACCATAAATGCCAGCACATGTTCGGAGGATTTAAGCAGTGGGTTTACCGTGAATGCCTTGCGCAGCACATACACGCTTAGGCGCACCACCGCGAGAGCCACTAAAATAGGAACCGCAATATCGAGCAGTATCACAGGCACTTCATACCACTGGAGAACTGCGCGCCCAGATACTAGAAGCAACAGGGCGCTAAGCGGCCACTGGAGCCGCTGGGCACTGCGAATAGCCAAATGACGTAGGCCCGAGCTTTGAGTATTGTGAGTCTCCAACAGTATCTGTACACGCGCATTGAGTGCCGAAGCCCCTAAGCCCGCCACAAAAAACACTATGAGTTGCCACCAGAATTGCGCAGTACTTGCCTGAGCTAGCCAATAGTTAAACCAGTTAATGATCGCCTCTGACATCTTCATTCGCATCCTATGTTTCTACCTGCGAAGAGCATACCGCAAAAACCCTCGCATCGCCCACTGCCCTTTTGTATTCGAGTGACTCCTGCGACCCTGCTAGCCGTGATAGAATGCCGCCCTTGTGATAGGAGGGTATAATTTTAGTGACCGAATTTATCGTCATAATAGTGGCAGCAGCACTGGCTAATAACTATGTGCTCGTGCAGTTTTTGGGCGCATCGACTGTTTACTCTCTTCCTTTGGGGAGCAAGTTAGAACCCGCTATCGCCTTTGGCATTGCTAATCTTCTAATCATAGTAGGCAGCGGCGCACTGAATTACCTGCTCTATCACGCCCTACTTGTGCCTACTGCCACGACCTATCTCTATCTCGTCATGTTCATGCTTATCAATAGCTTACTGGTAGTCCTACTAGATGCTATTTGGCAGCGCTTGCACCAGTCCAGCTATCTGCCGCTCAAATCAAGCATGCTGATGATCGCCATCAACACCTGTGTGCTGGGAAGCACGCTGATCAGCTTAGAGCGAAACAGTGATTTTCTCATCACCCTAGCGCAGGCGCTCGGCGCTGGCCTTGGGTTTTTAATCGTGATGGTGCTACTTAGTGCCATGCGCATCAAATTGAGCGACCCACGCATCCCAGCTCCCTTCCAGGGCTCAGCCATCGCAATCATAAGCGCGGGCCTTCTTGCCCTTGGCTTTCTCGGTTTCGTAGGAATTGTGTAATGGCGCAGCTGCTTTCCCTCTTTATCGTTGTCGCGGTGCTAAGTCTTTTGAGTTTAGGCATCCTTCGCCTAGCTAAATTGCTAAAAGTCGATGGCAAGGCACAAGAGCAATGGATAGAGCGAATAAATGGGGTGCTCCCCCAAACCCAATGTGGTCAATGTGGCTATTCGGGTTGCCGCCCCTACGCGCAGGCACTGAGTCAGGGAGAGGCCATAAATAAATGTCCTCCTGGCGGAGCGGCCACCATTAATAGACTTTCCAATTTGCTAGCTCGCGAGAGTGTTCCACTAGATCCTATCCACGGCGTAGAGTCAGAGCGCAAAATTGCCTATATTCGCGAAGCCGATTGCATTGGCTGTACCAAATGTATTCAGGCCTGTCCGGTTGACGCAATTCTAGGTGCCTCTAAGCGCATGCATACCGTCATCGTATCGGAGTGCACAGGTTGCGACCTATGTGTGGAACCCTGTCCTGTCGACTGCATCGACATGATTCCAGCACAGAGTCCGGCAAGCATTAGTCAGTGGCGCAAGCCAGGTTCTCCCACAACAATCATATGGCCGCAAACTGCACCTAGTATTGGCGATGCGACAAAGGGGCAGCCACGATGAACTCATTGATACGACTATCACGCCGACTACGCAATCAAGCCGGGTATACAAGGAAGACGCGCCCTTTGCGCAGAGGCATCACGCCACCTATCAATAAATCTGACTCTCTATCAAAAGCGATTCAGAAGCTGCCGCTTGCTAAGGAGCTAGTGCTCCCTCTAAGGGTGTATCAGTCACTCACCCTAGAACCTGTTGTTAAAGAAGGAGAGGCTGTTCTAAAGGGGCAAGTCATTGCTAGCCTCGATGGTTTTAATATTCACGCGCCCAGCTCTGGTACCGTAGCGACAATCGAAGATCGGCCTTACGCCAACCCAGCAGGCCTATATGCACCTTGCATCGTGATTAACACCGACGGCATGGACCGCTGGCACCCTAGCATTAGCGATAGAGCGAGCGAGAACTTCAACGAGCGCTCTCCCTATGCACTCATCGAGCTGATCGCTGAGGCTGGAATCACTGGACTCGGCGGCGCTGGGTTCCCCTGCCACCAAAAGCTACACAGCGCTACCCAGCACAATATTGACACTCTTATCATCAACGCTATGGAGTGCGAGCCCAGTATCGCTGCCGATGAGGCACTGCTCCAAGAAAGAGCGACGCAGGTCGTGGAAGGCATTAAAATTCTACAATATATCCTGCATGCGAAAACCTGCTTAGTCGCTATTGAAGACAGCAAAGACGCTGCCATAAAACAGCTATTGAGCGCGGTAGAAGGTAGCGATATTGAAGTGGTGATATTACCCACGCGCTACCCCTCTGGCTCCGAGCAGCAATTAATCAAGGCGCTATGTGATAAGGAGTTAGCCAGAGGACAATTGCCCGCCAGTATCGGCGTTCATTGCCAGAACGTGGCAACAAGCTATGCGATTTTTGAGGCTATATGTCTCGGCCGCCCCCTGGTGTCCCGCATTACCACCATTACCGGCGACGCGCTAGCATCATGCAACGTCGAGGTTCTACTGGGCACACCCGTAGTCGATGCCTTAGAGTTCTGTGACGAAAACGCCTTAGAAAAAACCAAGTCTTTAATCTTCGGCGGCCCTTTAATGGGAGTAGAGCTAGCCAATGAACTATGCCCCGTAAACGCAACAACGAACTGCATCATTGCATCTCAATCACAGACTCTACTCAAGCCTGAGCAAGACTGTATTCGTTGTGGTTTTTGCGCCCAAGTGTGCCCCGCTTATCTATTACCTCAACAGTTACTACTTGCGAGCCAGCAAGGCGCGCATGAGCAGGCTCGCGCAGGTGGTCTCCAAGATTGCATCGAGTGTGGCGCCTGCAATTATGTCTGCCCTAGCCATATTCCTCTCGTTCAATATTATCGAGCCGAGAAAGCCGAGCTTCGGAACTTGGATGCAATGGCCTCACGCGCGCAACATTGGCAACAACGCTTTGAAAACCATCAGGCGAGACTAGACAAACAAAAAGCCACCGCGCTTGATAGGCGAAGCAGAGCGCTACGCATGCGCGCGAAGGCGCCACAAGCCCCAATAAAAACAGACTTGCATGACGAGCAGATCAAGGCCCCGTCATCCGCCACTGCCGAGACGAGCGCCGTGCTTAGTGCCGATCAAGCTAAATCGGATATTCAAGCGGCTTTAGCAAGGGCCAGGGCCAAGAAAGCCCAACAGCAACAATCCACTGCGATATCAGATAAACCCCATCCTAAAAGCGAGGAGAAAGAATGACGCAGGCTCTAAAGTCTTCTCCTCATTTACAGGGAAGCAATAATATTACCAAGACCATGGCCTACGTATTGCTGGCTTGCGCCCCCGCATACGCTGCTGCCACTTGGTTCTTTGGCTGGGGCCTTACCATCAATATCGTATTGTGTATGGGAGCTGCACTTGCTAGCGAAGCGCTTATCATGCGGATAAGACAACGCAGTATCACTGAGTCTTTATCCGATGGAAGCGCCCTGGTGACAGCCCTACTGTTGGCATTTACCATCCCACCGGGCGCCCCTTGGTGGATACCCATACTAGGAGCAATGCTGGCTATCACCATTGGCAAACAAGTCTACGGCGGTATTGGGCTTAATATTTTCAACCCCGCAATGGTGGGATACGCGGCACTTCTTACTGCATTTCCACTACAGATGACTGGCTGGCAGCTTCCGAATGTACTCACTATCGACTATGAATGGTTTTCGCCTCTGAGCTGGGATGCCTTCTTAATCAGTATTAATTTAACTTTCCCGTTTCTGTCTCTAACTCAAGACATTGGCTTAGATCACGAGATCGATGGTTTCGCAAAAGCAACCCCCCTGCTGTTTCATAAGCTCGCTGCTCACAGCGCTATAGCGGGACAGTGGACAGAGCAAGCGAGCCTATTCGATCGCAGCTCAGATGTCGGTTGGGAATGGATCAATTTAGGTTTTTTGTGCGGAGGTTTATTCCTTCTATTCAAGCGCATCATCACCTGGCACATTCCCGTAAGCCTCATCGTGACAGTCTTGGCATTGTCGTTTTACTTCTACCAACCGGGCAGCGAAGCCGTATATGGCTCTCCCTATTTGCATCTGTTTGGCACTGCGACAATGATCGGAGCCTTCTTCATCGCCACCGACCCCGTTAGCTCACCGGCCAGCCCTGCCGGAAAAATAATCTATGGCATTTTGCTCGGCATCTTCATTTACTGTATTCGCGTATGGGGCAGCTACCTGGACTCCATTGCTTTTTCTGTACTCCTGGCCAATGGCATTACGCCATTGCTCGACTACGGGTTAAGACCGCGAATTTTCGGCGAAACACCACGCTCGTTTTGGCGCGATAAACTATCGCGCAAAGGAGAACAAGCCTAATGACTTTTGCCGATAAGCATAAAGCTTCCTTTCTGCACTTCTTAGGTTTAGGCCCCCTGCTCGCCATTACTACCCAAGCCAGCACTGGCCTGTTTTATGGCCTGTTGACAATGGCGATCACTTTACTGGGCACTATCGCGCTATCGGCGGCATCAGTCCGCGATTTCACGCTCCAAAAACTACCCTTGGTCGCCGTCATCATCGCCTCTATTGCCACTATTGCCGAACTATTTCTGCGGCAAAATTTCTATGAAATGGATAGAAATATTGGCATCTTCATCCCGCTACTAGCCAGTCAATCGCTGATTTATTTAGTCTGTTTAGAGACATCGACAGCGCCCAATTTGAAACTGGATTTGCTGCGCTGTTTCCGAGTTGGTGCCACCTACACCCTGAGTCTATTTGCGCTAGGTTTTGCAAGAGAGCTTCTAGGTTCTGGTAATATTTTTGGCGGGTATGAATCCATTTTTAATTTATATGAGCCCAGTTTTCTGCCTCTACTCGGAGAAGCTTGGCGCTTTAAGATTCTCGAGCTTGCCCCCGGCGCTTTTATTATCCTTGGTCTGAGCATTGCTTTGTTCAATGCCATCAGAAATAACAAGGCCTCCCAGTACACTGAGTCGCGAAGAATATAGATTATGAACAAGCTAAGCCGAGCAGAAATGTTTCGCCGCCTAAAGCAGCAGAACCCGCAACCTCAAACGGAGTTGGCGTATACCTCCACATTTGAGCTCTTAATATCTGTCATTCTTTCAGCGCAAGCGACTGACGTCAGCGTGAATAAAGCCACTGGCCCTCTATACAAGGTCGCCAATACTCCTGAAAAAATTCTCGCCCTAGGCGTTGACGGTTTAAAGCAATACATCAAAACCATCGGCCTATTCAATACCAAGGCTGAGAACGTTATTAAAACCTGTGCCGCTTTAGTGGAGCGACACAATAGTGTGGTTCCCGATAATAGAGAAGAGCTAGAAGCCCTTCCTGGTGTAGGGCGAAAAACAGCCAATGTGGTTCTCAACACGGCGTTCAGACAAGTGGCCATGGCAGTCGACACGCATATATTTCGCGTAGCCAATAGAACGGGTTTAGCCAAGGGAAAAACCGTATTGGAAGTAGAAAAAAACTTGCTTAAATTCGTCCCCAAAGACTATTTGCTGGATGCCCATCACTGGCTGATTCTTCACGGGCGCTATGTGTGCACAGCGCGAAAGCCCAAATGCGGCTCTTGTCTAATAGAAGATATCTGTGACTTTAAGGACAAGACAGAGGACTAATTGACCCAAAGCAAGTGACTCGAGCCAAGCATCCGCGACATTTCTAATCGGCTAAGGGCCAAAAGACTTCTGTTTTCCAATCCTTGGGGTCCGGTGTCTGGCCTGTTTCGGTCACATACCATTCGCGGCAAACCAAAACACTCGGTACAACGTACAAACTCAATACAAGCCTAAGTCAAGCCATCACCGAGAAGCAGGGTCAAACAGATGCAAACAACTGCAAAGAAAAATGTCCTCATCACCGGCGCCTCTGGGATGGTCGGCACGGCCCTGAGTAAACGTTTAAGCGGCGAAGGATATGAGGTCTACGCGTTGGATAGACACTCGCGCGACGCCCCCTTTTACTACCATGCGGGCACGCAATCAGTTCACTTAGATCCGCTATTGCCTTTGTATGCCGTCATCAATCTAGCCGGCGCTAACATCGCAGACAAAGCTTGGAGTACGACGCGCAAACAGCAAATACTCGAAAGCCGAGTACATCTAACCCATGCACTTGCAAAGGCTCTTTCCCAGCTTCCAGTGAAGCCCGAGCACTTTCTATCCGCCTCTGCTATCGGTTTCTATGGTAATCAGCAGGTCGACACCGTCGATGAGAGCAGTCCCGCCGGTCAAGGCTTTCTAAGCCAGGTAGCACAGCAATGGGAACAGGCCACGCTTCCAGCCTCACAAGCCGGCATCGACACGACCATATTGCGCTTCGCCGTAGTCCTAAGTCCGAGTGGCGGTATGCTAAAACAAATGTGGCTACCCTATAAACTAGGACTCGGCGGCCCTATCGCCAAGGGCGATCAATATATCAGCTGGATTAGTCTCGAAGATGCCGTCAATATTGTTTGCCATCTAGTGCGCACAAAGTCAGAGCTCGACGTGATTAATCTTGTCGCCAAAGAGCCGGTCACAAACGAGCAGTTCAGCTCGCAATTGGCCAGAAGTCTCCATAGACCCAATATGATGAGATTGCCTGGATGGCTAGTGCGAGCTTTGTTCGGAGAGATGGGAGAAACACTATTACTGGGCAGTTCAAAAGTTCAATCCAAAACATTGGAAAGCTTGGGCCTAGCTTTAGAGCACCCAGACCTGCGCTCCTATTTCAACTCAAGGGTACAGAAATAAAAAAGGCCACAGACACTTTGTTAGATAGCATCGGTGGCCTTTTCAAAATAACGGCTTGCTCGCTTAGAACAATTTGCGTCCTTTGTTTGCCGCAATACGCATGCGTAGCGCATTGAGCTTAATAAAGCCCGCCGCATCGGCCTGATCATAGGCGCCCGCATCGTCTTCAAACGTCGCAATATTCATATCGAACAAAGAGTCATCAGACTGTCGACCCGCCAATATGATATTGCCCTTATACAACTTCAGGCGAACCTTTCCGTTTACATAGGTTTGCGAATAGTCGATAAGCTTCTGCATGGCGAGACGCTCCTCTGACCACCAATAGCCGTTATAGATCAACTTGGCGTAGCGAGGCATGAGGTCGTCCTTCAGGTGTGCGAGTTCTCGGTCCAGCGTCAATGACTCAATAGCACGGTGAGCTTTGAGCATCACAGTGCCGCCGGGAGTCTCGTAGCAGCCACGGGACTTCATGCCTACGTAGCGATTCTCCACGATGTCTGAGCGACCAATACCATTCGCACCGGCAATCTTGTTCAAGGTCGCCAGAACAGTCGCCGGAGACATTGCTTCGCCGTTAATGGCAACGATGTCACCTTTCACATAATCCAGCTCGATATAGGTCGGTGTATCGGGTGCATTCTCTGGTGATACACTCCACAGCCACATGTCTTCTTCTGGCTCTGACCATGGGTCTTCCAATAAATCGCCTTCATAAGAAATGTGCAGCAGATTAGCGTCCATAGAGTATGGAGACTTGGTGCCACGCTTTTTATCGACAGAGATATTGTGCTGCTCACAGTAGGCCATCAGCTTTTCACGAGAGTTCAAATCCCAATCACGCCAAGGAGCGATCACTTGAATTCCTGGCTTAAGCGCATAAGCACCGAGCTCGAATCGCACTTGGTCATTACCCTTACCCGTTGCCCCATGTGAGATCGCGTCCGCATTCGTTTCCGTGGCAATTTCCACCAAGCGCTTAGCGATTAAGGGACGAGCGATAGAGGTGCCCAGAAGATACTCACCTTCGTAGATGGTATTGGCTCGGAACATCGGGAATACGAAGTCGCGGACAAACTCTTCGCGCAAGTCTTCGATATAGATTTCCTTGATACCCATAGCCTGGGCTTTAGCACGTGCAGGCTCGACCTCTTCCCCCTGACCAAGGTCAGCAGTAAAAGTAACGACTTCACATTGATAGGTCTCGCTCAACCATTTGGCGATAACCGATGTGTCTAGTCCGCCGGAATAGGCCAGCACGACTTTGTTAATGCCCGACATCATTGACTCCTTGCACGCAGCACTTTAAGAAAAATTGGGATATTGAAGCGCAGCTCAAAAGACGCTTAAGCTCTTCAAGAAGCGGCATTGTACAGACATCAAGGAAGAAATTCGACGCTTGAAATGCGCCTGAAGAAGATATCCTATTGCTGCAGAGAGCGCTCGCGCTGACTAATCACGCCTTAGGAGAACTGTGACGCGGCGATTTCGGTTTCTATCTGCGGCCGTGCGCTCATTGGGCACTAGCAGGTATTCCTCGGTTTCACCGAAGTAACGGGTCTCTATCATAGCCTCATCTATGCCTTTGGACACCAAGTAGCTATGCACCATAAATGCTCGCTCGCGGGACAACTCCAGGTTCTGAGCGGCAGTGCCCACAGTGTCGGTAAAGCCATTGATTTGTATAGAGTTTACACTCAAATCGCCCTTGGCATAGGCCACAATATTATCGAGTAGCCGCTTAGTATCCTGGTCCAGCTCTTCCTGCCCGGAACGCCAAGGGATTGTATTGCGCTCTACTTGTGAGAAGTTAACGGGCAATAAGTCAGCCACACAGTCTTGATACTGCTCATACGCGGCGGTGAATTTCGCCGGCGAGACAGCGACGGTTATGGCAGCATCCTCGTTATACCAAGCATGCCTTACCACCGTCGGCATCATTCCGCTCACTAGCTCGGCCAGGACCAGCCGCGTATGTTTAGAATCTAGATTAACCGGACGCTCACCTTCGGCGACATCGATGTAGGCAATATCTTTATCCAGCACCCCTTGCTTCCACTGGGGGGCAGCGGAAGTCAATAAGGCTTTGCCTGCGGCCATTTCGCTTTCGCTGGTCGTTAAGGTAAACAACACAGGCATTCCCGCTTGGCGATAAAACACGGCCTCCCCATAAAGGGGAATCTCCTGACTCAGGCGACACTCGAAAATAGAACCAGTGACTTCCCATTCTGAACGTTGCAGATCGGCATAGTAAGACGGCCCGCTCGCCGAAACCATCGACGCCGAGAGCAAACTTGCCCAATATAAGGTAAACTTCACAACGTTTTTCATTCTCTGCTTCTGCCTAATGAATCATTCGCGAACACAATCATGTTCGACAGTGCCTCACTAGTTAACAATCGGCAACAGCGCAGAAAACTTTACTCAAGGTCAGCAAAGCATTTTGACGACCATACAGACGAAAAGGCTAGGTACACGTATCCGCATGAATCAAATCTCTATTATCCAACCCGATGACTGGCATGTTCACCTGCGTGACAACGAGGCTCTTGCCGGCACCGTTGCCGCCACCGCGGCGCAGTTTGCCCGCGCCATTGTCATGCCCAATCTAAAGCCACCCGTCACGGACATTAAAGCTGCCACCGAGTATCGCCAGCGTATTTTGAGTGCCGTTCCAAAGGGAGTCGACTTCGAGCCTCTGATGACGCTTTATTTAACCGATTCCACACCTGTTTCACTCCCTGCCCAAGCCAAAGACAGCGGCTTCATCAAGGCAGCCAAATACTACCCAGCCGGTGCCACCACTAATTCCGACAACGGTGTCACCAATATTGAGAATGTCTATCCAGTCTTAGAGGCCATGGCGGAAGCGGGACTTCCTTTGCTTATGCATGGGGAAGTGACCAATGCAGACATCGACATCTTCGATCGTGAAAAAGTCTTTATCGATACCATTTTATTACCGCTAACCCAGCGCTTTCCAAAACTGCGCATCGTGCTAGAGCATATTACGACCAAGTATGCTGCGCAGTTCGTCACCGAGGCGGACCATCCTATTGCCGCGACAATCACCGCTCACCACCTGCTGTATAATCGCAGCGACATGTTAGCCGGTGGCATTCGCCCGCATCTGTACTGCCTGCCCATTCTTAAGCGCAACACGCACCAGCAGGCACTCATAGAGGCGGCAACTAGCGGCAATCCGCGTTTTTTCTTGGGTACAGACTCGGCCCCCCACGCCCAAGAGCTGAAAGAGCATGCCTGTGGCTGTGCTGGAAGTTACACCGCCCACGCCGCCATTGAGCTCTATGCTCAGGTGTTTGAGTCGGTCGGTGCCTTGGATAAACTGGAGGGCTTCGCTAGCCTTCACGGCCCTGCCTTCTACGGGCTTGAAGTTAACACCAAGAAAATCACTCTAAGTAAAACTCCTTGGACTGTTCCGTCAACTTACCCTATCGGCAACGCACCCGTAGTCCCCCTGTGCGCAGGAGAAGACCTACAGTGGAAGTTCGAGGGAGTAGACGCATGAGTTTTGATCAGGACGAGCAAGACATAGATAGCCCTATGGCCTCAAGGTTTCGCGGCTATTTACCCGTAGTAGTGGATATCGAGTGTGGTGGCTTCAATGCTAAGACCGATGCCATTTTAGAGATTTCGGCAGTGATACTAGGCTTCAACGAAAAGGGTATTTTGGAGGTTGAGCAAACGTTTTTCCACCGAGTGATCCCTTTCGAAGGCGCCAATTTGGAAGAGGCCGCACTAAAGTTTACGGGAATAGACCCGTTTCATCCTTTACGAATAGCGAAGCAAGAGAAAGACGTTTTCGACGATATGTTTCGCATCATCCGTAGTGCTATTAAAGCCAATCACTGTAAACGTGCCATTCTCGTTGCTCACAATGCTCATTTCGATCACGGCTTTATTAATGCTGCGGTCGAGCGCCACAAAATCAAACGTAACCCTTTTCACCCGTTCTCCAGCTTCGATACGGCAACATTGAGCGGCTTGGCTTATGGTCAAACAGTGCTCGCCAAGGCCTGCGAGACAGCGGGAATAGACTTCAATAATACTGAAGCGCATTCCGCTAAGTACGATGCCAATAAAACGGCCGAGCTGTTCTGCAAGATCGTCAATCGCTGGAAGGCCATGGGCGGTTGGCCTCTCTAAGCCACTTCGCATATGAATTTGGCACAGCCAATAAAAAAGCCTGCAGATAATCATACCTGCAGGCCTTTTTTTAAGGTTTAAGCTAGTTCTGCGCTGTTACTCAGCCGCTGTAGCGGCCGCAGATGCGTCTATCATCTTCTTCAGCTCGCCACTTTCGAACAAGTCGGTCACGATATCACATCCCCCTACCAACTCGCCGTCGATATACAGCTGCGGGAAAGTAGGCCAATTGGCTATCGAAGGCAAAGTAGAACGAATGTCCGGGTTAGACAATACATCGACAAATGCGAAACGCTGTCCACATGACATGAGACATTTAACCGTTTGGGCGGAGAAGCCGCACTGAGGCGCGTCAGGGCTACCCTTCATATAAATTAAAATGCTGTTGGAGCTAATTTGGTCTTTAATGGTGTCTTCAATACTCATAGAGAATCCGGTTTATCTGAAAAAAATGAATCAACTGCACACTTAGGCAAAGAACGTAAGCAATAATAATATACGCCTAAACAATGACTTAGCTAAATGGCTTCGGCGCGAGCTGCCCATTCTACACTATAGAAGGCCAGAATTTCAGCCACTGATTAGCGATCGCAGTGTCGATAATTGCCACCCGAATGAAAAGTAATATAAGATAGGCCTTTACAGGGGTAGCAGTGCTACCCTTAATTGTTTGTGACGAGGCAGTCTGACTATTCTTTGCTGTGCTTCGCGGGTGTTTATCTAAACATTGTTTCGCGGGCAGTCGAACTCCCAAATTTCCTTGGAAAATTTAGGGCCTTTCGTGCTTAAGGCTCAGTTCGTTGTTTTGTTGAAGTTTAAAATTCAATAACAGCAAAAAGTCTTTCACTGACTCTATTCATGCACTAAAAGCTAAGTATTAGTGCCTCAACACACTGTTAACTAAAGATTGCAGCAAAATGACAACCCGACACTTTTTGACATTGATGGATCTGGAGAAAGACGAGCTACACGCTATTATTCAGCGCGCTATCGCCCTGAAGAACAGCCCCGATTTGCATATTGATTCACTGAGAAATAAAACCTTAGGGATGATTTTTGAGAAGTCATCCACGCGTACCCGCGTGGCGTTCGAAGTTGCCATGACGCAATTGGGCGGCAGCAGTGTATTCTTATCCAATGCCGATACACAATTAGGTCGCGGTGAGCCACTCGAGGACACAGCGAGAGTGCTATCCAGAATGGTCGACTTTGTGATGATTCGAACCTTTGAGCACTCCAAACTTGAGACATTCGCGCAATACTCGAAAGTGCCAGTCATCAATGCATTGAGCGATGACTATCACCCCTGCCAACTACTAGCCGATATGCAGACCTATTTTGAACATCGCGGTGATATCGCTGGCAAGACCGTGGCCTGGGTGGGCGATGGCCATAATATGTGCCAGTCTTATATGAACGCCGCCGAACAATTCGACTTTGAATTGATGATTGGCTGCCCCGAAGGTTTCGAGCCCAATAAAGAGCTACTAGAGCGCCACAAATCGCGTGTTAAATTGGTCCACGATGCTAAGGAATCCGTGCGCTCGGCCGATCTAGTCGTTACGGACGTTTGGGCCTCTATGGGACATGAAGAAGAGCGCAATCGCCGTTTGCGATTATTTGCCGACTTCCAGGTCAACGCCGAATTAATGTCTTATGCGAAGTCAGATGCGCTATTCATGCATTGTCTGCCCGCGCATAGAGGCGAAGAAGTCACCAACGAGATCATGGAGTCACCGGACTCCGTCGTTTGGGATGAGGCGGAAAATCGCCTGCATACTAAAAAAGCTCTGTTGGAGTTTCTCAACACATAGCATCCAGCGGCAGGTGAGTATTAGTAGATCAACGATGTAAAGGCGTCGCGATGTCGCGGTGCCTCATTTTATCCATTTTTTAATGGTACGATCCGAACCGGACACGCTATATGAGCCCCCAAGGAAGACTCAGGACTGACAGGAAACTTAGATTTATTCTGCTGCTTCTCGTGTTTTTCGCAGCAGTGTTTTCAATGGGCTCAATTCTGTGGCTGATCTATCAAGCGAAACTCAGCAACTCCCCTTACTTTCTCTTATCTGTCATTGTGGGATTTCTATCAGTAGTCTGTCTTAGCACTGGCGTTCTTATTTTAAAGCAGCGCAGCTCCCTCGACGAACAGCGCTTCCGCGCCCTCACAGAAAAAACCACGAATATTACTCTTATTCTTAATCGCGATGGTGGCCATCGCTACGCGAGCCCTACCCTTAAATTACTTCTTGGTCCTGATGCCGACAGCGTCCGCACACTCGCAGAGTATGTCCACCCCGAGGACATTGGAAATATCTCCAATACGATCCGCAAGGCTATTAGCAAAGGCAAACCGGAATACTTGCACGCATTTCGCTGCCTACGCTCGGACGGGGCATGGCGGACCATGGAAGGCGAATTCACCGCCATGCTCGATACCCCGGGAGTCAATGGCATTGTTGCCAATATCAGAGACGTTACCCAGCAGCGGCTTGTCGAACAATCGATGCAGACACTCTCCAGTGCCGTTGAGCAAAGCAGCAGCGCCGTCTTAATCGCGGACAAAGACGGCATGATTCAGTATGTAAACCCCAGTTATATGAAGATTACAGGCTATCAAGCGGCCGATCTGGTGGGCGAGCGCTCAGAACTGCTGTACAAGCCCGATATTACCGATAGCGATAACCGCACCCTTTGGGAGTGCGTAAGATCGGGCAAAACCTGGGAAGCGTCCATAAGCAGCCACCGGCGCAATGGCGAGCGCTTCTGGCAGTCGGTGTCTGCCTCCCCTATCTTTGACGATAGCCGCCAGCTCAGCCATATCGTACTGAATATTGAAGACGTCAGTGAACAGCGTAAAACGCACGCTAAGATGGAAAAATTGGCATTCTATGACCCCTTAACCGGTTTAGAGAACAGACGACTGTTCAAAGACCGCCTAGAACAGGGACTCAAACAAGTTAAACGCCATAAATCCATGATGGCTCTCCTTTTCCTCGATCTAGACCAATTCAAGCGTATCAATGACACTCTTGGCCACGATGCCGGTGACGACCTTTTATGCACCGTGGCGCGTCGCATTAAGCGCTGTGTGCGCGAGGTGGATATTGTCTCTAGGCTAGGCGGCGATGAGTTCACTATATTGCTTCCCGATCTTAGGGATAATCGTTCTGCCGCCCATGTGGCAGACAAAATACTCAAAGCCTTAGCAAAGCCCATTCAACTGGGCACACAAGAGGTCATCGTCAGTGCCAGTATCGGCATTACCATGGCCCCTGACGATAGTCTGAATGCCAGCGTTCTTATGAGAAACGCGGACCTAGCCATGTACCGCGCAAAGGATCAAGGCCGCAATAACTTCCAGTTCTTCACCGACGATATGAATATTGAGTCTGTCGCTCGAATGTCTTTGGAGAACGAGCTTCGCGCAGCTGTTGCCAACGACGATTTCGTAGTTTATTTCCAGCCTCAGGTTGATATGGAGACCCGCAGCGTTTGTGGCTTTGAAGCCTTGGTACGCTGGCGTCACCTCGAATTCGATATGATCCCGCCGGACCGCTTCATCCCGGTCGCAGAAGAAACTGGGCTTATCTTGCAGCTGGGCGAGATAGTACTGCGCAAAGCGTGTATGCAAATCAAGCAGTTGGAGGCCACTGGCATCGCAAACTTATCGGTATCAGTCAACCTTTCAGCACGTCAATTCCGGGATCAAAACCTTATTGAGCTAGTAAAATCAGTACTCGATGAAACCAATCTAGACCCTCAGTATCTAGAGCTCGAAATTACCGAAAGCATGCTGATGGACAATATCGACCAAGCCATCGACATTCTGCGCCAACTCAAAGCGCTTGGCCTGACAGTATCCATCGACGATTTCGGCACTGGCTACTCCTCTCTCAACTATCTCACGCGCCTACCTGTGGATAAATTGAAGGTCGATCGCTCCTTCGTTTGTAACCTGCCCCATGATGAGAGCCACATGGCCATCACCACTACGATTATTGCAATGGCTAAACAGCTCAATATGCAGGTAATTGCCGAAGGCGTCGAAACGAAAGATCAACTCCATTTCTTGATGAGTAAGCAGTGCAATGTGCTGCAAGGGTATCTGTTTGGAGCCCCAGTATCTTCTCGCGAACTGATCCCAAACCTCGAACGGCTACAAGGGCAATTACTCGCGCCTGACTATGATCAGGAGCAGTCAATTTTTCATCAGGCCTAAATTTTTTTAAGCCACCTCAAAAACCGAAAATGTCGCGAAATACTGTACATAGTGTGCTGGAAAGCACAACTTGTCTCTATCCACACTTTATCCACAATATGTTCACATAAAAAGCACTTGCATTCCCCCTCATAGCGCACTATCTTGTGTCTCGAAGTCTGAAACCACCCATATATTGTAGTTAAAAATATTTCCGCCCCCTAACAAGGTCGACGGAAATGGCGCCCCTTTTTTCGCCATTTGCAGAAATTACGGGCATTTCAAACAAGAAGCCCAATTTGGCCCCCTATTCCAGGGAAACAACCGAATAGACTAAAACATCACGGAGAACCTCATGCAGACCGATATACACAGTTCAACCAGCTCAAGTCCGTCGGCTCAAACGGGCAACCCACAGAAGTCTTCCGCCAGCTCTGGCACAGCACCGGGACAAATTCGTGTAATCAAGCGTAATGGGTCGGTTGTTGGCTACGATGAGTCTAAGATTGTGGTCGCCATTACCAAGGCTTACTTGGCAGTAGAAGGCGGCACGGCTGCAGCTTCATCGCGGGTGCATGAGACCGTTACCAAGCTTGGCAAACAAATCTCCACCATTTTTGCCCGTCGCATGCCTTCTGGCGGCACTATTCATATTGAAGACATTCAAGACCAGGTCGAACTCGCGCTTATGCGTACCGGCGAGCACAAAGTTGCTCGTAGCTACGTTATTTACCGAGCAGAACATGCCCGTTTGCGCGAAATGGAGCGCAAGAGCGAGCAAAACACGGCCCCTGCAATCGAGATTACTCTGGAAGACGGCACCACCGCCCCACTGGACACAGCTCGTCTTCGCACCGTAATTGACGAAGCCTGTGAAGGCTTAGAGGCAGTCAGCGCCGAAAAAATTTACGATGAAACGATTAAGAACTTATACCCCGGTGTTCGTATCCAAGACGTTCGCACATCTGCGGTAATGACGGCACGTACTCTGGTAGAGACTGATCCTAACTATTCCTATGTTACCGCGCGTTTGCTACTCGATACGCTGCGTTCGGAGGCATTGGGCTTTCTTGGTATTGCCGACAACGCAACACATGGCGAGATGCAGTATCGCTATGCGCTAACTCTCAGGCCCTATATTGAGAAGGGTGTGGAGCTAGGCCTACTGTCTCCCCACTTGCTTGAATTCGACCTAGAGCGTCTTGGCGAAGCCCTCGTCGCCGATAGGGACCAGCAGTTTACTTACCTCGGTTTACAGACTCTGTACGACCGCTACTTCATTCATTGCGAAGACACTCGCTTCGAGCTACCGCAAGTATTCTTTATGCGTGTCGCAATGGGACTGGCCACCAATGAAGAAAACCGTGAAGAGCGCGCTATCGAGTTCTATAACTTGATCTCCAGCTTCGACTACATGACATCTACGCCGCAGCTGTTTAACTCAGGCACTCTGCGTCCTCAGCTATCATCTTGCTTCCTGACAACGGTTCCAGATGATCTGCACGGTATCTATAGCGCTATTCGTGATAACGCCATGCTCTCCAAATGGGCAGGTGGACTAGGCAATGATTGGACACCTGTTCGAGCGCTAGGCGCTCATATCACTGGCACTAACGGCAAGTCTCAAGGTGTTGTGCCCTTCCTTAAAGTTGTAAACGATACCGCCGTAGCCGTTAACCAAGGCGGTAAGCGTAAAGGCGCCGTATGTGCTTATCTAGAAACTTGGCACTTAGACATAGAAGAGTTTCTTGAGCTGCGTAAGAACACGGGCGATGACCGCCGTCGTACCCACGATATGAATACGGCCAACTGGATTCCCGATCTGTTTATGAAGCGTGTCTTCGCAGATGGCGACTGGACTCTGTTCTCGCCTAATAATGTTCCAGACCTTCATGACCTACATGGCCGCGCCTTCGAGGAAGCCTATTGCGAGTATGAACGCAAAGCAGCTGCCGGCGAAATTGAGGTCTACAAGACACTTAAAGCGAAAGACCTATGGCGTAAGATGCTATCCATGTTGTTCGAAACAGGCCATCCATGGATGACATTTAAGGATAGCTGTAATGTGCGCTCTCCTCAGCAGCACGTGGGCACTATTCACTCTTCTAATCTATGTACTGAGATCACTCTCAATACGAGCCAAGATGAAGTCGCCGTCTGTAACCTAGGCTCGGTCAACCTAGTGAATCATGTTGACGAGAATGGTCTTAATATTGAGAAGCTTCAACGCACCATTAACACGGCCGTGCGTATGCTCGACAATGTTATCGATATTAACTACTACTCAGTCGATCAGGCAGAGAACTCCAACCTGAAGCACCGCCCTATTGGCATGGGCATCATGGGTTTCCAGGATTCGCTCTATATTCAGAAGATCGCCTACGCCTCGGAACAGGCAGTCGAGTTTGCCGATAGATCGATGGAAGCCATCAGCTACTACGCCATTAAGGCGTCCACTGATCTGGCCGAGGAGCGCGGTACTTATAAGACCTATGCGGGCTCTCTCTGGGATCAAGGCATACTGCCAATCGACTCTCTGAAAAATTTGGCCAGGGAGCGTGGTGAAGAGTTTCTAGATGCAAACTTCGACGAGACCATGGACTGGAGCTCTTTGCGCGAACGCATCAAGAGCGTCGGTATGCGCAACTCCAATGTATTGGCTATCGCACCAACGGCGACGATTGCCAATATCACAGGAGTGTCACAGTCCATCGAGCCGACTTACCAAAACCTATTTGTGAAGTCGAACCTCTCTGGTGAGTTTACTGTAGTAAACCCATACCTGATTCGCGATCTGAAGGAGCTCAATCTTTGGGATAGCGTGATGGCCAATGATCTTAAATACTACGAAGGTAGCGTCAAACAAATTGACCGTATCCCTCAGCATATTAAGGATATGTACGCCACGGCATTTGAGGTAGAGCCACGCTGGTTAGTCGATGCGGCAAGTCGCCGCCAGAAATGGATCGACCAAGCGCAGTCTCTAAACCTCTATATTGCTGGCGCAAGCGGTAAGAAACTTGATGTCACTTATCGTATGGCTTGGCTACGCGGTCTTAAAACGACTTATTACTTACGTGCCCTAGCCGCAACTTCAACAGAGAAGTCGACTATCGATAATAATAAGCTGAACGCGGTATCCAATCAGGCGCCTGAGGCGGCTGCAGTACCACAAGCTTGTTCAATAGACGATCCAGACTGCGAAGCCTGTCAATAAGACAGGCTTGTCGGACGCAAACAATGAAATTCACTTTGCGCTCAACAAGGACGCAGAAATAGACAGAGCAAAGAGGTAACACTATGTTGTCATGGGACGAATTCGAAAAAGAAGACGAAATAAGCACACCGGCAGCCGCGAAGGCTGCTGTTCAGACTCAGACGGCGCCCAAAGCGGAGCCTAAGCCTGCTCCCGCAGCCGCACAGCCTAGCAATGCAAGGCCGGCAGCTCCTGCCCCGCAGCTAAGGGAAAGTAGCGCAGCTGAGATCAGCGACGAAATCGACACAGAGACAGTTATAGCGCCAAGTACCTTACAAAAGGCACTAGACTCTCTTGAGAAGCTGGACGTGGAAGAAGGATTAGCCGAGCTGGAAGAGTCTGCGCAGCGCGTTGCAGTGGACGATAAGCAGATGATCAACTGCCGCGCTGACCTAAATCAGCTAGTACCATTCAAATATGACTGGGCATGGCAGAAGTATCTCGATGGTTGCTCCAATCACTGGATGCCGCAAGAGGTCAATATGACTGCGGACATCTCTCTATGGAAAAAGAAAGACGGTCTAACCGAAGACGAAAGAATTATCGTTAAACGTAATCTTGGTTTCTTCTCTACAGCCGACTCTCTAGTGGCCAACAATCTTGTCCTAGCCATTTACCGTTTGATTACTAATCCAGAGTGTCGTCAGTACATTTTACGCCAAGCATTTGAAGAGGCCATTCACACTCACGCCTATCAATACTGCATTGAATCTCTAGGCATGGATGAAGGCGAGATCTTCAATATGTATCACGAGATTCCGTCAGTAGCGAGAAAGGCCTCTTGGGGCCTCAAGTATACGCGCGAACTCAGTGATCCTAGCTTTAACACAGGCACGATCGAAAAAGATCAAGCGCTGCTGAAGAATCTGATTGCGTTCTACTGCTGTTTGGAAGGCATTTTCTTCTACTGTGGTTTTACACAAATTCTCTCTATGGGGCGCCGCAATAAAATGACGGGCACCTCAGAGCAGTTCCAGTATATTTTGCGTGACGAGTCGATGCACCTGAACTTCGGTATCGACATGATCAACCAAATAAAAATGGAGAATCCTCAACTGTGGACAGACTCGATGAAAGAGGAAGCCACGCAGATGATTCTACAAGCCACTCAGCTGGAAATTGAGTATGCTCGAGACACTATGCCACGCGGCGTATTGGGCATGAATGCCGTCATGATGGAAGAGTATCTACAGTTTATTGCGAATCGTCGATTGGTGCAGATTGGCCTGCCCGAGCAGTTTAAAGGCGTGAAGAATCCATTCCCGTGGATGTCGGAGATCATGGACTTAAGAAAAGAGAAAAACTTCTTCGAAACGCGCGTTATCGAGTATCAAACTGGTGGTGCACTAAGCTGGGAGTAATGCTTGTATGAGCAATAAACAGGACGATGATAGCCTGTTGGATGATGAGCTGCTGACGATACAGCAGCTCACACAGACTATCTCAGTAATGAGCAATGTTGTAGAAAAGCTGAAGATTCATCTTAACCTGCAACTCGCTCAAGACCCGAGCAATATGCAAGAGAAGGTCAAGCTCAGCAGAGAGTTGTTAGAAAAAGAGAGTGACTTGCAGGAGCTACAAAAAATTGCCGATAAGCAGCACGAGTCGCTTATTATCGAACGCTTGAAAGTCGATGATATGCCACGTCAATCCGAGCTGAGCGAGAGCGTAGACTCTGAGGCTGAGCAATTGGATGCCGAGGATATTGAAGAGATTGCAGAAAGTTTCATCATTGAGATTTCGCGCAGCGAGGACGACAGTGAAACAGAGGCAGAGCGTGTTCTGCACTAGCGGCAAAGCACCCTCTGCGCATGCATTTGTATTCATGAACATCGAATGAGCGGTCGCAAGGAAAATACAGACCGTAGCGAGACACTGCCCGCAGGGGCACTGATACTCGCTGCGGGTTTTAGTCGTCGCTTTGGCGGCATAAAACTTCACGCCAAGCTCAGTAACGGGCTTACCGTCTTTGAGCAAACCCTAACAAACATTAGCGCCGCTACTGACCATATTCTAGTCGTAACAAGAGCCGATCTTGCCGACAGCATCACCCGTGCAGTGCACTCACGCGCGCCTCTCGCGCAAATAACCGTGTGTCCTGATTCAGACAAAGGGATGGGCAATACGCTCGCCCATGGTGTTCAGCAGATAGAGGACTGGCGTGCCTGTATGATCTGTTTGGGAGATATGCCGTTCGTCAACACTGACACCTATCGCCAACTGCTTATTTACTCAAACCCACACACTATCGCCGTTCCCCGTTATGAACAGAAGATTGGAAACCCTATCAGTTTCGGCCACGATTTTTTTGAACAAATCAGCTTGCTACAAGGCGATGCTGGAGCAAGACGTTTGCTCCAGCAATACCCCGATGCGGTTCATTATGTAGACGTAAACGATAAGGCTATCTTGCAAGACATCGACACCCCAGAAGATATTCAACGCTGGGACACGACGTCCCTCGATTAGACAATTTGCATTGCCTAATTAGCCGCCCTAGACCTACAATTGGTGATTCATTTTATCGAGAGAGTGTATGAATAAGCTCAAGCAATCGATCACTGGGCTACTAGCAGGCCTAACGCTAGCCTTGCTGTCTGAGTCTGCGTTGGCTGACGAGCAGAGTGCCCAAGCGGCTATGGAGGATCCTAGCAATCCTCTCGTGCAGGTGAGGACATCACGGGGCAGCTTTTATATTGAACTATTCCCCTCGGCAGCCCCTCGCAATGTCTCCCATTTTATTGCCTTAGCCGAAGGCACAGCCGAGCTTATAGATCCTGAAACACAGGAGCGTGTGGAGGGAAAATTCTACGCCAACACCTATTTCCATCGTGTTATTCCAGGCCTCTTAACCCAAGGTGGTGCGGCCAGACGAGACTTCGATCCCAAGCCGAGCACGAAACTTGTAGATGAAATAAATGCTCGCCAACTCGGGCTCCATCAGATGAGCGCTTTTAACGCCCTCGGACAACCCAACCCTTTGCTGAACCTTGCCAACAAAGAGGACCTGGATAAGTACGTGCTACAGCCTTTGTATCAGAAGATGGGAATACTCAGCGCTTCAGCCTTAGAGAATAGGCAGTTTGAAGTCATCGAAACACTGAGATCCCTAAGCTTGCAGCAAGTCTATGAAAATATGGGTTATCGCTACAATAGTTTACTCGCTACACGACCAGCGCTACGAGCCAGCGTCGGTATGGCAAGCTCCGAACCCAATGCCAATGGGACTCAATTTTTCATATTAAATGATGACGCTCCATGGCTTCGCGGCCGAGTCACCATTGTTGGTAGAGTCGTCGAAGGTATGGATATTGTCGATCGAATAAACCAGCTTTCTCGGGTGGGCGATGCCGAGCGCGAAGCAAACCTAAACAATGCCACAATGATTTTTGATATCTCACCAGTCACTGCCACTCAATAGGCAATCACCTAAAATAAGAGAGTTTAGATGTCTAAAAAGTCAAAGAAAGTCAAAGCAACAAGCTTACTCCCAATGTCGACGACAATCGGCCTCATTCTTGGTTTTGTATTAGGCGCTCCTGCCGGAACGGCCCTCTATGGTGCTGTTGCGGGTCTAATACTCGGGGCAGGTATCGGCTACTATGTCGATCGCAAGAACGGCGTTGGGCTCGGGCGCAAACGCTAAGCCTTTATACGCTCGACAATTGTTTCGGGAAAATATCACGCGTATAAGGCGGCAGAGAATCCAAGATTGATGCACCGTAGAACTTACTAACGACTCTTTCATCAAACAGAGTAATTCTGCCGGTGTCCTTCTCGTTTCTAAGCAGACGACCCGCCGCCTGTACTAATTTGAAAGCAGCCTCGGGCACCGAAAGAGACATAAACGGATTCCCTCCTTTATTCTCTATCCACTGTGCAAGAGTCGCCTCTATTGGATCATTGGGAACAGCGAAGGGTATTTTCGCAATAAGCACGTGCTCACAATACTTACCCGGCAAGTCCACACCCTCGGCAAAACTTGCGAGACCAAAGATGATACTAGGCTCTCCTTTATCAATGCGTTGGCGATGAAAATTGAGCAGCTGCGCCTTCTGATAGTCATCCTGGCAAAGAATGATCTCTCGCCACTCTTTGTCCAAACCATCCATAACATCGTTCATTTGTCGCCTTGAGCTAAACAGCATCAATGCGGCTTCTTGACGATTTAAGACCTTTGGTAGCGCGGCCACGATTGCATCGGTATGGGCCTGGCTATTGCTCGGATCGCAATCCAGCTTGGGGACAATTAAGCGCGCCGCCTTCTGATAATCAAAGGGACTAGCAATGCGATGGTAGCTCGTTCGCTCGGGCAGCCCTGCACGCATTTTTAATACATCGAACTGTCCCAAAGCAGAGAGCGTAGCGGAGGTCAGCACAGCCCCTGCACACATGCTCCATAAATGTTCCTGCAAAGTCTTCGCGGCCAGCACGGGGCTACACGATAAACTGATATCGACGCTGTCCCCCTGCTCTATCACACTCAACCATCGAGCCCAGGGAGCTTCGCCTTCTTTATCTAGTCTAGAAAAATGCTGCCATAACTTCTGTGCGCCCTCGGCTCTGGCCACCATGCTCCCAATCTGCGGAAACCAAAACTCTGCACGCTGTCTCGATTCGAGGCTTTCCCCTTCCTCGATATTCCGCTTTAAATCGTTGCTGACCTCTTGCAGAACATTGCTAAGTTTTATGTACAAGGCATTTAGTTCTCTGGCGAGCTCTCTGATCTGCTCGGGCACTTTGCCCATATCGAAAGCGACTTGCTTGGCTGGCTCCGAGAAGCGATCTTGTTCCGCAGCATCAATGATGTCCTCGCATAGAGGCGTCAATTCATTCAGACGCAGTTCCGCCATTGCCATCGTGTCATCTAGTTGAGCACTCTCACGCTTGAGGGTTCGATTCTCCTCCAGCAATTTATCCGCTGTGAGTTTAGACAAGCTCTTGCGCCACTGATCCAAGGCGTTGATGCTGCCCTTTAGACGAGCAAAGCTGGCGAAATGATTATTGCTCTTGAGCGGCAGATGGTGAGCCTCATCGAAAATATAAATGGTGTCTTGAGGGTCGGGCAGAATAACGCCGCCTCCCAGAGAAAGGTCTGCCAGCACTAGGTCATGATTGGCCACAACGCAGTCAGCCTTCTGCACTTCATCGCGAGCCTGATAAAAGCAGCAATTAGCAAAATTAGAACACTTTTGTCCCACACACTGGCCATTATCGACAGTCACAGGTGTCCAGTCGCTATCGCTGACCAGTTCCTCCCACTCGTCTCGGTCCCCATGCCACTGCCCCGCATTAATCTTTTGAAACATGCGCTCGTACAAGGCCAGAGCATAATCGTTTGGAGGTGTCAGGGTCTCCCCATACAGGTCTGCCATAGCATTGAAGCTAGCATTGCCCTGCATCAATAAGTCCAACTTAGACAAACATAGGTAGCGCCCTCGGCCCTTAGCCAGCGTAAAACTAAACTCTAAGTCGCTGTGTCGCTTGATATCCGGCAGATCCTTCAAGGTCACTTGCTCTTGCAGCGCTACCGTCGCTGTCGCCAGAACCACCTTTTTTTGCAGATGCTTAGCCACAGGGAGTGTGCCCAACACATAAGCCAAGGTCTTGCCAGTCCCCGTACCTGCCTCGATGACGCAAATTGGCCCTTCTTGCTCCTGGGTATTGTCTTCCTCGGTACTAGCTTGCACCGTAAGCGGCTCAATACTGCCAAGGCTCTTCGCAATCTCGGCAATCATCAATCTTTGCCCATAGCGAGGGCTCAGGGACTTGCTCTCCAGAATTTGTCGGTAGGCCGATTGAATAGTGTTTTTGAGGTCTTCGGAGAGCATAGAAACTGCATTTATCCACGTCATTTATTCACTCAGCGAGTATAGCACTGTCGAGCCAAGGTGCTGCTAGCAAATACCAGTATTTGCTCCATTGCCCTTAGTGACTATCAGCTGTGAAAAGACTTCTGCTAGAATGGCCGCTCTTTCCGCTAAGGAAAGGACATTTGAAGTACACGATATACCACGGCATACATCTGTGGATACCAGGCTTTCTGCACTCTAGAGACTAGCAAGACGATGATATTTGATAAGTTTTTGAAGCGTCACCAATGGCAAGACAAAGATCCCGCATCCCGAATAGATGCCATAAGAGAGCTTGGTCAGGCCAAAGAGTTCGACGAAATTGACATCGAAGCGGCTGCGAAAATTATTCAAGATCTCGCTCTTAATGACCCAGAGCCCAGTGTACGCATTGAGGCTATCTCCTTACTTAGTAATTTTGCGCAACTGCAGCAGCTAAGCCAGGACTCTGACGAACAGATAGCCAATGCTGCCAAGGCCCAGTCTTTGCGTATCATTGCTGGCGCAGTAGACAGTGAATTAGAGCTAGAAGCACGCCTAGAGCGAATTAACTCGCTGGAAGCGCCTCAAGAGCTGCTGACAGTCGCGATTGACTGTGGATGCGAACAATCGGGTATGGCCGCGCTGAACCGCTTGCGCGAGACTTTCGCGATTGGCCAAGAAGAGCTGCTGAAAATTGCCTCAGAGTCCCACAGCCACGCGGTGCGCTTCGCCGCTGCGCAGGGCATCGATGACTTAGCCCTACTAGAGAAACTTTGCACCGTCGCCAAACACAAAGACAGAGCGGTTTTCAAACTGTGCCGTGACCAAATTCAAGCCTGGCAACAGGAGCAGGATAGAAAGGCCGAAGCATTGGCCCTAGCGGCAGATATCTGTCAGGTACTCGAAGCTCTCGCCAAGAAGCCCATAACAGGCCTTAGCCGCGCCCAATACGAATACAAATTAGGTCAATGGCAAAATCTAGACAATCTAGCTGATGACGCACTGAGCGCACGCTTTGAAGCCGCCTCTAAAGCACTGCAAACACTGCTAGATGCACAAGCCAAAGAGCTTGAAGCCAAAGCATTGGAGCAACAACGCTTCGCGGATTTTAATGCCGCAGTAGAGGGCGTACAGACCTGTATCAAAGAGCTAGCAGTACCGCTGACAAACCAGCAAATCGACGCACTTGAAGAGCGCTTGCAGGCGCTACAGGTGCTCGCAGCAGGTCAATCTGAAAATGCCGCCAAAGACATCTTGAAGCAAGGTCAAGACATTGTATCGCGCTTCCACGAGTTTGAAGCAAAGGCCCCAGACGTCAGTGCATTAGACGAAAAACTGTCAAAACTCACCGCTAAAAATACCGCGGCGCTTATCCAAGCTAAAAACGCATTCTACCAATTGCTTAAGCCCGCCAGCTGGCCACAAGACGTAGTGGTCAGCGAGGCCCTTGCCGAAAGTAAAAAGATAGAAGCGAAGTTATTGGAGTTGCTCGAGCGCAATCAGCAGTACTTAAACAAGCTTTACACAGACTCCCTTGCGCATATTGAATCTCTGGCTAAACACATTGAGGCGGGCGAAGTAAATGAAGCCCAAAGAATGTGGGATAAAGTACAGGGCGCTATAAAGAATGCCGATGAGGAGCTGAAGAAGAAATTAACAAGTGCTGTTGCTCCCTATAAAGAGAAAGTCAGCGAATTAATTGATTGGAAGAATTTTGCCGCTTCGCAAAAGAAGAAAGAGCTCATTCGAGAAATGCGTTTGCTCATTGACGATGAGACCAAAGCGCCGGAGAAAGCGAAAAAGATTAAGGCCCTGCAAGAGCAGTGGAAGGCACTTGGACACTCCATACACAACGATGCTATGTGGGTAAAATTCAACGACGCCGCACGCAAAGCGTTTGAACCCTGCAAGGAATACTTCAAAGAGCGTAAGGCCAAGCTCCACAGTAATCTTATCGAGAGAAATAAGATTTGCGATGAGCTTGAAGCGCTTGCTGCGCAATTAAAACAAGACGAAGACATAAACATCGCCGAACTAAACAAGTCGGAAAGCAAAGCACTGAAGCAATGGAAAGTCTTTGCACCAGTAGAGCAAAATAAGATCAAGAAACTGCAAAAGCGCTTTAATGCCGTACTAAGCGACGTACGCCAAATAAAACGCAAAACCCTGCAGGCCAATGCTGCCAAAAAGCTGGAATTGATCGAACAGGCTCAGAAACTACATGAGACGGATGATCTCCCTAGCGCGCTAAACGAAGCCAAGCAATTACAGGCGCAATGGAAAACCATTGGCCCCTCGCCCTATAAGGACGATCGCAACCACTGGAATACATTCCGCGCCGCTTGCGACAAGCTATTTAATAAGCGCGCCGAAAGCGGCGCTCAGGGAAAATCTAAAGACAAAAAAGCCTCTAATAATCCGGCTGTGCAAAAAAGCCGGGATGTGCTCAATAAGATTAACAGCTTATTACAGCTTTCCAGTGAAGAAATTATTAATACCCGCAAGCAGTTCTCAGAATTAAAAGATGAGTTTTACGAGACTTTAACGGCAGACTTGAAGCATGAGAAGCGCAAGCTTCAGGAGCAGTTTGACCGTCTGAAGAAACAATACGATAGTCGTTTACGAGCAGCGCCAGATCGCAAGAGCATCGAGCGCATCGGTCAACTCAAAACCAAGTCTGCCTTCTGTGCCGCGCTGGAGGAAAACGTCTTAGCGGGTAAACCGGCTCACGAAGATCTTGAGGCTCTGAGCGAACAATGGGAAGAACTCGGCTCCTTAAGCGATCGCAAGCAAGACAAGAGCCTAGAGCAGCGCTTTCACGCCATTAGCAGCGGCGTAGAAAGCAGCATCATGAAGAAGCAGGCGAAAGAGAACGCCGAGAAAGCACGTGAATACTGCATTTCCGCCGAGATTCATGCTGGTATCGATTCGCCCGATGCGGATAAAGCACTGCGCATGCAGGTACAGTTACTACAGCTGAAGAATAGCTTCGGTGGACGCGGCGCTAAGTCTGCAGGCCAGCAAGTCAACGATCTGGAAATGCAGTTGATGTGCCTAGGCCCATTAGACAAGAGCACGCGCAACGCCTGTGTAGCACGACTGACGAAGGCCAAGGCTAAGCTATAGTTATATGGAAACACTTACATTACCGAAGTTATGTTCAATCTCCGGCGAAGTTACTCTTCCCGGCTCTAAGAGCTTGTCCAATAGAGCCTTACTCTTGGCCGCCTTGTCAGCGGGAAACACTCGGCTAAGTAATTTATTAGATAGCGACGATGTGCGCCATATGCGCAATGCCCTAAACCAATTAGGCCTAACGCTTAGCACTGAAAATGACAATCAGATTTGCGAGCTACAAGGAAACGCCGGTGTCTTTGCCTGCGCTGAGCCTTTGGAGATTTTCCTTGGCAATGCTGGCACCGCCATGCGCCCCTTGTGTGCAGCATTGAGTGCCAGCCAAGGCGAATTCACCCTCATCGGTGAGCCTCGTATGTATGAACGTCCCATCGGCGATTTAGTCGATTGTCTTCGCTCCTGCGGTGCCGACATTCAGTACTTAGCAAATGAGGACTACCCGCCCCTGCGTATCACAGGTCAAGCTCTGACAGGCGGAACTGTGAGCATTAAGGGCAATATCTCCAGCCAGTTCTTAACGGCCATGTTAATGGTAGCGCCCTTTTGCAGTGAGGACTTAATTATTGAGGTAGAGGGCGAGCTAGTCTCCAAACCCTATATCTTAATCACCCTAGACATCATGGCGAAATTTGGCGTTGAAGTTATTAACGATGACTACCGACGCTTCACTATTAAAGCGGGACAGCAATACAAAAGCCCCGGTGATTTCATGATTGAGGGTGATGCCTCATCCGCCTCGTACTTTCTGGCAGCCGCAGCAATTGCTGGCGGGACTGTCCGGGTGAATGGCTGCGGCACTAGCAGCGTCCAAGGTGATGTGCGCTTCGCTGAGGTGTTGGAAGCCATGGGAGCTAAGGTCAAGTGGGGCGAGACCTGGGTAGAAGTCTCTAAGGGCGACTTAACTGGGATCGATATCGACCTTAATCACATTCCCGATGCCGCCATGACCATCGCGACCACAGCGCTTTTCGCTTCGGGTCCTACGACAATTCGTAATATTTATAACTGGCGAGTGAAAGAGACAGATAGATTAAGCGCCATGGCAACAGAGCTGCGGAAACTCGGAGCGGAAGTTGATGAAGGCGAGGACTATATCGCGATTACCCCGCCAGCAAGCTTAAACAGTACCAGTATCGATACCTATGACGACCACCGTATGGCCATGTGCTTCTCGTTAGCCGCCTTTGGCGACGCAGAAATCACCATCAACGACCCTGCTTGCACGTCTAAAACCTTTCCCACTTACTTCGATCTGTTTTTGGGGCTGTGTGATACCTAAGCAATCAAATCAACTTAGTTTTATTGTCTAGGCCAAGTCCGCAGGACCTTCTCGATCGCCTGACGCACATTATCATACTCAATGTGGCTATTTTGCAGCAGTTCAAGCGCCTCAATCAGGTCGATAGGCTCCAGTTCTGTGGGAAACCGAGCAGAGCTATCGCAGAATTTGCTCCCAAATTTCTCTCCGAGCCATTCATTATCTGCGGCAAGCCTAGACTCGAATGGCTTTACCTCTCTCGCCAATAAACTAAAAGAGCGCCCCGGTAGTTGCTTAAGCAAGGGCAATCGCTGCAAGTACAAAAATAGATTATTAGCCTGAACACTAAAAGTACGGTGACCAAAACTGCTCATCAATTGGGAAATGAGACGCACCGCCAAATCGCTATACCGGCTATTGTCTCTACGTGATACATCTAGCTCCAAGGTTTCGAGGCCAATAAGTTCTAAGAAATTCGCGAAAAGACCTTGAGGGTGCGCAATCGCCTGCTCGAAACTGAAAAAATGACAATCGCTTTGCCAACTTTCCATTTTCCGAGCGCGAGCTGCAACACCAGCATTCTGTTTGAGTAAATCGACAATAGCATGCGGCATTACAAGGCCCGGACCTTGTTCTCCAGCTACTCTTTGGGCAAGCAAAGAGTTCAGCCACTCTTTCGGTCTACGTAAGCAACAATACAGCTCAATAGAATAGGATCGTTTGGCAAAGAACTCCGCAAACTCCTGCAACTCTTCTTCGCTCAAAGTGGAGATATTCTCTGCGATGATGAGCATATCGCGCCCTTGCGCCCTGTAGAGCATATTATCGAGCAAGCCCTGAGTAGCTTGCTTACCGGTGTTCTCTTTCAGGCTATCCTTACTCTTATACTCTTTTCCAGAAAAGCTCAGCGGCAGATGCGACCTAAATGCTTGGCGCACTAAGCGGGAGTGATTTGCTGGTGACTCCCCCCCTCTCAAACCTTTTGCCAAGGGGTAAAATATCCCTCGATCCATCAGAGTATCTCTATGCCTAGCGCAGGCATTTTGAATAGTGCTGGTACCGGTTTTGTGTAAGCCACAGTAGACAATTAGTTTCATTATCTTCGCCGCAGTTCTAAGTGCGCGCTATAGGCAAGCCACCTTCACTCATGAAGTGCTGGCAAAACGCCTAATCACTGGATTAGCGTACATTCTTAGGAAATAGAGTCTTTGATTCTCTGGTATTTCGGCTAGGCGCTTCTCGAATGCAATCACACTTTCTTGAGAGCGCAGATCAGATTCAGCCTTGGGCAATTTTAATTCTGGTACTTGTTCTGGGCAAAGTGCCATCAGTTTATACAAGGCGGCATAGTTGGTCGCTTGTAGCTGATAATTGGCAAGTACCTGATCATCGATAATCTGGGCCGCTTCTTCTGCGTCATCGCTCTCTAACTTGATCTCATCGCCGAAAGCCACATGCACATGCCCTTTGAAACCGATCATTCCTGTAACAATACTATTAATATCGCTTTGATCATCTTTCTGGAAGCTTCCCTTCTCCGCTTTCTGATAAAGCTCATCTGCCTTCATTGCATCGCAAGGATCAACCTCGTAAGAGATACTAACGGGAACAATATTGAGCGCATTAAGCGAGCCACTAAACCCCTCAGAGCGCTTGGCCATTGAAAGCATTTTTAACAAGGCAGTATCTGTCTTATCGACACCGTCTTTTGCTCGCCCTTCTCGCTGGGCTATCCAAACATTATGACCTGTCTCAATGCAATGATGAATATACTCAGACAATAGCTTAGACGATTTGAGCAATTCCCTGCCCTTTAGCGAGCGCATGACGATAAAGCTCTTATTGAGCCTCATCAAATCATTAACGAAGGGGCGTTTCAAAAGATTATCGCCGATAGCGATGCGAACCGTGTCAAAACCTGCGTGATAAAGCATGTAATTAACAAATGCGGGGTCCATTGCTATATCGCGATGATTGCTAACAAACAGATAGGATTTATCTTTGGACAGTTTTTCTAGCCCCGAGTGAGTAAGCCTCGGTGCAGTTCTTTCTATCATCTCATCCATGTATACAGCGATAACACTCTGCATACTGCTAACAGAGTCCACATGCTTAAGCTGCTTACGTAGTTTTTTTTCTGTTAGAAACCGAGCAATTCTGGGCGCATAGCGATACAGTGTTGGTAGAGCAAAACCCGCTATACTATTGATAAAATCGGGGGTATCCAATAGTCCATCGATAACGGGACGCACTTCTTCGTCATGGTAAGGCCTAATTTCCTTAAACTGATCCATAATTACTTCGCTTCGCTATGCCCTCAGGCGGGGTAAATTTTTGCTCGCGATTCTACTCACTTTGCTCGATTACAGCAAACGACAAAGCCGGAGCGCTAACTAGGCTCACTAATACTATTATCAGGCGAATCGATAGACTCATTGGCAAACTGTAAGGCTGCTAAGTTGGCATACAAGGGGCTTGAAGCGATCAGCTCGTTATGACGGCCCTGAGCAACCACCTTACCCGCGTCCATTACAATTATTTTATCGACATTTTTTACGGTGGCTAGTCGATGCGCAATGATAATGGTAGTTCGGTTTTGCATCAGCCTCTCAAGCGCTACTTGCACCTTTCGCTCACTTTCGGCATCCAAGGCACTAGTAGCCTCATCCAATAGCAAAATAGGCGCATCGCTTAATACCGCTCTGGCGATTGCTAGGCGCTGTTTCTGCCCACCAGAGAGTCGAATACCGGACTCGCCCAAGTAACTATCGTAGCCTTGTGGCAACGCAGCAATAAACTCGCTTGCGAAAGCAGCCTCGGCCGCCGCTTCAACTTCTGCATCGCTGGCACTCGGCCGCCCATAGCGAATATTCTCGCGTACATTCCCCGTAAACATGGCGGGCTGCTGGGCAACGATGGCCATTTTGGAGCGCAGGTCGAATAAGGACAGCTGCCGTGTTTCAACGCCATCTAATAAAATACGACCGCCAGCGGGGTCATAGAAGCGTAGAATCAGATCAAACAATGTGGACTTACCTGCCCCAGACGCTCCCACTAAGGCCACGCTACTTCCCGGCTCCACACATAAATCTAGCTCATCTATTGCCTTGGTCGATAAACGTGTCGGATAACTAAAGCTTACTTTTTCAAATTCGATTTTGCCTTGAAACGGCTCGGGTAAGCTCTTGGGGTTTGCGGGTGAAAGAATGTCGCTAGGAGCCTCTAGCAATTCCATTAAGCGCTCTGTGGCCCCAGCCGCTCGCTGCAAGTCGCCTATCACTTGACTAATGGAACCAACGGCAGAGCCGACGATCACCGCATAAACCACAAATGCCGTTAATTCACCCGCAGTCAGATTACCGCTAATGACCGCCTGCCCACCTGCCCAAATCATGGCTGCAATGGTTCCAAATACCAATGTGATTACGATGGTAATTAAGAACGCCCGCGAGCGAATTCTTGCTAGCGCTACGGTGAATGCGGCCTCTGCCCTCTCACCAAATATTCGCTCTTCCTCTAGCTGGTGGTTATAAGCCTGAACCGTTTTAATATACTGAATGCTCTCGCTAACAAAGGCCCCCACATTTGCTATTTCGTCTTGCGAGTTGCGGGATAAGTGACGCACCCTACGACCAAAAATTAGAATAGGAGCAACCACTAAGGGGATGCATAGCAGCACAATGCTCGTCAGCTTAGGGTTAGAGATAAAAAGAAACACCACGCCGCCAATCAGCATCAATAGATTGCGCAATGCAACCGAGACAGAGGAGCCGATAACGGTCTGCAACAAGGTCGTATCGGTCGTGATACGAGACTGAATCTCGCCGCTAAGATTCTCTTCGAAATATCCTGGATGCAAAGTCATCAAATGGGAGAAGACTGCGCGCCGGATATCGGCGGTCACGCGTTCACCCAACCAAGAAACGCAGTAAAAACGCGCGAAGGTTCCTATCGCTTGTAAGATCGCCACTACCATAAAACCGGAAATGGCCAAACCCAAAGACTGGGATGAACCGGCGACGAAGCCAGAATCCACAATGATGCGCACAAACTGCACCAGCAACAAACTAATGCCCGCGGTAAAAATTAAGGCAAAAGTGGCAAACATCATTTGCAAGCGATAAGGCCGCAGAAAACCAAAGGCTTTTCGCAAACTGGCTATAGCGGCTTTTTGGGGCTGAGTATCTGTAGACATAGTGATTCCAAATCTGCGTTATAAACGTGCGCGGGGTCCAGCTTCAGTCATTGAATTTTTACGATACTGTTTGCAGCAATTGTTGCTTATAGCGCTGCAAGTCCTCTACCAACACTTGCTGAGTCTCATTTAAACCGGCGGCTATAATCTGCGCCAAATCTTCATCGAATTGCTCGAGCGAGACGCCTGCGCCAGTGTCATCCTTTGCGCGCAGCAGTTGCTGGCTTCGGTATTGTTGCCAGCGCTGCTGTTCTTCGGCGTTCAAGGTTTCCGGATAGTTTCGCGCCCGGTAACGCAGCAACATGGGCGCCAAACGTTGATCGCGAAAACTAGGCTGCCAATCTTGCAATTGTTCGGCCGTACTCCCTCGAATCTGCGCCATCGCCTGTTTGTCGCTGGCACCAAAAAAGCCGCCCGAATAAATCATAAAGTCTGGATCCTGCTGACCCGCAGGCGCTTCATATTCGGTATCAAAGGCGGTGGTAAAGCGTTGAATAAGCTCTGGGTTATCGAGCAAGACTTGCCAATGATCGCGAGCAGCTGCCATATCAATCTCAAACCTATCCGCGCTCTCGGCCTCAAGAAGTTTAGCGCTTCCAATAACGGGGCAGCGATTACTATGCACCACCTTCAATGGCACACGCTCCTCTCCCTCCTTCAAGTCTTCACTGCGAGTGAATAAACGCTCAGTAATCTGCTGCGCAGATAAACCAAGAAACTGCCTAGGGTCCACTCGCAAATCATAGACAATATAGCCATTCTTGTCCTTGGGGTGACTACTCACAGGAGAGACTAAGGACAAACAGGCCCGAGACGCTGGATACATAGACGACACATGAATGACAGGAGTCTTTTTCACCACATCCAGCAGCGCATTCACTTCATGTTTACTGCGTAGTTTATAGACGTATTCATAAAGCCGCGGCTGCTTCTGCTTAATTAGCTTCGCCATAGCGATAGTCGCGCGAACATCTGCCAAGGCATCGTGCGCATCCGCGTGAGAGATGCCATTAGCAGCAGTAAGCTCTTCAAGGCGAAAAGACGGCGTCCCATCCTCTTTCCTAGGCCACTCGATACCCTCGGGGCGCAAGGCATAGCATAGACGCACCATATCGATAATGTCCCAGCGTGAATTACCATTGCGCCACTCACGCTCATAGGGGTCGTAGAAGTTGCGATACAGTAGCTGACGCGTGACTTCATCATCGAAACGCAGGCTATTATAGCCACTCACACAGGTACCAGGGACGGAAAACTCTTTATGAATCAAAGCGATAAACTCAGCCTCACAGAGCCCTTCTGCCAAGGCCTTATAAGGGCTTATGCCTGTCACCAAGCTTGCATAGGGGCTGGGGAGCATATCGGGTGCGGGCTGGCAGTATACCATTAAGGGATCGCCAAGCTCATTGAGGTCTTCGTCGGTGCGAATACCGGCAAACTGAGACGCGCGGTCTTGACGTGGATTTACCCCAAAGGTCTCGTAGTCGTGCCAGTAAATCGTATTGCTCAAGCCATCCTCCGCCTATCCACTATGTAGCCCTATCCAATCGTCTGTGCATATTACAGCAAATTAGCGATAACGCATTCCTTCACTCGTGCCATTAGTTTAGTATTTGCACCCATCAGCAACGCGATAGACACACAGGTCAGATTTAACACTATGCATTTTCCCGGCGCCCATATTATTAGCGTAAACCAGTTTGAACGTAGCGACGTAGAGCGAGTCTTTGAAGTCGCCGACAGAATGGTGCCTTACGCTCACCGCGAACGAGTCACCAAAGTGCTCGATGGTGCGATATTAGGTAATCTATTCTTCGAACCTAGCACACGAACTCGCCTCAGCTTCGGCTGTGCCTTCAACCTTCTGGGCGGCGAAGTACGCGAAACCACCGATGTTAAGACCTCTTCTATTTCCAAGGGTGAATCGCTCTACGACACAGCCCGCGTCATCTCCGGCTATAATGACATCGTTGTCATGCGCCACCCACAAGCGGGCTCGGTCGCCGAATTTGCTAAAGCCAGCCGTGCCCCCGTCATCAACGGAGGGGACGGCCCTAATGAACACCCTAGCCAAGCCCTGCTCGATCTATACACTATTCGCAAAGAGCTCGGCAGCTTTGGCCAGACTATCGACAATATGCGCATAGCGATGATTGGCGACTTAAAGCATGGCCGCACCGTGCATTCCTTGTCCCAACTTATCAAGCTCTACGAAAACGTCACATTTACACTGATATCACCAAAAGAGCTGCGCATGCCCGAGGGCATCGTCGATGAACTGCGCTTCAGTGGCCATACGGTCATTGAGACAGAGGATATGGAAAACGGCTTAACGGGCAACGATACGGTGTATCTGACGCGTATTCAGGAAGAGCGATTTACCACCAAAATGGAGGCGGATATCTATCGCGGTCGCTTCCGCCTGAACGAGGCTATCTACACCCGCTACTGTCAACCCAAGACTGTTATCATGCACCCGCTGCCAAGAGACTCGAGAGCCGAGGCAAACGAATTGGACAACGACCTCAATCAACACCCCAATTTAGCAATATTTCGTCAAACCGATAACGGCGTCTTGGTACGTATGGCTCTATTCGCGCTATGCTTAGACGTTGTTGAACAGATTGATCAGTTCTCCCGCGAGGTAAACTGGTACACCGCCAGACGTTTTTAATTAAAACCAGTAATAAGGGCATAGAATATGGGTTTTAAAGATCTGCTACGAATGATGATCGAGAAAGAAGGCTCCGACCTATTTCTCACGACCGGTGCTGCGCCAAGCATGAAGGCATTTGGCAAATTAGTGCCCTTAATTAATCAAAAGCTTCCTGAAGGCGCCGTTAAGAAAATCGCCTATCAGATAATGAATGCAGAGCAGATAGAACAGTTCGAAAAAAGCCCAGAGATGAATCTCGCACTATCCGACCCTGATATTGGCCGCTTTCGTGTCAACATCTTCCAGCAAAGGGGCGAACTAGCCATTGTCGCCCGTAATATTAAAACCGAAATTCCCAGCTGGGAATCGCTAGGGCTACCGCCCGTGCTCACCGACCTTATTATGCAAAAGCGAGGTCTTATATTATTTGTGGGCGGCACGGGCTCTGGTAAGTCCACCTCGTTGGCAGCATTGATTGACTATCGAAACAGCAATAGCGATGGCCACATCATTACTATCGAGGACCCAGTTGAGTTTGTACACAGCCACAAGAAATCCATCATTAACCAGCGTGAAGTGGGCGTCGACACCAAGAGTTACGAAGAAGCACTGCAAAACACATTGCGCCAAGCTCCCGATGTGATTTTAATCGGTGAGATCCGCAGTCAAGAAACCATGGAGCATGCTTTAGCCTTCGCCGAAACCGGCCACTTATGTCTATCGACGCTGCACGCCAACAACGCTAACCAGGCCCTAGACAGAATCATCAACTTCTTCCCAGAAGAAAGACATAAGCAATTGTTTATGGACTTATCACTAAACTTACAGGGTTTTGTATCCCAACGTCTAATTCCAACGGTAGATGGAAAGCGCGCGGCCGCCATCGAGATTCTACTAGGCACGCCGCGAGTTTGTGACCTGATCAAACAGGGCAAGGTAGACGAAGTCAAAGAAGTCATGATCAAGTCCGAAAACCAAGGCATGAAGACCTTCGACTCGGCCCTTTACGATCTATACAAAGCAGGAAAAATCACGCTCGACGAAGCCTTGCGTAATGCAGATTCGAAAAACAATTTACGTCTACGCATTCAGCTCTCCGAAGGCAAAGGTGGTAGCGTCGAGGGTGATGAGGAAGCCGAAGAGGATTTGGGCGGTTTGTCCCTAGCACCAAAAGATGACGAAGACGGTCATTAAACCGACACAGGTCAGGCCTTAGTGCTATGGAATTAAAATATAGCCTGATCCTCGCATCGGCCTGGCTCTTCGTTTTAGCGGCTGTTTTCTATGCCTTTGTATACCCCAAACTACGTCGCAAACGATTAGACAACACTCCATTTCCCGACACGTGGTTGGCATTCTTACGCAGAAACTTAAGCGTTTATGCCAGCATGCGCCCTGAGCTGCAAGAGCAACTACAGGGTTTAATCATTCGCTTTATGGCGGACAAACAATTTATGGGCTGCGCAGGCCAGCAGATCAATGACGAGATTCGCGTTACGATTGCCGCTCATGCTTGTTTGCTTTTATTGAATCGACCTAGTCATGAATATAGTGCCTTAAAATCCATCCTAGTCTACCCCGCCGCCTTTAGAGTTAAACGTGATACCTTGAGCGATGGCGGCCTAGTATCCGAAAACCATCATACATTATCCGGAGAGTCCTGGAGCACGGGTAAAATAGTCTTATCCTGGGACGATGTCAATCGCGGAATAAGCAGCTTTAGCGACGGCCACAATGTGGTTCTACACGAGTTTGCTCATCAATTAGATCAGGAGTCGGGCAGCACTAACGGTGCCCCCTTGCTCTACTCTCGCGAAGCCTATGAACATTGGGGAAAAGTCCTCAACTCAGAATTCAAACAACTGCGTAAAGCGAGTGCCAATCATCACGACAGCCTTATTGATGTTTACGGGGCAACAAATCCAGCTGAGTTCTTTGCCGTGGTTACCGAAACATTTTTTGAACAGCCAAGACAGCTTGAACAGCAGCACGAGGAGCTGTTTAATGAGTTCCTCAATTATTACCAAGTGGACCCGCGTGAGTGGCATGAAACATAGAGACAACTTACTATGCGTTTAGATAAATTTATTAGTCATGCAAGCGGCATCCCCCGCGATAGTGCCAAGCGCGCGATTCGAAAAAAAGAGGTGCTCGTCAACGGTGAAATAATCCGCAGTGCCGCCCATAAAGTCAGCGCAGACGATATCGTTCACTGGAACTCACAATTACTAGCGCTTTCTGGGCCTCGCTACATCATGCTGCACAAACCACAGGGGTATATTTGCGCTACCGAGGATGGACAGCATCCAACGGTATTAGATCTTCTAGCAGAAAACCCTAACGGGCTCTCCATAGCCGGACGACTAGACATTGATACAACTGGGCTTGTCTTAATCACTGACGATGGTCAATGGCTACACCGAGTCATCTCGCCCAAACACAAGTGTAAGAAAACCTATATAGCCACCCTAGAGCAAGCAGTGAGTCAGGACACCATAGAGCAGTTTGCTAAGGGCATCTTGCTTAAGGGAGAGGACAAAATAACCGCGCCAGCGCAGCTCACCGCCTTGACGGATACCCAAGTGGAGGTGGTGCTCAGTGAGGGCCGCTATCATCAAGTAAAAAGAATGTTTGCCGCCTGTGGTAACCACGTCTTAGAGTTGCATCGAAACCAGATTGGCACAATCACACTGGATGAGACACTCGAAGAAGGCGAGTATCGTGCGCTAACGGCTACAGAAGTAGCGAGCATTTTTTCATGAGTGTTCATATCGACTCCTTATTATTAGACACGCTCTCCCAGTGCTTGCAGCGGACAAGTAAGAATACCCTATGGTTAGTGGACGAAAATATCTCCATGGATGTCATTAACGGCGTGCCGCCACGGGAGAATCTCTATTGCCTCAGCAATCGTTTCGATATTGCCCTAGCCCTGCGCCAACGCGATTTTCACACCAGTCTGAGTGATTTCGACTTTAATGACTTAGCAACAGTAGAGTTTGCCAATGTTGTCTACCGCGTGTCGAAGGAACGCCCTGTGGTCAACCATTGTATTAATGCTGCGGCCGAAAAACTAAGCATTGACGGTCAGCTTCACCTCATTGGTCAAAAAGAAGATGGCATTAATACCCACGGCAAGAATGCCGAAAAGGTATTCGCCACGAAGGCAAAGAAACTAAAGAGCTCTACCAGCTATCGCTTTACTTGTAGCAAGTCCTTCACTGACGAGCGCCCCCCCTCCTCTCTGGAGGCCAAGAATTACCCCATGCTCAGAGAGTGCGTGCAAGATGACTTCAGTTTCATTAGCAAGCCCGGCCAATATGGCTGGAACAAAATCGACAAGGGAAGCGCCATTTTGGCGCGCGAGGCGAAGCGACTCTATGCCCAACACAGCGGCAGTGTCCTAGACTTAGGCTGTGGATATGGCTATCTATTGCTCGCCACTAAGCAGATTGCCTTTAGTCGCCGCTGCGCAACAGACAATAATGTCGCCGCCGTCCATTCGGCTGAAGCCAATTTCCAAAAACACCACTTGGACGTACAAATTTGGCTAGATGACTGCGGCGCCCATATCAATGAACGTTTCGACCTTATACTGTGCAACCCGCCTTTTCATCAGGGGTTCGATACCAGCAGCGCCATCAGTCAAAAATTTATCTCAAGCATACGCCGTCTACTAGAGCCAAAGGGCAAGGCATTACTAGTGGTGAATCAATTCGTGCCCATAGAAAAACTAGCCCAGTCCCAGTTCGGCTCTATAGCCACAATCTGTGAAGAGAGAGGCTTCAAAGTCTATGAGCTAGCTTAGAAGCCCCTGTACACCCAGCTAAACTAGGCATATGCTGTGCGCTCTTGCTCCTGACACAATAACAAACAATACCGCACCCCGATGCACCGGAGACCCTATGAACAGATTGTACGCCAGCCTATTCGCAGTACTTGCACTCCTCTGCTGTTCCGGCCAATCCTACGCCGACAGCAAAACCTATATGTATGACCACATTCATATGAATGTGCCCGAGCCACAAGTGGCAGCGCAATGGTATAAAGACAATATTGGCGGCGAATGGGTAGACGGTAGAACCGACCGCCTTATTTTCGGTACGACAAGGGTGATGTTCTTACGCAGCGACGATGCCCGACCAAGCCAGGGAGGCGTCATTGACCACCTAGGCTTCTCATTCACCGATTTAGCAGCCACCGTGGCCAAGGCCACCGCCAATGGCGCGACACCCCAGGGGGATATGCGGGAAATCCCTGGACTATTTAAGCTAGCCTTCCTCGTTGATCCTTTCGGCACTCGGCTCGAGCTCATCGAAGACCCTCAGCACTTGGGTTTACATCACGTCCACCTGCGCTCACCGGATCCAGAGGCCATGTTCACCTGGTATGAAGAGACTTTTGGCGGTATCCGCACCAAAATGCGTGGCGTGGCAGACGGCATTCTATATCCGGGCAACGTCTGGATTATGGTCAGCCGAGGCGAGAACTTCCCATCTCAAGGGGCAGCCATTGACCATATCGGTTGGCGAGCACTCGATACAGAAGAGACCATCGCAGATCTGAACGCCAAGAACATCGAGTTCACCTCGGAGCCTAGGGACATGACACTCCCTAACGGAATGATTAATTATTTCTATATTCAGGGCCCCGAGGGTGCCCGCGTTGAACTAGTAAGGCGCGCAGAAGATATGCGCTAAGACCTGCATAGGTCTCGGCATTGCTATTTCTGAGTTTTAAGGGCCGCATCGCGGCCCTTTTACCCTCCTGACTCTCCTCATTATTGCTTAAATTCGCACCATATTGGCGCTTAATGGCCGCGATTAGCTGCAAACGGACTTCAGCTCAGCAAATGTGCTCGGTTCGCCGTGCGTTTTTCTTACACCCTGTTATAATGCGCGCCTTTCACATCTATCCCGCCCTAAAAAATTAACAATATTAGGGTAACGACATACAGGAATCAGATAATCGAATGAAGAAGTTTCCACCTCCCTTTTATCGCTGGCGTCCACACCCATGGCACGGTCTCGAAGTAGGCCCAGATGCCCCTAAAATGGTTCATGCTTTTATCGAAATCTGCCCTTTCGACCTAGTCAAATACGAAGTCGATAAGGCCACTGGTTATATGCGTGTTGACAGACCTCAACGCTCCTCTTCCCAGCACCCAACACTCTACGGTTTTATCCCCCGCACTTACTGCGGTAATCGCGTACGTGACCTCATGGAAGGTGCTTCTCGCGGTGATGGCGATCCATTGGATATCTGTGTGGTTAGTGAGCGTCCAATCGATAAGACTGAGATCATCCTGAACGCAAAAGTGATCGGCGGGCTACCAATGCTAGACGGTGGCGAAGCTGACGATAAAATTATCGCGGTATTGGAGAACGATCCACTATTTGCCAATGTTGAAGACATTAGCGAGCTTCCACCAGCGCTTATCGAGCGTATGCGTCACTACTTCCTCACGTATAAGCTGATTCCTGGCGAAGAGAACAAAGTCTCCATCGGCGAAGCTTACGGCTATGAGCACGCAAAAGTGGTTATCCAAGCATCTATGGATGACTACGAAACTGAGTACGGCACTTCCAACTAAGTTAAGTGCTCTGCATACAAAAAAGGGACAAGCTATTTAAGCCTGTCCCTTTTTTTATGCGCGCTAATTTTGTTTACCCTAGCCGCATACTGTTCCACTAGGTTTTCGCTCAGCCCCGTGGCGCACGGCAGTCACCTCTGCCATCACCGATATGGCAATCTCAGCAGGAGTCTTACTGCCTATCTGAAAACCAATAGGCGCATGCAGCTTATCTATTTCCTGCGCCGAAAGGCCCAGCTCGGGCAGTCTCAGTCGACGATTGGCCGAGGTCTTGTCCGAACCCATTGCTCCCACATAAAAAGCCTCAGTCTTTAGGGCCTCCATGAGAGCCATGTCGTCAACCCGAGGATCGTGAGCCAGCGCAATGATCCCACTATAGGGGTCACTGAAGTGATCTCTTACCACGTCATCGGGCAAATCTGACGTGATTTGCACACCGTCCACATGCCAAGTGCCTAAGTAGTCGGGTCGCGGGTCACAAAGCGTTACCTCATACTCTAGAGCAAGAGCCATCTCTGCCACATAACGCGCAACGTCGCCTGCGCCCAATAACAGCAATTTATACTTCGGGCTGAGGGCATGGATCAAAGCCTCTTCGGAACGCCGCACCGCCTCGTCAGAGGCCGTATTCACTACACTAATGGCCCCCGTGTTGAGATCCACCTTACGGCTGATACGTTGATGGCTTTCTAAGGCATTTGCCAAGGCGCTAAAGGTGGCGGTGTTATCACTAGTGGGCTCGATATACTCCACCAGCACATGCAGTTGGCCGCCACAGGGCAAGCGCAGTCTAGCGGCCTGCTCGGCAGTAATCCCATATTTGACGACAATAGGCTTAGCTTCTTCATCGTACTGTGCCTTTAGACTGCCATCGCGCAATTGCTGCAGAAAATCTTCCTCGATACAGCCACCAGAAATAGACCCGGCAAGCTCACCGTCCAGAGTCGCTGCCATCATGGAGCCGATAGGTCTAGGGGACGACCCCCACGTCTCCAGTATAGTGCACAGCCACACTGGCTGAGACTGTTCAAGCCACTGGGTGACTTTAGAAATTATATGCTGCTGAGAGCTTTGCATGTTATGCCTCGATACACTCTATACAGAAAATGGCTGCACTAAGGCAGCCTTTTAGCGAATCGGGAGCTTACAGCAAAGCAAAGCGCGCTGACAACGACATAGGCGCGTTTGGCACAAGCCGTTACACTTGATGGGTTTTCCACTTGCCTCGGCGGAAATAATAGACGCCCACAATTCCCGCTAAAATTTCAGCCACAAAAATCGACCAAAACACGCCATAAGGCCCCAAGCCAAATGGAGCGGCCAGAGCATAGGCCACTGGAATTTGGACCAACCAATAACATAAACCATTGATCCAGGTGGGAGTGAGCGTGTCGCCAGCGCCATTAAACGCCTGCACTGTCACCATGCCGATGGCCATAAAACCAAAGCTTATGCTCATTATTCTCAGCCCGTTGACGCCGTAAGCTAGCGCTACCTCCTCCGTTGTAAACAGGCCCATGATAGGCTGCGCAAAGAGCAATAGAATCGCCGTCACCAACAGCATATAGCACACGCAATATTTGCCTACCTGCCATACCGTGCGCTCTGCCCGCTCGATTCTATTTGCGCCGAGATTCTGCCCGACTAGCGTCGCAACCGCATTACTTAAGCCCCAAGCCGGGAGAATGACAAATAGCAATACACGAATCGAAATAGTGTAACCGGCAATTGCATCACTACCGTACTCGGACACCAAGCGCATCAGAAACACCCAGCTAGCCGTGGCCAGGAGAAACTGCCCGATGCCACCGACAGACAGCCTAAGCAAGGAAAAGATCACACTCAAGCCTAGCGCCATATCTTGCAGCTTCAGCACTATGCGCTTGCCGCCACCGCATAGGTAATAGAGCTGGTAAGCCACCCCGATACCACGCCCAATATTGGTAGCAACTGCTGCACCGGTCACGCCCATTTCTGGGAACCAGCCTACCCCATAGATCAGACAGGGATCGAGGAAGATATTGATGCCATTGGCCAGAAACAAGCTTCGCATGGCGATACTGGCATCGCCCGCTCCTCTAAACACCGCGTTGTTTAGATACAAAAACAGAAAGGTAAAGCTGCCACTTAACATGATCTGGGTATAGGAGGAGCCCATGTCTATAACCGCTTGCTCGGCACCCATGAGACCCAGAATCTTGTCGGCATAAAAGAACCCCGCTACCCCCACCACGACAGACACAAAGATACCTAACCAAATAGATTGCCCTGCCACAAAAGCCGCAGCGCGCTCGTCGCCTTCCCCGATACGCCTTGCCACCATGGCCGTTGTGCCCATGCTCAGGCCAATTGCCACCGCATAAAGCAGTGTTATGACTGATTCGGTTAAACCAACCGTGGCCACGGCCTCCGCGCCCAGGCCAGCAACGAAAAAGATGTCGACAATGGCAAATACCGATTCCATCGCCATTTCTAGAATCATAGGCACGGCGAGCAAGAAGGTCGCCTTGGCTATAGAGCCTTCCGTGTAGTTAATGGTCGAACTTCCTGCCAAAGCCGCCTTCAACAAGCCTATTCCTGCCCTAAATTTTTCTAACATATAGCACTCAACCAGTAACTCAGTGGCCTTCTAGGCGATTAGCGATCTAACGCTGAACAAGCTCATATCGGCAAACAAAGGGCTCAAGCTAGTCGAAACACCTGTAGGAACTTACTGAGCCAGTACGAGGGGACCAGATTATAGAGTAGTTGTTACACATTGCCGTGTGCGTACACGCACAAATGGGGCGGCCTGAGTTGCGCCTAAGACTCGATTAAGTCTATTGACCCACCACCGGTGCAAATGCATAGTAACGGCGGGCACAGTATCCCCTCGTGACTTCAAAAACACCAAAGGCAAAAAAAATGAATCAAAGCCTATTAGTCTACCCCATGTTCGTAATGGTCTTGCTCACAGCCTCTATTGTTATACGAACGCTGCGAGCGAGAATAAAGTCAGTAAAAAAAGGCGAGATAGAGGCCAAGTATTATCGCCTCTATCAAGGAGCCGTAGAGCCCGAGGAGACGGCAAAACTGACTCGTCACTTTTCCAATCTTTTCGAAGCACCGGTACTCTTCTACGCAGTCTGTGTGGCAGCCATGAGCCTCAATATCACTGGCCTTGCCTTTCTACTGCTAAGCTGGGCCTACGTTGTCACCCGTATCGTCCATACCATCGTGCACACAGGCCGTAATCGGCTTCGAAATAGAATGATCTGGTACTTTGCCAGCTGGACAGTACTTCTGGCGATGTGGGGAGTATTGGTAGTCCAAGCTTCCATTTCACGACTCTAAACGACACAAGCATTGGCAAGGAGAGCAACAATGACGGTTAAGAACCTGCGGTTTTTGCTAAAAGAAATTGAGCTTTACTATGATGGTGACGAGTTTGTGCCCAAGGGCAAGAAAGGACGCGCGCCTTACGCAAAAGATAGAATCGAACAATTAGACAACCTCATTGAGGCGAGCCTTATCTACCCTCGCTCTGGCACTCCAGAAGTCTCGACTTTGAAGAAGGCAGATCTGCCCAGCCGCACAGTGGTAGCCTTTGATACCAATAATTTTTGGGAGTCGGGCCTCTTCAAAGAAGACATCGACACCGAAACGAAGTTTCTGCTCACAATTGCTGACAAAGACTCTGTCAGCAAAAGCGGTAAATGGCTTCGCAAGATTCTAAGCGCGGTAATCGATACCGCACTTGGCGCTAAAGTCAAAGCAATCAGCAACCTGTTTCAAGGCGCCGTTGCATCGGACCTGAAAAGCAAAATCGTCAGCAATGTGAAAGGACAGCAGGCAGACCCCAGTATTAAGTCTCTGTGCTGCTCCAAGGAAGTGTATATTGATTTGCTTCCCTCTGGACTCGAGGCCTATACGCTAGCAGGCAAAAAACGCAAATCCGTATTGCGCGACGGCGAAATGGTGTTGCCGCTCTATGCCACTGCCAATATTGATCGCAACACAGCTAAGAGTAAAGCCACAGGAAAAGGCAAGCCTCGCCAAGCCCTTAGCCAGCGAATATTCAAAAAAGGAGAACAGCTTGGTACGGCTAAGCTCGTTCTGGTGTGGGCTTGATTATGAGCGCCCAGCTGTTAGCGTAATAGGTTCTTTCAAGCCCATGTAAGTAAAACCAAGGAGCTGCAATGAAGACGATGACCTGTAAAGAGCTAGGCGGTGCCTGCGACCTCGAATTCAAAGCCAATACGTTTGAAGAACTCGCCGAGTTAAGCAAAGAGCACGGTATGGAAATGTTTCAAAAAAACGACCCAGATCATCTCGAAGCAATGGCAAAAATGCGCGAATTACTGAGCGACCCAGAGGGTTTGCAGAAATGGATGAACGAGCGACGCCAAGCCTTCGAGGCCAAACCACAGGATTAAGGCCTGCGACCCTGTGTCGCATTGCGCTTTAGGCTCAATCGCCTACCATAGAGCTTCCGACGTATTCGGATGACTCCAGTGTAAGCCCAGACGCCCGCTTAGCGCCTGGGCTTTTTTTATGAAATAAATTTTTGCCATCGCCCCGCTAGGCTGGGCCCTCGAACCCCCTTGAAATCATAAACATAGAAGTACACCCTAAAATCCAAATTAAAAGTGGCCGCCTTGCATCATCATTTTTGCAGTGATTTTGCCTTCAAAAATCCTTCAAAGCTTGTTAGATTCACCCACACTCTTCGTTAAGACAGTAAGATGTTTATGGCGAGAGCCCAAACCCAGTACCACTCAGCGACGAGGCCGAGGCCCTAGGAAAAATCACTTTTATGAGCGCAGGCAAAATTCAAGTAATCGGCTCCTACCTCTCCCCATATGTTCGCAAAGTGCTGGTATGCCTAGACCTCAAGGGTCTTGAGTACGAAATTGATCCCATTGTCCCGTTTTATGGCAATGACGCCTTCAGCAGACTAAGCCCACTGCGTCGAATTCCCGTGCTGATAGACGGGGATGTTTGTTTAGCCGATTCGACCGTTATCTGCGAATACCTGGAAGAAGCCTATCCTCAAACTCCTCTGTTTCCGGAAGATCGCAAAGAAAGGGCTCGCGGGCGTTGGCTGGAAGAGTATGCGGACACCCGCATGGGTGAAGTCTTAATATGGCATCTGTATAACCAAAGAATCATTCGCAGATATGTATGGGGACAGGAACCGGACGCGGCTGTCCTCAACAAAGCCCTTAACGAAGAAATCCCGCAGATTATGGATTACTTGGAGTCCAATCTTCCATTGCATGGATTTATGTTTGGCGAGCTATCAATTGCCGATATCTCTATTGCCTGCTTCTTTCGCAATGCAATATTTGCCCACTACACTATCGACGAACAGCGTTGGCCCCTTACCGCGGCGCACGTGAAGGCAGTATTAAACCTTCCCGCTTTCAAAAAGCTGGAGAAATACGAGCAAGTATGTCTACGCACTCACATCCAAGAGCAACGCACAGCACTGGCACAAGCTGGAGCGCCAATTTGGACAGACACTTTCGCGCAAGACTTGCCACGAGAAGGCCTACTAGCAAGCTAGCAAAATCAGCCCCAGCTATTGATTATGGCCTAAACCGCCTCTATCAGAGCGAGTAATCGCTCTCGCACCCGTTGTCAGCGACCAGCAAGCCACGAATGTATACTTGGTGAAAATTCCTACAGATTTGCAGCCAAAATTACTGTAGAGTCTCTGCCCTCAATCTAGCACTGCCACCGCGTCAGTCAAATCAATGCGATCCTAACTCTAATTATTTGTGACCATAGGCCGTTAGTATTGTAATAAGCAAAAATGCGCAAAAGAATTGATTAATAGTGAACGAACAAGACTTATTGGAAGCCATCAATCAAACCATGCCATTCGGCAAGTACAGTGGTCGAAAATTACTGGAGTTGCCCGAGCCCTACTTGGTGTGGTTTCACGGCCAAGGCTTTCCCGATAGCAAGCTAGGAAGACAGCTAGCCCTAGTTCATGAAGTAAAAGTGAATGGTTTAGAGGGGATGCTCGCCCCCTTACTTAATCGCGAGTAAAACAATCATTCTAATCACTAAACAGGCCAATGCGCCTGTCTAGCTGATTATCAGGAACATCGGTGTAGGAGCGCTATAACATGGAAGTAGAGCCTCAATTTATTGCCCTACTTAAGGCCTATTGGTGGTTTATACCACTGCTTGTGGTGTCTTGCTTTTTCAGCTCCACCGTCGGCAAAGGGCTGATCAATGAATGGCGAGTTCGCTTATCACTAAGCCGCTCATTCACAAAGCCTGAATATCGACAGCTCCATGATCTTTCCCTGCCCGGCGCTGCAGATAATGACACCATCGACCATCTAATTATTTCAGCATACGGAGTATTTATAATAGAGACCCGTCACATGCGAGGTTGGATATACGGTAATGAAGATCAGCCGTTCTGGACCCAAAAATCCCACAAGAAGAGCCTACGCTTTGCAAACCCTCTATTGAGAAACCAGCATCTATCTAATGAGCTGGCTAAAACGCTTGGTTTAGATAACGAGTATGTTCACCACACAGTCTGCTTCATCGACTCGCACCGATTTAAAACCCCTATGCCCGAGAATGTCACCAGCAGCGACACTATCCTAAGCTATATTCGCTCGTTCAACTCACGAGTATTAACTGACAGGCAAACACGAGAGCTATATCAGAGCATTCGCAAGAGTAGCTTCTCTCCTAATTGGAAAGAAATCTAAGCCCCGCCTCCTGCCCGCCAGAATAAGCCCCCCAAGCCCTGAGACTCTCAACAAGCGACACCGCTAAAACGAAGCAATACAAGCTGGAACCCTTATTGCGAGACAAAAAAAAGGCGCCCTCTTAGGCGCCTTTTTCATTCTTCGGGGCAGTTACTGCTCCTGCGCCTCTTTGTCTGCATTCGCACGGGCAATAATGAAGGCCCTGATGGCCTCAGCATCACCGTCCTCTAGCGAGCTTGCGAAGGACACCATACCGCCATCCACCAACTCACCGTCAATCACGACTGCTTCGAAAGCCTCAGCGCTGCGAATTCTATCGCTATAGCGTAAGTCTGGGAATGTTCCCACACTTGCACTCACCGCCGACGGGCCGTGACATACGCTACAGAACTGACCATACACCTGCTCGCCTTGTGCAATCGTCTCGTAGCTCGCTGTTACAGGTGGTGGGTTTAGCTCACCAACCGCCACAGCCTCTTCTGGAAGCTCTGTTGGCAGTTGCTGTGTACCGCCCAGCTTATAAACTAGTACGCGAGAGTTATTGCTCGACTGATGTGTCGTTGCACCAATAGCCCCCTCTCCTCTAGTAGGAAGAGAACGAGCACCGGCTAGCAGGGCCACGTATTGCTCACCGTCAACTAGGAATGTGCTAGCGCCAGCCACCACACCCGCCTGGGTGTAAGTGCTCCACAGTCGCTCACCTGTCGTATCACGATAGGCGACAAACTCACCAGCGGCATTCCCCTGAAACACCAAACCACCGGCCGTACTCAAGACACCGGCAGCATCCGTTGGCACTATCTGGGGTGCGCGCCAAACTTCCATTTGGTTCACTGGGTCCCAAGCGAGTAAATACGCTTTACGTTCGGGTGCGCTATCACCGGCCGCCATGATTGCTCTGGCACCGCGCGCGAAGTCTGTACCGGTATTCCAGCCCGTAGAAGAAGGCTCAAAGTTTTCTGCTCCCACATAGCCCATGAACTGCTCCGTGGCGGGCAAATAAACAAGATTCGTTTTCGGGCTAAAGGACATAGGGTGCCAGTTATGACCCCCTTGAGGCCCTGGTTGAACAAGAGTTGGAACTCCTGTTTGGTCAAAGCGCGCCTCTGGAATTTCAACCGGGCGGTCGGTCTCCAGATCCACGTGAGTCGCCCAATTAATTGGGACATATTTCTCAGCCGAAATTAACTGGCCAGTCGCGGCATCCAAGACATAGAAGAAACCATTCTTAGGCGCTTGCAAAACAACCCGGCGAATCTCGCCGTCTATGCGCAAGTCCGTCACGATAATATGTTGAGTCGCCGTGTAATCCCATGTCTCACCGGGAGTGGTTTGATAGTGCCAACGATAGGAACCATCGTCTGGGTTCAAAGCCACTATAGAGCTAAGGAATAGATTATCGCCACCACCAGGGCTACGTTCAGCCTGATTCCAAGGAGAACCATTACCCACCCCAATATAGAACAGGTTTAGGTCAGGGTCGTATGCCATCGCATCCCAAACAGTGCCGCCACCGCCGAGTTCCCACCACTCACCGTTCCAAGTCTCAGCGGCCATTTCCAGCTCAGGCTGCTCAAATCCATCTGCGGGGTTGCCTGGCACCGTGTAGTAGCGCCATTTTTGTTCACCCGTATTCACATCATAGGCCGTCACATAGCCTCGAACGCCGTACTCGGCGCCGCCATTGCCGATAATAACCTGTCCTTTAACAATGCGCGGAGCACCAGTAATGGTATATGGCTTGTCCGCATCAACGGTCATGACACTCCAAAGCTCTTCTCCCGTTTTGGAGTCCAGCGCAATCAAGCGGCCATCGATGGTGCCCGCATAAACTTTCCCTTCCCAGACGGCAACACCGCGGTTAACAACGTCGCAGCATGCATCAACACCTTTGGCAGGTGCCACGCCAGGATCATAGGCCCAAAGAGGCGCTCCGGTGCGAACATCGTAGGCCTTCACATGGCTCCAAGCAGTCGTGACGTATAACGCACCGTCTACAACCACTGGGGTCGCTTCCTGTCCACGGCTGGTATCGATATCTGCCGACCATGCTAAGCCGAGCTCAGACACAGTCTCTGTATTAATCTGATCTAGAGGACTAAAACGCTGTTCACCGTAGTCACGCCCTACTGCCATCCATTGACCAGGTTCCTCATCTGCTGCAATTAAGCGAGCCCCATTGACCGCCGCGCCGTATTGAGTTGGCACTGCTGCACTCGTGCTCATTTGGGCCCCAGGCACGCGCGCCTCATTAGGCGACTGAGCATAGCTACTAGTGCACAACAGGATAGCCGCTAGTGCAGAGACTGTGCTTATTCTTAACATAGTGTTTTCTCTCTATACTTAATATATTTGTTCTATAAATCTGCCCCGAAACCCAAGGGCGTGGGTACTTTAAGCTATTCTGACAATTTGTAAACCAGCAGAGCATTGCCTGGCATTTGACCAAAGCCTGAATAACCGCTACTTAGGATCATATAGTCACCGGAAAATACCGGCCCTACAGAGTCAATCGCACCGCCTGTGGCCGGTACACCATTTATGCCGGGAAACTCCTGATTGGTATCGAGCTCCCACACCACCTCGCCGGTCTTGGCGTCATGTCCAAAAAAGAATCCACTCAAACTCCCCGTAACGATAAGGTCGCTGGTCGCTGAGGAAGAGGCCGACTAGGAGTCGCCACAGCCCTGCATACCCGCTGCACACCGTTTCGGCGCTGGAATGTACCAGAGTATCTCGCCCGTCTTCATATCGAGAGCATGCAAGCCAGGCTTTCTGGAAACATCGGTGTAGGTAGGCCTAGCGCGATCCGAAATAGGCACATAGGCAATATCCCCTATAAAGCTCATGCCCCAGTGAACGCCGCCCAAGCTACTGCCTGCTCCAAGCTGGGTTTGCCAAAGAATCTTACCGTCAGCATCTGGATCTAAGCCATAGACCGTTCCACCTTTACTGCCGGCTATTAGAATATCTTGGCCATTGGATAGAGTTGTGCTCATGATCGATGCGCCAATATCAATATCCGGCCCCGCATCTGAACAATTAGGATTATTGCGCATTGTGCAGGCCATCGTGAATGCATCGTTAACCTGTGTCTGCTGTACCCACTCTATCTCACCAGTGTCCATATCAAAGGCGATTACGGCATCGCTAGTATCACTGGCAGGGCGCGTATAATTTTGCCCCGTCCCTACATAAATAAGGTTTCTCTTCGTATCAATGGTGGGCGCATCCCAGATCGGTGCTCCTGCTGGCGCTAAAATAGGCGTTCCAATGGAGGTCTCGCCCACTTTCTTAGCCTCTTCCATAATATAGGTATGCCAGAGCTTTTCACCAGTATTGAGATCATAGGACGCCACATTACCGCGGCCAGTACAGCATGGATGCTGTGGATTACCCGCCACAGCCACCTCAACAGAGGATACTGGTACAAATATCTTGTCTCCGGAAACCACAGGTGACCCCGTACTGCGAGCATATGGATGAGGGTCCACATCGTCGTGCCACAATTTTTCGCCTGTTAACGCATCCAATACATAAATACGGTTACTGACATCGGCTACGACCACCAGAGCCTTTTCGAGCTCGTCGGAATAAACCACCTGCATGGCGCCACGCACCTCTGCGGTCGCAGGGAAGGTCCAGTGACTGCAGCCCGACTCCAAGTCAAGCGCATAGATAGTGCCGTGAGGGCTACCCAACATCATCACGCCATCTACAATCGTAGGCTGCGCGCGCGACACTGAGGCACCTTCGAAACCAAAAGCCCAAGCTAGCTCTACCGAATTAATATTATCGACACCGATGCGAGTCCCATCGGTTTGTGCCCTTGGATTGCCGGCTCCGTTCCCCCAACCATTCCAGTTACTAGCTAGATCCAAGTTCAGACTATCTAAACTACGAGCACAGGCAGTCAATGACTCCATGCTTGCTCCATTAAACTCTCTGCCTGTTAGGTACTGAACAAGCTCTCGTTTCTGCTCATCGCTCATTGCGGCAGCCTGCTCCTGCATTAGTCCCTCTGTCAGAGCATAATAGATACTATTATTGCTAAACCGACCCAATGCATCCTTAGACGGAGTACGATCACTGGTGGGCTCTAAGTGACAGGCCGCGCAGTTTTCATCGAATAGCGTCTCAGAGTCTTGCGCCAAGCCAATGTTAACCGCAAAACTGCTTCCCACCGCCAAGAGAGATGCTAGGAGCTTCGTTGTTCTTTTCATTATATTCCCCGTAATTAACTACAAACGCACTAGGCTTTCTTTATTTCGCTGCATAAGCAAACAGACAATTTTCCCTGACGCCATTTCTTCCTCAATAGCCAAGACGCAGCCCTCTCAATACTATCTGAATTAGGCAAAATAACGAAACTGCTCACCCGACGGTATGCGGTAGATACCGCCTTTTTTATAGCCCAGTGGAGACCCCATAGTGTATAGTTCAATGACAGTTCCCTTTCGAGCAAATAGACTTTTTGCACGACGAGTAGGTATCAGCAACTCCAACAGGCGCATACAAATCGCCAAGTTGCTTGATCGACAGGGAAACGAAAGGCGTAGAATGAAATAGAACACACTATAATCGGCCTTTGCGGGTATTAAACTGACACAGGGCTATGGTAGAAATTATTCATGCTTAACACATACGATCTCAATGAAAATCAGTGCTTGGTAGCAGGGCCTGGCGAAATTAGCTCAGAGTCTTTGGAGCGAGCTCTTTGGGTAGACCTTGTCGACCCAACTGACGAAGAGCGCGCTCTGGTGGAGAAGCAGAATAGACAAACCCTACCCGATACCGACGATGTAGAAGAGATCGAGGCCAGTGCCCGCTCTTATCAAGATGAAAATGGCGGCCTGCATGTTCACTCGATGTTTTTGCACAAAATGGATGATAGGCCTCGCAATACCACTGTTGCGTTCAGCATAACCGGCGATCAACTCATCACCCTACGGGAGAGAGAAATCCCCGCGTTCAGACTATTGCGGATGCGCGCTAAGCGCCAGCGGGATCTTATCCACGACAATGTAGCCATACTGTTAGCCTTGTTCGAAATTAAGATAGACGATTTGGCCGACACACTCGAAGAGGTATACACGGGTCTAGAGCATACCAGCAACTTAGTGCTGGAAAAAAACGATAGCCCTATCGAAGACGCTATCGATGAGTTAGCTCACCACGAAGACACTAACGGTAAAGTTCGCCTTTGCCTGATGGACACTCAACGCGCACTAACCTTCCTCTTACGCCATGGAAAATTAATGCCCGAGCACTCCGAAACTGCAAGAGAACTGCTGCGCGATATCGAATCTCTTTTGCCTCACAATAGTTTCGTTTTCGACAAAATTAACTTTCTAATGGACGCTGCACAGGGTTTTATCAATATCCAACAAAACCAAATAATCAAGACCTTCTCTATTGCTGCAGTGGTCTTTCTGCCGCCAACGCTAGTGGCCAGTGCCTATGGTATGAATTTCGATTTTATTCCAGAGCTACACTGGACCTTTGGTTACCCTTGGGCACTTATCTTGATGGTGCTTTCAGGCATCGCCCCATACTGGTACTTTAAACGTAAAGGTTGGATGTAGCGCGCCACAGCCGTGGTCGTCTAGCCTACAGCAACTCGAATGCACTTAGCTGCAAACGAATCTGGCCTTCTGTGTCCAACAGGCTTAGCGCCACGAAAAAGTGTTCGCCATTAATTAGGACATCGGGAACGTTTAGCACAGCGTCAAGGAAAGTGGCTGGCGTATCGCCATCAGGCTCAGCAATCAAGCTGAAAGCTTGTAATGCGAAAATCAATGCATCAGCATCCACTAACTGCAATTCAAGACGAAAATACGTTCCTGCAATCTCTACGGCGGGCAACTCTAATAGTAGTTCATCGCTGAAGTATTCGGCTTGGTAACCATAAGTCACTTCCACCTCGTAAATGTTTGCAAGCAGCACATCAATAAGTGATTCCGGCAAGGGGTTTTCACGTAGATCCAATGTTTGCAGTTGTGTATCGCTGGGCAATCGAAAATCAGTAATAGCGTTTTGGCTTAGATTCAAACTCTCTATCGCCGAGTTACTAGGAATTTCAAATTCCAACAATGCATTGCCAGATAGGTTCAGAGTTTTCATTTGAGGAAAAGCCCCAAGATCAAACTCCGTTAAGCCAAGAAAGCTGGCATCAAGTTCTATCAAGCCCGAAAAAGAATAGACATCAACCTCCAGTAGAGGATTGTCACCAATCGCTAGCCACTTTAGGTTCGATTGCCCGCTTAAATCCAATTCCTGCAGTTGATTACTCGCAAGCAATAAGCGCTCAATTAGAGGATTACTACTTAAATCAATTTCGCTAAGAGCGTTCTCCTTGAGCCCCAAGTAAATTAAAGCCTCATTGGCAGAGACATCAATATACTCAAGCAAATTATCATTGGCGCCCAGATACGCAAGCTGGCTTAATTCGCTGACATCCAGCGAACTGAGCCTATTGCTTCCAGCATAGAGGCTGACTAGCTGATCCAAGACTCCCAACTCAAGCTCGGCAATCTGGTTATCATAGATGGTGAGGTACTCTAGCTCTTCATTGTTTGACACATCCAATGCGGACAAAGCATTGCTGGAAAGATAGACGAACTCCAGCGCCAAATTTTGGACTAAATTGAGTGATGTCAGATAATTATTAGAAATTGATAATTCTATTAAGCTGGGAAGGCCTTGTAGGTCGATTGTCTCTAATTGGTTTCTTCCAAGATACAGTTCGCTCAATGAGGGTAGCGAACCGAGAGTAAGCTCATGCAGACTATTATTGTAAACATAGAGTCTCTCGAGCATGTGGTTGCCACTGACGTCTAATACCGAGAGATTATTATCAGGCACCCAAAGAGATCGCAGGTTTTGCAAAGCACTGACATCCAAGTCATCAAGATCGTTATAACGCAAGTCCAGCTCTTCCAATGAGCTTAGTTGTTCAATACCGCTGGCCGAATGCAGATGAGCATATGTGCATTCCAATGACACAAACTGATCTACCGTGAGCCAAGAATTATCTGCCGCAGTCTGTGAGACGCACTCAGCCAGAGTACTATCTGCAAACTGAAGATCAGCGATAGGAGTAGAAGTCTCTACCGCCGCAAATGAGAGAGAGGTTGCGGCAGTGCATGCCGCCGCTAATAATACGAGATTTCTTATTGTCATTGCTTACCCGCAGCTTCTTTTCCGATTCTAGCCGCTTGATTCACCTAAGGACAATCAAAAAAAATCGAATGCTAACTAAAAAAATTAGACTTAATGGTTTAAAAAATCACAATAAGGGCTGCTCACTTACAGCCCTTATATCAATTCGCTTATAGATCGTTTAAGGCGAACTCGATTGAGCCGGCCGCACCGTAGATCTGCGATGGCTGAGCCTCCAGATGTTCAGGGGCTCTAATAGAGGGCCAAATAGGCAATAGGGCATCTAACTGCTGTTCGATACTCGCCACCGCCTCGGCATTGTCCGTCATAGTTGACAGCTTTGTCAGCAACTCTTTCGCTATTCGGACAAAGCCCAGAGAGTCTTGATACTCATGTTCGTTCTCCAAACTGCCATCATCGGCTACTGCAATATCGTACTCCGCTGCAGCTATGCGTACCAAATCGACTATCACTAGCCCTAGGTCTTTAGCCTCGATGTCGCTCACCACGGCCTCAGCATCGCCAATAGAGCTCAGCAAGGCCTGATAAACCTCTTCGACTTGTTCTTTGCTGGCACCACTCTCAATGGCATTCGCCAAGGCTTCAAGCTCTTCTGCAAAACCTACGGCATCGCGCGCTTCCATCGCTGGCAGCAAGTTCGTATAGATTTCGTCACCGGGGTGCTTCATGTGCGTAACAGCGCCCTCATTGTATCCCTCCTGGTACAGATTCACGCCCACGTTTAAGTGACCGCGAATAAAAGCCAATTGACCAAGATATACCGTATCGCTCTGTGTCGCCTCGGCCGTGCTGGCGCCTTCGCCCCCTTCACCACCCTCTTCGGCACTCATGGCAGAATGATCCATCGCATCCATTTCAGAATCACTGCTGCAGCCATATAACGCTGTACTTGCCGCTACAACGACTCCTAATCCAACCCAAAGCTTACTCTTGGTTTCCATGCTCACTCTCACCTCAACATATATAGAGAAACGTGTTTGTATTTAGCCCGAAGCATCACTAAACTGAAAAAGCACTATACACCCAACAAGAATGATTCTCAATTAGGATAAGCGAAGATGTTGCTACAAATCGCACAAGTGCTGTCGCCTCAATTACTGGCGCAGCTGAAGGGCCTTGGCGCTGAAGATAGCTTGTTTGCAGACGGGCGACTCACCGCTGGTTGGCATGCCCGCGAGCGGAAGAACAACTTGCAGGCAAAAGCTAACCCCAAGGTCGCCAAACTGCTATCCGAGGCCGAGACCGCCATTCTTGGGCACGAGCTAGTGGCCTATTTTGCACGCCCAAAGTCCATTGTGAGACTCATGCTAAGCCGCTATGACCAGAGCATGCACTACGGCCCACATGTAGACGACGCCCTCATGTCTGGCCAAAGAACAGATCTATCATTCACGGTGTTTATTTCTGATGATAGTGAGTACGAGGGAGGCGAGCTCGTCATCGACGAACCAGCAGCCGAACGCCCTTATAAATTGGGTGCGGGCAATATGCTCCTTTACCCCTCCTCCACTCTTCATCGGGTGGAGCCTGTCAGCAGCGGGCAACGTCTTGTCTTGGTTGGCTGGATAAGAAGCTTTATTCGTAGCGCCGAGCAACGAGAGATCCTCTTCGACCTAGAGCGCGCCATTGCAAATCTGCGCCCTCAGCAAGAGACTCAACAGGCAAGCCTGGAACTGCTGCTCAAGACCCGAAGCAATTTGCTACGCCAGTGGGCCGAAGACTAAGCGGCTATTTATCCAGCTTCTGCTCGATCGCAGCGAGTTGCTTCTGCAGTTGTTGGAGCTGTTCGCCAAGCTGGTGTCTTTCCTCGTGAGCCTGATCCTGAGTCGCGGCATTATGCTCCGCAGACATGACCTCCAAAATAGTGCCCACCATCATATTCAAGAAAATAAACGCCGTTAGAAAGATGAAACTCAAATAGAACATCCAACTAATTGGATACACCGCCATCGTTTCATACATCACATCGGTCCAGTCCTCGAATGTCGCTATCCTAAACAGTGTTAGCATCGCGATCGATACATCCCCCCACAGGTTCTCGTTAATGCGACTAAAGAACAGCGAACCCACGGCACCATAAATATAAAAGATAACGAACATCAACAAAGCGATATAGCCCATTCGCGGTATCGCCTTAAGCAGAGCATTGATGAGCGAGCGCAGCTCGGGTACGACGGATACGAGACGCAGTACCCTGAACACTCTCAATAATCGCCCAATCAATACTGCATCGGCGTTATCTAGCGGGATTAGACTGCCTACCACGATAATCGTATCAAACAGGTTCCAACCGTTGTGAAAGAAACGTTTGCGGTTCTCGCATGCAGCAAATCGCAGAATGATTTCGGCTAAAAAGAAGACGGTAATACCCGTATCTAATAGGTTTAGAAACCTTTCGGCTAGGCTCGGTAATTCATAGGTTTTGGCACCAATGGCCAGTGCAGAAAGAACAATAATAAAAATAACACTGGCTTGAAAAAAGCGGTGTTGCTCGATGCTCTGCAATAGGCTTGCGGCATTCGAACTAGAAATAGTGGCAGTATTATTGGGCATGTACCGGCAGCTCCTAAAGGCCTAAAACGAGCCGGCTAGTGTAGCGAAAAAGCTATTCGGAAAACAGCTTGGGCACGAGCCCAAGCCGTCATAGGGCCTCTTACAAATCTAGAAGTGACTGCATCAGCTCACGGCGACTCTCTATGGGATCGGCCACCAGCTCGCTCACATCATTGAGCACCATTGTCTGTCTCTCGCTGGCTTCGTATGGTTGCCACTGGGGTAATGTGCCCGCATTGGGATTCCCGGTGCGGGCAAAGGCGATCACAGTCTCGCTCACTTTAGCTGCCAAGGCTGCTGCATCTGCGCTACCTCGAGTTAAAGGCGAAATTTCCGAGTTATCAAACACCAAAGGAATATCCAGTGTATGAGGACTCATGAGTCTGCCTCCATTGGCACGTACTTCCCAAGTAAGATAATACAGATACACAGGAGCACCACCCAGTGCCGCCCGACGCTCGGCCATGGTAATGCCCGGAATTACATAAGCGTCATCGCTGATGACGAGAAAATAAATCTCAGCCACAGAGGCATCCGGATTTGCCTCACGATAAGTCGCCACCACACGATCGACATTCTCTGCTCCGACAATGCCAGCAAAACGCTCTCGCATTCCCGCTTCATCGATATCAAAACCAGCTCGATCAAAATAGGACAGTTCTGTCCTATTCGAACCGATGATGACGGGCACGTCTGGATTCACCGGTGAGGCCTCTGGCCAAAACGGATGATAGGGAATGACATTGCCGTCTCGGGTTGGTGCAAATGCCCCTCCTCCTACTTCGATAGCGCCCGCACCCACTTTAACATAAGCAGACATGATGGCATCCACCGGAAGCTCTTGTAGTTTATGCAATTCATCGGGGGCTATACCAAGCTCATCCAAGACACTCTTAGCAAGCTCGGCAGCCTGTTCTCGCTCGGGTAATTTAAGCGTCGCACCACTTTCGATGATAGCGCGGTGAAATAGCCCTTTTGCGGATGGCATGGCCAATAAGGTACCGACTTTTCGCCCACCGCCGGACTCGCCAAAAATGGTGACACGATTGGGGTCGCCGCCAAAGTTCTCGATATTGTCACGCACCCACTTAAGCGCATGAACGATGTCTTGCATGCCGACAGTGCCAGAGCTCGCAAAATCATCGTTACCAAAATCGCCGAAATGAGTAAAACCTAGAATATTAAGACGGTGATTAATGGTGATGACTACAACATCACCGCGCAATGCTAAATTGGTGCCGTCGTAGGCTGGCGAAGAACCAGAGAGAGATGAAAAGCCGCCGCCATGTATCCAAAACAACACTGGGCGCTTACCACCATCATTGCCACCCCTGCTCCACACATTGAGTACCAGGCAGTCTTCGCTTTCATTGCCATCTTGGCGCCGGTCGCTAGCTGGGTTGCTTTGAGGGGTTGCTTTGAGGGGTTGCTGGGCCATATTCATACGCTTCCTTTACCGCTGTCCATGGCTCGGGATCCTTTGGCGGCATAAAACGATTCTTGCCAGACGTATCTGCACCATAAGGTATGCCTTTGAAAACGTTGACTCCGTTGAGGCGTTTGCCTCGCACCGGACCAAAGCGAGTTTGCGCATCGACAGTGTCTTGCGCAAAGCTCATGCTCACGGGCAGTAAGGCACCCGCTGCTGAACCAAGGCGTAAGAAACCACGCCTACTAAGACCTTCTTTTAACATCGCTCTCCCCCTAAAAATACTGCCGTCGCTCATAGCGAGCCGTGAAGCGTAATTGCCTTAATAATACAACGCTCAAGTGTTAATTGGGCTTCGCCTTGGCGCACCCAAATCGAGCCTGACCTATTAAGGCCTTAGCGCGGCGTGATCGCGCCCCCTAGAGCGGTCAGTCCACGGCTATTCCCTGTATTTATCGACCCAAGCTTTCAGCAGCTCAGCTCCGGGCGTATCCGGATAGATATTCCACGCAACGCTAGGTGCGGTATCTCCATAAGTGGGTTGGTTCGGCGCGATATAAGAGGCCAAATCATAGAAGAAAAACCCTGCTCTATTGTGCTCATACAAAATGCTCAACCAAGGGTCAATAAGCTCTTGCAAGTCATCGAACTCTGTAGCACCAAACTCTTCCAAGACAACGGGCTTATTGTACAAATCGCCTAGAGCTAAACGGTCTTCAATAAAACGGATGCCCCACTGTAAAGGCGTTAAAGATCCATCACCATTTTCTACTTCATAGGGATACATATGATAATTGGCGAGATCAATATTCGGGTCAGAAAGTATGACCCCCATATCGGGCTCGTTGAACGCGCTATAGACCTCGCCCATTTGCTCATCATAACTATCGGTAAAATGCCCTTGTGCTCCCACCGTCACCAGATGATTAGGATCGAGACTTTTGACATAAGCGGCCATCTCGCTAATCCACGCCTCTACTATTTGGCCATTGCAAGGATTATTGTCGTCACCATCGTGAGGCAGGATACTTTGCGACTCAGTTGTGTGATAACAGCCGGCCTCGTTCAATAGCTCCCACGACATAATCGTAGGTTCATCTTTATACTTCACGCCGGTATAAATATTTTCTCGATTCAGCAGATAGGATACCCAGTCTCTATAGGTCTGCTTTATATCTTCTTCGATAAAAAAGTCACCATGCCTATTACCGCCATGCCAAACCACATACTGATTCACACCGCCCCAGTACCATTCCCAGTTATCTAATAGATTAAAGGCAATTTTTATATCGGCTTGCTTAGCCAAATAGACATAACGGTCGAGAAACTGCATACCATTGGGGCCTTCGTTGATGGCCACCTGTTGGGTATCGGTATCCCAGTATTGATAGAAGGGTCGGTGATAAGGATACTCGCCCAAAATATCTTCATCATCGGGATCGATCTCGACGCCTAAAGTTTCGACCGAATCATCGTATAGGGAGCCCGCTTGCGAGGCACCCCAAATTCGCAACACATTAACGCCGAAATACTCGGCGTTTTCGATATTGTATTGCAATTGATATTCGCTAAATGTCGCCAGCTGCTGTTGCGCGTTTGCACCGGCCACGTAGAAAGGCTCGCCATTGAGCATAAACTGCGTACCGTGAGTGCTCACAAAGTCTTGCTTATAAACGCTCGCGTCTAGCTCGGCCGTCACATTATCCAAGCTTGCCTGGACGAGTGACTTACCAACCGCAACACCGGTGAGCAGGCCACCGTCACTGACGCTAAGAGAACTCTCATCACTGGAAGACCATATTGGGTTTGCCCCCATTATGACCTTACCATTGCTATCTCTGGCTACCACTATCGCCTGTGCCTGCTGATCAATGCCAATGACAGGATTGGCCACATGAATAAACAGAGAACTAGCTGCTGCGCCTTGCGGGGCCAAGGCTTGCTCATCGGGTATCGCCGCGGAAATTGTGAAGCGAATAGGCTCCAATTGACTTAGGGAAAAACTCGCATCGAATACACCCAAGCCTTCTACATAAACACAGGGCGCCCTGAGTAGCGAACCACTGAAACTGGCCTGACTTTGCTCTGGGGCGCTCTCAAGGGGCTCTAGACTTTCCAGCGAGAAACTCAAGCCCGGCTCCTCGACTTGCCAGCGCAGCAAGACATCGTAATCTGCCACACCTTCCACATCGACGGTGAGTTCGAGTGTCGCGCTATTGAGGTCTAGAATAGAGAGCGCCTCACAGGCTGCCGCAACGGTACCCGATAGACCCATTAGAGCGATGGCAGCCGCCCCATGGCCAAGCCTTCTGATCCTCTTACCCATCTTATCGCCCTCGTTTTATTATCAATTGAAAGCCTGTGCCGCCATTGACTGTTTTCACCGACACGCTATGCGAATTATTTATGCCATTTATACCTTATTGTGACTTTGAGTGCGAACCGGGCAAGTACGGCTAAGACTCAATCTATAGCATGAGCGGGTCGCTCTCATGCTGCCAATAATTTCCATATAGATGCCGGTCAGTCTTTTACAGTAGACTGAGTCTCGCAGGAGATATCTTACGGGTTTTTAGTACTCCCCCCAGTTTCAACTAAGAGAAGCACTACAATGATAGCTTTATACTTTGCTCCAAAAACTTGTTCGCTAGCCGTCCATATTGCCCTCGAATATATAGGCATAGACTACGAGGCAATTAAGATTGATTTCTCTCAACAGGAGCAAAGAAAAAGCGAGTATTTATCCATTAACGCCAAAGGCCGAGTACCCGCATTGGCCGTGGATGGCACAGTCATTACCGAAGTGCCGGCAATTCTCTTCTATCTGAGCCAACGCTTTCCACAGGCGAATCTCGCCCCACTAGACAGTCTCGAAGCAAGCGCGCAGATGCAGGCGTTCAATGCTTTTTTATGTTCGACTGTCCATGTTGCCCACGCTCATCGCTTTCGTGGTACCCGCTGGGTTGATGAGACAGAAACTGACGCCATCGATGCCATGCGACGCAAAGTGCCGGAGTCCATGGGACAGTGCATGGCACTAATAGAAGAAGGAATGCTGAAAGGGCCGTGGGTAATGGGCGAGCAGTTTACTGTTGCGGATATGTATCTGTACACCATCGCCACTTGGCTAGAGGGCGATGGTGTCGATATCAGCAAATTGCCAAGAGTGATAGAACACCGTGATCGAATGAGTCAAATGCCGGCAGTGCAAGGACTGCAAGCACTTTACTCATAGAATTCATTAGGCAGTAATACTTCGCCAGTTAGCCACTAAGTGTTCGGCCGTACGCCATGCTAATGCTTGTGCCGTTAACGTCGGGTTACGGGCGCCACTTGTCCCCATTACCGATGCGCCCAACACACCCAAGTTATTCACCTCGTGAGCAAAACCAAAGCGATCGACCACATTGGTCTCGGGATTGTCTCCCATGCGAGTCCCTCCATAAGCATGAGTAGACGTTCCCATGCTTGACCCAATGCCGTAACGAGTGACTTCTATT
>JAWWAY010000002.1:0-318058 GCA_033721235.1 Pseudohongiellaceae bacterium | reverse complement strand
TATTGGCGGCAGTTAAAGTGCCTCTTGCTGTGCGATCAAAGGCAGGGGCCAGGGTGGCCAGTTTTTCAAGGGTGCTATCGCCGCGAATATTATTGTCGCGCAATACTCCTTGATATGGCTGCACCAAGTCATCGAAGAAACCTTCCTTGTATGATTTGTCAGCTTTCGCGTGGCTGCCTAGTGCCAGGGCATCTTGCTCCTCTCGACCGATGTGCCAATGTTTGGCCATTAGTTCGCAGTGTTCGCCCATGGACAGTCCGGTGCGAGGCTCTGCATTGGCGGGCGCCATAGGGGCCAAGTCACCTATATTGAGTCCCTTTAGAGCGGAAAGCTTGCCAAGCGCGCCTTTACTTCGACCAAGCCCTAATAAGCGCTTAGCCAGTGCGGGCTTAAGAACTAGCGGGGCGTCACTCGTAGTGTCCGAGCCCGCGGCAATGCCACACTCGATTTGGCCGCTAGCAATGCGCCCCGCAATGAGCATCGCGGCCTGTAGGGAGGTGCCGCACGCCATCTGCATTGTGGTTCCAGGAGTATTCGGTGATAGTTCGGTGCTGAGTATGGCTTCGCGCGCGAGATTCCAGTCTCGCGAATGGGAAGTGACGGCGCCCGCAATTAGCTCGTCTATCTTTTTTCCTGCTAAATCGAATTTCTCAGTGAGATGTTGCAGCGTATCGGAAAGCATATCCAAATTGCTTAATTGGCTATAGGCTGTATTAGAGCGGCAGAATGGTATGCGTGTGCCACCGACAATCGCTACGCGACGGAGTTTGTTTGCGGACGCTATAGTACTCACTATGCTTGCTGCCTTTTATGTTTGTAATGCATTGGGCCGCCTCTGAACGGCGCGAATCCTGTACCGAAAACCATGCCGGCATCCACGAGCTCTTCATCGTCGACTATCTTGTCTAATAGCGCCGCTTCGCACTCATTGGTATAGCGGTCTATTAGGCGCTGGATGATGGTCTCTTTTTCGGCGTGCTGTGCAAGAGATTTATCTTTCTTGGCTTTACCATTGTGCCAGCGATAAAAGCCTCTGCCGGATTTTTTTCCAAGCCGCTTCTTTTTTACTAGATCGTTTAGGTAGTCAATAGCCAACTGAATCTTATCATCCTTGCTACTCTCCCCTCCTAGTGTCTTCATGACCATGGCGCATACGTCTAGGCCGACAGTATCGGCAAGCTCCACCGGTCCCATGGGCATTCCAAAGTCTTTGGCGGCTGCGTCGATAGCTTCAATGGGGACGCCTTCTTGGTGAATAAGCATGGCTTCGAGCATATAAGGGGCTAGTACCCGATTGACCAAAAAGCCGGGGCTGCTTTTTACCGGTAAAGGATAGCGTGCAATCTGGTCACAAAAGCCTGCACCCAGTGCGAGTGCTTGCTCAGAGCTGTATTGAGAATGGACAACTTCGACTAATGGCATTTGGGCAACGGGGTTGAAAAAATGCAGACCGATTAGGCGGCTTGGATCCTGTAACACTGAGGCAATTTCCTCCAAGGGGATAGAGGAGGTATTGGTGGCCAGCAGAGCCCCAGGCTTTAGGCGCGGCTCGATGCTGGTGAACAGCTCTCGCTTGGCTTGCGCGTCTTCGATGATCACTTCAATCACTAGGTCAGCCATGGGCACTCTCTCACCCTGTGGGTCCGCTTGAATTCGTGCCTTTGCGCTTTGAAGCTGAGCCCCTGCGAGGCGCTTCTTGCGAAACAGTGTCTCGGCCCTCTTTAGTGCGGGAGTGATATACTCAAGCTCACGGTCTTGTAGACTGACTTCAAGCCCTTTATAGGCACACCAAGCAGCAATATCGCCCCCCATGACGCCAGCGCCAATAATATGGACTCTGCGTATTGTATGATCGCTTTGTCGGCCCTGTTTCTTTAGCCTTTCTAATAAGTGAAATACGTGGCGTAAGCCTTCAGCCTGCGGGGTCTGCATGAGCTTGGAGACCTCTTGAATCTCGGCTTCTAGCATCTGCTGTTTCGAATGCCCATATTGCTCCCACGTATCGATCAGTCGATAGGGTGCAGGGTAGTGGGTTTCGCGAGCGCGTTGCGCGGTCTTGTTGCGCATCTGCCGGGCTAAGATCTTTCTCATCCAGCTCCAGTTGCTGGCTCGCTGCAAAAGCGAAGCTCTGGCGCTTCTGCGCTTGTTCAATAGGGCCTTGCGTGCGGCCCAATAGAGTTCTTGGTGGCGCGATATCTTCTGATCAATAAGCCCTATGCGTTTGGCTTGAGAGGCCCCTATTTGCCGAGTGGACAGCATCAGTTCCATCGCCCGTAGCCCACCAAGAGTTTGTACAGAGCGAGCCGAACCGCCAAAGCCTGGGAAAATACCTAATTGAATTTCAGGAAAGCCGATCTTGGTAGTGGGGATGTCCTTTGCGATACGGTATTTGGCACACAGGGCTAGCTCTAGGCCGCCGCCTAGACAATAGCCTTGAAAGGCTACTACTGTTGGGCACGGTAGCGACTCGAAGCGCGTAAAGATTTGATGGGCTTGGCGAATTGAGCGCTCTACATCTTCGGCACTAGAGAATTTATCAAACTCGGTGATATCTGCGCCGAGAATAAAACCCTTAGGTTTGCCCGAGAGGATGGCCACCCCTTCTGGCTTCACGGACTCAATAAAGTCTAGAAGCTGATCGAACTCCAAGAGTACTTCAGTACTAAGTGCATTGACGCTCTCGCCCTGTCGGTCTAGATAAAGCCAAAGCAAATTGTCTGCGTCGATATCTACACGCCAATGTGAGCAGTGGGGGACTTGAGCGGTCATCGCGTATACTATCCTTTTGCCTTTACGGGTTCCTCGCTAGTATGGCTTTGATTCAATCACCTTTCAGCGTAGGAAACAAGCCGCGCTGCTCTTGCTTGGGCAGTGTGGGGGTAGGGCGTCTTAGTCTTAGCGCAAACTCAGGAACATAAGTGAATACCCAGTCTGTCCAGCAAGTCCCCAGCTACTCTCAGATTATACGCAAGGCTTGGCCTATTATTTTGGCCAATGCCTCGGTGCCACTTCTTGGTCTGGTCGATACAGCCGTTATCGGGCGAACAGGCAGCGTAGCAGAGTTAGGCGCAATAGCACTTGGCGCCATTATATTCAGCTTTGTGTACTGGGGTTTTGGCTTCTTGCGCATGGGGACAACCGGTTTGGTAGCACAAGCCTCAGGGGCAGGCGAGCAGGCAGAAGTGAGAGCAGTAGTATTGCGAGCCTTGCTGTGTGCGCTGGGTTTTGGCTTGCTGATTGTAATACTGCAGATACCTATTGCTCAGTCCGCCCTTTGGCTGCTGGAGGGGAGTGAGCAGGTTGAGTCTACGACTAATTCCTATATCAGCTTAAGAATATGGGGAGCGCCGGCTGCACTTGGGCTGTTCGCGCTAATGGGGCTATTGATAGGACTGAATATGTCCAAGACGCTCTTGTTTGTGCAATTGCTTCTCAACGGGAGCAATATGGCGCTGGATGTTTTTTTTGCCGCCTATTTAGATTTGGGCGCAGAGGGAATTGCCATTGGCACTGCTATTGCGGAGTGGTTAAGTTTTAGTATCGCACTGGTCGTAGTTGCGAAAATTCTGCGCCGATCTCAGCAAAGCGAGTGTGACGAACAGACGCACGAGCAGTCAGTCTTTTTTGAATGGTCGCGTATATTTGATAAAGAAAAGCTGAAGAATATGATCGCGGTTAACACCGATATCATGGTGAGAACCCTTTTTCTGGTTTTCGGTTTTGCTTGGTTCGCAAACTACGGCGCTCGTTTTGGGGATGTGCAACTAGCGGCTAATCACATTCTGCTGCAGTTTGTTTCCTTTTCGGCGTTTTTTCTCGACGGTTTTGCCTATGTGGCGGAGTCTTTGGTAGGAAGGGCTAAAGGGGCGAAAAACCGGAGGCTCTTTGATGTCTCGGTGAGTAAGTCTACTCATTTGGCTGCCGGAAGCGCCCTATTTTTGGCGCTGTCTGTCTACCTATTGGGCCCTTTCTTTATACAGCTATTAACAGATGCCAACGCGGTGCAGCAGACTTCAAGAGATGCTCTGTGGTTGGCCGCGATCTATATATTCTTATCGTTTGCCGCCTTTCAATTGGATGGAATATTTATTGGAACAACGCGAACGCGAGCAATGAGGAATGCCTCGGCATTCTCCCTTTTTATATTTCTTTTGAGTAGTATTTTGCTAACGCCAATATATGCTAATGACGGTTTATGGTTTTCGTTTATTATATATGTGTGTGCTAGGGCGCTATTCTTATTGCGAGAATATAAGGCGCTAGTAGTGGATGCGTTTAAGGTTTAGTTAGGGCTGCTTAATAAAACCGTCCAGGGATATTTTTGCGCTAATCCTAGTGCCCGTGTCGAAGTTGGACTCTATATTGAGTTGAGTGCCGATCTCTTTAGCACGACTGCGCATATTGGCCACGCCATTACCCATGGGACCGAAAGGGTCGAAACCTTTGCCGTCGTCTTGGATAAGAATATACCAATTGGATCTGTCAAAGTGTAAGTCGACTGCGACCTCTTGTGCGTTCGCATGACGAATAATATTGCTGACAACTTCCTTAAGAATTCTATTAAGATTAAACGCAATCGTAGAGGGGATAATTAGCTCTGGTGCCTCGCTGTGGTTTGTCCACGATACCTGGTGTCCCGAACCGCTAAGCCTTAGCTCAGTCTCTTCTTGAATATCTTGTATAAAATTGGCGATGGGTTGGTCTGGGTTATTAACCTTAGATACTGCGTGTCGCAGACTCTCTAGTGCTCCTCTAGCCATGCTGGAAAACTTGTTATCTCGGTCCGCATGAATAATTGATAATAGCTTCGAACCAACATCGTCATGCAGGTCACGATAGATTTTGAGTCTCTCCTTCTCTGCCGCTTGGCTAAGTTCCAAGGCGCGGCGTTCGGCGTAGCCTTTCTCGATTATCTTTGCGCTGTGTGCCACTTTTCTCTCGAGCTCTTGGTTGAGAGTCTCAGCGGTTTGCAGGGCGAGAACGAAGCGCCTAATGAGTGTGGCGATAAATATAATAAACAATAGCGGAATGCCATAGTGAGCATAGAACATGGAACCCTCCCACTGTGCAGTAGAGCCGCTGAAAAGAAGATAAACATTGTGGATAAACAGTGCGATCTGCACAAACATGGCTGCGCTTACTATCACGGCATAGCGGTTCTTGGTTTGGATTGCAATGAAGGAAACTCTTATAATAATGGCGGCTAAGGCTAGCGTGCCAAACAGGTGAATGCTGTAAGCGCTATACCAAAAGTATTCCCTCGGAACGAGGAAATGGGAGCAAGAGGCAAGTAGAGTCCAGATAAGAAAGGCCCGCTCTAGCCTCGGTTTTTTCGCCGAAGTGACTAGTCTGCCGATGAAGCCATACATGCAAAGTGCGGAGCAGTCGAGGGCGACATGCACTATCGGTAACCAATAGGCATAGGGGATGGGGTTATAGTAGACCACCATATGAGTGGTGATAATACTCCAAGAAAAAGACAGGCCGGAAAACCATAGATAAATGGAATCGTTGCGCCTAAAACTCCAGAGTAAGAAGCTTAGAACCGTTAGGCTTAAGCCAAATGTCAGCAATATCTCATTAACTTCTATCTGGCGAAACATGCGCTCAGAATAAAGCTTGTTTAGTGGGGCAAGATCTCCGGCAACAACGGGTGCTAGGTTTCCTCCCCAGGGGCTTCTTTGTAAGCGTAGCAGCACTATATTATCGGCCTCTTGCCACGCCGCTTGTTGAACTTCTATAAGCAGAGGGCGATTCCAGGACATGGTCTCGTAGCCGCTCTTGAAGGTGCTGCCGCCAATTTCACTGCCATTAAAGAATACGTTCAGTGCAAGATTATAACGCCAGAAGTAAAGACCATAACGACCTGGAGTTGAGGGCTTTTGGAGGTGAAAGCGGAACCACATGAACTCACGGTGGTTGTCTGTTAATGCGTTGACGGACAGGCCTATACCCGCATTGAATGGCAGGCTCGTCGGCTGCCATTGGGCATCGGCTGGAGGGGGAGTGGGCTCGCTCCATTGGATATACTCCACCTCTTGGATAACGATGGTGCCTGCAATCCCTATTTCCTCTTGCGCGTATGTAGCGATGCTGAAAAGCCAAATAAGAAAGCTTAAGGCAGTGATACTAGTTCTGGCGAGGCGCTTTGTGAATTGCATAGGCTGTTGATGCTTGTGCTGCAGTTGTTACAGATTATGCTACACAGGGCTTATAGGTGCCATACTTGGCTGTTTGGATGCCCCTTTTTGGGGGTGTACAAACTTGAGCGCGTTGACTAGAGTCAAGTTCGCCTCAAAATTGTATGCCCAGTACTTATGTTAGGCTCGCTAGGATTAATAAATGGTATCGCTAGAAGACGGACAAGCGCTCATTGTGGAGGATAATCTCGATACGCTCGAGTGGCTTGTCTCATGTGTAAATTCCGCTTTTCCTAAGCTCGGCGTGCATACCGCAAGCAGCTTAGCCGAGGCACGCACAGCAATGAGTAATACTGAGTTTAGCTTGGCTTTGCTCGACCTGGGTCTTCCTGATGGTAGCGGTATCGACTTAATTAAAGAGCTTGGGCGGGGGACTCAATCTTGCTATGTAGTGGTAGCCACTATCTATGATGACGATAAGAATTTGTTCACGGCTCTAAAGTCTGGTGCTAAGGGCTATATTCTCAAAGATCAGGATAGAGAACGAATCGTTAGCTATCTTCAAGGCATTCGTAAGAATAAACCTGCCTTATCGGCAGCCTCCTCCCAGCGCCTGATTGATCATTTTAATAACCAGGGTGAGGCTTTGAATGCCGTTAAGCTCACGCCTAGAGAGGAAGATGTCGTTTGCCTAATTGGCAAGGGCTACAGCGTTGAGGAGGCAGCGAGTATGCTGAAGTTAGCCCCCGATACCGTTAAGGGCTATGTGAAGAGCATCTACTCCAAACTTTCAGTGAGCAATCGCTCCGAGCTGACTCTCGAAGCCGTCCGGCTTGGGATAATCGACTCCGCATAGCTTATGGCTGGGCACTTGGGTCCTGCGTCCAATTGTAAATCCTGATAGTATGCGGGCTCCATGTATTCGAAAGAGGGTTTTGTTGTGCGTAAGAGCGTTGCTTTTCTCTTACTGCTTGTCTTGCTTCAGTCCTGCAGCAGCACCAGAGTCATTGAGGACTGGCCATCACAGCTTCCTGAGCAGGCGTATTTTCTCGATGTTTATCACGCCGATGAAAAAAACCGTCAGCTACAAAGCGAATTAGATTATCTGACTTGGGTTGTCCGCTTCTATCAGGGGTGGGAATTAATGCCCACTGGGTGGAAAGATCTGCGCGAGAATATGTTGTTTGGTTTAGTGGGAGCCGATCTTAAACAGATGCAGCAAGAGTTGCGCTATTTGGGGGCGCAGATTTCCGCGGAGTGGGCAAAGGATAACTCAGTGCGCAAAATCGATACTGCGATGCTAAGTCTTTGGGGCAGCGTCATCCAATCAGACTTTGCGCTTGAGGCTCGCAAGTCATCAATGCAGCTCATTACTGAGGATGTGGAGCGGGTGCTGGACGGCAGTTTGGAGGCCGAGGCCGTCAATGAGCAGCGCTATGCGAAGCAGTTAGAGCTCTCATTGAATCCATGAATCGGCATCGGGAATGCCGGTTCGCACTAGCTCTCGAATTGTTCTGATAGCATCCAAGTCGTTTTGCAGATAAGCCTTCTTTATGTAAGGGTCTATTTCCATTTCGCCGGGGACATTGGCGGAGTCGCGGCGATACTCAAAGCGGACAATTAAATGTCCCGCTGCGGGCTCTTCTATCGTAGTTTTACTTTCGGCGAACATCGACTGAGTATTCTTTCCCGTACTGGTATGAATGCTCTCATGTTCTACTAGTACAATTTTATCGCTTAGTGTTTCCCCTCCGAATGTAAGATGGCGCAAGAACTCTGACTCCGAAATAACTTCAATTTTACTCGCAAGCGTTGGATTAAAATAAGCTGGGCATTTAGCTCTGAACACCAATGCATTCCAAAGATCTCGCTTAGGAATGTCTGCTATGTCTGTATGTGCAGGGTCGTTTATTTGAATGATGTGTTGAAATTCGAGCAATGGGGAGTCTCCGCAGCCTAAACAAAAAGACTCTATTTTAATGGTTTTGATGGTTTTCTGTCATGTGGGCGCCCCAGTGCAATAAAGCGATCGTTCTATCGCTTTCAGGGCTATGCCTATTTTAAGGGGCATTTGTAACATGTTTGCTACAGAATTCGCCGCAAATATGGCAAAAATCTTATTTTGCGCCTAGCAAATGATATTCAATTGCATCTGCTCCGGTTTTTTTATAGCGTACGCACTCTTTTTTTGACACGGGTATGTGAGCATGAGGGCATTCTTCTCCAAGTCGCTGTTGGCGGCCTCTATTTTTCTTGTGGGTGCGAATCTTTCTGCTACCGTAAGTGCACAAGAGTCTGATACCACGGTGCGCTATAGTGCCGATTACTTTGAAGAGTGGGCTCCCGTAACGGCACAGGACATGCTCAATCGAATTCCTGGTGTGGGCTCCCCTACGGGAGGCTTTAACCCTAATGGCGGCGGTGGTGGGCGAGGCCTCGGTGCAGGTGGAGGCGAACAGATATTGATCGATGGTAAGCGAATGGCCGGCAAGGGCAATCAGTCTAGCAGCCAGCTTTCGCGTATCAGTTCATCTCAGGTTGAGTACATCGAAATCATTCGAGGCACATCCGGCGATCTCGATGTTCGAGGCAGTCAAATTATTAATGTCGTACTCTTGGAGGCCTTGGACGCAACGAGCCTCTCCTATCAAGTCAATGTGGATCGTTACTTAGATCATCACACTCAGCCTGGGGGTTCTCTTGCCTATAGCGGCCGGTTTGGCGATCTCTCTTTGTTGCTAAGTGCTGAGGCTGAACCTCGCTATGATCACTATGTGATTAAAGAGACCAGCCGTCTTGGTGATTACTCGCTTAATGATGAAGTGCGCTCTGAGCGCATTAGAGAGCAAACCACGTATTCCTATACCAGCAATATTGCTTACGATATTAATGAGAACAGCAGCGTTCGCCTTAATGGTCTTTACAGACAAGAAGATGATCCGGCAGAGGAGTATTGGTGGACAACTGATCTGAGGGTGCAGCCGAATATTGTCACTCGTGAGCGAGAGGATAACCCCGGTAAGGACGATCGATGGGAAATAGGCGGTGACTATGAGTACAAGTTTAATAATGGACATCGCTTCAAGGTATTGTTCATTACCAATGAGCGCAATTACTCCAATGTAAAGGAGCGCTACGATATTGCGGCTGATGGTGCTGAGACTAAAAACCGATTTATTTCGAGTGCTAAGACTAATCAAGAAAGGATTGTGCGCAGCTCCTACACGATGGGCCTTGCTGATGGGCAAGACTTGGAGTTTGGTGCCGAGCGTGCGCAAACAATATTGGATTCTAGTTTGAAGTTGGGCTTGCCAAATTCCGCGGGAACCCCTTCAGATGCGTTTGGCGGCCTTGTGCCACAGAATGTTAATAACGCCAACTCCACTGTGGAGGAAATTCGCGTAGAGCCCTTCGTTGTTCATAACTGGAAAATCAGCCCCAAGCTAAGCTTAGAGACTTCTTTGGTTTATGAGATGTCGGAGATTACGCAAACAGGAGATGTCTACAATCAGCGCGATTTTGGTTTTTTTAAGCCAAAAGTGGATTTGCGTTATGACGTCAACTCCAGTTTTCAGCTGAACTGGAAGGCAGAGAAGATTGTAAGGCAACTTAGCTTCAATGACTTTGTCGCCGCTACCGACAATCAAGATAACGACGCTAACACTCAGGCAGGTAACGCGAACTTAAAGCAAGAACAAGTGCTGCGCACAGAGCTTGGCTTTGAATATCGGCTTCCTGATGATATTGGAGTGCTGGATGGCGATGTGTTCTATATGAAGCATATTGACGTGATTGAGCGCATAGATGTTTCCACAGGGACAAGCCTAGCCTCTGCCAATGGTAATATTGGTGACGGCATAATGTATGGCTTGAACCTCAGTGCTAGCGTTCGAATGAACATCATCGACATGCCTAATCTATTGGTGACATCCAGCTTCAATGTGCAGGACTCCAAGATTACTGATCCCTTCCTGGGCATAGAGCGCCGTTTTGCCAGCTATAATCGCGGCAGGTTGCAGTTGGGGTTTCGCCACGACATTCCTAGCCTAAGGCTCAACTATGGCATGAACTGGAATAATCGCTTCGATGGCAATATGAAGCGCTATGATATCGATGATATAGAGTTGTATGCAGGGGATCCAAACGTGTCTGCATTTGTGGAGCTAGTGGCCTTCAATGATCTTACTTTCCGTTTCGATATACGCAATGCCACCAATAACAAGCAGTGCAGGGAGCGCCAGCGGTTTGTCGGCGCGATTACTAGCGGCGTGATCGAAGAAATAGAAGATCAATGCGGAATGGGCGGGCGCGTGTTATCTTTAAAGATTAATGGCACATTCTAGTGACGCTGAAAATAGCTCAAAGGCCTTCGACTGCAGTTAGAAGGCCTTTTCTATTGGGCTATAGGCAATGGTGGTTGTTACAAGGAATGTGTTGGATAATACGTCTCGCATATGAATTTGTGATAGCAGGAACGCTTAATGTCGCTAGAAAACTTCTTTCTACTAGAGTGGGCTGAACAGTACCCAGAATTTTATTCCGCGTTCAGTTTGGCCATGCTGTTTGTTGCCGCCTGGTTAGCGAACTGGGTGGTGAAACGCATTTTGGTGAGAGGCATTTACCGTGCATTGCGCGCAACTAGCGCGGGCTTGGACAGCGCGGTACTAGACTCCAAAGTGGTCGCTCGTCTTGCGAATGTGGTGCCCGCCATAATCATCTCCATAGGGGTGAATTTTGTTCCTAATCTGCCCGAGGCCTTAGTTGCGACGATTCGCAATGTCTGCGGCGCGACGATTGTGGTTGTTGTGGCAGTCGCAGTAAGCGGCGTTTTTACCCTGATTAATACATTATACGAACGACGCCCCGATGCCTACTTGAGGCCAATTAAGGGCTATATTCAGGTCCTAAAGATTGCTATTTACGCGATTGCCCTGATTCTTGCCGTTGCGGCGCTATTGGACCGGTCCCCGCTGATACTCTTGTCTGGCCTCGGCGCCATGGCAGCCGTTCTTATTTTGATTTTCCAAGATACACTGCTGTCCTTGGTGGCCAGCGTGCAGATTTCATCAAACGATATTATTCGTGTAGGTGACTGGGTTGAGTTGCCACAAGTAAACGCTGATGGTGATGTCATCGATATCGCTCTGCATACGGTCAAAATTCAAAACTTCGATAAGACCATTACAACGGTTCCTACTAAACGCTTTATCTCCGACCCTTTCAAAAACTGGCGGGGCATGCAGGAGTCCGGTGGTAGGCGTATCAAGCGCTCGATTCTGTTAGATCAGCAAAGCATTCGCTTCCTTGATAACAAAGACCTAGAACACTTGTATGGTTTTAATTTGCTCGTAGATTATTTGAATGATAAAACCAAAGAGATTGCGCAGTGGAACAAGGAATTGGAAAACAGGGGCGATAAGGCCCTTAATATGCGAAGAGTCACTAATATAGGTACCTTCAGGGCATATATAGAACATTATCTCCAAAGCCATCCTGGGGTGCATCAAGACATGACTCTAATGGTGCGACAGTTGGCTCCAACCCCAGATGGTATTCCTTTGGAGATCTATTGCTTCACCAATACAACTGCCTGGGAAGCTTATGAGGGCATACAGTCGGATATCTTTGATCATCTTCTTGCTATAGTGCCCGAGTTTGGACTGCAAGTATTTCAAAGTCCTAGCGGTAAAGATATGCGTCAATTGGTGTCAGGTGTCACTAAGACTTCCTAGTCTCTCCGTGGGAAAGGGCTTCTCTTATTGCATTGCCTAAGTCGACTAGTGATGCTGGTTTGGGCAATATCACCAGTTTCGCATTATCTCTCAAACGCATGGATAGATCCTGGGTGCTGTATCCGCTCGTTAAGATAATGGGTAGGTCAGGGCTGGTTTGAATGATCTGCCTTGCCGCCTCATCGCCATCCATTTGTGGCATGGTTAAATCTAAAATTGCGAGGCTTAACTTGTCGGCATACTCTTTTTGTAATAGCACAGCCTCTTTGCCATTGACGGCGTGAATAACCGAAAAGCCCATGCTTTCGAGCTGTGTTCCTGTGGCGTGGCGTACTAGTTCCTCATCGTCCGCAAGCAGTATATAGCCTTTTCTCAGCTTATCGCTTTGTTGTGCGGGCAAGACAGAGTCGAGCTTGCCTGTCGGATGGCTCTCTGGTGCGGGTAGTAGTACTTTAAAGCTGGTGCCTCGGCCGATTATAGAGTCGACCTTGATAGCCCCGCAGTGGCCTCGTACGATCCCGAGAACAGCAGATAGGCCAAGCCCTCGGCCTGTGAATTTGGTGGTGAAAAACGGATCGAAAATGCGCGAAAGGGTTTCGGTACTCATCCCAGAGCCGGTGTCGGAGACTTCGATATAAGCGTATGCGCCTGGCTGGGTTGTGCCGCTGACTGCACAAGAAGACAGGTACTCTGAGTCAGCGTACACTAAGCCCGTGCTCACTGAGACTATACCCCCTTCGTCTGGAAGCGCCTCGTTGGCATTGGTGATGAGGTTTAGCAATACCTGATTGAACTGGGCTGAATCCACTTCTATCTCCGGTGTTTGCTCATCGAAGCTGAACTTTAGTTCTGCTTTTTTTGATAGCGTCACGCGCAGCAGCTCTGACATTTCCTCTACTGCTTTGGAGACATTGATACGCTTAACTTCGAAGCGCCCACGGCCAGAATAAGCCAGCATTTGCCTAGTGAGTTCGGCGGCTCTTTGAGAGGCCGTTAAGATGTTTTGTATATAGTTTGATGCGGGAGACCCCATGGGTAGCCTAGCTTGAGCAATTTCGGCATTGCCAAGAATAGCGGCTAATAGGTTGTTAAAATCATGCGCTATACCGCCAGCAAGTACGCCTAAGCTTTCCAGTTTTTGTGAGTGCCTGACATGGGCTTCGAGCTCTTCACGCTCTTGCTCGGCCTTGCGCCGCTCGCTAATGTCCACGATTGCGGCGAGGACTCCCACGCCTTTATTGGTAGGAATTGGGTTTAGGCCAATTTCAACGGGAAACTCAGTACCGTTTTTGCGCAGCGCTAAGAGCTCGCGTCCTGCCCCCATTGAGCGCACTTCTGGCTTGATAAGATAGGCGTCACGATACTTAACATGACGCTCTCTCAAGCCCATATTGACGAGCATTTCGACTGGCTCACCAATCATTTCGCTGCGCGAATAGCCGAAGATACGCTCGGTCTGACTGTTTACTAGGCTAATAATGCCGTCACTGTTGATCATGACCATGGCATTTGGGGCGGCCTCTACCACGAGGCGGAATAAATCAGCATCGGCTGTGATTTGTGAAGTGTCAGACATTTGGGGCATCCTCGATGCTACTATTATTCCCTATACTGACAGGGTAGATCGGCCATTTGGTTCAATAGTTTAGTCCTCACCCAGCCAACTGACTTTATACAAATCTCGTCGTCGATCCAAATAGTTTCGCACTGAACCCTCATTTTGCAGTTTGGTAAGTTTTTCTAAATCCAAATCTACGATTAATGTCATCTCGGTATTGGGGGTGGTCTCGGCCATTATTGCATCGTAGGGGAAGGCGAAATCAGAGGGCGAGAACACGGCCGATTGGGCGTACTGTATATGCGCGTTATCCACTCTGGGTAGGTTGCCAACATTGCCCGCGGTAACCACGTAGCACTCATTCTCTATTGCCCTTGCTTGAGCGCAGCATCGAACTCGCAGATAGCCGTTCTTAGTGTCGGTCCAGAAGGGAACAAACAGAATTTCCATTTCTTGCTCGGATTGAATGCGTGCCAACTCAGGGAATTCCACATCGTAGCAAATCAGGACGCCTATCTTGCCGAAGTCGGTGTCGAAGACTTTCAATTTGTCGCCGCCTTGCATAATCCAATCGCGTTTTTCTGTCGGGGTAGGATGAATCTTATACTGAGAGTCGATGGTGCCATCGCGTCGGCACAGATAGGCGACATTGTAAAGTTGACCATCTTCTATGATAGGCATAGAACCGGCAATTATATTGATGTTATAGGCAACGGCCATTTTGCTAATCGCTTGCACTATCTCTTCGGTGAATCCGGTCATGGCTTTTACTGCGTCTAATGAGGTCCGGTGGCTCTCTAAGCCCATTAGTGGCGCATTAAAAAATTCAGGGAAAAGCGCCGCATCGCACTGATAATCTGATAGTGCGTCAACGAAGTACTCGACCTGTTGCAGTATTTCGTCGACCGAGCCAACTGTGCGCATCTGCCATTGTACTAGACCAACTCGGGCGGAGGTGGCTTTGGCGCCAATCAGGGGCGATTTCTTTGGCTCATAGTAGAGATTGTGCCATTGCAGTAGCGTGGCATAACCCTTTGACTCCTTATCTTCGGGCAAGTACGCGTGCAGTAGACGTTTTACCTCAAAGTCGTTCGACAACTGAAAACTAAGGATGGGGTCGTAGATCTCTTTCTGTTTAACTTTTTCGATATACTGCTTGGGAGATAATTCGTCAGCATAGTGTTGGAAATTAGGGATTCGACCGCCTGCAATAATGGCGCTAAGGTTTAGATTCTGACAAATTTCTTTTCTGGCTTCGTATAGGCGTCTTCCCAGGCGCATGCCTCTGTAGTCTGGCGAAACAAAAACGTCAACCCCGTAGAGGACATCCCCTTTGGGATCGTGAGTGGTGAGATAAGCGTTGCCCGTAATTTCCTCATAAGTGTGTTGGTCGCCAAACTTCTCGTAATCCACTATAACGGCAAAAGCTGCGGCGACTACTTTGCCATGGTCCTCGATACATATCTGTCCTTCGGGAAAGACTGTCAATTGAGAACGGTATTGGCGCTCTGGCAAGGCACTTGTAAAGTCGGCGTAAATTCTGTCCCACATCTCCTTGACGTCTTTGTAGTCTTCGAAGCGTAGGTGTCTTAGCGTAAGCTTGTGTTCGCTATCGTCACTAACTGGGGTATTGTTCATTCGTCATTCTCAAGTTGTGACTGATTGCTCAGTCGGATTCATTGAAAGATACAAACTCTGCGTCGCAATATAACCATTGCCCTGATTGCCGCATAAAATTGGATTTCTCGTGGTGCCTGCCTTTGTGTCCATTGCTGTCTTTAAAGTAGGCGATAAACTCTACTGTTCCTAGATTGCCATGCTGAGCGCTGTCGATGATTTCGAGGCTTTGCCAGTCGGTATCTTTTCTCGAAAGCTCTGCAGCGCTGAGTGCGCCCCGGGAACTGGGGTGCCAGGTGCGATACAAATAATCGCCATAGCCCCCGAGATAGTAAGCGCAGTATCGCGAACGCATAAGCTGTGACACTGTTCGTGCCTTTTTATCGCCTGCTAAAAAAGGCTGGCAGCATGCCTTAAACGCTTTCGAACTCCCACAAGGACAAAGCAGCATAATAGAGACTACTCGCAACCGATATGACTAAGACCTGTGCTCAGTGTAACAAAGCAAGCAGCAGCACTCGAAGCTTTATTTTTTGCCCGCAGTAAGAAGGGTGAAGCGCCGCCGTGCAAGGAAAAGAGCGGCGCTAATACAGGGGGTTTAGAGAGGAGCCATTGCGCCTTGAGAGCTAAGCGAGCCGTCGGGGCTAAACATTCTAAAAATGCCTGTTAAGTTTTCAGAAATTGTCAGGGAGGCCGTGTTGTTGCCGATGGAGGCGTTGCAAAACACGCCGCTGCCTGAGGGGAAGCAAGAACCAGTAACGTTTACTGCGGTGTTCCCTTCTAGTTCGATGATGCCGTTGATGGCGATGTACCGTGTGCCAAAATTAATGTCCAGCGCGAGGTAGTTAGCTTGGGTTCCACCATAGCTTACTTCGGATAAAGCCCAGGTGAGTGAGGCATCTGAGTCGGCATGGGCGGCAGTGGTGGCAATGAGTAGTAATAATGAGGCGAAAAATCTAGCTTTCATGATAAGGGCTCCGGTAGTTCTAAAATGGAGGTGAGTTTGCGCCGCCATTGATAACAATGGCAGCAGGTATTTGCAAGAAAATTAGGGGGGGTATTATTTAGTCTTGCTTCCCTCTGAAGCGGGAAGAGCGCGATCAAGTGTGCCTATATCCAGTACGGGCGAGGCATCAATATGCTGCGCATCCATCATGTGAGCGACTCGTTGAAGCGAAGAGATAATCATGGTTTGTTCCCAGTCTTTAAGCTCACTAAACTGCCTAGCGAAATCCTCTTGCAGTGGCCTCGGAGCGCGACTTATGGTTTCACTGCCCTTGTCGGTCAACAGAGCGTGCACTTTGCGCTTGTCGGTGGTTGAGCGTTCGCGCACGATTAAGCCTTTCGCCGCCAAACGGTCGAGTATCGTCGTAACCGTTGCTTGGCTAAGCACAATGTCTTTTGCAAGCTCTCCGATGGTCACGCGGCCTTTGTCTTTGATGGCGTTTAATAACAAAATTTGTGGCGATGTAAGCCCTGAAGTCTTAGAAAGATACTTAGAGTGTAGATCGGCTGCGCGAATGACGCGTCGTAAACAAATTAATACATCTTCGACTCTATCCACGTGTTTCCTCTTAAATTTTAAATTTTTTTTAGCGCATTTGCTTCGGTATAAAAAATCCCTGAGCTCTCCATTATAGTTGGCTTTCGAAGAGAATCGCGATCTTAATTTTAGGCTGCCAAAGGGCCTTGGCAAGGCATCTTGACTGGATAAATTATTTAATTAGTGTACTATACATTTTCTTTTTGCGGGACAGATGTGATTTTTAGCGTTTTTGTCATTTTTTGGTAAAAAATAGCTGCTTTACTTCTCCCTAGCAAATGTTTAATGACTGAATTCGTTTAGTCGTCTAATTAAAATTAGCCAAAATCATATGAATGATACTGACTCTGGTAGTCGACAGTTAGTTTTGCGAAGCCCTATAGCCGAAGATGGCGCCTCTGTTTGGAGGCTTGTTGGGCAGTGTCCGCCCCTCGACACTAATTCCATGTACTGCAACTTATTGCAGGCGACTCACTTTTCTCAAACCTCGGTAGCAGCCACTCAATTAGAGGCAGGTTTGCTGGGTTTTGTGTCGGGTTATCGTCTGCCTAGCCGACCACAAACTTTATTTGTGTGGCAAGTAGCGGTGTCGGAAGCTGCGCGGGGCCAAGGTCTAGCTAAGCGTATGATAATGCATATTCTACAACGCCCAGAAAACAGTGATATCGATCGCATCGAAACCACTATTACTGAGTCCAATGGTGCCTCTTGGGCACTATTTACAAGTTTAGCTAACGATCTGTCAGCAAATTTGAACAAAAAGGTGATGTTCGACGAGCAGCAGCATTTTGATGGCGAGCACGCCACGGAAATGTTGGTGACTGTTGGGCCAATCTCCTCCATCGCGCCCTAAGTCTGGGCAAACCGCGTAGCGACTGTCCTGTCGTCTGAACAGGCAAAGCCGTTAATCCGCAATTTACCAAATAAAAAGAAAGTTTATCGTTATATCACTCAGAAGGAGAGTATGAGATGAAGATATTTGAAGAGATAGAATCGGAAGTGCAAAGTTATGCCCGCTCTTTTCCACGCGTATTCAATCGTGCAAAAAAGGAGTTTTTGTATGATACAGAAGATAATGAGTACTTAGACTTCTTAGCTGGAGCCGGTACATTAAATTACGGTCACAATAACGACCTGTTCAAGGCGCCTCTGCTTGAGTACATCAAGAATGACGGCATTAGCCACGGTTTGGACCTGCATACCAAAGCTAAAGGTGAGTTTCTCGAAACGTTTAACGAGAAAATTCTAAAACCGCGTAAATTAGACTATGTTGTCCAGTTTACTGGTCCAACAGGGACCAATGCTGTGGAAGCAGCCCTAAAACTTGCGCGCAATATTACCGGTAGGGAGAATATTATTTCCTTTACTAACGGTTTCCATGGTGTGAGCCTTGGTGCCTTGTCTACCACAGGTAATTCCCATCACCGCGGCGCTGCTGGCGTAAGCTTGCCAGGCACTAGCCGAATACCCTATGACAACTACTTAGGGGATGATTTTGATACGACTGCATACCTAGATAAGGTCTTATCGGATTCGAGTAGCGGTATCGATAAGCCGGCAGCAGTTATCGTGGAAACGGTACAGGGTGAGGGCGGAATTAACGTTGCCAGCACTCAATGGCTACGAAATCTGGATGCTGTCTGTAAAAAGCACGAAGTGTTCTTGATTGTAGACGATATTCAAGCTGGCTGCGGCCGAACGGGTGACTTCTTTAGTTTTGAAGAAGCCGGTATCTATCCAGACATCGTCACTTTGTCTAAGTCACTCAGTGGCTATGGCCTTCCATTTGCGGTAGTGCTTATCAAACCAGACCTAGATATTTGGCGTCCGGGTGAGCATAACGGTACCTTCCGTGGCAATAATATGGCGTTCGTCACAGCTAAAGCCGCTATCGATAATTACTGGAGCGATAATACGTTTAGTGAAGAGATCAAGCGTAAGGGACGATACGTGTCTGAGCGTTTGGAGAAAATCGTAGCCGAATTTGGCGAAGGTAACTTCAATACTCTGGGGCGCGGTATGTTCCAAGGCATCAACTGTGTGAACGGTGAGATTGCGGGCAAAATTACCCACAAAGCCTTTACTAAGGGCCTTGTGATCGAGACGAGTGGTGCGGATGACCACGTAGTAAAATTCCTGTGCCCTCTCATCATTAGCGATGAGAGCCTTAAGCGTGGATTGGATATCGTAGAAGAATCCATACGCGAGGTGTGCGCTAAAGAAGACAGCATTCCTGAAGAAGTGGACTTTTTCGATGAGTATCGTGCGGTTGGGCAAGTGTAGGTCTGGCGCTTATCTATAGAATATAAATTGATTGAAGGTGATAAAGAATGATCGTAAGAACCCTGAAAGAGGCCCAGGAAAGTAATAGGCGTATTGTCTCTCCGGATGGAAACTGGGAAAGCACTCGTATGTTGTTGAAAGACGATAATATGGGCTTTTCCTTCCATATTACGACTATTTACAAAGGCGCTGATTTCCGCATGCATTACCAGAACCACCTGGAGTCTGTTTACTGTGTGTCAGGCTCAGGTGAGGTGGAGACTTTGGCCGATGGCAAGGTCTACCCCATTGCTGCCGGAACGCTCTATATACTCGATAAGCATGACGAGCACATACTGCGAGCCAGTGAGGATATGGTGATGGCATGTGTCTTTAACCCTCCGCTCAATGGAAAAGAAGTGCACAATGCCGAAGGCGCGTATGAGTTAGAGGCAGAAACTATTTCCTGAACGACTTTGGGGGAAGCTAAATTCCGCGCAAGCAAGCACATGTTTGCCCTGCGATAAAAGTGAGGAAAATTTACGTTATGAAATTACATACCGTCGAAAAAATTGGCGGCACGTCTATGAGCGACTATCAAGCCGTTCGCGATAATATTGTTTTGCGAGGAGTGCGCTCCGAGGTGTCTTATCAGCGAGTCTTCGTAGTATCAGCTTATGGCGGAATTACGGATACATTGCTCGAGCACAAGAAAACGGGCAAGCCTGGCGTATTTGCTCTATTTGCGAATACAGTCGATGACGATAGCTGGCTAGATGCCCTGGAAGCAGTGACGACTAAAATATTCGCGATTAACCAGTCTTTGTTTGAAGGCGAGGCATTGGTCGAAGCCAATGAGTTTATCGAACAGCGCCTGAGCGATGCGAAAAGCTGCATGACTGATCTGCAGCGTTTGTGTGAGCATGGGCACTTTGCTCTAGAGGCTCATTTGGCTACTGTACGAGAGATGTTGTCCAGTATTGGTGAAGCCCACAGTGCTTGGAATACCGCTAAGCTATTACAGCGTGATGGTATAAATGCGCAATTTGTCGATCTAACTGGCTGGAAGTGTGACGATCATATTTCACTGGATGAGCGTATCAAGCGCGCATTCGCCGATATCGATTTAGCAAAAGTGCTGCCCATTGCCACGGGTTATGCTCATAGTGATCAAGGTCTAATGTCGACCTTTGACCGGGGCTATAGCGAGATGACTTTTAGTCGGATTGCTGTTCTTACCGAAGCTAAGGAAGCCATTATTCATAAAGAGTTTCATTTAAGTAGTGCTGATCCACGGCTTGTCGGCGAAGACAATGCGGTTCCAATAGGGCGCACTAACTATGATGTGGCCGATCAACTGGCTAACTTGGGAATGGAGGCGATTCACCCAAATGCTGCCAAAGGCTTGCGCAAGCATGAGATCCCCCTGCGGGTGAAGAATACCTTTGAGCCGGAGCATGCGGGCACAATCATTACCGTGGACTATGTAAGCGAGTCCCCTCGGGTGGAGATAATCGCCGGACGAAAAAGTGTGTATGCGCTGGAGTTATTCGATCAGGATATGGCAGGCAATATTACTCACTACGATCGTGAAATACTGTCTCTTATCCGCCGTTTTAGAGCGCAGATCGTCTCGAAGGATATTAATGCCAATACGATCACTCACTATTTAGCTGCTAGCTTGAAAGTGATTAAACGTATTCGACGCGAGCTTGAACATGTCTTTCAAGATGCAGAGGTCAACCAGCAAAAAGTGTCGGTTGTCTCCGCTTTTGGTAGTGATATGAAGCAAGCGGGCTTGCTGTCAGCCGCGGTGAGCGCTTTGGCCGCTCAAAACATCAATGTCTTAGCCATGCACCAGTCTTTGCGCCAGGTGGATATGCAGTTCATTGTTAATGAAGAAGATTTTGAGACCGCGACCAAGGCCTTGCATAAGGGCTTGGTAGAGCCTCACGATCACGGCCGGGCTATCTGTTTAGCTAGTTAATGAATGCAGGCTAAAAGGCGTTGAAAGATTCAGCGCCTTTTGGCTTAACTCTGCAGTTTTCTGTACAGTGAGCGTAAGCTGATGCCTAAGAGTTGCGCCACTTTTTCTTTGTTTCCCTTGTGGGCAGCCATTGCCTCGCTAATATAGCGTTTTTCCTGTGTGGCTAGATCCAGCCACCTTTGTTCTTTCTCTACTGTTTCCTGGCTATTGGCTTTTTCCTCGCTTTCCGGCGAGTATGCGTGACGTGGCTCTGCCTCGATGCAGGCATCAATAACGTGCTGGTCGATGATATTAGAATCGCACAGAACAATAGCGCGATTGAGCAAATTTCGCAGCTCTCTAATATTGCCTCTATAGGGGTAATTAAGTAGAGCTTGAGTGGCCGATTCGGTTAAGCGAAATTTTGAGCTTGCAGAGAGTCTATCTAAGATTGCCTTTGCTAGAAGTGGGATGTCCTCTTTTCTGTCTCTGAGTGCCGGAACCGTGATGGGGTAGACATTAATGCGATAGTAGAGGTCCTCTCGGAACTGGCCGTTTTCTACCATCTGATAGAGTTTTTTGTGAGTGGCGCATATTAACCTGAAGTTGGAGGAGCGAACCTCTATGCTACCAACCGGTCGGTAGGTGCCCGTTTCAATTAAGCGTAGAAGCTTAACCTGCATTGATAGGGGAATGTCGCCCAGCTCATCCAAAAATAAGGTCCCGTCGTTAGCCAGTTCTACCAGACCTTTTTTGGCAAACTGAGCGCCCGTAAATGCGCCCTTTACGTGACCAAACAGCTCGCTTTCGAAAAGGGTATCGGATAGGCCGGCGCACTCAAGCGTGACCAATGGTTTGTTTTTTCGAGGGCTGGCCATATGAATGGCTCGAGCCGCTAACTCCTTGCCTGTGCCGGACTCTCCTAGTAGTAAGACCGAGGCTTCTGATGTGCCAACCCGCGCAATCTTGCTCAGCATTTCGTTAAATGCTGGGCTATTCCCTACTAGCTCTTTCTCGACACCCGCTCCACCGGCTAGGGGTACGGGGCGAAGCAGTTCGACAAAATAGATGAGCTCGCCACTAGTGTTGTGTATTGGCAGCATCTCAACATCCACGTGCTCTTTGCCGCGAGGAGTTTGATGGATGTGCAATACTCGTTCCTTGTGCCCTGATGCTCTAGCGGCGCCCAGAGGGCAGCTTTCGCCCGACTCATCGCAGGGGGCATCGTAACCGTGGGAGATGCTAAAACATCTTGGAGCGCTTTCAAGCTCTATGCTGCCGAAGGCGTTCTCATAGAGGGTGTTATAGGCAACGATCTGGTAGTTGGATGTGACCAATATGGCGGGGCAGTCATAAGCCTCCAGCATTTCTGCAGGCGGCTTCGTTTTGTCTGAGGCGATTAGTGTCATATTGTCTAAAATGGCAAAAATAATTCGCCAATAATGGCATTGATTGCTAATTATGGCAATTGCAGCTAAGGCTTCTTCCGGCTCTTGTAAATAAAATCTTTTTATTACAATAGCTTATGAGTTTTGGTTTTAATGGCACGTCCTGTGCAATATTAGATTTAGATTATCTCAATGCCATCGTACATACATAGGAGCTTGTTTCATCAATGGATACACATACTGCAAGTAAGACGATTAACCCTAAGGTAGTGCCGTTCTTCGATGAGGACAGCAACACGTTTTCCTATGTCGTTCGGGACCCTAGTTCGAATGCCTGCGCAATTGTCGACAGTGTATTGGAGCTGGACTACGCCTCGGGGACTACAAGTTATAAAGGCGCCGACGAAATTATCGAGTATGTTACTCAGCAGGGTCTGACAGTGGAGTGGATAATTGAAACTCATGCCCACGCAGATCATCTCTCTGCGGGCCTATATATTCGCAGTAAAGTAGGCGGAAAATTGGCAATAGGCGAGCATATATCGGACGTGCAGCATGTGTTCGCGGATGTATTTAATTTGGATGAAGATTTTGCTAAAGATGGCTCGCAGTTTGACTATCTATTTAGTGATGGCGAGACCTATACAATAGGTAAGCTCGTCGCCAAGGCAATACATACGCCCGGCCATACTCCGGCATGTATGAGCCACTTGATAGGCGATGCGCTTTTTGTTGGCGACACGCTCTTTATGCCTGATGCGGGTACTGCACGAGCCGATTTTCCAGGCGGGGATGCTGTGACGCTTTATCGCTCTATACAGAAGCTGCTGCAACTGGACGGGGATACGAGAGTGTTTATGTGTCACGACTATGGAGTAGGTGATCGTGAGCTCGAATATGAAACGACAATCGCCGAAGAGCGCAAAAATAATATTCACGTAAACCCTAGTATCTCGGAGGCTGAATTTGTAGAAATGCGAGTTGCCCGAGATAAGACTCTGGGGATGCCGCATCTCATTCTTCCCTCCTTGCAAGTCAATATCAGGGCAGGAGGCTTTCCAGAGCCAGAAGACAATGGGACAACCTATCTAAAATTACCTCTTAATATGTTCTCCTAGCGCATTAAGTGCCTTGTATCTTTTTTACCAATATTAAAGCGAGAAAATAGAATGCGAATACTGACAATCGATGACACCTTGACTGCATCCGCCCAATTGGAAGTTGAAGATGTGGCAGTTCTACACGAACAAGGAGTCTCAATTCTTGTGTGCAATAGGCCAGACAATGAGGCGGAAGGGCAGGTAAATGTGTCTGAAATATCTGCCGCGGCTGCGGCTCTGGGCATGAGTGTTGTTAGCATGCCTTTTCGTTCTGGCCAACAGACTGAGGCGCAAATAGAAGACTTCTATCGCATATTCAGTGGTGCCGAGAGCGCAGGGAAGAAAGTGCACGCTTATTGTCGTACCGGAAACCGCTCGATCTGTTTATGGGCTGCGGCGTCTGTAAAAAATGGGGCCGATGTTAAGGCAGTGACGGATAAAGCTAATGCTCTAGGTGTTGATGTGGCAGAGGCGATAGCGCCGTTCACGGCAACCCCTTCCCAAGCTAAGGGAGGGGGCGTCCAAGGGCGTGCGGCTAGCGCCGCGTACGATGTTGTCATTGTCGGAGCCGGTTCGGGTGGGATAGCGGTGGCGGAGAGTATTCGCAAACGAGATGCTTCTCTACGGTTGGCTTTAATCGACCCAAGCGAAGTTCACTATTATCAACCAGGTTGGACTATGGTGGGCGGAGGCGTCTTCAAGCGCGAGAATACCAAGAGAAGAATGGTCGATCTAATTCCGCGCAATGTGTCGTGGGTGAAGCAAGCGGTCACAGCATTCTCTCCTGTTGATAATGCAGTGCATCTGGATAACGGACAGAGCGTTGTCTATAAACAGCTTATTGTGTGTCCGGGGCTGGAGTTGAATTGGGATGGCGTAAAGGGCTTGCGTGAGACTCTGGGCAAGAATGGCGTCACCTCTAACTATGCCTATGATCTTGCGCCCTACACTTGGGAGCTAGTGCAGGGACTAGAAAAAGGGAAGGCGATTTTCACACAGCCACCAATGCCGATTAAGTGTGCGGGTGCTCCCCAGAAAGCACTTTACTTATCTGCGGATCATTGGCTCAAAAGTGGAGTGCTTAAAAATATCGACATCGATTTTTGTAACGCCGGTGCGGTGTTGTTTGGCGTGGCTGCCTATGTGCCAGCCCTGCAGGAATACATAGATAAATACAATGCCAACGTTCATTACAAGCATACTTTGGTTGAGATTGATGGCGAACAGCATAAGGCCTACTTCAAAGTGGATGGACAAGAAGAATTGGTGTGCAAAGAGTTCGATATGATTCATGTCTGCCCTCCGCAGAAATCGCCATCTTTTATAGCCGAAAGCGAACTAGCAGATGCCTCTGGCTGGTTGGATGTCGATCAGTTTAGCTTGAGACATAAAAAGTTCGACAATGTGTGGGGCCTTGGCGATGTCATGAACACTCCCAATGCCAAGACAATGGCGGCAGTGCGAAAACAAGTTCCCGTTGTCGCAGCCAATATAGTATCGACGTTGCGACAGCAGGAACTCAAGGACGGCTATGACGGCTATGGTTCTTGCCCGCTTACTGTGGAGAGAGGCAAGATTGTTTTGGCTGAGTTTGGCTATGGGGGAAAACTTCTGCCCTCTTTTCCACGCTTTTTGCTTAATGGCCTGGTTGCCACGCGGCGTGCGTGGTGGCTTAAAAAATCACTACTTCCATTTGTGTATTGGCATGCAATGTTAAAAGGGCGTGAGTGGCTTGCTGGGTCCAAGGACTTAGAGTCCTTGAGAAAAGACTCTTAGAGCAATATGGGTGCTAGCGCTCTACTCAATAAGGGACACATTTTGGTGAAGATAGAAACGATCGTGCCAGCCGCACGATGGATTAAGCACTATAAGCGCGACACCTTCTCTAGCGATTTGGTGGCAGCGCTTATAGTGACTGTGATGCTCATACCGCAGTCATTGGCCTATGCTCTCCTAGCGGGTCTGCCCGCAGAGGTTGGTATTTACGCCAGTATTTTGCCCTTGGTGCTCTACGCCTTATTTGGTAGCAGTACCAGTTTGTCAGTGGGGCCTGTGGCTATTGCCTCTTTGATGACAGCGGCGGCAGTTGGACAGGTCAGTATCGATCTAGCAGTCAGCCCCGTTGTGGCGGCAATAACATTGGCTGCGCTATCTGGCGCTATGCTAATCCTTTTTGGAGTATTGCGGCTTGGTTTCCTGGCCAATTTCCTATCCCACTCGGTCGTTTCCGCTTTTATTTCGGCCTCGGCCATTATTATCGCGCTAAGCCAACTGCGCCATATTCTAGGCATATCTGCGGGCGGTGATACGCTAGGTGAATTACTTCCTGCTCTATGGGGGCATGTCGCGCAATTTAACGCTGCGACCTTGGTGATTGGCTTGTCCGTTATGGCCTTGCTCTTTCTCGTTCGCCAAAAGGGCGTCGTTTTTCTAATGTCCTTAGGCCTAAGCGAGAAGGCGGCAAAGCTGGGGGCAAAACTAACGCCGGTACTTGCCATCGTGCTTTCTATTATTGCCGTGCGATGGTTTGCCTTGGAGCAGCAGGGTGTTGCCATCGTGGGAGTTATACCCGAAGGCTTGCCGAAAATGTCACTGCCAGACTTGTCGATCGAACTTGTGGCCGCTCTTTGGCTTCCAGCTTTGTTGATTTCGATTATTGGCTACGTCGAGTCGATCTCAGTGGGTCGTACCTTAGGTGGCAAGAGGCAGGAGAGAGTCGAACCGGATCAGGAGCTCATCGGTTTAGGGGCGGCCAATATAGCCGCATCTTTGTCTGGTGGACTGCCAGTAACGGGTGGTTTTTCGCGCTCGGTGGTTAATTTCGAGGCGGGAGCCGTGACGCAGGCCGCGAGTATTATGACGGCGGCATTGATTGCTTTGGTGTCTGTCTTCTTAACGCCTGCACTCTATTCACTGCCAAAGGCTACTCTGGCCGCCACAATCATTATCGCCGTTATGGGCTTAGTCGACCTGGGGGTTATTTCTAAGGTTTGGAGAGTGTCCAAGAGCGAGGCCGCGGCGATTACAGGCACCATGTTGGTCACCCTGTTCTACGGGGTAGAGGCCGGGGTTTCTTGCGGTATTCTAGTATCCATTGCCCTGCATCTCTATCGCACTTCCAAACCCCATATTGCCGAGGTTGGTCTGATAGAAGGAAGCGAGCACTTTCGGAATGTGCAGCGTTATCAAGTGATTACGCATCCGCAAATTTTGAGTATCAGGGTTGATGAAAGTTTGTTTTTTGCCAACGCGGCTTTTCTTGCCGATAAGATCTATGCTTATGCCTTCAAGAACGACGAAATCTCAGACATCATCCTTATGTGCACGGCGGTTAACGAGATTGATGTCACCGCGCTGGAGACTCTGGAGGCAATAAATCTGCAATTAAAGCAACAGGGAATTCGCTTTCACCTGTCAGAGGTAAAGGGCCCGGTAATGGATATGCTGAATAAGTCCGATTTTCTGCAGCACCTAAGCGGCAATGTCTACTTGAGCCAATTTGACGCCTTCAATGCGGTAAAAGACAGAATCGACGCCCACTAAACCAAAGAACCAAAGGGGTCAGAACAACTTGATCGGCAGCTGGACTGTCCTCGCAAAGCGCCCCTAAGCTTGGGGCAGTGAGTCTAGATGGTGCTAGGAGAGGACTTGAATAAGTATTTTAATGGTCTGATATATATAGCTTTATTTAAATAAAATATGAATTATTGTTACTTTTGGTGTTTCAATTAGAGCGAGGCTGCCGCTACCGCCTCCGCGACTCGAGGTGATATATAGACGAAAAACGTTATTAGGAGCCCTTAATCTGGCCGTCGATATAATTCTCTCTTGATAATGATTACAATCTGGCCAAACAAGCGGGGCAAGTGATAACCTCTCAGTCTGCAAGTCTTTCACTAACTACGTAAGTTGATGAGCCAAGGAACTATTGAATGGATTTCGCTTCTCTTAACAATGCCACGCAGTTTATATGTTTTTTTATAGTAATTTGCTTCTTGTGGGATGTATTTACATTAAGAGGCGAGCATAGGGACTTTAGATCCCTTATTGTTACTGCAGGTATCTTTGGTACTTTTCTTGGGATTTTCTTAGGGCTTCTAGAATTTGATACTCAAGATATTGAGGCATCAGTGCCGCCACTGCTAGAAGGGATGAAAACTGCTTTTTTGACTAGCGTCGTTGGTTTGGGCGCATCCGCCATACTTACGTTCTTCGCGATAGTGACTGGCAAAGAAGAGCAAGGTGGAGAGGTTGGTGCATTAAAAGATGTCGAAGACAAGCTTCAAGAGTTAGTAGATGAAACGAAAACTGGATTTAAGGTTACAAACTATAATTTAGAGCAAGCACTAAAAAAACTTTCTGAAGGGGCCACCGCACAGATAATACAGGCTTTAGAGAGCGTCATTGCCGATTTTAATAATAATCTCAAGGAGCAATTTGGTGAGAACTTTAAGCAGCTTAATGACGCTGTTTTTAAGCTGTTAGAATGGCAGAGCAACTACTCCTCTCATGTTGAAAACTCAACAAATCAATTAGTCGAAGCAACTAAAAGTATAAAAAGGGCTGTTGAGGCCACTGTCGAAGCTACTACCGCGCTAGAAACTGTAAATGTAACTATTGAACATTTACTGTCTGTATCAAAGAATGTCGAAAATAATACTGAGCAAACAAATACTGCATTGATAGCGCAGAAGAAAATGTTAGCGGATTTTGATCAAATTCTTGAGAATTTTAAATCTAACCTAGAAGCAACCTCCTCGCAAACTGATCAACTCACAGAGACTATTAAGAAATCGTTGTCTTCTCAGTCAGAAACGCTCAATCAACTAACGAATTCAATTAAAGAGAAACTACCAGAATCTCTGGGCCAGCTAGAGCGTACGTTGACTGGGCTTACACAAAAATTTGGAGATGACTATCAGAAGTTCCTAGACGCTACCGCTACTCTTATTAGGAATGCTAAAAGATGAGATCAGGAAAGCAGTGGATCTCGATATCCGATTTAATGGCAGGCCTGATGATGATCTTCATGTTCATCGCAATTGTATTCATGTTGAAAACTGAGAAAGAACAAGAACGATCGCGAGAATTGGCGCTCACCTATCAGGAATACCAACAGGATTTATATAAATCGCTTTATGAAGAGTTTGAAGATGATTTACAGAAGTGGGGAGCGGAATTGCTTCTGGACAATACCATTAGATTTAATGAACCTGAAATCCTATTTGCTCGCTCATCTTCCGAAATTAATGAGAATTTCGCGTTAATACTAAGCGATTTCTACCCGCGCTACATACGCATTTTGTATTCCGATCAATATCGAGAAAACATTGATGAAATTAGGATTGAGGGGCATACATCAAGCGACTGGATTGGTGGTGGTACTATGGCTGACTCTTATCTAGGTAACGCTGCATTGTCGCAAGCCAGATCACTAAGTGTTTTAAACTATGTGTTTCAACTGGATTCGGTGTCTAGTTATAGGGACTGGATGACCACATATATAAGAGCAAATGGGCTTTCATTCGCCAAGAGGATTCTTCTTCCTGATGGAAGTGAGGATTTGGTTCGTTCTAGAAGAGTAGAGTTTAGAGTTGAAACAAAGGCCGAAGAGAGAATCTATAAGATACTCGAGACCCTAGATGGTAATTGATTTAACAAAATTTGAGCTGCTAAAGGCCGTTGCCAGAAGACTTGGAGCGAGCGATGCAGCTGTTCTCTTGCCCGAAGCTATTAGGAAGGGGGCTGCAGATCTAGATCCAAATGATATCGTATTCGGTGAGGCTGGTTTATATTATGTCGACCCGAATGGGGTGGTGGCTAGAGTGGTTGTTCACATTGCTGATAAGGATGCTTCGTATTTGAGTGCTGTGGCAATTGATTTGATGTTGCGTAGAAAAAGTCTAAGTCGCAGTTCTGTGAATGAGTTGCACCGGTACCACATCTACAATTGTGGCACGCTGGAGGAAGCTAAGAGAGGCGGATGGCGAGACAAATATAAACTAGCGAGGACTGAGACAGAGAATTTCTTTTACCGAGTCATTAGAAACAATAGAGTTTTGACTACAATGGAAAATCAGCAGCTTTATGTTTGTAAAAACTGTCACAATAGAGCTCAGTCCTTACATAGTGACCTGTTCAAAGAGAAATGGCCTGCATTTGAGTTTTCTGCTTACTTAAACCAGGATATTGCGCACGAAAATATTGATGGTGATTTTATTCATGCAGCGGCATCTAGGCCTAATCTTTACGATAAAGATTGGCCGAAAATCTCGAAAAAGTATAAGGAAAAAGTAGGGTGGCGCTGCCAGAATCTTGGGTGCAGAAGCCCTGATCTTTCGGAATCTAGGCTAAGAGAGTATTTGGAAGTGCACCATAAAAACAGAGATAAATCAGACAATAGCATTCTAAATTTAGTTGCTTACTGCATAGCATGTCATGCAGATCAGCCTCAGCATGGACATATGAAAAGCACTCCTCGTTACTTGAAATACCAAGAGTTGAAACGTATCTAGCAGGCAAAGGATAGACGAGCTATTTTAGGTGGGCAGAAATCAGCTTTGTTAAGTGCGGTTTTATATAGAGCCTCAGTTGAAAAACCTAAGTAACTTTCTTAGCTTAACTATTACTTTTATATTTCTTAAAGTTTTCGGCCTGCTCAAAAATCTCCTTATAAACCTCATCCCTATCCACCGGTGGATAACCCCACTCGGCTAGCAGCATGATTAGGTCAACTTTCAATTCCGCTTTGATGTCATCGCGTTTGCTCCAGTCCGTGTAGCGGGTCTTATCGTCCACCACGGCTTTTACCGCTTTAGCCAGCTCAAGCAATTTGTCTTCTGGATAGGTGAAGTCGTATTTCTTCATTAGCAAAAGCAGAATGTCGTAGAAGGCTTTTTCTTCTAGCGTGATGTCCATGTCCTGGTAGGAATCGATCTCGCCTTTTAGCTGCTTGATGAGATCCATGTAACCGTCGATGATGTTGTCGGTGAAGTCTTCCAACACGCCTCCCACCAGCAGGCTGTCTTCGTCGCGCTGATTGTATTTCTCCACCAGCGCTTGGAACATCTTGCTAAAGTCTATGGCCTTAGCGCGGTTTACTTTCTTGAAGTCAGCCAATGCCTTGGCCAGCAATTGCTGCAATAGCTTAATTTTCGTGTTGGGTAGTTTGAGTTTATCCAGTTTGGCCAGGTAATCGTCGCCAAAAAGGTCCAATTCACCAGCACCGTCTTCCCCCAGCTTGAAGATCTCTTCGACACCATCTGCGCGTAGGGCTTCACTGATCATTTGTCTGACTTTGGCGTTCATTTGCGGCACGTCCGGTGCATCGCCTTTGGTGAGCTTAAACAGAATCGCTCGAATGGCTAGGTAGAAATGCACACGGTCGCGCTCGCCTTGGGTCAGGTATTCACTTCCGCTGCAAATGTCGTAGGCTGCTTTCAGGCGTTTGCAGAGCTGCATAAAGCGCTTTTCAAGGTCGTTGGTGATCTGTACGAACTCCACGGCCATGTTCAGGCAGTTAAGCTGCTCCACGGGGCTCCCAGTGAAATAGGGCGTGCTGTCGAACTTGTGAAAGACGGTGCCCAGCAGCTCCAGATGATCTTTGACGACGACTACGGACTGCTCGATTTCCTCGAAATTGAGCGTGTCGGTTTTGTTGTAGTGCGCCAAAGCCAAGTTCATCTGCTTCTTGATGCCGATGTAGTCCACCACCAGTCCTTTGTCCTTGCCCTCAAATTTGCGGTTAACTCGGCTGATGGTCTGGATTAGCGTGTGGCGTTGGACAGGTTTGTCGATGTACATCGTGTCGAGGAACGGAACATCGAAGCCGGTGAGCCACATGTCCACCACGATGGCGATCTTGAAATTGCTCTTCGCGCTCTTGAATTGGCGATCCAGCTCCTTGCGGTACTCCTTGGTGCCCAGGGCGTCGTACATATCTTTGGAATCATCTTGGCCACGTGTTGCAATGATCTTGAGCCGGGCCATGGGTTTAATGTCTTTCTTTTCCTGCTCAGTCAGTTCTACGCCTGCTTCACAGGCCAGTTCTTCGCCCCAGGCCGGTCGAAGGGTCAGTATTTCCTGATATAGGGCCCAGGCGATCTGACGGTTGGCACACACGAACAGCGCCTTCCCGCACACCGTGGACCCTTCGCCCACACGCTTCTCATAATGCGTAACAAAATCCGCCGCCAGCGCCTTTAGGCGATCGGGGTCGCCCAGAATGGCGCCCATATTGGCATTGGCTTTCTTGCTCTCTTCAATCTGGTACTCGCTGGTGCCTGCCTCGGCGCACTCCGCATAGTACTGTTCGATTTCCACGAGCTTGCTGTTGTCCAGTAATACCTTGGCCGCTCGGCCCTCATAGACGATGCGGACGGTAATGTCGTCGCGAACAGACTCGGTCATGGTGTAGGCATCGACCACCGGGCCAAACACGTCCAGCGTGGCATCCACGGGGGTGCCGGTGAAGCCCACATAGGTGGCATTGGGGAGAGAATCGTGGAGATATTTGGCGAAGCCGTAGGTGGTCACGACTTCTCCCTTTTTCGTGTCGATGCGGACTTTTTGATCGAGGTTGACTTGGCTTCGATGCGCCTCGTCGCTGATGCAGATGACATTGCTGCGCTCGGTCAGCAGTTGCAGGTCTTCGGTGAACTTGTGGATGGTGGTCAGAAAGACGCCACCGCTCTTGCGGTTTTGCAGCAGTTCGCGCAGTTGCTGGCGGCTTTCCACACTGACCACCAGTTGGTCGCCAATGAAATTCTTTGCGTTGGTGAACTGCGTGCTGAGTTGGTCGTCCAAGTCGGTGCGGTCGGTAATCAACACGAGGGTAGGGCTTTCCAGCTCCAAGCTGCGCATCAACAGGCGCGACAGGAACAGCATGGTGTAGCTCTTGCCGCAGCCGGTTGCGCCAAAATAGGTGCCTCCCTTGCCGTCGCCAAAAGGTTTGCGGTGTTGGAGGATGTGACGGAAGAGTTTGGTGGCGGCGTAGTATTGCGGGTAGCGGCACACAATCTTCTCTTCGCGGTGGCTCTTGTCTGGGAAGTAGACAAAGTGGCGCAGCACTTCGAGCAGGCGCGGGATATGAAACAGGCCACTGATCATGGTTTGCAGTGAGGCGATGCCGTCCGGGTCCAATGCTTCATTGCCCGTCACCTTGCGCCAGGCATACCAGAAGTCATAAGGCGCGAAAAATGAGCCCATGCGGCTGTTGCTGCCATCGCTGATCACACACAGCGCGTTGTACTTGAACAGTTCGGGTATGTCGCGCCGGTAACGCGTGGTGAGCTGCACGAAGGCATCATGAATGGTCGCCTCTTCGCGCACCGTGCTTTTGAACTCGAACACCACCAGCGGAAGGCCATTGATGTAGAGAATGGCATCGGGGATGCGCTTTTCGGTGCCGACGATTTCCAGTTGGTTGACCAGCTTGTAGATGTTCCTGTCCACCAGATAGGGTGCCGGTTCTTCCGAACGGACTTCAAGCGTTGGCTGTGACTTGAGTGCTGAGTCGGTGCGATCAAAATCCAGCAACTGGATGTACAGGTCTTTTTGGGTATGGTCTTCCCGCTTGAAGGTAAAACCGTCGCTGACGAGCTTCATGATGGCGCGGTTGCTGTCGTACAGGTCAAGCGAAGAGTAGCTTTGCAGTTGCCGCACGATGCTGGCGATTTCACTGTCGGTGATGCCGTCGGTGCCATACTGGCGTTGCAGATAGGTGGTGAGGTCGTCCACCAACAGCACTTCTTCGGGAGTGCGGGTGAGACTGGGGCCGCTGATATGCGGATAGCCTTCCTCGCCCAACAGGGCGATGATGGCTTGCTCCAGTCTGGCCTCGGAGAAACTCATGCATCGACCTCGGCGAGTTGGGCTTCGGTATCGGGAATGCGGAGTTGGCCGGAGAGGAGCTTGGGGAGAAGTGAGTCTCTAATTTTCTTTAAATTCTTTGTTTCATTTGAAGCTAAAGAGATTCTATTAAAGAGGCTCTCAACTCTGATTTTGAAGTTATCAAGAATCAAAGAGTCTGGTGCTAACACAGGCATCCCTTTGACAATTTTTGAGTTAATAGCTGTCGCAATCGATGAGGTGCTTCCCAGTTTGCTGTATTCAAACTGAGACAAGTACAAATATAAATACTCTTCATTCAAGGACTTTCTGAAGTTATAAAAGTGTGCAATTGCTTCATTGGTTGTCAATTCTTCCGAGGCAATAGCCACCCGGCCCAAAGTAAGTTTGAAACTAAGTATCACGCTCCCTTTGGGCACCTTTACAACATTAAATTTTTCTACGGCTCCGGGAATCAAGTATTCGTTGCTATCACTTATATAAACGCCGTTTTCTCCCATATCTCTGATAGAAATCCAAGCATAGCCATCTTCCGGACGCTCTGAGAACCAATGTTGCTCTTTTCTTGGCGGAGTTTTCCCTATCGTTACTGTTGCAACATCGGCAGCGGCAAGTACTTCCCAACCTTTCGGCACCCATCCCAAGGGCTCCGTTTCCTGAAAGGAATCTGGGAAAAGTTGGCGCAGTTCGGCAGGCAGGGAGTGCAAAGGGGGCTGGCCTTCAGTGGCAGGCTCATGCAGTCGTTGTTGGCGTCGTTGCGCTCTGGCCTGAAAGGGTTCCGGGATGGGGTTGCCAGCGGCAAGGGCGTTATCGATAACGGGATCGAAGTCCACGAACCAGCTCTTGAACAGGGCTTGCGCCATAAACTCAAGATTTTGGTTTAGCTGAGTATTGAGTTTTATTTTCGCATCCAGAACACCCAGATGCGCTGAAATTTTCTTTTGCACATTTAATTCTGGGAACTTGAATACCGCTTTCTTGAAATCACGGAGCACAACCCTTGGTATGGCTACTCCTGATATGAAATTCCTTTTTAAATACTCAACATTCTCTGGGGCTGACAACAAATACTTTAGAAAGTCAGAATCCACTAGTTCTTGATTTGGTCGAAGTATCGCAACTGAAGATAGGAGTACTGCTTCGATAGGCTCACTAACATTGCAAACTGTATCTAAAGCACTATTTCCGTCTTTGGCTATCAGCACATCTCCTACTTCTGGCTTACAACCCTCCTTAACAAGTGAGTCGAAATCTTCCTCACTGATTAGCCTGGAACTTGAGAGGTCTAGCCCAAACCTATCCATATCCTTTACCGAAGACATTGGCTTCCCAACACTAACCGACTTAGGACTACGGTGTGCCCCATCTGTAATTTTGGTACACACTTCATCCAGTGTCTTTTCGATCCAACCACTACTCATAGTTGAATACCTTCAATGTCCTTCGGATTTCCTCATCCAATTCTCTCGCCTCATCCGTCTGCCTGAACAAAGTCGAAGTCAATTCCCGCATCTTCTCCTCAAACAACACCCCATCATCCTCCAACTCCTCGGAACCGACATACCGCCCCGGCGTCAGCACATAGTCATTGGCTTTGATCTCATCCAGCGTGGCCGCCTTGCAGAACCCCGGAACATCTTCATAGGCTCCGTCCTTCTCTTCTCCGCGCCAGGCATGGTAGGTCCTTGCAATCTTGGCAATGTCCTCAACCGTGAGTTCCTTGTGCGTGCGGTCCACCATAGAGCCGATGTTGCGGGCATCGATAAACAAGGTTTCGCCTCGGCGATCACGGAAGGCTTTGCGTTCATCGCTGAAGGTTTGTGCTTTCTTGTTCTTGGTGAGGAACCACAGGCACACGGGAATTTGCGTGGTGAAAAAAAGCTGGCCGGGCAGGGCGATCATGCAGTCCACCAGATCGTTCTCCAGCATCTTCTGGCGGATCTGTCCTTCGCCGCTGGTGTTGGAGCTCATGGAGCCATTGGCCAGCACGAAACCGGCGATGCCGTTCTCGCTCAGCTTGCTGACCATGTGCAGAATCCAGGCATAGTTCGCATTGCCCGTGGGCGGAGTGTCGTAGCCGGACCAGCGAGGGTCGTCTGTCAGTTCATTGTCGGCGCGCCACTGCTTCTGGTTGAAGGGCGGGTTGGCCATGATGAAGTCGGCTTTCAGGTCGGGGTGCTGGTCCTTGAAGAAGGTGTCGGCGGGCACCTCGCCTAGGTTGCCCGCAATGCCGCGAATGGCCAGGTTCATCTTGGCCAGTTTGTAGGTGGTGCTGGTGTATTCCTGGCCGTAGATGGAGATGTCGCGCTGGTTGCCGTGGTGGCTTTCCACGAACTTGATCGACTGCACGAACATGCCGCCGGAGCCGCAGCAGGGGTCGTAGATCTTGCCCTGATAGGGTTCGATCATTTCGGCGATCAGATTGACCACGCATTTGGGGGTGTAGAACTCGCCCCCGCCCTTGCCTTCGGCGGCGGCAAAGCGGCCCAAGAAGTATTCGTAAACGCGGCCCACCACGTCGTTGGTCGGGTCGCCCACGGTGTCGATGTTGTTGATGGTGTCGATCAGCGCCGCCAGCTTGCTGGCGTCCAGCCCCAGGCGTGAGAAGTAGTTGTCGGGCAGGGCGCCTTTGAGGGCCTTGTTGTGTTTTTCCACGGTGCTGAGCGCGGTGTCCACGCGGATGGGCAAGTCGTCCTGTTTCGCGTGTTTGAGCACGTGGGACCAGCGCGCTTCCTCGGGCAGATAGAACACGTTCTTCATGGTGTAGAACTCGGCCATGTCGAGGTATTTGCCCTTGCCCTCGGCCTCCAGCTCTTCCCGCCGTGCCTCGAACTTGTCGCTGGCAAATTTGAGGAAGATGAGGCTGAGCACCACGTGCTTGTATTCGGAGGACTCCACCGTGCCGCGCAGCTTGTTGGCGGTGTCCCATAGTGATTCTTCAAACCCCTTGGCGGGGGACTTCTTCTTTTGATCGTTGCCCTTAGTGGCCATTGCCTATCCTTAACTACATGTTGGCTGGTTTTTGGTCTTGCGTAGTTATACTACATTGAACGTCTTTGTACGATGAATTCCCGCCGAATTTAGGAGGCTAAGACGGCCTTCGCTTGTCTCCTATGAAGATTTTGTCTTAATGCAAGGTAGGCGCTAAGCTCCCCAAGCACGGCATTGTTCCACCCGATATTTCTATGCGTTATAAATAGGCTCTGCCTTTCTCTACTAGGCTGGAGTTGCTTGGCTTGCAGCCAGCTCGACCAAACTTGAAATTGAGTCAACATCGGGCCACCGGAAAACCTTTTTGTACCTAAAAGTGCAGCGCGCTCGCCGACCACTCACAATGAAATGGCTTCGGAAGGACCCAGCAATCTATCCTGATTTTCAGGCTGTCGGTGGCTACTGTAGGTGTGGGTCAAATTTAAACCCTTAGAAGATACACGCATGTGTGGGTACTAATTTGACCCTGTAGCCTGAAGGGAATGACTCAGAGGGTCAAAGATTGGCCCTCTGAGTGCTATACAGGGTACTGTTTTAATCCGGTAGCATTAATTTCTCCCAGTCATTCGTTGGCGCGAGATCCTTAAATGGCAGCCATGTTAGGCGCCAAGTACGAGTTCTGCTTTGGCTTCGGCTGCTAAACAGTGATTCGTCGACCATGACGATAAACCCTTTGTCTTGTAACTCCTGAAAGGCTTTTCTGGCAGTAAGTTTGGCGCAGCCGATCTTGTCCATTGCCTCACGCACTCCGTAGTCCACTGGCTTTGCGGGGCGCCAGTGAACATGCATTAGTGACATCAGCTTGACCGATGCGGGGGAGAGCGATTGCCAATTAGCGGATCTTACAATGTCCGCTCTCATCACTAAGACGCCTCCCCTGCTGTCAAATGGCTGCTTTCGCTTGCTTTTGGCCATGCTGATCTGTCTTAGAAAGGGTGATATTGGCCAGTGCCATTGTTAGAAAGCTGGGTTCCCGCAGATCCCAGTTCAAAGGAGTTTTTAGGCATTGCTTGCGCCCTCCTTTATTTGTGCCTGCTTTCGCTCTTTCACCATGCGCCGTACAAGAATTTTAATCTCGCCTTCGGATTTGCCTTGTGCGCGCATTATAAGCACCGCGTTCACCTCATGTTCTAGCCACCCGACTGATCGAGCGCCTAAGCTAATCGGTGGGACAAAGAGCCCTTTTAAAATCTGAGAGTGAAGGGTTGAATTGCTAACGCCGATTTTCTGAAGTACTTCAGGGCGTCTCATGTATCGAATTGTTGTCATTAAATATGCCTCCTTGGATTCCTTTGGTGGAATCAACTCGGCATTGATAATCGTAGAGGTGTAAAAAACGGAACAGGGACGTTAAAAAGTTATTTTTGACTATTGGTCGGATGCTCTAGAGTTTTCATCATACTTAGACAGTTTCTTACTTGTCTCTTTGCGTCCTTTACTTCAAGCAGCATGACTTCGGAAAACAAGTAATTTATTAAGTTAAGAAATGGGGAGTTGTCTGCGTAACTTGGTTTTGAGTTAGGAATATGTTGAGTGAAGTAAATGGCAAGGTCGCTGATTACTGTCCAGTTTTCTATGTTGTGGTGCTTTCCTCTGGTTTCCTGGCGAGTGGCTTGACGAGCCTCCAGCACTTCTTGGGCGCGATCATCACAACTCTTCTTAATTTGCTCTAATACTGTCTTTGTTGAGGAGTCCAATGGGTTCGCGTTAGTTAGGAGAGGGCGAATATACAGGCCCGTATTAATGGTGAAATGCTGATCGACCAATCTGCCCTCACTAAACCTATCTAGGTAATTGATTGAGCTGATTGCTCTTTCAAGTGCCTTAGAAGTTTTACGCAGTTCTTTTTCTAACTCTGACGGAGTAAGGGGGTTTGGGCTCTTGTATGCGGGGGCTTTAGTCCAAGCGGACTCGATACACGCAAATAGCGAGTCGTGGGCCTTCGAGTCTAGCTTTGGCAGAATGTAGTGCGTTATGTGATTTTTTTGGTCTTGAGTCAGTGTTTTTTGTTCTAGCCACATTGCTTTCATTTTTGCGCTCCGTCGCTTCTCTTATTGAATTTACTTCGCTGCTACAAAGCGCGGTCTAGCGAAAACGCTAAGGTTGCCTGTGGCTGCTTTTTCAATGTGATCCGACCACCAGTTCATCATGTCGCGGCGCTTCTCTAAATACTTGGCTCTGTTGTAGGCGGCTCTTACAGAGTTCTTATCGACGTGGGCCAGTGCTGCCTCGATCACGTCGGGTTCAAAGCCTTGTTCATTTAGTGTTGTGCTTGCAAGAGCGCGAAGGCCATGCGAGACAAGTTGTCCTTGGAAACCCATTTTTTTAATGGCGCGATTTGCAGACTGAGAGTTCGCCGACTTTCTCGGGTTGTGATCCGAGGGGAATAGCCATTCCCTATGAGCGCTAATAGGCTTTAATACTTCGAGAATAGCTAAGGCCTGGTTGGAGAGCGGAACGATGTGTGAGCGCTTCTTTTTCATTCTTTCGGCGGGGATAGTCCAAAGTGCGTTCTTGAAGTCAATTTCCTCCCACCGAGCACCAGCGGCCTCGCTAGGTCTTACCATTGTATGGAGCTGCCATTCTATTAAGCACCGCGTCACTATCTTCGTACGAGATTGATTGATGGCGATCATTAGATCCGGTAGTCGCTCCGGTTCTAAGGTGGGCAGATTTACCACCTTCGGGGCACTGAATGCTTTGCCTATGCCAGATAACGGGTTGGAATGAAGCAGGCCGGTATTAACTGAATAAACCATGATCTCGTTTATCCATCTGCAAAGTCTTTTAACTGTCTCCAGTTTGCCTCGCGCAGCAAGTGGCTTAATAGTCTCAATAGTGGAAACAGCGGTTAGCTTGTGTATAGGTATTTTTCCTAAAGTCGGAAAGGCATAAAGTTCTAATCGGTTTTCGATCTTGTCGTGGTAGGTCTTAGAGACAGTTTCTTTTTTCAGTGCTAGCCATTTCCTGCTAATTTGCTCGAAAGTGTTTTGATGCGCCTCGGAGAGCTTTCTTCTTTGCTCGTCTCTGGCCTCTTTGGGGTCAGCGCCTTTGGCGAGCGTTGATTTGAATGACAATGCTTTCTGGCGAGCGTCTGCAAGAGATAGTTCAGGGTAGGTGCCTAGACCCAAGTTGGCCCGCTTTTTTGTATACGGGTGAGTGTAGTTGAAAATCCACAGCTTGGATCCGGTAGGTTTGACGCGAAGGTATAACCCTTTTCCGTCAGCAAGGCTAAACTCCTTTTCTCTGGGTTTGGCCAGTCGGATTTCGGTATTTGTTAAGGGTTTCGTTGTGTTGGCCATTGTAACATCGCATCCCGTCTATCAGGTCGTTGTTACAATGGATGTTACATTCATTATTGGATGTTGCAAAATGTTAATGAACGATTTGGGTGCTAAATTATAGGCAATATAGCGAGTTTCGTGGAGATGCGGATGGTTTTGGATGTTCTGGAATGTAGTATTGGTGCCTAGAAGAGGACTTGAACCTCCACGCCCTTGCGAGCACCAGCACCTGAAGCTGGCGTGTCTACCAATTCCACCACCTAGGCAAAAGGGGATGTTTGAAGCGCGCACTTTAATCCTCCGTGACCCCGCTGTCAATTCGACTAATAGTGATTTTTGATACCCGCTAGATGAGGCATGCCGGGCTGATAGCCATTCGCCGCGCGGAGTGGTTTATAGGGCTTTCAAGGAGCGACAAGTGGGTAAGCATATGCTATATCCTTGGCGCTAAATGTGAGGAAGGAAGGTAATAAAAATAAGGGGGTGTAAGGTGCTAAAGCGAAAAGTAAGTGGTAGACGGCTAACTCTCAGGCGAGTGATCTTTTTTCAGTTTAAATTGCTGGCTGATGCGGCTCGAGATTTTATTATGAGTCCACTCAGTATCGGCTGCTTCATACTGGATTTCATTCTTGGGTCGAAGCAGGGTGAGGGGTATTTCGATCGTCTTATGCACATCGGTCGGCGTTCGGATCGCTTAATAAATCTCTTCGAACAACACGAAGATGAGCGGATATCCTCCGAGGAAAAAGTCGCCGAGCAGTGAAACTGCACTCTCAGTCGCCTTTCAGTGCGCTTGTAGGGGGAATCGTCACGTAAATGTCTAAGTAATAGGGCGTTTAGGCGTGTATACTGAAGGCCTAAACTCTAAAGTGATGATATATGGCTAAGAAGACGAAAGGCCCAAAGCAAATCAAAGACCCCCACGCAAAGCGGGAGGCGCAGAAGTACGAAAATCCGATTCCCAGTCGCGAATTCATTCTCCAGCATATGGAGAAGTCCGGTAAGCCCGTTAGCTATTCCGAGTTGTGCGAAGAGCTGGCTATGGATGAGTTTGAGCAGGCTGAGGCTTTGAGACGGCGTCTCATTGCTATGTCTCGCGATGGTCAATTAATTAGTAATCGGCGAGGCGTCTATGGTCTCGTCGATCGCATGGAGCTCATTAAGGGGCGGGTGCAGGGAAACAAAGATGGTTACGGCTTCTTTATTCCTGCCGATGGTTCTGGCGATCTAGTGTTAACTGCTGCCGAAATGCAAAAGGTTTTCGATGGCGATATTGTTTTAGCTCGCGTCTCGGGCGTGGATAGACGTGGCCGCAAAGAAGGCATGATAGTTGAAGTGTTGGAGCGGCGTAGCCAACAGATAGTGGGTAGGTTTTACTGGGAGAAAGGCTTTGGGGTCGTAGTACCCGATAGTCGTCGTAATACCCACGAGATAATGATTCCAGAAAAAGATAATCGCGGCGCCAAAGATGGTCAATTTGTTGTAGCCAAAATATCTTCATTCCCCACTCAGCGTCGCAAGGCAGTGGGTGCGGTAGTCGAAATTCTTGGTGATCATATGAAGCCAGGAATGGAAATCGAAGTAGCCGTTCGCAGTCACGACATTCCCCATAAATGGCCTCGTGCGGTCATCTCGCAAACGAAAGGGATCGGCACAGAGGTGTCCCAAGAAGACGCAGCTAAGCGCGTCGATTTACGCGAGCTCCCATTTGTGACGATCGATGGAGAAGACGCCAAGGACTTCGATGATGCCGTTTACTGCGAGCAAGAGGCTCGCGGCGCTTGTCGCCTCTATGTTGCTATTGCCGATGTGTCCCATTATGTGGGAGTGAATACGGCCCTGGATGAAGAGGCGCAGAATCGAGGTAATTCGGTGTATTTTCCTGGTCATGTTATTCCCATGTTGCCAGAGGCGCTATCCAATGGTCTGTGCTCTTTGAAGCCTAAAGTAGACCGCTTAGTCATGGTCTGCGAAATGGAGCTGACAAAACAGGGGCGGGTGAAAGACTACTGTTTCTATGAAGGCGTTATTCATTCCCATGCGCGGCTGACCTATAACGAAGTGGCAGATATTCTAGAGGAGCCGGAGACTGAAACTCGCGCGAAAAATCAAGCGCGCTTGAAGAAGCGTTACGAAGCATTGCTCCCCGCTTTAGATTCCTTATATTCGGTCTATCACAAACTTGCAGAACGCAGGCGCAAGGCTGGTGCTTTGGAGTTCTCGAGTACCGAAACGCGCATTGTATTCGGCGAGACTCGAAAAATTAGCGAGATCGTTCCGGTGGTGCGTAATAATGCTCACCGACTCATTGAAGAGTGTATGTTGGCAGCCAATGTGTGCACGGCAAACTTTCTTGCTGAGTCAACACTGCCAGTGCTGTACCGTGTTCACGATGGTCCGAACATGGATAAGCTCGAGAATCTTAAGGTTTTCTTGAAAGAAATGGGTTTGGTGCTTACGCGCTCTGCCAAACCTACGCCAAAAGATTATCAACGAGTATTGCAAAGCATCGCACTCAGGCCCGATGCGCATTTAATTCAAACAGTACTCATTCGCTCCTTGTTGCAGGCCGTTTATCAGCCAGAAAACCTTGGGCATTTTGGTTTAGGTTTTGCGGCATATACGCATTTTACTTCTCCCATAAGGCGCTACCCAGATTTACTGGTTCACAGAGCCTTGCGTTATTTAATTCGCAATGCGCGGCAAAAAGCTCATGTGCGCAAGGTTAAAGGTGTAAAAGCCTTGGCCAAAAAACTTATCTACCCCTATGAGCTTAGTGATATTCAAAGCTTTGGTGAAAGCTGTTCCATGATGGAGCGACGGGCCGATGCTGCAAGTTATGATGTGTTGGACTGGCTTAAGTGCGAGTATGTGCAAGATAGAGTAGGCGAGGAGTTTATTGGCACCGTCAGTAGCGTGACTGCTTTTGGACTTTTTGTAGAGTTGCGGGATATCTATGTGGAAGGCTTGGTCCACATAACGGCTCTGAAGAATGATTACTATAAATTCGACCCAGTGCGTCATCTATTGCTTGGTGAACGAAGTGGCAAAGTGTTCCATTTGGGTGATGAAATTCAGGTAAAAGTCGCTCGAGTTGACTTGGATGAGCGCAAAATCGATTTGGTGATGGCCGGTGATGACGAAGCCCCCGGTGTGGACTCCAAGAAACGCTCGTCGGGCAAAGGAAGAGCGAAAACAGTAAAGGGAGGCTCAGGCGAAAATAAAAAAGGCCAAGGCCGTGCTAAGAGCGCCCCAAGCGGTTCGGGCCAAGCTAAGAGCAAGGCGCAAAAGGCTCCGAGCAAGAACAAAGGGAAGCGGCGAAAACCTAAGGCCGAAATGAGTTTGCGCGAGCAGGTGGCCGCCGGTATTGTGACCGCGCCCGGCAAAAACAAGAGTGCAGGCAAGAAGGCAAAGCCCGCTAGGCGCCCTAGCAAGAAATCAAAATAGTTTGAACGAGAGAATTAGGCAGTGAGCAATAAAGAGTGGGTATACGGCATTCACACGGTTGGCGAGCTCTTGCTGCGTCATCCGCAAGACGTTTTGGAGCTGTATATTCAGCAAGGCCGCGAAGATAAACGCATTAATGAAGTAAAACGGCTGGCTGATGAAGCCGGTGTAGCCTACAGGGTTGTTGATAGGCGCGAACTCGATAAGCGCACCAAAGGACAGCAAGGCGCGGTGCATCAAGGGGTATTGGCGCTGTGCAAGATGGGCGGGCAAATACTCGACGAAAAGGCGCTGGACGCTCTGCTTGATGGCTTAACTGAGCCTGCACTAATACTTGTCTTGGACGAGGTCACTGATCCGCACAACTTAGGGGCTTGCCTGCGTACCGCCGATGCGGCAGGCGTAGACGTGGTGATTGTGCCTAAGGATCGCTCGGCGCCATTGAATATGACCGCGCGTAAAGTGGCCTGCGGCGCCGCCAATACCATGCCGTTTGCGCAGGTGACTAATCTAAGCCGCACACTACAATCTCTTAAACAGCGGGGCATCTGGTTAGCGGGCGCCGCTGGCGAAGCGAGTCAGAGTGTGTATGAAATGGACTTTTCACCCTCTATGGCCGTCATCATGGGCTCGGAGGGTAAGGGTTTAAGGCGTTTGACGCGAGAGCACTGCGATTTCCTTTTGTCTATTCCCATGGCGGGAGCGCTGAGTAGCTTGAATGTCTCGGTAGCCACAGGTGTGTGCCTCTTTGAGGTCGTGCGTCAGCGTCGTAGCAGCTAAATTTCCTATTTTGTAGTCAAATTGACGCTAAACAGCGCTAATTTGCGCTGTTTTGGCCATCTGCAGGCGAAAAAGTTTGCAAATAGTCAGCTGGTTCTCTAGAATGCCCGCTCTTTATTTTTGGGGAATTCCCCTTAACTCCTTGTCTTACCGCGCATTTGGCCGCTCTCGCTAAGTGTTTGACGGAAGACTTAACCCGGAAGGAGTCTCTATGAGACATTATGAAATTGTATTTTTAGTACACCCTGACCAGACTGATCAGGTTGAAGGCATGGTTGAGCGTTATACGCAGATGATCAAGGATAGCGGTGGTGCAGTTCACCGTCTTGAAGACTGGGGACGTCGTCAACTAGCTTACCCAATCAACAAAATCCACAAAGCACACTACATCCTCATGAACGTTGAGTGTGGTGCTGACGTGCTGGAAGAAATCACGACCCTTTTCCGTTACAACGACGCTATCTTGCGTAATCTTGTAATGAAAATGAGCGGTCCTGTCACTGAAGAGTCACTGATTCTTAAAGGTGAGCGCGAAAGCCGTGAGCGTCGCTTGCGTGCAGAGCAAAAGCGTAAGCAAGAAGAAGATGCGGCCGCTCGTGAAGCTGCAAAATCAGAAAGCGATGACGAAGAGTCTGCTGAAAGCGCTGACACTGAAGAAGCTAGCTCTGAGACTGACGCAGACGCATAAGTCTGACTTTGCTGTCGAATTGCGATGCTTTATGTAATTAAAGTGATTCAAACCAATTTTTAGAAAGGATAGTGACCATGGCCCGTTTTTTTAGACGACGCAAGTTCTGCAAATTTACTGCAGAAGGCACAAAACAGATTGATTACAAAGATATCGAAACACTAAAGGCATACGTGTCTGAAACTGGCAAGATTGTTCCAAGCCGCATCACTGGCACTAAGGCGCGTTACCAGCGTCAATTAGCGACTGCCGTTAAGCGTGCTCGTCATCTTGCATTGATTCCGTATACAGACAGCCACACTGCTTAATTGTATCCATCCGTTTCGGCGGATTGACGCTAAGGCGGTGAACGCTGTGTGTCACGAGTCTTCACTATGAAAGCTGTAGCAGCGTTTGCAATGACCAGTCGCCGCAACGCTATCGTTGCGGTACTAGGTTTAGGGGTTTTACCAATACTAGGCCTTCTCAGTGCTGTGCCGCTTTTGGTGGTGCTACTGAGTATGGCAAGTTTGCTCAGTGCTGCAGTTGTTGCACTAGTGTGCATGCAGCAGGGAGCCGCCGAAGGCTTTAAGGTTTTGGTGTGGGCATTATTGCCTACCCTAGTGTGGGCCGTGTCGGGGCTTATCCTGCCTATGGCAGTTGTACTGGGCACGTTTATGCTGGCCTTAGTACTGAGTAGCACCAAGTCTTGGGAGTTAAGCTTGCTTAGCTCGGTGTTGGTGGGTCTAGGGGTGTTGATGTATGTTTTTATCACACCTGGTTTTTTTGACGCATTGCGGCCAGCGCTTGAGCAGGTGTTTCAAGAGAGCCCTGAACTGTCAGAGGTTTTCCTCGTTGATGGGATAGACACACTGCTTAATGAGCTCGCATACGGGTTCTGTATAGGCGTAATGCTCTATAGCGTACTGCTACTGATGTTGGCACGCTCATGGCAGGCAGGTTTGTATAATCCTGGTGGGTTTCAGAAGGAATTTCACCAGGTGCGTTTAAGCCTTAAATCGGCGCTAATTTTATTAGCGGTAACGGCAGCAGGTGTGGTTTTGGGCAATAGTCCGGCGCTTGCGAGCTTTGGCTTAATACCTATATTTTTGGTAGGTCTAGGCTTGATGCACGGCATCGTCGCCATGAAGAATTGGCCGGTAGGGTTCTTAGTAATTCTATACGCCACCATGGTTACCGGTTATACGGTGCTCTTTGTGATAATGATGGCACTGCTAGATAGCGTGATGAATTTTCGTAAGAGGCTGGCTCAACAATAAAGAGCTGGGCTAGAAGTAAGAAGAATTTTTGCAAGATTTAATGAGGAAACGACAATGAACGTAATTCTTTTGGAAAAAGTAGGCAAACTAGGCGCAGTTGGCGATCAAGCCGCAGTAAAAGCCGGTTTTGCACGTAACTTCCTGTTCCCTACTGGCAAGGCTATTCCTGCTACTAAGGCAAACTTGGAAAACTTCGAAGCACGTCGTGCTGAGCTATTGGCAGCTCACAACGAGAAAGTGGCGACTGCTACTGCTCGCAGTGAGAAGCTTAAAGAGCTACGCGTAACGATGGAAGTAAACGCTGGCGAAGAGGGCAAACTGTTCGGCTCTATCGGTACGCGTGACATCGCCGAAGCTGTTAACGCTGCCGCTAACACTGATGTTGCGAAGGCTGAAGTTCGCCTTCCCGATGGTGCGCTTCGTGAAGTAGGCGAATACGAGATCACAATTGATCTAGGCTTCGAAGTAGAGGCTGTTATCACGCTAGCGGTTGTTCCTGCTTAAGCGTTGATTGTTTAAGCGCCAATAAGTCTGTGTGTTAGGACTTGTTGTGACAGCTTTAGCAATAGTGGACAATGAGGCGCTGCCGCTCACGAGAGCGGCAGCGCCTTTTTCGTTTTAAAAGCGTATATTTGCCTTTGGTTATCTTTGGCAAAAACAATACAATTGTCGGTATTGGTTTGCCTAAGTAAACCCTAATTCACTGCCCCTAATCAGAACCCAATAATGTCAGAGTCAATGGAAAACAGCCGCCCCGCCGCCGAATCGAATGCCATCTCTTCTCTAAAGGTGCCTCCCCACTCGCTCGAGGCAGAGCAGGCGGTGCTTGGCGGTTTGATGCTGGATAACTCAGTTTGGGATACGGTGTCTGAGATAGTGATGGAAGAGGACTTCTACCGTCACGAGCATCAGTTGATATTTCGGGTGATGTACGCCCAAACAGAGGCGGATAAACCCATTGATGTGGTCACGCTGGTAGAGGCGCTGGATAGCCTGGGCGAGGTAGATAGTGCAGGTGGTCTCGACTATCTCAGCGACTTGGCGGCCAATGCGCGCGGCTCGGCCAATATCTCGGCCTATGCCGATATTATCGCGGAGCGCTCCAAGCTGCGAAAGCTCATCAAGGTTGCCTATGAAATTGCCGAAAGCGGCTATACGCCAGCGGGTCAGCGCGCCGATGATGTTCTAGACGTTGCCGAACAAAAGGTCTTTAAGATTGCCGACGATAGGCCTAAAGATGGTGGGCCGCAAGAGATCAACCCTCTGCTAAAGTCGGCCGTTAAGCGCATAGATGAACTGTTTAAGAGTAAAGGTGGGCTAACAGGGCTACCCACAGGCTATAAGGACTTGGATGAGAAGACCTCCGGCCTGCAAAAATCTGATCTTATTATTGTGGCGGGTCGTCCCTCCATGGGTAAGACCTCTTTCGCCATGAACTTGGCAGAGAACGCCTTGCTGCTCGCGAGCAAACCCGTTTTGGTCTTTAGTTTGGAGATGCCGGCGGAGAGCCTGATTTTTCGTATGATTAGCTCCATTGGGCGCATCGATCAAAAGCGCCTGCGTGATGGTAAGCTGGAAGAAGAGGATTGGCCCAAACTTACCGCAGCTGTTAGCAAACTAAAAGATAAGCCGCTGTTTATCGACGATAGTGTAGGCCTTAGCCCTATGGAGATGCGTTCGCGTGCACGGCGTATTGTTCGCGAGCATGGAGACTTGGGCTTGATTGTGGTCGACTATCTACAGCTTATGCAAATTAAAGGTTTCGGCGACAACCGTGTCGGCGAAATTTCTGAAATTTCGCGCTCGCTCAAAACTATGGCGCGAGAATTTGAATGTCCCGTTATCGCCCTGTCACAGCTAAACCGTAGCCTTGAGCAACGCCCTAATAAACGCCCTGTCATGTCGGACTTGCGTGAATCGGGCGCCATCGAGCAAGATGCCGATATTATCGCCTTCGTCTATCGCGATGAGGTCTATAATGAAGATACTGACGAGAAAGGCGTTGCCGAGGTCATTATTGGCAAGCAAAGAAACGGTCCAATCGGAACAGTTAAGTTGAGCTTCTTGGGTCAATACACACGCTTTGAAACTCTAGCGAGACCTGACTACGATGAGAGCTATACCCATGGTGGCTGAGCATCGCGCTTGGGCCTCAATCAATCTCTCCTCGCTCAAGGCCAATCTTAGCGTCGCTCGTAGCGCTGCGCCCCATAGCAGCGTGGTGGCAGTCATAAAGGCCGATGCCTACGGCCACGGAATGATTCCCGCCGCCCATGCTCTGAGCCCTGAGCTAAAACAAGACGACTGCTTCGGTGTGGCCACTATTGAAGAGGCCTTGACCTTGCGTCGCGCAGGCATAGGAAAGTCTATACTCCTATTAGAGGGCTGTCTGAGCGAGCAAGAGTTGGCCTTGGCATTAGAGCACCAGCTGCACTGCGTCATTCACTCGCTGTATCAACTAGAAATGCTAGTTCAGTACTTTCAAGCTAATCCCGATACTGCACCGCTTAAGGTGTGGCTTAAGGCCGACACAGGTATGCACAGACTAGGTCTAAATAAGGTCGAGTTTGCACAATGCTGGAATGAGTTAAAAGACAGGCAGTATGTCACGGAATTAGTGTTTATGACGCATCTAGCTTGTGCCGATGATGTGGCGAGTGCAATGACAGATGGCCAGGTCGCACTTTTAAAGACTTTTATTGCGGACCTTGACGCGCCGTCGCAATCTGTACGCTTAAGCATTGCAGCCTCGGGTGGCATCCTCAACTGGCCCGATACGCACTTTGACTTTGTACGGCCCGGTATTATGTTGTACGGAGGCTCCTCGAAGATTGGCGAGTACGGGCAGAGCAAAGGTCTACGGCCGGTAATGACCCTAAAGGCCAGGCTTATCGCGATTAAAAGCGTAGCCGCGGGCGAGAGTGTCGGCTATGGCGCTACCTATACTTGCCAAAGAGATAGCTGTGTTGGCATTGTTTCAATTGGCTATGGCGATGGATATCCTCGTCACGCCCCTAGTGGCACGCCAGTCTTACTGAAGACGGCGAGCGGTAGCACTAGAGTCAGCACCGTGGGACGCGTGTCCATGGATATGATTGCGATCGACTTGAGCGATTGTGAGGGCGCCCGTATTGGTGATGAAGTGACTCTCTGGGGAGAAGGCTTGCCAGCTGATGAGATTGCGGCTTTGTGCGGCACAATTTCTTATGAGCTGTTTTGTCAGGTCACTGCAAGGGTTCATTTTATCTACAGCTAACTGCTCAGCTAAGGACAAGTTTTAAGATGGCGAAACAAAAGAGTGCCTATGTATGTACCGACTGCGGTGCAGAGCACGGACAGTGGCAGGGACAGTGCGTGGCATGTAAGGAGTGGAATACTCTTTCCAAAATAACGCTCGGTAGCGCTGCCTCGCCAAGCGCTAAGCCAGACTTTCGCGCTCAAGGCTATGCTGGTAAGACATCGGCCGTTCAAGACTTGGCCGAGATAGACCTAGAGTCGGTTCCTAGAATTTCTACTAATATTGGCGAGTTTGACCGAGTCCTTGGAGGGGGTATGGTGCCCGGCTCGGCGATTCTCATTGGGGGTAACCCCGGTGCTGGTAAGAGTACCTTGTTATTACAAATAATGTGTCAGCTGGCACAAACTAGTAATGCTCTGTATGTCACTGGTGAAGAGTCCCTTCAGCAGGTTGGTATGCGAGCGCGGCGTCTTGGCTTGCCAGAGAAAAACCTCAAGATGATGGCGGAAACCAATGTCGAGAAGATCTGTCAGACAGCGCAGCAGCAAAAACCTTCGCTCTTGGTGGTCGACTCTATCCAGGTGATGCATAGTAGCGATATCGCATCGGCACCGGGTAGCGTGTCGCAAGTACGCGAGTGCGCAGCCTATTTAGTGCAGTATGCCAAACAGACGAATACGGTATTGTTCTTGGTTGGGCATGTTACTAAGGATGGTAGCCTCGCAGGTCCTAAAGTGTTGGAGCATATGATCGATTGCTTTTTAATGCTCGATGGCAGCAGCGATAGCAAGTATCGCACTATGCGCGGCCAGAAAAATCGCTTTGGGGCAGTGAATGAACTGGGCGTCTTCGCGATGACCGAGAAGGGCCTAAAAGAAGTGAAAAATCCTTCAGCTATTTTTCTCGCTCGCACCGAAGAAGAGAGTCCTGGCTCCCTAGTGACGGTGTTGTGGGAAGGGACCCGGCCTCTATTGGTCGAGATTCAAGCCTTGGTCGATGGCACTCAAATGGGCAACCCTCGTAGAGTAGCGGTGGGCTCGGAGACTAATCGTTTGGCAATGTTATTGGCCGTACTCCATCGCCACGGTGGCATTTTTATGGCCGATCAAGATGTATTCGTCAATGTCGTTGGTGGTGTGAAGGTGACAGAGACCAGCGCTGACCTCGCCATTATTCTCTCCATCGTTTCCAGCTTTAGGGACGCCTCTTTGTCCCATGAATTGGTAGTGTTTGGCGAGATTGGTCTAGCAGGAGAGATTCGCCCCGTGCCCAGTGGGCATGAAAGACTACTGGAGGCTGCTAAACACGGCTTCAAGCGCGCTATTGTGCCCAAGGCCAATGTGCCACGTGGCGGCGTGAATGGTATGGAAATCGTCGGTGTCACGCGGCTCTCCCAAGCCATCGAAGCTGTGCAGTGAAACTGTGGGTGTTGCCGCTTATGGCTTGGCTTTGTGTAAAGCTTAAAGATATTTCAAGACAAATTCCTAAGGCTATGAGACAGTGAATAAGTGATGCTTGATGTTGAGAGCTCTCTTGTTGAATTGCGGCCCTTTTGAAAGGGGGCGGGTTTCATATTATGATGATGCTCAGGCAGCGACTTTTGCTGTTTCAGCAAAGTCCTTCAACCTCATGTAATCGCTTGCACAGTAGAGTAGGTGAATATATATAGCACAGAGTGAAACATAAGGAATTTGTACGCTCCCAACAAAAAAAATAAGCAGCTGGATCATGGTTTAGTTGCAATGTGGAGAGCTAGTATGCCGAATTCTAACAAGAAAGATGAGACCAAAGACTATGCTTATGAGGCAATCCAAACCGTCCTTGAGGAGTTAGACGCTTTGGTTTACGTCGCGGATTTTGACACCCATGAGTTACTGTATATGAGTCGCTATGGGCGCAAGATATGGGGGGATCCCGACGGACGGCGTTGTTGGGAAGTCTTGCAGAGCGGTCAGAGTGGGCCTTGTAGTTTTTGTACTAATCACTTGCTTCGAGATAAGGACGGTAAGCCCAAGGGTGTCCACGTTTGGGAGTTTCAAAATACCGTCGATCAACGTTGGTACCAGTGCCGTGATCAAGCCATTCCTTGGGTTGATGGTCGGCTCGTGCGCATAGAGATTGCATCAGATATCACAGAGCGCAAGAATATGGAAGAAGACTTGCGCCAAGCGCATGCTAGGGCCGAAGCGCTTGCCTATACCGATGATCTGACTGGTGTGTTTAGTCGCCGTGGTCTATTCCTAGAGGCTCGCAAGGTTTTCGTGAAATCGTGCAGGTCGCTCGATCCGGTGGCCACTCTCATGCTCGACGTCGACAATTTTAAACAAATCAATGACACTTGGGGGCACTCCAAGGGAGACGAAGTCCTAGGTACCGTGGTGACCACGGTAAAAGGGCTGCTGCGAGAGAGTGATATTCTGGGTCGTTTAGGCGGGGATGAGTTTGTGATTGTCTTGCCTGAAACTGATTTTAAGCAAGCCGCCGAAATTGCTGAGCGCATAAGAAGCCAAGTTTATCTCTTGTTTGCCGGGCTTGAATTGGGCGATATTGAGATTTCTTGTAGCATCGGAATGGTAGTTAAGAAGGGGGCTGAGATTACTTTTGACCGCGCCTTGATGCTGGCCGATAGAGCCCTATACTCTGCCAAACTTGCTGGGCGCAATACTGTAGAGAGTCTTCAACCTGGTGAAGACCCTCCGCGTGACTAGTCTTATACGAAATAGGATTTTAGCGGCGGAAAGCCGTTAAATTCGATAGAGCTGTAACTAGTCGTATAAGCCCCTGCTGTCAGCCAGTACATGCGATCTTGAATCGCGAGGTTGAGAGGTAGGCCATACTTGTAGTGTTCATACATTATGTCGGCACTGTCACAGGTTGGGCCGGCGATGACAACTTCCTCTAGTTCGCCTTTTTTCTCTACATAGATTGGGTATTTGATGCACTCATCCATGGTTTCAATGAGGCCCGAGAACTTGCCTACATCCGTAAACACCCATCGTTGCAGCGCGGTGTGCGACTTGCGTGAGATTAGCACGACCTCGGATACCAGAACGCCCGCGTTAGAGATAAGAGAGCGGCCAGGCTCTAGAATAATCTCAGGGAATTCATCTCCAAAGTCTTCCTCGATGAAGCGGGTGATTTCTTCCGCGTACAGATCAAGGGTATTGGCTCGCTGAATATAATTGGCAGGAAAGCCGCCACCCAGGTTAATCATCTTAAGTTCAATATTGTCTTCTTCTTTTAGTCTTTCGAATATGACTTTGACTTTGCCTATGGCAGCATCCCAAGCGCCAATATCGCGCTGTTGTGAGCCCACATGGAAAGAGACACCATAAGGCTCAAGGCCTAGGTCTTTGGCCAGGACGAGTAGGTCCATTGCCATATCGCTTTGGCAGCCGAACTTGCGTGATAGTGGCCAGTCGGCTGTGCCGCTGCCCTCTGAAAGAATGCGCACATATACCCGCGCGCCAGGTGCCGCTTTGGCGATATTGCGCAGGTCTGCTTCTGAGTCGGTAGCGAACATGCGTACGCCATTCTCATAAAAATATCGAATATCCTTGCTCTTCTTGATCGTATTACCAAAGCTGCAGCGCGAAGCCTCAACGTTTAAGGCGAGCAGTTTATCTAGTTCATAAATAGAGGCGACGTCGAAGTTTGAGCCGCGATCGCGCAATGCCGCTAGAATTTCATTAGCGGGGTTTGCCTTAACTGCGTAGTAGACGCTTGCATAGGGGAAGTAGTTCTTTAACTCATCGTACTGCTTCTCAATAGTGGCGAGGTCGATAACCACAAAAGGAGTCTCTTTTGTGTCGGCAAGTTTCTTAATACGATCAAAGGTCTCTTTGTCGTAATAGTCTTCTACTTGAATATGCTCTGTGCTCATTGTTGAACTGGCCTCCTGCGCGAACTTGGGTTGCACCGGTTTCGTGCCGGTTGGGTTGCGGTCAAACAAGGCGGCAATTGTAACAAGAACTTCCTGAAGGTAAACGGAAATCTACTCTCTTTGAAAGTTTATTTTGCCCTGCATTAACTCGGTTTAAGGGGCTTTGTTTAGAGGTATAAAAAAAGGCTACCACGGGTAGCCTTTCTTTTTTACTTAGAGTCAAGACCCTGACTGGCCTTACTCTTCTGCTTCCTGGAACTCGACATTGATGTCTAGCGTGATGTCGTCGCCTACACCGAAGTTGGTGAAGCGGTCGACGCCGAACTCAGAACGTAGGAACTGTGCTTGGGCCTGAAAGCCTAGCGTGTACTTACGAGTAAGGAAGTTACGACCACCACCGTTGAACTTAACGTTTAATACCACTGGCGCGGTTACGCCGTGCATAGTGAGATCGCCTTGGAAGTTGTGCGTGCCGTCTTCGGCTTCACCTAGGTAAGAGGTAGTACGGTAAACGGCCTGCGGGAAAGTTGCCGCGTCAAACCAGTTATCCCCTAATAGCTCTTCCTCGAACTCTGGCAAATTGATATCTAGAGAGTTCATATCAACGATCACTTCGAGGCTTGAATTCTCAATGTTCTCAGGATCGAAATCCAGTGAGGCATCGAACGCGTCGAAAGAACCGATGAAAGTAGAGAAGCCCAAGTGGTCGATATTAAACACTAGAGACGCGTGGTCTTTGTCTAGCGTATAGCCACCGCCGCGTAGCTCTGCGACATCAGTGTTGAAGTCAGGCGTCAAAAGGCGATCACAAGATGCCAGTAAAGCTGATGCCCCAAGGATCAAAGCGACCCGACGAAACTGAGAAAATGATTTATTAAACATTAAGTTAACCTATGAACAAAAGGATCGATTGTAATTACTGCTGATTAGCGTAAACGTCAATTTCAATAACGACGTCATTAGGGATAGTGGAAGTGTTCGCCCAGTATCCTTGACCTACGCCAAACTCTAGACGTTGAACTGTCACTTCACTTGTCAGATGGAAGCGAACTTGACCATCGTACATTTCAATCTCGAAATCGAATGGGAACTCCATTGGATGAGTTTGATCGCGAATAGTCAATGTGCCGTCTGCAGTGAAAGAGTTGGCAGACTGCAGTGTGCAGTTCTCAGCAGAGAAAGTCGCTGTAGGGAACTGGTCAACGTCGAACATTTCGATATCGAGCAAATAGTCCAAAGTCTCTGGATCACCAACGCTGATGTCAGCAATTGGGATAGTGACTTGGAAATCACATGAGCCAGGGCTCATTGGGTCGATGTCAAAAGTCGCGTCTATATTTTTGAACTCGCCTTCGTACGGTGTGCCTTCGTAAGAATACTTAAACACAACGCGGGATTCGTTCTGATCGATTCCCCAAGTGGCTGCCTGTGTAGGCAGCGCAACGAGTAGAGCGAGCGGCGCCAAGGCCGCTCGGTTAAATAAAGTTCGCATAGTCATTAATACTCCTAAAAAAATATCTATTTATTACGGTAAGGCGAGAGCGATAAGCTCAGTTGGTCTGCCGCCGCCGCTTACGAACATGGCGATATACTGTTTGCCATCGTGCTCGTAAGTCATTGGAACACCTGATTGGGTGTTGGGCAGTTCGATTCGAGCAACAATCTCGCCCGTCATTTTGTCATGCGCGTAAAGTTTAGTGCCGCCGCCAGTGCCTTCTCCAACGAACAGGAGAGTCTTAGTTAGCACAATACCTGAACGGGTTGGAACACCGGTGCGGGGAAGGTCAACACCTTCTAGCGCAGGGTTATTAGCGATACGATCGGGTGTGTCTGCGTTGGCCATTTGCCAAACATGCTCACCTGAGTTCATATCGATTGCTGTGACACGGCCATATGGTGGTTTAATCACTTCTAAACCCTTGACGCGTGGTACACGTACGCCAAAGGCCTGGCTGTAATCAACATTCGAGTTCTCGTCTTTGTCGACAGACAATACTGCCAATGCATTACGAGAAGGGATGTACATGATGCCTGTTTCTGGGTCGATAGCGCTGCCTTCCCAGTTAGCACCACCAGTAGCAGAAGGACGGCTCAATACGCCACGCGTACCGTCTGGAGCATCGGCTAGTGAAGGAGGAGTGTATACGTTTTCACTCAAGCGGAAGCCTTGAATAGCTTCTAGCGCTTCAGCACGCAGCTCCGGTGTGAAGTCGATTAGGTCGTCTTCAGTAAAGCCTTGCTCTTCAAAGGGTGCTGGCTTGGTTGGGAATGGTTGAGTAGGCGAATACCACTCGCCTGGAACGTCACCGATTGGTACTGGCTTCTCTTCGATTGGCCAGATAGGCTCGCCCGTTACACGGTCGAACGCGTATACCCATGACTGTTTGGTAGCCGCGAGTACCACTTTGCGGCCATTAGGCAGATCAGCAACCACTGGTGCTTGAGTGTTATCCCAGTCCCAGATGTCGTGGTGAATCATTTGGAAGTGCCATTGACGCTCGCCAGTCTTGATGTCCACGGCCACTAGGGAGTTGGCGAATAGGTTGTCGCCTGGGCGGTCGCCGCCGAAACGGTCACCAGTGGCTGACTCAACAGGAAGGTATACGTGGCCAAGCTCTGGGTCACCAGACATCTGTGCCCAAACACCCGCATTACCTGTGAACTCAACACCGTCGTCTAACCAAGTCTCACGGCCGACTTCACCTTCTTCAGGAATAGTGTGGAAAGTCCAAAGATGCTCGCCTGTAATGGCACTGTATGCGCGTACATCGCCTTTGACGTTTTCTTTAGCTCGTGGACGCATGCCAACGCGGTGCGCTGGTCCAACTACCACAACATCGTTCATGACGAATGGAGGCATGGACGAACCGATGTCGATATCGTCATAGCCATCGATGAATGCGTTACGCAGGCCTGAGTATAAGTCTACCGCGCCATCAACACCGAAGTTCTCATCAGGAATACCAGTTTTAGCGTCTAGGGACACAAGTTGGAAGCCTGGAGTGATAGTCAGAATACGCGTTTCGTCGCCATTTTTGTAGAATGCTACGCCGCGCCCGGCACCTTTACGTGGGGCATTGTCGTAGCGCTCGCCTTCTTGTGGGCGCCACATCCATAAAAGCTGGCCGTTGGTCGCATCAAGAGCTGCCACATTACGTGTTGCGCCCATTGTTACGTATAGCACGCCGTCAACTTCCAGCGGAGTAGAAGTGTTGTTGTACTCAGGTGATGGGCCAAACTTCTCAGTACCAAAGCGCCATGCAATTTCCAGATCGGCTACGTTATCAGCATTAATTTGGTCTAGCGGCGAATAGCTTTGAGCGTACATATTGCCATTGTAGTCAGGCCAGTCACCAGCGGCGACGCTAGTACCAGATTGGCTGAGGGCTGATGAAGCGCACGCAAGAGCGCCGGCACCCACGATCAATGACGAAATCACTCGTTTTCTTGTTATCATTTTCGACTCTCCCGAAATTATGTCTTTTATCCTGTGCGCACTTGCCTTGCTTATTATCATTCAAAAGCTGTAAATATAGATTTTAAATAGCTACAAAAATGGACGGCGCAATCCGGTCAAATGCTACGCGTTTAGCACCGGCGGCGCAAGGGTTTGGGCCGGTGTCAGCGGGGCTTGCGCCCAAACTTTGCCGTGTTTTGCTAAGCAATGAAAACGTCTGTGTGTAGCCGAGCGCTCGCTCATTGCCTTGGTCCTTGCTACTGATACGTAAGATATGTGTAAGTAGATGAAAAATAAGCATAAAAACTACCCGTTTTGAGATCTTCCTTTCGCCCCTTCGGGCGCCAATACTGCTTTTGAACAACGCTCGGACTCTCGTGTGGATCCCTGATGATGCAATGGTGCTGTTATGAAGCTGAATGAAAGCTTACTGGATTGCTAGAAATGCTATTTTTCAGCCCTTGATTTTAACTCCCATAAGTCTCTAATTCCTGCTTGCTAGGTATCATTAAATAATACTTATTAGTAATTTATTGCGAATAGCTACGCATAAGGGTTTAATTAATGCGTCTTTAGGAAAGCTTGTTAGATGGTGCGGTCAATACCGTAATCGTATTTGTAATTTTAGGTGACAATTTCGCGAAAGTGGGCATTTTTTACTCATTTGGCCCTGAGTGCTATTCGGAGTGATGCATGAGAGATTCTCAAAGACTCGTAGACACGGTAAAGCGGGAGCTTAAACGTCAAGGAAAAACCTATGCCGATTTGTGTGTGGTACTGGATCTGTCCCATGCCAGCGTTAAGCGTTTATTCGCGCAAGGCCCGTTTACGCTTGTGCGCTTGGAGGCGGTGTGCCAATACCTAGGGACAGATCTGCTATCAATGATGAGGCAAGCGGAAGCCGAGCGCAGCAAGCTCAATGCCCTGACTCTAGAACAGGAGTCGGAGCTGGTAGCCGATGAGCGATTATTATGTGTCGCTCATGCTTTACTCAATCGTTGGAGCTTCGAGGAGATTATTCAGACCTACGAAATCTGCGAGCATGAATGCATACGCTTGATGGCGAAACTGGATCGTATGCGTATTATTGAGCTGCGCCCGAATAATCATTATCGCCTATTAGTCTCGCGAGGATTTAGATGGCTGTCTAATGGCCCGATTCAGCAGTTTTTCGAGCATCAAGTGCAAGCCGATTTCTTTAACTCTTCGTTCAATAGCGCTGATCAGAAGAGGGTCTTTGTCAGTACTATGTTGTCGGATGCGTCCTTGCAGAAAGCGATTGAGGGAATGGATAAACTCGTCGATGAAATAAATGCGATGCATGTCGAGGACGAGTCACTTCCCAAAGGCGCGCGCAGAGGCGTCAGTTTTGTGCTTGCTGCGAGGCCGTGGGAAACACCCATATTTTCGCGTTTACGAAGGACGTAAGTAGCACTGCGTTAATGCCAGAGCTCTCATAGGGAGAATGAAAATGTCTGCAGATACCCAAGCAAGCTTACTTAAGCAAAAACGTTTCCTGCCCTTTTTTATCACTCAGGTACTGGGCGCGCTGAATGATAATATTTTTAAAAATGCCCTGCTCATTCTAATTGCATTTCGTAGTGTCGAAGAGCTTGGTGTGGAATCGGGCTTGCTTGTCAATGCGGCTGCAATACTTTTTATCCTGCCGTTCTTTTTGTTCTCCACTACCTTCGGGCAGTTCGCGGAGAAGTTTGAAAAATCGAAAAGTATTCGGCTGATCAAGCTCTGTGAAATTATTATTGTTTTACTAGCTGGCGCGTCGCTGTATCTCGACAATATTGGGTTTATGTTAGCGGTGCTGTTTTTACTCGGTGTGCAGTCGGCAGCGTTTGGTCCTATAAAGTACAGCATCTTACCTCAACATTTGAGGCGTGAAGAGCTCACTGGCGGCAATGGTCTGGTCGAAATGGGAACCTTTCTTGCGATTCTGATTGGAACTTTGCTCGGAGGAGTTCTTATTGCGTTAGAAGCTAATGCCATTCTTGCCGTGACTACGACACTATTGTGTGTCGCTGTTGCCGGTTATATTGCGAGCCGATCTATTCCGATGACGCCAGCCACTGACCCCAATCTCAAAATAAACTGGAATCCACTCTCTCAGCTGCGAACGCTTTACCAGCTTGCGACACAAAATAAAGCCGTGATGCAGTCTCAGTTGGGCATTGCTTGGTTCTGGTTCTTTGGCGCGGTCATATTGGCCCAGATCCCCAACTACACGCAGTTTAGTTTAGGTGGAGATGAGTCTGTCACCACCGTCATTCTCGCGGCATTTTCCGTGGGCGTGGGTGCCGGGTCTTTGATTTGTTCAAGGCTATCCGCTGGTCGAGTAGAGCCGGGTATTGTTCCTATTGGCGCCTTCGGTATTAGTTTGTTTACGCTCGACCTGTATCGCTTGTACCCAAATGCCGATGGGGGTGCGACGATGGGCGCGCTAGAGTTTCTTTCAAGGGGGGCTGGGGTTCATGCGCTTATTGATATTGTACTGATAGGCCTGTTTGGTGGCATATTCACCGTGCCTCTATATGCCATGGTGCAGAGCAGAACTAAGTCGAAGCATCTCTCTCAAATTGTATCGGCAGGTAATATTCTCAATGCTTTTTTTATGGTGCTATCGGGCGTGTATGCCATCGCCTTGCTCTCTAGCGGCTACACTATTCCCCAATTACTATTCATCACGGCGCTAGTGAATATCGCCATCGCTTGTTACATTTTTAAGCAGGTGCCCGAGTTTATTTTTCGAGCGACAATTTGGTTGCTGATTCGCTTTATTTATCGAGTGCGCAGCGAAAATGTCGATAGAATTCCGCTGTATGAGCCCAGCGTGATCGTGGCGAACCATGTGAGCTTCGTAGATGCGCTCATTATCGCGGCAAGCAGTAAACGCAATATCCGCTTTGTGATGTACCACAAGATATTCAACGCGCCTTTGGTAGGCGCCTTGTTCAAGATGGCAAACGCCATTCCTATCGCGCCTGCGTCTGAAGACGTGGCTTTGATGAACGAGGCCTTCGATAAGATAAGTGCAGCCTTGGATAATGGTGATGTCGTCTGTATTTTTCCGGAAGGAAAGTTGACGAGTGATGGTGAGGTGGGACAGTTCAAACGAGGCGTAGAACGTATATTGGAACGCAATCCTGTCATGGTGGTGCCGATGGCATTAAGAGGGCTTTGGCGTACTTGGTTTAGTCGCAGAAGAGGCGCTGCCATGAGGGGGTTGCCTACGTATTTCAGGGGCACGGTAGAGTTATTGGTGGGCGAGCCGATACCTGCAGCCGAGGCTAGCGCTGAGAAACTCGAAGAAATCGTAAAGCAGATGCGAGGCGATAAGCGCTAAGCTTTTCCTGGCACAAAAAAAGCCCCGAGGGATTGGTTATCGCTCGGGGCTTTTTTTTACTTCGCCTGCAGCGCGGCTTGTGCCGCTGCTAAGCGCGCAATGGGTACGCGGGGCGGAGAACAGCTTACATACTGCAAGCCTAGGTTGTGGCAGAACGCGATTGAACCTGGGTCACCCGCATGCTCGCCACAAATACCGAGCTTCAGGTCTGGGCGCGACTTGCGGCCATTCTCTACAGCAAACTCCATGAGCTTGCCAACACCAGATTGGTCGAGGCTTGCAAATGGGTTCTTGTTGTAAATTTCTTTGCGTTGGTACTCGTCATAGAACAAGCCCATATCGTCGCGGCTTAGACCGAGAGTCGTTTGCGTCAGGTCGTTGGTGCCGAAGCTGAAGAACTGAGCCGTCTTCGCAATATCTTCTGCTGTAATGGCGGCACGTGGCACCTCTACCATTGTTCCCACAAGATACTTGATCTTGATATTGTTCTTCTGTTGCACTTCGTCGGCAACACGATGCACGATCTCGAGCTGGTCGGCCAATTCTGCTTGGAAGCCCACTAGTGGAATCATGATCTCAGGGTTAACTTCGATCGGGTTCTTCGCTGTCATCACAGAGGCGGCAGCTTCGAATAGAGCGCGTACCTGCATTTCGGTGATTTCGGGGTAAAGAATACCTAAGCGGCAGCCACGACAGCCGAGCATTGGGTTCTCTTCATGAAGAGCCTTGATGCGTTCGATCACAAACTCCAAGGGTAGACCTAATTTGTCTGCCAATTGGCGACGAACTGCGTCATCCTGAGGTAGGAATTCATGTAAAGGTGGGTCAAGCAAGCGAATAGTCACTGGGCGACCGGCCATTGCTTTGAACAAACCAACAAAGTCTTTGCGCTGGAAAGGCAGGAGTTTTTTCAGTGCTTCTTTACGCTGCACTTGGTCGACGGCCAATATCATCTGACGCATATAGTCGATGCGATCGCCTTCGAAGAACATGTGCTCGGTACGGCACAGGCCAATACCTTCAGCGCCGTATGCGACTGCAGTCTCGGCCATGGCTGGCGTGTCAGCATTGGTGCGAATGCGCAGTGTGCGGTACTTGTCGGACCAATCCATTACCGTCTTGAAAAGCTCATAGGTGTAGCTCTTCTCTGGCTTCAAGCTGCCTTCGAGAACACGCTTCACCTCAGAGTCGGCGCTTTCGATTAAGCCTTCATAGATGGCGCCAGTTGTCCCGTTGATAGAGATGTAGTCGCCTTCTTTTAGCACAACACCGCCAGCGGTTAGAGTGCGCTTTTCGTAATTGATGGTAACGTCGCCGGCGCCACATACACACACCTTACCTAGTTGGCGAGCAACTAGTGCGGCGTGCGAGGATACGCCACCGCGGGTGGTCAGAATGCCTTGAGAGTAGAGCATGCCTTTAAGATCATCTGGAGATGTCTCTGTACGGCACAATACTACTTTATTACCTTTGCGCGATTCTATTTCGGCAGCTGCGGCCGTGAAGGCGATGCGACCAGTTGCGGCGCCTGGGCCCGCTGGTAGGCCGGAACCAATAAGCTTGGCGTCTTTCTGCGCGCGTTCATCAAAAATAGGAACCAATAAGGTGTCGACCGACTCTGCTGGAATTTTCAACAAGGCAGTCTTTTGATCCATTAAGCGCTCTTTCACCATCTCTACCGCGATGCGAATAGCGGCCAGACCGGTGCGCTTGCCATTACGAGTTTGCAGCATGAATAGACGACCTTTTTCGATCGTAAATTCGAAGTCCTGCATATCCTTAAAGTGTTTTTCTAGCTTGGTGCGAACTTTCTCGAGTGCTGCGAAGCTCTTTGGTAGCTCCTCTGCCATGGCAGAAATAGCTTTAGGAGTACGCACGCCCGCGACAACATCTTCGCCTTGGGCATTTACTAGGTATTCGCCGTAGAAAGCTTTCTCGCCGTTGGCAGGGTCGCGAGTAAAGGCAACGCCGGTGGCACTGTCGTCCCCAGCATTACCGAATACCATGGCTTGGATATTAACCGCTGTGCCCCACTCTGCCGGAATGCCGTATTGCTGACGATAAAGGATAGCGCGATCGTTCTTCCAAGAGCCGAATACGGCCCCGGTAGCGCCCCAGAGCTGTTCATATACATCTTGTGGGAAAGCTGAACCAGTATGCTTGTGGATAATGCGCTTGTACTCATCGACTAGCTCTTTTAGGTCTTCAACCGTGAGCTCGGTGTCGAGGCTGACGCCTTTAGCTGCTTTGGCAGCGTCTAATGCTTCGTGGAAGGGGTCGTGAGACTCTTCGTCTGCAGCTTGAACGCCCATCACCACGTCGCCGTACATTTGGATGAAGCGACGGTAGCAGTCCCATGCAAAGCGAGGGTTGCCAGAAATATTGGCAAGTCCTTCAACCGTTACATCATTGAGGCCTAGGTTGAGGATAGTATCCATCATGCCTGGCATAGAGTCTCTAGCGCCTGAGCGAACAGAAACCAGTAGCGGGTTATCATTGCCGCCAAACTGCTTGTCTAGCTGGTCTTCAATGAGCTTTACCGCTTTCTTCACATCGCCATCAAGTGAGCGAGGATAGCTGCGGCCATGATCATAGAAGTAAGTACATACTTCTGTGCTGATCGTGAAGCCGGGGGGAACTGGAAGGCCTATAGAGGCCATTTCGGCCAAGTTGGCACCTTTGCCGCCCAATAGCTCGCGCATAGTTGCGTTGCCATCGGTTTGCTTCCCGAAGTTATAAACGTATTGTGTGCTTTTAGAGGCTTTTGCAGCGTTAGCTGACGTGCTCTTTGATGTCGCTGTGGTCTTATTCATCTTACTCTGTTTCATAGTCCCAAGGCTGCTCATGAGATGTGGAGCGGCAGGATAAAACAAGTGACCACTAAAATCCATAGCGAAAGGCTATTCTAGCATGTTCAATTTGCGGCGAAATGCACTGTTTTTGTTGGCTTCTGGTGACTAATTTCCTTATTGTGACGGCTGAGGTATTCTTGCTGAACTGTTGTCGTACTTAGAGTTTTTCGTGTCCACTCCCCAAAATCTACATAATCTCGCGCCTGCTAATACCGCAAAACAAACCTGGGTGTTGTTTTGTGCCGTGGTGGATAACTTCGGCGATATGGGGGTTTGCTGGCGCTTGGCTCGCCAATTGGTTTCCGAACACAATTTGGAAGTGGCGCTATTCGTTGATGATTTTTCCGCCATGGCGCAGTTCTTGGCACTGGGGACCGGCGATTCAGTCGATAGCCTCGAATTTGAAGGCGTGTCGATTATTCATTGGCAGGACTCGGATTCTAGTGATGCGCAGCTGCGCCACTGGGTTTCTGGTGCAGCGGTGCTAATCGAGGCCTTTGCCTGTCATCTGCCGGAGACCGCCCAGCTTCTTATGGCCGAGCAGGCCGACCCTCCCGTGTGGCTAAACTTGGAGTACTTGAGCGCCGAGTCATGGCCGGATGATTGTCATGGCTTGCCATCCATGATCTCTATCGGCTTGCCGAATGGCCAGAGCGTGCAGCGCTCCAAGTATTTTTTCTTTCCGGGCTATTCTGCTGCCACAGGAGGCTTGCTGCGGGAGAAGGGTGTTGTCGCGCAACATTGTCGTTGGCAGTCAAGGATTGAACTCTCCCGCAGGCAGTTCCTTAGCGATATGGGTGGCGTTCAGGCATCGAGCGCTGAGCTTTGGCTTAGCGTATTTTCTTACCCCGCGCCGTCTTTGCTGGGAGTACTGCAGGCTATGGCTGAGCAGGAGCAGGCAACGCACTGTTTTATTCCTTTAGGTAGAGCGCTACAGGGGCTAGAGGGCTTGCTAGGCTCTGCTGCCATAGCACAGCCAGGTTCCCATTCCATTGGCAGGCTTACAGTCCATATTATTCCGTTTCTTTCCCAGAGCGACTATGACCGCCTTCTGAGCGTATGCGACTTCAATATCGTGCGCGGGGAAGACTCCTTTGTCCGTGCTCAGTGGGCTGGGCGCCCATTCTTATGGCATATTTATCCTCAGGAGGAGGGGGTGCATATGGACAAACTGGAGGCTTTCCTTGAGCGTATGGGGGAGGGGCTAGCCGAGACTGGCGATCGGGAACTCTATGCCCTGCTGGCTAATATGTGGCGCAAATGGAATCTGGATGAAGATTGTGCGGATTTATGGCATCATCTGCGCCCACAGCTGCCGCAGCTTCAAGATTTAGCCGTGCAGTGGCGCACGACACTATTGCAATTGCCTGATCTTTCGACCAATTTATTGCAGTTTTGTCGGGAGCACGAGAGTGCTTCTATTTAAGACGTCATTCCATGTGACGGCAATATAAACCCAGTAGTTCAAGCAATCGTTAATATTAGTTGAGAATTAAGCTATGAAAACCGCACAAGAGTGTCGTTCAGGCCAAGTCATCATGATCGATGGTTCGCCTTGGAAAGTTCAAAAGAGTGAGTTTAATAAATCTGGCCGCAACGCGGCTGTCTGTAAAATGAAGCTAAAAAACTTGCTTACAGGCGTTGCGACGGAAACAGTCTATAAAGCTGACGATAAATTCGAAGTCGTTATCCTTGAGCAGAAAGAGGTGACTTACTCTTATTACGCAGACCCAATGTATGTGTTTGTAGATGAGAATTACGAGCCAATCGAGATCGAGAAAGACGACCTTGAAGACGTGATTCAGTACATCGAAGACGGTATGGAAGATGTTTGTAATGCTGTCTTCTACGAAGATAAAGTGATTTCAATCGATCTGCCAACAAGCATCACGCGCGAGATTGTGTACACTGAACCTTCGGTTCGTGGTGACACTTCAGGTAAGGTGATGAAGACGGCTCGTTTGCAAAGTGGGCACGAGCTTCAAGTGTCTGACTTCTGTGAAATAGGCGATTTTGTAGAAATTGATACGCGTACAGGCGAGTATAAGTCGCGTATTAAAAAGTAGTCGCGTACTCAGCTGTACGAGGCTCAATGAAAAAAGGCGAGAACAAAATGTTGTCGCCTTTTTTTATGCCTTAGTCTTTAACAAATAAAGTGACGAGTGGCTCGTCTCCTACTTGTCTGCTCCAGTGGCCGTGTATTTCAGGGTTGAACTCGGTGTTCGCAGGCAGTGTATCGACGGAATAGAAGTGGTCTCCAGCGCTAAATTGTCGCGTGCTTCCGTCGGCCAAACCAATTTCCATTGTGCCGCTAAGGACGAAGAGCCACTGAGGCGAAGTGGTGCAATGCATCTCGCTGCGAAAGCCCACTGGGCTTTCTCTGAGCTGAAGTTCTTGCGCAGCAAAGAGGCGCGACAAGCTGACTTCGGGTGTTCCCTCCGTCAATGGTATATCTTCTTCGCGAAACTTTGCGCGGCCATCGCTATCAGTGAATAGAATGGTTTTAGTGAAAGATTTCATAAGCGCTCCTACCATTGCAAAATGTCGAGTAGTCCATTGTTGGGCAATAATTATCGTCGGGCTTCGTTGATAACGACCTCTATATCGTGAGAGCTAGCGTTATGGATTTGAAACGGAGAGTTAGCATCTCGCCAAGTCCAGCTCCCCATGCCGGTAAACTCTGCTGTAATGCCGTCCTCTCTTGTAACGTGTGAAATTCCTTCGGTCACTTGAACGACTACTGTTGGATTCTCGTGGTTTTGGGGCGGAGTCATCTCATCGGGCTTTAGCGTCATGCGATAGGATCGGAACCAGGGGTTCTCAAGAGCAGGCTCTCCTTCAAGGCCCGTCGGGCGGCCTGCGGTGAGTTCCTCTTGGGGCTCGCCATAGTTAGCTACTGCGATAATGCGAAACAAGCCTGGGCCTTCGTTGCGCGCTCGGTGGGTGTAATTCTCTTCTACGTAGTCCGTATTACTGTTGAGCCGGCCTCCAGATGGGCCGGTGCCCGAGCTAATAAAGGTGTAGAGGATTGCAGAGTCATGGGTGTGCCGTTTGGTGGCATCACCGGGGTTTATTTGAATGTCGAGTACCCAGATATCGCCATCGTTGTGGACGATTCTGTGTCTGGGTTCCTGCAGGATATTAACTATTTGGTCTTCCGCGCTTTGGATTTCTTCGTCTTGCGCGAATGCGCCTCCAGCAGAAAGTGCTACTCCACCGAGTAGAGCCGCAGATAGAGCGAGTGCCTTTGATTGAATGTGCATTTACCTAACCCCTAGTCTTATTGTTTTAGTCGATTGCATTAGGCGATCTGTCATTAAGAGTAAACAGCCTTGGCCCTAGGTGCAATCGACTTTTTTGAAAATGGCTAAAAGCGTTAGTGGCGTATGAACCAGCACTGGTGAATCTTGCTGTTGCGCGCAAAGTCTTTGTCGATGCTGGCAGCGCTACAATCTTCCACCTTGAAACTCTCGGCGATGCTCTCATCAAGCTTAAAGCGCCGATTATTATTGGAGAAAATAAGGAGCCCATTCTTGGGTAATAAGCCCATACATAAATTGATGAGCTCCACGTGATCTCTTTGAATATCTAAGACATTCTCAGTGCTCTTGGAGTTTGAAAAGGTAGGTGGGTCGAGGAAAATAAGATCGAACTCTTGCTTGCAGGTTTGAAGATACTTCAGGCAGTCGCCTTGCTCTAATTTATGGGCATAGGTATCGATGTCATTGAGCGCAAAGTTTTGCGCGGCCCAGTTGAGATAGGTCTTGGATAGATCAACGCTCACCGAGCTTGCAGCACCCCCTAGTGCAGCGTGTACGCTTGCCGTGGCTGTGTAGCAAAACAGATTTAAGAAGCGGCAGCCTCTTGAGTGCTGGGCAATCCATTGGCGAATAGGCCTGTGATCCAAGAATAGTCCGGTATCTAAATAGCGTTCAAGATTGACTTGAAACTGTGCATCGCCTTCCGTCACAACAAAGTCGTGGCCCTGTTCGGCGCTGGGGCGATACTGCTCATTGCCTCTTTGTTTCTCGCGTACTTTTAGTATGACCTTGTCACTAGGAATTCCACGGCTTTGCTCCATGACTAAGCACAAAGCTTGATAGGCCTGCCGTCTTCGTTGGGCAGCATCTGCCTCGCTGATCGAAGCAGGCGCTTTGTATTCTTGCATATGAATATGGTCGCCATAACAGTCGATAGCGAACGCATACTCAGGCATGTCAGCGTCATAAAGCCGAAAGCATTCGTGACCCTGTTGCCGAGCCCAGCGACCAATATTTTTCAAATTTTTGCGTAAACGATTGGCGAACATCTTAGCGCCTTCATCTAGCACAGTGGCTTGGCTATCCGCGCCTTTGCTCGGGCCCTGTGTGGCATTCTTATAGATGTTTTTGTCACTGATATGCATGAGCAGAAGCTTGGCGGGAAGCGCGCCATTAAAAAACGCATACTGCTTATGGCTGTGAATGCCTAAGAGTTTTCCCCATTCGGGTTTTGCCGTAAAAATGGCTGCATCTGCGCCCTTTGCTTCTCGGCGCAGGAACTCTCCTAGAGCTGAATACAAGAGTTCTACTTCTGTCTGCTCGCCTAGGCGCTCGGCATAGGGAGGGTTGCAGATAAGTAGATTGGGCGTCACTTCAAGTGTCAGATCTTCTATGGATGCAACGCTGAATTGAGCGTGCTTGGAAAGGTTCGCTCGAAATGCATTGCGCCTTGCTATATCGATGACTCTTTCGTCGCTATCGCTGCCGATAAGTTGGCCTTGCCAATGAGCACCTGCCTCACGTCTTTGCTCAGCCTCGCGCTGCACTTGCTCTATTGCGGCTAGATCGTGGTGGGGCCAAGGGCTGAACTGAGTCTTGCGTATTAGTCCAGGGGCGACATCCATGGCCATTAAACCGCCTTCGATGAGCAGTGTGCCGGAACCGCACATGGGGTCGTAGAGAACGGCGGATGGGGTGTCCTTTAGGGGCCATCCCGCGCGCATGAGAAGCGCGGCTGCTAAGGTCTCTTTGAGTGGCGCCTCACCCTGCTCAATACGATAATTGCGTCTGTGAAGGCTGCTTCCGACCAAGTCTATGCCTAAATTCAAAACTCCTTTCTTGATAATGGCATGAATAAGGAGATCTGGCGCCTCTCTGGAGACATTGGGCCGCTCCAAGTCTTTGGAGCGAAACTGATCGACTATGGCATCTTTAATTTTCTGGGCAATAAACTGGGTATGAATAAGTTGATCTGTACTACCGCTAGCATTGATAAGAAGGGTTTGGCCCGGTGTCAAATGATGGGGCCAGTCAATGGCGCTGGCGCAATCATACAGATCGCTCGCATCCTCTACATTGCCTTGCGCCAGCAGTAAAATGACTCTATTGCACAGGCGCGAGAACATGATGACTGAATAGGCTTGTTTAAACGAGGCTTTGCAGTAGATGCCGGCGACGCTCATTTTTAGCTCGTCGATTCCACAGGCTCTAAGTTCTTGTTCGAGTAAGGTCTCTAAGCCTTTGGAGCAGCTTACCCAAAGAGAGAGTGATGGCTTGCTTGTTTGGGTGTCCGCATGGGTGCTCATAGTTTGCTGTGTTTACTTCGTTGGCTGGGTGTGGCGCGCCGACTCGCGCAGTTCAGGGCGTGAAGTTTATCGCTTGGGGGCTCAAAGCGCGAGAAATACCTCGATAACAGGGAAATTGCTCTCTTTTGGGGCTGTTGTTCGCTTATTTTTAGGTGAGTGGGGCGTGTATATGACAGTGTGTTGTCGTATTTTTTGGCTTGTAATTGCCGTTCTAATAATTGTTTCTTGTTTTATTTAATAATATCAGTGTGTTGCATTGCGACAAGGGGCGCGAAAAAAAGCTTTTTTTTATGGCGCACTTTTATATATGATTCGGCCTTTACGGCAATCGCCATCATGGGTCGAGTCTGGTGTCATAGCACCTAGCCCGCCTGCTTAGCCATTCTCGGTTTGATTGAGATTTAGGAGATACCATGCTGCTAGTGCTTGTTACCATCTATTTGATCTTTTCCATCGCTCTTGGTCTTATTGCCTCGCGCCGTGTTCACTCGGCTAGTGACTACATTACTGCGGGCCGCAGCTTGCCAATGCCAATGGTTATGGCGATGGTGTTTGCCACCTGGTTTGGCGCTGAGACTGTTCTAGGCATTTCGGCCACTTTTTTGGATGAGGGTTTCCGCGGGCTTATTTCTGACCCCTTGGGGGCATCTGTTTGCCTAGTGCTATTCGGCTTGGTATTCGCACTGCCTTTGTATCGCCTGAAGCTCATGACCTTGGGTGATTTTTTTCACATTCGCTACAATAAGAAAACCGAGTTAATTCTCTCCTTCTGCATCATGTTGTCCTACCTAGGTTGGGTGTCGGCGCAGGTGACCGCTCTCGGCTTAGTGTTCAATGTCTTGTCTGAGGGGAGTATCTCGATGACACAGGGCATGCTGATTGGCGCGTCTGTGGTCCTTGCCTATACCTTGTTTGGGGGTATGTGGTCAGTGGCGGTCACTACCTGTGTGCAGATGGTTGTAATCGTTATTGGTTTGTTCTTGGTGACCAGCAGCGCCAGTGAGATGGCCGGAGGGATTGGCGGCGTCATCGCCAAGGCTTCAGCCGAGGGTAAATTCGCTTGGCTGCCCACGATGGACCTCATCGATATTCTTGGTTGGATGGCTGCCTTCTTCACCATGGCGCTGGGTTCTATTCCGCAGCAGGACGTGTTTCAACGAGTAAATACCTCCAAGAATGAAACCGTAGCCGTTTGGGCCACTACCTTGGGAGGCGTTTCCTATTTCTTCTTTGCTGCCGTTCCACTGTTCTTGGCTTACAGTGTGAGTATGATTGATGCAGATTTGACCGCTGAGTTAATGGACGTGGATTCGCAATTGGTGCTGCCTACCTTTGTGCTTAACTACATGCCTTTCTGGCTTCAAGCGGTATTCTTCGGGGCCCTGCTTTCCGTCATCATGAGTACAGCCTCAAGTACTTTGTTGGCGCCCTCAGTAACCTTTACCGAGAATATTTTGAAGAACCTGCGACCGGACATGGACGATGCGCAACTGCTCAAGTCTACTCGTATCACGGTGTTCGGTTTTACTTTATTGGTGGTTGCCAATTCGCTGATGTCTGAGACTGATATTCACGGCATGGTAGAGAATGCCTATAGGGTCACTTTGGCGGGCGTATTTGTGCCTTTAACCGCTGGTCTATTTTGGCGTCGAGCCAGCAATCTGGGCGCGGCATTGGCCATGGGCCTTGGGCTTGGTAGCTGGTTGCTGCTTGAAATACTGGTACCAGATATCTCTTTCGAGCCACAGCTAGTTGGTTTGGCTTTAAGCTTAATCGGTATGCTTGTGGGCTCCTATATCAGCCCGAATCCCAACGCAGCCAATCAAAATGGTATTGCGGAGCCAAGACCAGTCTAAGTCGACTGATGCACTCAGCGGTGCAAAGCGTGATATTTCGCTTTGTCGGCAAAAACTTGGCATTGAGCTACAGTTGTTTTGCGCACGGGGCTATTTGTCACAAAAAGACAAGGAATAGCCCCTTAGCTTGTGTGGACTTGCTCGCGAGGGGTGAGTTATGCTCAGCCACCGACCGATAGAAAGTCTAAAAACTGCTCAATGAGGACACAATAATGATAAAAGAGCATTTGGGGTCAGTGACTAGTCGCTGGCGCTTCTTAAGGAAATCTTTGGTCAAAGCGCTGCCTTTGACTATGTTAGTTGCCGCTGCCAGCCCTGTCAGCGCAGCAGACGATGAAACAGTTGAGTGGGTCCATTTAGGTGGTACAGCTCATCACACGCGCTACACTCCTGCTGACAAAATCACCCCAGAGAATTTTGGCGAGCTCAAAGAAGCTTGGGTGTGGGATGGTGCCAGCTTTGATGCCGCGAGTGGTCGTTCAACGCCAAGCTATGTGGATGGCAAGCTATTCACCGTTGCAGGGCCGCGTCGACACGTGATTGCGATGGACCCGATGACAGGTGAGACCCTATGGTCCTACCGTGAGCCAAATACTTACCGTTGGGAATACTCGATGCGTAAGGATTACGGTAAAGGCGTCGCATATGGCGAGGTTGATGGTAAAGGGGTCATTTACATCATTAGCCCAGCATTCTTCCTAACGGCTCTAGATGCCGATACTGGAACACCGTTAGAGGGTTTTGGTGAGCCAGTGCCTATCGAAGGTTTTGCCCAAACCGGTGTGGTTGACATGCTTAAAGATCTTGGGCACCCATTCGATCCATACTACGGTATTGATAAAGAGGTGGGTTATCTGACGTCTTCTTCACCACCTATCGTTGTTAACGACGTGGTTGTGGTAGGTAACTCTGCCGAACAGGGCTATAACCAGTCTCGTATTGAGAATATTCCTGGCGACATCTTGGCTTATGATGCTAAGACCGGCGACTTCCTATGGAAGTTTAACGTAATCCCAAGACCGGGCGAGTTCGGTCACGAAACATGGGAAAGCGATGCATGGCAATACACGGGTGACGTTTCCCCATGGGCGCCGCTATCGGCTGACCCAGAGTTGGGCCTTGTCTATGTGGCGACTAACCCGCCAACGATCGACTACTACGGTGGCTTCTCTCCTGGTGACAACCTATTTGGCACTAGCTTGATTGCTCTCGATGTGAAGACGGGCGAGCGACGCTGGCACTATCAATTGGTTCACCACGACGTGTGGAACTACGATATTCCAACGGCGCCGGTTCTATTAGATGTTGAGCACGATGGTAAGACCATTAAAGCGGTTGCTCAGGCGACTAAGCAAACGCTGCTGTTTGCCTTTAACCGCGAGACCGGCGAGCCTCTGTGGCCGATTGAAGAGCGTCCTGTACCGCAATCGATTGTACCGGGTGAGCAGTTGTCTCCAACTCAGCCATTCCCAACCAAGCCTTTACCCTACGACTTGACTGGCTTGACTGAGGACGACTTGATCGATTTCACCCCTGAACTGCGTGAGCAAGCGATTGCGGCTTTGGCAGATTGGGAGATTGGCCCCTTGTACAACCCACCACTGCATCGCGACAATCCTTTGGGTAAGCGCGGATCTTACTGGTGTCCGGGTGATGGCGGTGGTTCCAATATTACTGGGCCAGCGGCTGGTGATCCCGAAACAGGTGTGATCTATGTGACTTCGCGTGCCGCCTGCTCTGCTCATACATTGGTGCCAGGCGATGAAGCGGATCTGCGTTATATGACTGATGCAGGGACTACCACTACAGGTCTAACGCCTGCGCGTTATGCTAATGGCGCGAGCCGTGGTGCTCCGCGTGGTCCTAACGGTCTGCCATTGATGAAGCCACCTTATAGCCGTATTACAGCTATCGATTTGAATACGGGTGAGCATCTTTGGATGATTCCTGTTGGTGAGACGCCAGAGCGCATTCTCAACAACCCGGCTCTTGAGGGTATCGACATTGGGAATACAGGTAGTGGTGCGATGGCCCCAATGCTCGTGACCAAGAATATGCTCGTATATGCCGGCGATGTTAGCGATGGCACTCCTCACTTATTCGCCATCGATAAGGCAACAGGCGAGGAGCTTGCGCGTGTGGAAGTCCCTGCGGCAAGTCGATACGGCATGATGAGCTATGTCCATCACGGCGAGCAATATATCGTTCTGCAAACGGGTAGTACGCTGACAGCAATGTCTTTGCACGGCCCAGTTAGCATGGGTGCTTCTCACTAGTAGAAGGATCTAAACGCTTTAAAAAGCCCGAAACAGCGTGCGCTGCTTCGGGCTTTTTTGTGTTTTGATGTTTTGCTGTAGCGGGTTTGGATGCCCCAGAGACTGTCCAATTGTAACAAAGTGAAATTTATGGCCTTAGAGCCCTGACGCATCGATAGGCGCGAGAATAAATGTTGGGAGTAGAGGGTCTTGATTTCTAAGGACTTAAGTCTTTGATTATTGTTGTCCATCAGAAGGTGGCAAAGCAGAGGACTTTGGGGTGGATGGACTTGGCATAGCAGCTGCGTTATTCTTTGGGCTCTTTTTTTGCCGTATTTGCGCGTGAATTAAGGGCTTAGACACTAGAGCCGCCTCATTTGACGCAGATGTAAGCTAAAGTTTCGGTTTTTTCGTATTAAAGGTCGAAAACAAGAAAAAAGATTTGATGCCAAAACGGTTTCTATTTAACGAGGAAAATATAATGACAAACGTGCGTATTGAGTCGAGGTCTTCTCGACAGCCAGCCAAGAGCGGTTGGCGGTCAATTACAAGCTCGTTGACGAAGGCTTTGCCGTTCGGTTTGCTACTAGCAGCCGCGTCAGTGAGTGCGCAAGAAAATATCGAGTGGAGACACTTGGGTGGGGATGCTGACCATACACGCTATCTGCCAGCAGATAATATTAACGCTGATAACTTCGGTGAGCTGAAGGAAGCTTGGGTATGGGACGGTGCGAGCTTTGACGCTGCCAGTGGCCGTTCAACTCCTAGCTATGTCGATGGCAAGCTGTTTACAGTGGCGGGGCCTCGTCGCCATGTGGTCGCGATCGACCCTGAGACTGGAGAAACTATCTGGTCTTACCGTGAGCCAAACACTTACCGCTGGGAATACTCCATGCGAGCCGACTACGGTAAAGGCGTTGCCTACGCCGAAGTTGACGGCAAAGGTGTTATCTACATTTCTTCACCTGCTTTCTTCCTGATCGCTCTAGATGCCGATACCGGTGCTCCACTAGAAGGTTTCGGTGGGCAAGTGCCTGTTGAAGGCTTCCCAGAGACGGGTATTGTCGACATGTTGGCTGACTTGGGCCATGAGTACGATCCCTACTACGGTATCCCTAAAGAGATTGGTTACATCACTACATCTTCTCCACCCATCGTGGTTAACGATGTTGTTGTTGTGAACAACTCTGCAGAGCAAGGCTATAACCAGTCACGTATCGAAAACGTGCCAGGCGACATCCTAGCCTACGACGCCAAGACTGGTGACTTCCTATGGAAATTCAACATCATCCCTAGAGAAGGCGAGTTTGGTAACGAGACTTGGGAAGATGACTCTTGGAGAACTGTCGGTGATGTTTCTTCTTGGGCACCCATGTCCGCAGACCCAGAGCTAGGTCTTGTTTACATTCCAACTAACGGCGGTACTATCGACTTCTACGGTGGCCACCGTCCAGGTGACAACCTATTTGGCACAAGTGTTGTGGCGCTAGACGTGAAAACGGGCGAGCGTAAGTGGCACTTCCAGATGGTCCACCACGATATCTGGAACTACGATCTTCCAACTGCACCAGTGCTTCTTGATGTAATGCACGAAGGCAAGAAGACTCCAGCACTTGCGCAGGTATCTAAGCAAGCGTTCACTTATGTGTTCAACCGCGAAACGGGTGAGCCATTGTGGCCAATCGAAGAGCGTCCAGTTCCTCAATCCCATGTGCCTGGTGAGAAGTTGGCGGCCACTCAGCCATTCCCAACTAAACCTGCTCCTTACGATATGCAAGGCTTGACTGAAGATAACTTGATCGACTTCACGCCTGAGTTGCGTCAGCAAGCAATCGAAGCATTAGCTGATTGGGAAATTGGTCCGCTGTTTAATCCACCACTACATCGAGACAATGATCTTGGTAAGCTTGGCTCTTTATGGTGCCCAGGTGACGTTGGCGGTGTAAACATCAGTGGTCCTGCTGCTGGTGATCCAGAGACCGGTATTCTGTATGTGACTTCCCTAAGTGGTTGTACTACGCGTGCGCTAGTGCCAGGTGCCGAAGCGGATCTGCGTTACGAGACCGATGAGGGCACGACTACAACGGGTACGACTCTCGCGCAATACGCGGTAGGTCGCGGCCCTGGTGGTCCACGTGGTCCTGGCGGTCTGCCATTGTTCAAGCCACCCTATAGCCGTATTACGGCAATCGACTTGAACACAGGCGAGCACCTTTGGATGATTCCTGTAGGGGAAACTCCAGATCGCATCAAGAATCACCCAGCACTAGAAGGTATTGATGTCGGTAACACTGGCACGGGTGCTCACGCGCCAATGACTGTGACTAAAACGATGTTGATGTATGCCTCTACTGCAAGTGATGGTACACCGATGCTATTCGCTGTTGATAAAGCAACAGGTGAGCAGATCGGTAAAGTAGAAGTGCCATCTCGTGCTCGCTACGGCATGATGAACTATGTTCACCATGGTGAGCAGTATGTGGTTCTGCAAACGGGTAGCACCTTAACAGCACTATCTCTACATGGCCCTGTTGAAATGGGCGGCGGCGGTCACTAAGACTCGCTTAGCAAATCAAAAGCCCGGTGGCAGAAATGCACCGGGCTTTTTTTTGTCAGAAATTTTATGGTTAAACTCTGGACTTCAGTCTTTACGAGGTTCTTAATAATAGAGCAACACTCAAGTTCCTTTAACAATCCCCCCCCCGTTTGCTGTAAAGGAGAATTTTGATGAGTAGCCCCAGGATTGCCATTAATGGATTCGGTCGCATCGGTCGAACGGTCATGAGAATTGCCAAATTACGCGGTCATTACAATGTGGTCGCGGTTAATGATTTGGCGAGCGCAGATCAGCTGGCCTATGCCTTTAAATACGATAGTACTCATGGTATTTACCCGGGAGAAGTGAGCCTGGAGGGTACGAGGATGCAAATCGATGGCGACCCTTTTGAGGTGTTAGCTGAGAGAGATCCTGCCAAATTACCATGGGCCGATTTGGGCGTAGACTATGTGATTGAGAGTAGTGGAGCGTTTCGTAAGATCGAAGATTTGAATAAGCATCTTGAGGCTGGCGCTAAGCGTGTCATCGTGACGGTGCCTACCAAAGAGCCTCTGGATGCGACTCTAGTGATGGGGGTAAATGATCATGTTATTACACCCGATACGCGAATTATCAGCAATGCCAGTTGTACTACCAACTGTGCGGCCCCGCTTGCCCAAGTCATGCACAAGGCTTTTGGTATAGAGCATGGATTGCTGACTACCGTGCATGCCTATACCTCAGATCAACGACTAATAGATGCCCCTCATGATGATAAGCGTCGCTCACGCAACGCGGCGACCAATATAGTGCCTACCTCCACCGGAGCTGCTAAGACCGTGGGTGTCATCTTGCCCGAACTTAAAGGAAAGTTGGACGGCTTGGCAATGCGTGTTCCAGTGGCGGATGGCAGTCTGGTGGATATGACCCTGCAGCTTAGTCAAGACGTAAGCGTCGAAGAGGTAAACGAAGCCATGCGTATTGCTGCACAGGGAGAGTTAAAGGGCATTCTTTCCTATTGTACCGAGGCAATTGTTTCCAGTGATATTATTGGTAACTCACACTCCAGTATTTTTGATTCGCAGCTAACTCAGGTTATGCAGAAGAGAATGGTCAAGCTAGTGTCGTGGTATGACAATGAGTGGGGCTATAGTACCCGCGTGGAAGAGTTAATCGCGCGACTAGCGCAGATGGATGGGATGATGCCTAAATCAAGGCAATGATATTTGGGTAATACAAGACTATGCAAAAGAAGCAAAAAATAGCTACAGCAGGCAAAGTCGCCTTATCTGTGGTGCTCGCCTACGCTCTTCTCGGTTTTGTCCTGGTGCCTCTCGTGGCGGAAAATCAGATTAAGAGTTTCTTAGCATCCCGTTCACTGACGGCTAATATCGACAAACTGGGTTTTAATCCCTTCGCTCTTAGTGTGTCAGTGCAAGGCTTTGAGCTCAAGGATGCCAGCGATACGCGAGCGCTTTGGTTTGATGAGTTTTACGTCAATTTACAACTCTCCAGTGTGTTTGCGGGCGCTGCTAAATTCAAGGCTGTACACCTTGATGGGCTATTTCTGTCTTTCTATCGCTACTCCGAAACCGAGAGTAATATCTCTCGAATAGCGCAGGCTTGGGCAGAAGCGTCACCTGCGAGTGAGGATGTTGCTGTAGTGGAGCAGGAGTCTTCCGGTATCTTCCCCGTCTATGTTGAAGACTTTCGTCTACAGCAGGCTAGTGTTGGTTTTTCCGATATGGTGCCAAGTACCCCGTTTATTAAGTATGTCGATTCAATCGATATCAATATCAGTGAACTCAGTACTCTGGACCAGCAAAGCGCCGATCAAGAACTAACAATCTCCATGAGCAATGGCGCTAAAGTCACCTGGCGTGGGGGGTTGACAGTGACCCCGCTTGCCTCGAGTGGCCGGGTTGATGTGGTGGGTCCTTACTCCGAGCTTGCGTATGAGTATTTGAGAGATCAATTACCTGTAGTGGTTGACGGGGGCTGGGTCGACGCTAGCTTTAACTACGAGTTTTCCTTGCTTGAGGATGGGCAGCCGCAGCTGTTCTTGTCGGACTTGCAGGCGGCGCTGCAAACTCTGGAGCTCAAAGACTTGGAATCGGATTTACTGTTGGCGTCCCTTGCCCAGCTATCTTTGGCGGGAGGGGAATTAGAGTGGCCCAGTAATCGCTTTACCGCTCAGTCGATCTCAGTGGACACGCTAGAGCTATATCCCGTTAGAGAGCCTGACGGCGAGCTGAACTTCTTGCGCTTGATCCCGGAGTCAAATTCGACGGCAGCACCTACCGCAGTTGCTCCCGCACAGAGCAGCGGTACGCCTTGGCAGCTTGCGCTTGAGAGCTTGAACGTCAACGACTGGCAAATTCACGTCATCGACGAGGTTCCTAGCCAGGTCTTTACTCTCGATCTGGCGCTGAATCTTGGTATCAGTAATATCACTAATGAGGCAGGTGTGCCGATAGGTGTTGAGGCCAGCGTAGATTTTGGCCAAAGAGGCGAGGCGCAACTCGATGGTGCTTTGCTGATATTACCCGAGGCTGAATTCTCGGGGAATTTGAGTTTGGACGCGCTCGAACTGGGGATAGCGCAGCCCTACGTGGCCGAATTGGCTCGTATTGGTTTGGCCAGTGGAGCTCTTTCCTTGGAGGGTGATGTTCGTTATTCTGCACAGGGCTCGGGCTTTGACGGCAGGGTGGCAATAAGCGATTTATTAATCAACGATTCAGTTGCCGATGAATCATTGTTTGCTTTCAAAGCGTTGGAAGTCAACGAGGCGCGTTTAGAGATAGCGCCAGAGCTCTCTATTAATATTGCCCAACTGGTATTAGATGAACCCTATGCCCGAGTAGAGGTTGAGACTGACGGCACGACGAATATAGGACGCACCTTGATCGCGCAAGAGGAAGTAGGCCAGACGCAAGAAGAAGCTGCCACTTCAGAGCAAGGCCAGCTACCAGCGATCACGGTGCAGCAGTTAATGTTACGCAATGCCGGAGCAGACTTTACAGACCGTAATCTTCCACTTCCTTTCTCTGTCACCATGCGTGAACTGGGTGGGGAGGTGTCCGCGCTTTCTTCTCGCTCTAGAGAGCCTGCCAGAATCAATATAGAGGGACGAGTGGATGAGTATGGCCAGGCTGTCATTACTGGGCAGTTATTGCCTTTGGCCTATGCCGATTTAACCGAAATAGATTTATCCTTTAATAATCTCCATATGCCAGCTATGACCCCTTATGTGATCAAGTTTGCTGGCCGTCATATAGACGATGGTCGTATGGACGTGGACCTATCCTATCGCATTAACGATGCCCAAATGCAGGGGCAAAATTCTTTAATCTTACGAGATCTAGTGTTGGGTGATAGACAAGAGCACCCGGATGCGTTGGATTTGCCCTTAGGACTTGCGGTCGCCTTGCTCAAGAATGCGGACGGAGTGATTGATCTTAATGTCCCTGTAACGGGGGATCTTAATAATCCCCAGTTTCAATATGGCCCAGTGATCTCACAGGCACTGGCCAATATAATACGCAATATAGTCGCCTCGCCGTTTAAACTACTAGCGGGTTTGGTCGGCGGCGGTGATGACGAAGAGATAGGAGTCATTCAGTTTGTGCCAGGGCGAAGTGATTTGGCACCGCCCGAGCGAGAGAAGTTGCTTACGCTCGCCGAGGCCCTCCTGCAAAGGCCTCAATTGGCACTATCGCTTCCTGGTAGTTATCACGCCCAACTAGATGCGGAGGCGCTGAGGGTTCTTCGTGTCGATGAGCGCCTACAACAGGCCCTAGAAACCGCGCAGGCCAGTCCAGACTACGACATGGCCCAAACACCGGTCTTGGAAACGCTATACAGACAAGTGGCCGGTGAGCAGGCAGAAGTAGCCTTGCTGGCTTGGCGCGCAGAGAGCTCCTTAGAAGAGCAGGGCGCAGAGCCTCAGTTCGATGAATTAGCCTATGGTGGCTCCATTCGACGAGCCCTAATAGAGGCCGAGCCAATAGCGGCTGCGGACTTGTCTGAGTTGGCTCGCTCGCGGGCGATGGCCATTGAACAGGCCCTGCTGGGGCTGTATGGGGAGTTAAGCGAACGAGTGATGCTAGCTGAATCTGTAGAAGTATCTGAGGCTGAACAAGAAGCCGTGCCCATGGAGATGGTACTGGAGGCGCTCTAGGCTTGCACGCGCTGGTATTGTCGATTGCTGCATGGTGCTTCGCTTGTGCGCTTTGTCAATTTTCTCAAAGGCAAGCGCTGTGTTAGGGCATGGCTGTGGTAGCATATCCGTCCAACACGCTTTAGTTTGACTTAGGTATACACAGGTTTTTTCATGCAGTCCTCTTTGATTCCAGAACGACCGCTGGTCATATCGCCAACGCTTGCGCAGACTATCGGCCTTGAAGAGGCCGTGATGCTGCATGTCTTGAGCGAACTAATGGCACATCGGGACGGCCGCTTTAAGAATGGCTTGAAGTGGGTAGCTCTGAGTCAAGATGTCCTGGCCGAGGCGTTTCCGTTTTGGGCGCTGATTGATCTGAAAAGAGTGCAAGGGAGTCTGCAGGAGTTGGGATTAATTTTGGTAGAGGACGAGGGTGGGCGCAGTTACTTTGCGATAAACCAAAAACAGGAATCGTCTTCCAAGTCAGCAGTAGTGCAGTCTCCCCTAAGCGAGAAAGCAACAGAAGATCGCTCTGTTAATACTGGTGGCTCGACGCATCGCGAGATTTTTGATGCCGCAAATACCTCGGGCGCAAGCCGCATTCCCCCAGACTGGCAGCCCGGCCAAGATTGGATTAAGCAGTGCAAGCAGCACAATATTCCCGAAGACTTTATTCGGGAGCTGGTGCCTGGTTTCGTCCTGTACTGGCGAGATAGGGGGGACACGCGCTTCTCTTGGGGAAATTCATTTTATAAGTGGGCGGTAAGAGAGTGGCGCCAAGCTCAGTCGCGTAAAGGTGCTAGGGAAATCGACACGCTAATGTCGCCGGACTGGTTGCCCAGCTCCGATGCAATGAGCATACTCGAAAACGCTGGCATTAATAGGGCTTTTATTGAAGATGCCGTGCCTGAGTTTGTTTTATATTGGCGCGAGCGTGGGGCTCAGGAAGGGCAGTGGAATACCCGCTTCATCGATCATATTAGGCGGCAGTGGGCTAAGTATTCCTCCACCGTTGATGTGGACAATCAACCGCGAATTATACCGGCGGACTGGCAGCCTAGCGCCGAGTGCTTTGATATTCTGAGCCTTGCTCAGATAGATGAAAGCTTTGCGCGAGAGAAGGTTAAAGAATTTGTCTTGTACTGGCGCGATGCGCAGCAGGCGCACGCATCTTGGAATACTCGGTTCTTGCAATATATAAAATATCAATGGGCAAGGCGGCTAGAGAACGCCGTCAATGTGAGTGGCACTAATGCAATCAATGAATCCTTTACTGAACAAGGCACGCAAGCAGTTGGAAAAGCCTATAAGCGATTCACAGACCGAAGCTGGGCCGAATAGCCAGATGGGGGGTGACAGCGCTTACGATCAAGGGCCGGATAGGGTCGATGCCATTAATAAACTGTTTGCCGATTTTGAACTTGCATACCATAACCAGTTTCATAAGGCTTATGCGAAGGAAGATCAACTGCTGCTTGCCAAGCGCTATTGGAGTGAAGCACTCGCCGCTTATAGCCCTTCTCAGATTGTCGCTGCGTCCTCACGACTGGTCAAAAGAAGCACGTACTTGCCCAGCTTGGCGGAGGTGGTAAAGGCTTGCGATAACGGCATGGAAGTATTCGGCCTGCCGAGTTCAAAGCAAGCCTATATCGAGGCCTGTTGCGCTAGTCAGCCCAAGTCAGAATATCAGTGGAGCCACTTGGCAGTGTATCTCGCAGGTAAGGCAACGGATTGGTATATTCTGGCTAGCGAGCCAGAAGACAAGGTCTTTCCACTTTTTGATTATTATTATCAAGAACTTTGCCGCAGAGTGATGCACGGCGAAGAGTTAGAGGCACCCCAAGCTAGGGCCTTGCCTGAGCGCGTTTCCCGTCCGTTGTCGGCGCAGGAGAATCACGCTCGTATGCAAAAATTGCGCGAAGAGTTAGACCTGTAACAGCGGTCTTAGCCTAAAGCTGACAATTCCCTTTCTAGCAGGCCCGTGTCGCCGGTGTTTAGTTCCACCAAGCGGCGAAGGTGGGTCATGCTGTCGATGTCGATATCATCGCAAACGAGCCCTATTAGATCGTCCTCTTGATGGGCGATATGCAAATGCATACGAATAGCCAAGTCGCCAGCCAGATGAATGTCGGCCTCTAACTTAGAGTTGGCAACTAGGTTCATATCTCCTGGGTCTTTAACAAGCAGGCCATGCAGGGATATATCGATAAGCTCTACAGGCCAGCTTTTTGTTCCTTGGGAAATGACTGTTTCGGCGTCGAAAAAAACTCTCGTGAACGCACGACGGTTATCCGATTGCTCATCAGGCTTATCGGTTTTTGGATCTAGCGTGTCACCCATTGTATTTCCTCCGTCTTCCATCGATACAGTGATAGCGGCCGTTGCTGCCAGAACTGCAGTACCTAGCGAGCTGCCCTTGCTAGGCGAGTCTTTTGTATTTTATGCGCGTAGGCTGTGCGGCGTCGCCTAGCCGCTTCTTGCGGTCGGCCTCGTAATCGCTGTAATTGCCTTCATGCCATACTACTTTGCTATCGCCTTCGAACGCGAGAATATGCGTGCATAGGCGGTCTAGGAACCAGCGATCATGGGATACGATGATCGCATTGCCGGGGAAGTTAAGTAGGCCCTCTTCGAGCGCGCGTAGTGTCTCAACGTCCAAGTCATTGGTTGGTTCGTCTAATAGCAGCACATTCGCTCCACGCTTCAGAAGTTTAGCTAAATGCAGGCGGTTGCGCTCACCCCCAGATAGGTCTTTCACATTCTTTTGCTGGTCCGAGCCGCGAAAATTGAAGCGGCTAGCATAGGCGCGAGAGGGCACTTCATAGCGACCAATCTGCAGAATCTCGTTGCCGTCAGATATTTCCTCCCACACAGTTTGCGTATCATCGAGTTCGTCGCGGCTCTGATCGACATAGGCTAGGTCGACGGTCTCGCCTAGGCGTATGCTGCCGCTATCGGGCTGCTCTTGCCCGACCAACATGCGCAAGAAGGTCGTTTTACCTGCGCCGTTGCCCCCAATAATGCCGACGATGCTGCCTTTGGGGATGCTAAAGCTCAAGTCTTCGATCAGTGTGCGATCTCCGAAGCTCTTGCAAAGGTTTTCCACTTCAATCACAACATCGCCCAAGCGTGGACCTGGTGGAATATACAATTCGGTGGTCTCGTTGCGCTTCTGGAAGTCTTGAGAGTTCAGCTCCTCAAACCTTGCCATGCGGGCCTTGCTCTTGGCCTGGCGCCCCTTGGGGTTTGCCCGCACCCACTCTAGTTCTGACTTGATGGTTTTCTCTCTTGCGGCCTCTTGCTTGGCTTCCGTTGCTAGCCGCTTTTCCTTGGCTTCCAGCCAGTTGGTGTAATTGCCTTCGTATGGAATGCCGTGACCTCGGTCCAGCTCCAGAATCCAGCCAGCCGCATTGTCCAAGAAGTAGCGATCATGGGTAATCGCAACCACTGTGCCCGGGTATTCCTGTAAAAAACGCTCTAGCCACGCGACGCTTTCGGCATCTAGGTGGTTGGTGGGCTCGTCCAGTAAGAGCATGTCTGGGTTGGATAGGAGTAGTCGGCATAGCGCAACTCGGCGCTTCTCGCCGCCCGAGAGTTTACTAACATCGGAATCCCATGCCGGCAAACGCAGCGCATCTGCCGCAACCTCTAGTTTGCGCTCCAGATCCCAGCCGTCGGCCGCATCAATTGCGTTCTGCAGCTCACCTTGCTTCTCCAGCAGCTGGTTCATCTCGTCGTCGATCATGGGCTCGGCAAACCTGTCGCTGATCTGGTTAAACTCTTCGATCAGTTGGATTATAGAGCCCATGCCCTCTTCCACATTGCCGCGCACATCTTTCTCAAGATTCAATGCTGGCTCCTGTGGCAGATAGCCAATATTAATATCGGCCTGTGCTCTGGCTTCACCGTGATGCTCTTTGTCAATTCCCGCCATAATGCGAAGTAAGCTCGACTTACCAGAGCCATTTAGGCCTAGAACGCCAATTTTGGCGCCTGGGAAGAACGACAGGGAAATGTCTTTTAGAATCTCTTTTTTGGGTGGGACTACTTTTCCTACCCTCTGCATGGTGTATACAAACTGTGCCATAGCGAGCTATATCCTTTGAATCGTCTTGCTTGTTTCAGCCATTTATTAGGCTGAGTTGGTTTAGGGGAATTATGGCATATTCGTGGCGCGCTTAGCTCTATTGCGAGCGATGAAAATTATAATCCCCCTCATCATGAGCAAAATTAACGCCTATCTGGGCCTATATGCAGCTTAGTCATAGTGAATATGCAAAAAAATCAGCTGTTTTAGGACGATTTGCCGAACATAGTGGGTGCCCAGCATCGGGCCATGCTGTAAAATGGCGCTCCACTGAATCTTAGGCTAGCCAATGGGGAATTGAATGTTTAGTAGTGATATGACAATTGCGGAGTTTGATCCGGATCTAAAAGCCGCCATGGATGCTGAGGCCCAGCGTCAAGAGCATCACATCGAGCTAATTGCGTCGGAAAATTACACCAGCCCGCGCGTGATGGAAGCGCAGGGTAGCGTGCTGACCAATAAGTATGCTGAAGGTTATCCAGGCAAACGCTACTACGGCGGTTGCGAACACGTCGATGTTGTTGAAACCTTGGCTATTGAGCGCGCCAAAGCCCTTTTCGGTGCCGACTACGCGAATGTGCAGCCGCACTCAGGCTCCCAGGCCAATGCCGCCGTTTATATGGCGCTTCTTAAGCCAGGTGACACAGTCCTAGGCATGAGCTTGGCAGACGGCGGTCACTTGACCCACGGTGCGAGCGTGAGCTTTTCCGGCCGTATCTATAACGCCATTCAATACGGTTTGAACAACGAAACCGGGGAAATCGATTACGAGCAAGTGGAAGCGCTAGCCCTTGAGCATAAGCCGAAAATGATTATGGCAGGTTTCTCGGCCTATTCTCGTGTGGTTGACTGGCAGCGTTTCCGCGAAATTGCAGACAAAGTGGGTGCTTACTTCGTTGTGGACATGGCGCATATTGCGGGTCTTGTGGCGGCAGGTGTTTACCCAAGCCCTGTGCAAATAGCCGATGTGACGACGTCAACTACCCATAAAACTCTAGGGGGGCCTCGTGGCGGCATTATTCTAGCTAAGGCTAACCCAGAGCTTGAGAAGAAGCTTAATTTCGCCGTATTCCCCGAAAGCCAAGGCGGCCCCTTGATGCATGTTATTGCAGCAAAAGCGGTTTGCTTCAAAGAGGCTATGGGAGACGAGTTTAAGAGCTACCAACAACAAGTGGTTAAGAATGCCCAGACTATGGCCAAAGGGTTTATGGAGCGCGGTTACGACATCGTCTCTAATGGCACCGATGATCACTTGTTCCTGCTGAGCCTCGTTAAGCAAGGCATTACAGGTAAAGACGCGGATGCCGCGTTAGGTAAGGCCAATATTACTGTGAACAAGAACGCCGTCCCTAACGACCCATTGCCGCCCTTTGTTACCAGCGGGCTGCGAATCGGATCTCCTGCTGTTACGCGTCGTGGTTTCAAGGAAGCAGAGGTGGCTCAACTAACCACTTGGATCTGTGATGTGTTGGATAACATCGAAGACGAGAAGGTAATTGATCAAGTGCGCAGCCGTGTTTTGGCTCTGTGTGAAAGATTCCCTGTCTACAGCTAATAAAGGCTTGAAGGTCGACTATGCATTGTCCGTTTTGCAACGCTTTAGATACCAAGGTAATCGATTCTCGATTGGTGTCCGAAGGTAATCAAGTCCGTCGTCGACGCGAGTGCATCACTTGCGTCGAGCGCTTTACTACCTATGAGACAGCTGAGTTGGTTATGCCTCGTATTATTAAGCAAAACGGCAATCGGGAACCTTTCGATGAAGAGAAACTACATTCTGGTCTGCTAAAGGCCTTAGAGAAACGGCCTGTGAGTATAGAGAAAGTTGATGAGGCCATTAACCGCATCAAGAACCATCTCCGTGCCACTGGTGAAAGAGAAATACCGTCCCGCATTGTAGGGGAGCAGGTAATGCTGGAGTTGCGGCAGTTAGACGAAGTGGCCTTTGTGCGCTTTGCATCCGTGTATCGGAGCTTTAAAGACCTCAATGAGTTTCGTGCTGAGATCGATCGCCTGGCCAACGACGGGACATCATGATGGAAACAACAGCACAGACATTTATGCGTATGGCCATTGAGGCCGCTGCCAATGTCTATACCACTGCGCCTAATCCGCGCGTGGGCTGTGTTATTGAGCGCGACTCTAAGGTGGTTGGAACGGGTTGGCATAAGCGTTTCGGTGAGCCTCATGCCGAGGTGAATGCATTGGCTGAGGCCGGTGAAAAGGCAAAGGGTGCTACGGCCTATGTATCTTTGGAGCCGTGCTGCCATTTTGGTCGTACGCCGCCTTGCACACAGGCCCTGATTGATGCGGGCATTACCGAAGTAGTGTTTGCCATGCACGACCCGAACCCGCTTGTCGCAGGCAAAGGGGTGCAGACCTTGATGGACGCGGGAATTAAAGTGAGCGGCCCCCTGCTGGAGGATGAGGCGCGAGCACTTAACCCCGGTTTTATTAAGCGCATGACGGAAGGCTTGCCCTATGTGCGCTGTAAGATGGCGATGAGCCTAGATGGCCGCACTGCGATGGCCTCCGGTGAGAGTCAGTGGATTACAGGGCCAGCGGCAAGGGCCGATGTGCAGCGCTTGCGCGCGCAGTCCTGTGCCATTGTCACCGGCGTGAATACTGTTTTAGGCGATGACCCCAGCTTGAATCTGCGGGTAGACGAGCTGCCAGAAGATGCCAGGGACAAAGTGCCGAATCGGCAGCCAAAGCGTGTCGTGATAGATTCGTCTTTGCGCACGCCGCCGGAGTCAAAAATTCTTACCCTGCCGGGTGAGGTAATATTCTTAGTGGGCGCGCCGCATCCGCAGCAGTTTGAGCGATTTGCCCATTTACGATCATCGGGAACCCTCGATATCCACGAATTGCCAACTGTGGCAGGGGGGCGAGTGGACTTGCGCGCAGCGATGAGTGCTCTGGCGCAACAATACAATTGCAACGAGGTAATGATAGAAGCTGGCCCCACATTGAGCGGTGCCATGGTACAGGCCGGACTGGTCGACGAAGTGATTATTTATATCGGTGCCAAGTTCTTGGGCAGCGATGCATTGCCCTTGTTTAAACTGCCGGGCCTGTCGCATATGTCTGACCACATCGGATTAGAGATCGTCGATGTGACTGCCATCGAGCAGGATTGTCGCATTACCGCGCGAATTATCAATAAATAGCAGTGCAACAGTACTGACTGGGAAAGTAGCAATATGTTTACGGGTATCATTGAGGCGCTGGGTGAAATAAGCCAGCTGCAATTGCGAGAGAAAGAGTGGCGCCTGCGCATTAGCAGTCCTAGCCTCGATTTCTCCGATGTGGTGCTGGGCGACAGTATTGCTGTTAACGGTGTTTGTCTAACAGTGACGGGTTTGGGAAATGCTAGCTTTGATGCGGACGTTTCCAATGAAACCATGGAGCTAACCACGCTGAAAGCGCTCACTCATGGGAGCCGGGTTAATCTGGAAAAAGCCTTAACGCCGACTAAAAGACTAGGCGGGCATATCGTTTCGGGTCATGTGGACGGTGTGGGTGAACTTATCGCGACAAGGCCTGATGGGGCGAGCATTCGAATGGACTTTCGTGCACCTGCTCAGTTGGCAAAATACATCGCACAAAAGGGTTCGATCTGTATCGATGGAACGAGCCTCACTGTGAATACGGTAAAGGGGGCCGTGTTCAGTATCAATGTAATTCCTCATACGCAGGCAGAGACTATTATTCAGGATTATCGAGAAGGGCAGCAAGTTAACTTGGAAGTCGATTTGATTAGCCGCTATCTCGAGCGTTTGATGTTGGGAGAAAAAGCCGCAGACGAAAATTCGAATAATGATGCCAGTACGCTTACGCGTGCATTCTTAGCAGAGCAAGGCTTCGCCTGAGAGCGAGAAGTAGCCGAGCAGAAATTCTTTGATAAACGGACATTGCTCCGTAAATAGTGATTAGATGAAACTGAATACAGTAGAAGAAATTATCGACGATATTCGCCAAGGTAAGATGGTCATCTTGATGGATGACGAAGACCGCGAGAATGAAGGCGATCTTGTTATTGCTGCCGAACGCGTGACGACTGAGGCCATTAATTTTATGGCCAAGAACGCGCGCGGACTGATTTGCTTGACGCTGGATAGAGCGCGTTGTGAGTATCTAAATCTTGCGCCAATGGTTAATAAAAACGCGACGCAGTTCCATACCAATTTTACCGCGTCTATTGAAGCTGCCACCGGAGTGACTACTGGCATCTCAGCAGCAGATCGAGCTCGAACAATTCAGGTAGCGGTCAGTAGAGACTCGAAGCCAGAAGACATCGTTCAGCCAGGCCATGTATTTCCTATTATGGCGCAACCTGGCGGCGTTTTGCAGCGCGCGGGCCACACAGAGGCAGGTTGTGATCTGGCAAGGCTAGCGGGTTTTTCTCCCGCAGCGACCATCGTTGAGATTATGAACGAAGATGGCACGATGGCTAGGCGCCCTGATCTGGAAGTGTTTGCTGAGCAGCACGGTTTAAAAATCGGCACGATAGTGGATCTTATTCATTACCGAATTGCCAACGAGCGAACGGTTGAGCGTTTGGAGTCGCATCCAATTAAGACACAACACGGCGAGTTCGTTTTGCATACCTTCACCGACACCATTCAAGGCGGTAAGCATATGGCCTTCACCATGGGCGAGCTTAGCGCCGACGAGCCTACTCTCGTGCGTGTGCATATTGCCAATACGCTTCATGATGTGTGTGATGTGGTAAGCAGCGCTTGGCCTAGCTGGTCCTTCAGCGGTGCATTGGAGCATATCGCTAAAGAGGGTAAAGGCGTTGCCGTGTTACTATCCGGAGACGAGTATGCCGAAGATATTGACCTTACATTGGCGGCTGCCTTTGGAGAGGAAAATAGTGCTAAGAGGCAGGCGCGTAAGGGTAGCGATTTAACTATTGGTACTGGCTCGCAGATTCTACGTGATTTGGGCGTGGGTAAAATGCGTCTATTGAGTTATCCAGCCAAATTTAATGCAATCTCTGGTTTCGATTTAGAGGTTGTCGAGTTTGTTCCCTTTGGTGAAACCAAAGCCGAGCAGTAAGCGAATTTAAAACTGAATGCAGGTATTAACGATGAGCAATATCAAAGTAATCGAAGGTGATTTTCAAGGTGGAACAGCTCGCTATGCGATAGTAGTGGCACGTTTCAATAGTTTTGTGGTCGATAAGCTATTAGAAGGCGCTATCGATGTGATGGTGCGCCATGGTGTGAAGGAAGAAGATATTACTGTCATTAAAGCGCCGGGTGCATTTGAATTGCCAGTGCTTACCAAGAATGTACTAGCCACTGGCCAGTATGATGCTGTTATTGCTTTGGGTGCTGTTATTCGCGGTGGTACTCCCCATTTTGATTACGTGGCCGGAGAATGTGTTAAGGGCCTAGGTGTTGTAAGCCTCGAGAGTAAAGTGCCTGTTGCTTTTGGTGTTCTTACTGTCGATACCATAGAGCAAGCAATTGAGCGATCTGGCACCAAGGCTGGAAACAAGGGCGCTGAGGCAGCACTTAGCGCAATGGAAATGGTTAGTGTAATAAGCAAGCTTGGAGCCTAAGTGAGTAAAGAGCAAGATTCGCCAATACCGGGTAGCAAACTCGTATTGCCAAAAAATAAAGAAGCGGATAACCCTAAGAAAAAGCTTTCTGAGCGTCAGAAGGCCAGACGAATGGTGTTGCAGGCTCTCTATCAGTGGCAATTAGCCAGTGCTTCCGTCGCCGATATCCAAGCGGAGTTTAGGGCCTATTATCTTGGCAAGATCGACTGGGAATATTTTCATGAGGTCTTTCCAGGCATCGTTGCGAAGGTCGACGAGCTGGATGAGGCCATTACTCCACTGCTAGATAGGCAGTTGGATGATCTAGACCCGGTAGAGTTGTCCTTACTGCGCTTTGGGATGTATGAACTCCTGCATCGAATTGATATCCCGTATAAAGTCGTGATCAACGAGAGTGTGGAGCTAGCACGCGTTTTTGGCGCTACAGACGGACATAAGTATATAAACGGTATTTTAGACAAAGCTGCGCGCAATATTCGCACTTTAGAAATAGGGTAGACATTATAGGCAGCTATGCTGCCGACGTTTGGGCTTTGGCCCCGCGAAGGTGTATTGGCATTGCCATTGAATGAATTCGACATTATTAGCAAATACTTCGCTAACACCGAGCTTGCCTTCGGTGCGAAGGAGCTGGTCTTAGGGATAGGTGATGACTGTGCGATTTTCACACCGGAGCCTAATGAACAGCTGGTAGTGTCAATGGATATGTTAGTAGAGGGCGTTCACTTTTTAGAAAATAGTGATCCAACTCTGCTGGGGCAACGAAGTCTATTAGTGAATCTTAGCGACCTAGCCGCCATGGGAGCCAGGCCTCTGTTTTTCACATTAGCGGTGAGTTTGCCTGAGGTAGATGAGCGCTGGCTTGAGGGTTTTAGTAAAGGACTGGCGACGGTGGCGAGGGCTAATAGCTGTCCACTGGTGGGAGGAGATACCACTTCTAGTCACCCTAAGCGTGGTGGTAGAACCTTGTGTATTCAGGTTCATGGCGCCGTTCCAAAAGGAAAGGCGCTCACACGTGGCGGCGCCCAAGTAGGTGATTCGGTTTATGTCAGCGGCACTATAGGCGACTCCGCAGCAGGCTTGCAGCTACTGCAAGGCCCAGATACCCGAGGTCTAAGTGATCAGCAACAGGAATTTCTGCATTGTGCCTTTTATCAGCCAGAGTCACGTATAAGTTTGGGCATTGCTTTGCGCGAGCTCGCGAGTGCCGCAATAGATATCTCCGATGGTTTGGCGTCTGACCTTGGGCATATTATAGCTAGCAGCAGGGTAGGCGCGAGCGTAGACACTGATAGACTGCCTATATCTGAGGCTTTTAAAGCGATGGTGCCCGAAGAGGCTCGTACCGAAATAGCTCTGGGCGGTGGTGATGATTACGAATTATGTTTTACGATAGCGCCGCGGCATGAAGAAGCATTACGAAAGCGTTGCTCTCAATTGGGTGTGACGGTTACAAGAATAGGGCAAATCGACTTAGAACCCGGTTTGCGCTGGAAGAAGCAGGGTGAAGAATTGAAGCTAGACATAAAGGGATATAGGCACTTCGAGGCTGCTAGGAGATTAGTCAATGGCTAGCACTCCGCGCTCCGTATGGCGCAATCCGATTCATTTTGCCGCCTTTGGCTTCGGTAGTGGAGCAGTTCCGTTTGCGCCGGGCACTTTCGGTACCGTGATGGGTGTCGCTTTGTTCTTGCTGCTACCTGACATGTCTCACATTTTATATGGCTTGTTCTTGCTATTTAGCTTCGCCATCGGTGTTTGGCTATGTGATAAAACCTCTAAAGATATCGGTGTTCACGATCATGGCGGAATCGTTTGGGATGAGTTTGTCGGTTTTTGGATTTGCATGTTCTTAGCACCTAGCGGGTGGCAGTGGCTGCTTCTGGCCTTTGTGCTCTTTCGGCTATTCGATATTGTAAAACCTTGGCCAATACGCTGGCTCGACAAAAATGTTAGTGGCGGCTTCGGTATCATGGTGGATGATGTGATCGCAGGCCTTATGGCGTTTGTGCTTATACAGATTTTAGCTTTACTGGTTTAAAAAATAATTAGGGGAATACGCGTGCAAATGAATTTTGTAGCGGGAGCATCGCTACCAACGGCTTGGGGTGATTTTAGTATTCACGGCTTCGAGGATCCGGTGACTGGAAAAGAGCATGTCGCTTTGGTGATGGGCGATATCTCTACTGATGAGCCCGTGTTATGCCGTGTCCACTCGGAATGTCTAACGGGCGATGCGTTCTTTTCCCTGCGTTGTGATTGTGGGCCTCAATTACAGTATGCAATGGAGAAAATAGCCGAGCAGGGCAGAGGCATCATTCTGTACCTCAGGCAAGAAGGTCGTGGCATCGGTTTGTTAAACAAGATCAAGGCTTACGCCTTGCAAGATGGTGGCGCTGATACCGTCGAGGCGAATGAGCAATTGGGCTTTCTGGCAGATGGCCGCGAATACGAAATTTGTCGACCCATGTTGGAGCACTTTGGCGTAAGCACGGTTCGCCTAATGACGAATAATCCCGGAAAGGTTTCTGGTTTAGAAAGTATCGGAATTGAGATCTCGGAACGAGTACCCATTCATACGGGGCACAACGATCACAATAAATCCTACTTGGAAATCAAGGCCAGTAAGATGGGGCATCTCAAATAGCGTATCTCTAGTTTAATCCTCGGCGCTGCTATTATTCTCAATTGCTAAAGCGGCGCTTTCATATTGAGCGAGTGTCTCGGCCATGTTCTCTAGCTCCAGCGGCATACCAAGCACATAGCCTTGGACATAGTCGCAATCGAAGCTGCGCAGTAAATCGATATCCTCTTGGGACTCTGCTCCTTCCATGGTAACTAGCATGCCATTGGAGTGGCATAGCTCAACGAGAGGTTTTAGCACTCGTCTATTATCCTTTTCTAGCGTGCGTTGAATAAACTGTTTGTCGAACTTGACCATATTGATTGGGTATTCAACGATTCTCATTAAAGAAGTAAACCCGGCCCCAAAATCATCCAGCGCCAAAGAGAAGCCTCTACTAGCTAGAGAGTTAAGGAATGAGCCCGCGTAAGTTGTGTATTCGATATTGACCGTTTCAGTGATCTCCAGCTGAATAAACTGCGGAGGGATATCGTACTGCTTAACATAGTGGTCCAATACTTCTATTAGATTGCTCATTAGCAACTGCGCAGACGAAATATTAAGCGACAGCTTGAAGTCACGCCCTAATTGCTTTCGCAGTTTTGGATAGGTCGAAAGCCCTGTTCGAATAACCCACTCGTCTAATTTGGCAAACACGCCGCAGGACTCGGCTATGGGAACAAACTCTTCTGGATCGACACTGCCTAGCTTGGGAGAATCCCAGCGCAGTAGTGCTTCAAAGCCGTCCAAGGTATTGCTGCGAACATTGACCAAGGGCATATAGACCAGTTTGAACTCGTTATCAGGCTCCATTGTCTTGAGTTCTGATTCGATGTCTTGGCGACGGTTGGTAGCACTCGCTAGCTCTTCGGAGTAGACCGCAATTTGGCTCTTGCCTTGAATTTTTGCCTGATGCATCGCCGTGTCGGCATTGGATATCAATTGACTGGGCGTATTGCTGTCATTGGGGAAAGCGGCGATGCCGATACTCACTGTGACGGGGAAACGGTTCTCTTCGAAAAGGATCCCGTCGGCCATAAGTGCTAAAACATCTCCAGCGATCTCTCTGGCTATTACAAAGGCAATTGGGTGTTGTATGAGGATACAAAACTGGTCGCCTCCAACACGTCCTACGGTGACCTGTGGGGGCTGCTCGTGATTGCTTTGGTCTTGCGCGTTGGCGGCCAAAGATTTTAGTGATTGAGAAAAGCTGCACAGAAGTGAATTGCCAAACCGATGACCGAATTTATCGTTGATGTACTTGAAGTTATCTAAATCCAAATACATGAGCGCCACTTCGTTGTGGGAATCTTTAGCGCCTTTTACGGCCATTATCACAGAGTCGGTGATGTGTCCCAGGTTGCATAAGCCTGTGAGAGGGTCGTGAAGCATCATCGCTCTGGAGTCTCGGTAAGACTGGGAAAGATCGCTATACAGCTTGCTAAATGTGCGTGAGAGGCGACCTATCTCATCGTTGCCCTGGCGAATAGGTAGTTCGCTGTCGCGCCGCGACACGATATCGGCTAGATCTTGCTCGAGCATCGCGACAGGCATCGTGATGTAGCGACGAAGCAGCCAGTAGAGGCTGGCGGAAGCGAAAATAAAGAACAGAACGCTGATGAGTACCATTCGGTGGATAAGTGGCAGGAGCTGCTGTTGCAGATGATCGTCACTCAACATACCGACTAGGAATTCTCCGTTTCCAAGCTCAGCAAACGCTTTTAAGTTTTCGATGCTTGGAGAGGCGTCTTCAATACTAAAGCTGGCATTGAACTCCTGTTTATATTGCGCACAAAGGGATCTAAACATGCTCGGTTCAATGGCTAATTGTACGCTAATAGATCCGAGGCTTTGATTTTGTGCCTCAATAAATCGAGTGTTGATAATCGTGCTTCTCTCGCCATCAGAATTAATGTAGCTCCAATGCTGGCCGCTATTGCTTTGCCGGGCTTGAGCTAGCGAGCTCGCTAGATGCTGGGGGATTTGCCCGCTGCTGTATTGTGCGATTGTCTGCTCTGGATCTGTGTTTGCCGTGAGCGTGACGGCAAGAACGTCGCCCTTAAATAGACTAAAGGAGTCCAGATTGCGGTTTAGGCTCGGTGAGAGCGCGGCGATGATCTGCGGGTTCTGTGGGTCTTGCAGAAACTGCTGGAAGGCATGGTCATCCCTAAGCGACATCATATAGCTGTTGGCAAAGTTTATGTATCGCTGGTAAGTGGCACTGAGCTGGATGACGGCGAAGTCTAGGCGCTCTTGTTCTTGGCGCAGTACAAAGCTTCTGGATTGGTCGTAGACCATCGCAGATGCCAATGCGAAGCTTGCCAATATCACTGGAGTAATTAGAAGCAAAGCGCGTTTGCTTAAATTCATTATAAGATCCCTTGAAATTGGTAGGGATGAATTAAAGCCGGTCTATAGAATTGTTTCATGCTGTACAGTGGAGCCCCCTCCCGTTGAGGGCTGATTATAAACTGTACAGCCAGAAAAAGTGGCGCTTATTTAAAATATCGTTGAATTTGTCCCACTTTAGACCACAGGAGAGGGAGTGCGAGTAGCGTAGAGCACTATTTCAGTAGTGCTTCAGTGTTTTTGCCCCTCGCGGCATCAAGATGTTGGCACATTTGCTCCGCCCCTTGTAGGACTCGCGGGCTGTGCCTTTGGACTAAATCCGGCGGAATAAAATACAGGTTTTGATTGGCAACTGCTTGCATCTGGGGCCACGCTAGCCACTCGTCCAACCACTGCGGGCGAGCCACGTCCATGCCGCTGGCAATAATGACCTGAGGGGCTCTTTGCAGCACTGCTTCAGTGCTGACCTTTGGCGCTAGCCCCAAGTCATTGAAGATATTCCTGCCGCCGCAAATTTCAATGATGTCGTTAATGAGCTCTTGCCCACCCACGCTGATAAGAGGGGAGTTCCATACTTGATAGAACACGGATACCGTTTCTTTTTGACTGTTTTGTTCTTGCAGCTGCTGCAGGCGTTCTCGGAAGCGATTGGCCAAAGGTGTTCCTGAGCTCTGAGTGCCTGCAAGTGCGGCCAAATCCTCCAGCGTATCGGCAATGCTTAAGGCCGTAGTGGGTTCGGAGATGTAAACTGTGAGGCCAAGGTTTCTAAGTTGTTCAACGGCGGCACGCGGATTCCCACTTTGCCAGGCGACGATAAGATCTGGCTGTAATGAGAGTATCGTTTCAGTATCTAATAAGTTGTAGCGACCTACTATGGGAAGCTGGCTAGCCTGCTCAGGGTAGTCGCTGAACTCACTGACACCCACTACCTTGTCGCCAGCACCGACGGCGAAAAGTAGTTCGGTCATGGAAGGGGCTAGGCTAATAATACGTTTGGCAGGCGAGTCTAAGCTTAGCGTGTGACCGCTATCATCGATCACCTGTGCCGCCTGAGCATGGCCGTAAAATACAAGGCTGGCTATTAGCCAAATCAATCGATTCATTAGTAGTCGATGCCTTTTTGTACTTTTATACCATCATTAAAAGCGTGTTTAATGTCTTTCACCTCGCTGACAGTGTCGGCAAGAGCGATGATGTCTTCGCTCATATTACGGCCGGTAACAATAAGGTGCTGAGACTTGGGGCGCTGTTCAATGGCGCTTATTACTTCTTGTCTATCTAAATAACCATAGGTCAGCATATAGCTTAGTTCGTCAAGGAGGACGACTTGAGTGCCTTCATCTTTAAGCAGTGCCACTGCGTGTTGCCAAGTGGCCGTGGCGGCCGCGATATCGTTCTCGCGGTCTTGAGTTTCCCAGGTGAAACCGGTGTTCATGACGTGAAACTCGACCAGGGGATTGTCCTGAAACAGGAGATGCTCGCCACACTCCCACTGTCCCTTGATGAATTGCACGACGCCGCAGCGAAGGCCGTGGCCGACGCTACGAGCAATCATGCCGAAGGCAGAGGAACTCTTGCCTTTGCCATTCCCGGTTAGAACGACAAGCAGGCCCTTTTCCACAGTGGCGGCGGCAATACGAGCATCCACATGCTCCTTCTTGCGTTGCATTGCACGTTTGTGTCGAAGTTTTCTTTGGGTCATATGATCCATAAGGGCCTGCCTCGCTAGCCTAAAAGTTTAAGCGAACGCCAATATAGGCCGCTCTAGCTATTGAATTGTACCCGAATACTTCTTGGTACTCCTCGTCCAAGAGGTTGTCCACGCGGCCATAAAGTTCCACTTGGGGGCTAAGAGCATATCGAAGCCCTACATCCAAAACCTCATAGTCCGACAACTCGATGATAGTGCCAAAGTTTTCGTCGATACTGTTTTCACTGCGACGGTAGTGGGCACTAATCTTTATGCGCTCGTCGCTGCTGTGCCAACGAACACCGATATTACTAAGATGTTCTGGTCTTCTTAGGCGCTGCAGGCCGCTTGGGCGCTCCGTGTCGTTATAGGTGTAGTTGCCCAGTAGGGTCCACTGAGTCGCGAGCGCGATTTCGCCGGATAGCTCGACACCCTTTGATTGGCTCTCGCCAAAGTCCTGTATGTAACCACTGTAATTGACGAGATCGAAGTCTATCGCGTCCTTTACTTTTTGGTCGAAGTAAGCCAGCTCCAAGCGTAGGCTGTTAGCGCCATAGTATTCGATAGCTGCTTCGTAGCCTTTGCTTATTTCCTCGCTAAGCGTTGTCGTAGAGGCTGGAGCGAAAGCGAAAGGACCTGCATTGTACTGTTCCTCATATAGACTAGGAGCTCTAAATCCCGTGCCGTAGCTACCGCGAAACTTTACTGTGGCGCCATCGCGTAGATCGATGAGATAAGCCGAGCTAATGCGATAGCTCGTGTGCCCTCCGAACTCTTCGTTATCGTCGTAGCGCGCACCGGCCGTTACAAAAAATGAGTCGGAGAAGTCACTAAGATACTCTAGGTAGTACCCAGTATTATCGCGGGACTGACCGTTGTCGTTCTGTTCGAAATCGATGCCGTAGACGATTTCCAGGTTTTCCATACTCGTGACTGTGCCGATGTATTCCAGGCGTCGCAGTTCGCCGTTACTGGAGAAGCCTAGTTCATCGAGTGAGTAGTATGAGCGATCGGTTTCAGTTTGAGAGTACGCTATTGAATGACTGCCGTAAGCTGCGTTGTAGCTGAGGGCTACGCGTGCTGCATTCTGCTCATAAGGCGATTCGCAATCGTGTACGGTGCCAGATACTGAATGATAGCAAGCATCATACTGGGTATCGCTTTCTACATTTCGAACGACTAAATCTAAACGAAGAGCGTCAGTTAGATTCAAGCCAAATTTGCCGTGAACGGTTGTATTTCTGTAGTCGTCATCGTCTCTCAGAATCGTGTCACTGCTGCGAGAGTTTATGCCGTCAGTTTGGTAATTTGACGCGGACAAATAGAAATCAGCGTTGTCATTCCCGCCGCTTAGATGAGCCGAGACTAAATCGGTGCCGTTGTCACCCGTTAGAATATCGGAACTACCGGATAGTTCTTGGCTGCCACGTATGGAGCTAATATTAATGATGCCACCCGCATCTGCACCGTAATGAAGGCCTTGTGGGCCGCGTAGTATCTCTACTCGTCCTATGCCACTGCTAAGCAAGTGTTCCAACTGCGGTTGAATTTGAGTGCCGCTAGGGTCGGAAAGTTTAAGCCCATCCAATAGTGTTAGCGTGCGAAAGCCTTCTTCGCCACGAATTCGAATATAGCTCGTCTGGCCAGCCCCGCCATTGCTGCTGGCAGATATCGAAGCTTGATTGCGCAGAACGTCAATGAGCGCATTGGAACCGTTAGTGAGTATTTCATCGCGATCTATGATCGACACTGATGTGCCAATATTGCGCAGTGGCGTGGGGATGCGGCTCGACGTGACAACGACCTCTGAGAGAAGAGTCGGGTTTTCACCCTCGCTCTGAGCGAGAGCTTGAATTGAAATTAAAGAAAGTGACAGGGCGCTAAGTAATAGGCCAGATCTGCCAAGAGTGGAATGGTTCATTTTTCATATCCTCAATGAATAAATTTCATGAGGGAGGGTGCGGAAGGAAGAATCGACAAGACGCGATAGTACCGACCACCGATGGAGCCCTCCGCTTCATCTGTGTAGCTAACTACTGTTGGGCTGGTATCGGGCTTAGCGTTTACCTAAGTGGTATTCGCTTTACCGTTGCGGGGGCAGCACTGGACTCTAACCAGTTTCCCATTTATCAGTACTCGCCAAAGGATCTGGCAGTACGCACCTCAACAATCTCGCTGAATATTACCTAGCCTTGCGTTGCTTTCTTCGGGCCAGATAACGAGAGCGAAGTCTACGCATAGCGGTGAGCTGCGTCAATTTAAAAACCTCCAAAACTGCGGGCTAAATGACACTGGCGTGAATTTTTCATGACATAGACCCAAATTCGTCACTTGAGGGCTTGACCGCAAAAATACTGTCACAAAGCTTCGCTATGTTGGGCGCCGTTGTATCGAGCCTAAGAAGAAAATACATAACTAGGGGCTTCGATGTGCTGACACGAAATTCAATAAACAAGTCCTAAGTTAAGGGTGTATTCGATATGGTTCGAAAAATGAGAAAGAATAAATTAGCGCTGGCAATAAGTGCCCTGCCGATGTTTGGTATGAGTGCTTTGAGTGTGGCTCAGACTTCAGATTCTGCGGAACCAATGATGGAAGAGATAGTGGTCACTGGCTCACGCGCTAGTTTGACGTCCGCTCTTTCCAAGCAACGTAATTCGGACAAGGTATTATCAGTTGCTGACTCGGATGCGTTGGGAAATTTTCCTGACACTACCGCAGCCGAAGCGATGCGTCGTTTGTCCGGCATTTCGGTCGAGAATGACCAAGGGGAAGGCCGTTACGTCGTGGTCCGAGGCTTTGGTCCCGAGCTAAATTCTATTTATTTGAACGGTTCTTCTGTTGTGGCCCCTGAAGAGGGACGAGCAGTGCTTCTCGACGGCCTGCCAACAGATCTATTGGATTCCATCGAAGTATCCAAGTCTTTAACACCCGATCAAGATGCTGACTCCATTGGCGGCCGAGTAGACTTTAAGACCCTTAGCTCGCTGACCCTAGATCGCTCTTTGGTACGCCTGAAGCTGGACAGTACCTACAACGATCTGGCTGAGAGCAATTCGCCAAAAGCCTCTGTGACTTGGGCCAATAAGATGACTGAGAACACTGGCTTTGTCCTCGGTTTCACCTACGCCAATAAGAACGTTATTTCACAGAATAATGAGACGGGCTACGGCTGGGAGCTTGATGACAACGGCAACTACTTCATGAACGACGACTTTGAACGCCGTTACTATGATCTGGACCGCGAGCGCGTAGGGCTGACACTGAACTTTGATTATGCGCCAACCGAGGCCACGACTCTTTATGCGCGTACTCTATTCAATCGATATACTGATGATGAGGTGCGTTATAAGGGAGAGTTTAAAACTCGAGACGTAATTGATGTCACTGCAACGGGTGCAAGTTATGCCAGATTCGATAACGATCAGGAAACTCGAGATCGCATCGAAGTGCGCAAGATCAATGCCTTTTCCGTAGGCGGTGACACACGTTTTGATTCTGGATGGTTCGCTAGCTATGAGCTGGCCTACTCTTCGGCAGAGCAAGATGATAGCGATAATGTTGACGTCGCCTTCCGCAACAAGTACCGCTCAGATACAGAAGCAGTCGGAACCGTCTCATGGGCTGATCGGCACAAGCCAGTCGCCTCTTTGATCAATGGCTTTGGTCCGCTATCGGATTACGAGCTTGATGAAATTGAATTTGAAAAGTCGCTAGTAGAGGACGAAGAGGTAACGCTTCAGGCCAATGTAGAGAAAGAACTTTCACTGCTGAGCATGCCTTCTACAGTGAAATTTGGCTTCAAATATCGCGAACGCGAAAAAGATGCTGACTTTAATGTTTTTCTTGCCCAGCCTGACTTAACACTGGCAGATTTAAGGACTACTAGCCCTGATCACGCCTTTAGTAATCAGTTTGGACGATTCCTCGAGCGTGATGCATCGCGTGCTTTAGAGCAGTATTTTGCGACTGCGGAAGTAGACGAAGAGGGAACGTTTGCAGGTGACTTCGTCACTAATGAAGATATTCTGGCGATCTACGGCATGGCCACTATGGACTTTAGCGACAGGCTACGTGTGGTTGCGGGCTTACGTGTAGAGCAAACGGATGTGGACTCTAGCGCCATGCAGCTTGTTAACGATGTCTGGACTCCCGTCGAGAAATCTAAGGACTATACTTTTGTCTCTCCAAGTGTGAACGTGAAGTTCGCGGCTACAGATAAACTGGTTTATCGCGCTGCCTATTCGCGTTCTTTGTCGCGACCAAGCTTCAATGAGTTCGCGCCGAATGCGATTATTCAAACTAATGGCACAGATCGTAGTATCGAGTACGGCAACTTCGATCTAGATCACTACGAGTCGGATAATATCGATCTTTCTGTAGAGTTCTATGCGGATATGTTCTCCTATATCAGCTTGGGAATGTTCTACAAAGACATTGATAATGCGATTTATAAAGTGGCTAGTAACAATCGCACAATCGACGGAGTGTTCTACAACGACGGCATTGAGACTTGGGAGAATCTGGATTCTTCAAGCATCACTGGCTATGAGTTCAATGCGCAGCGTCAACTGAACTTCCTGCCAGGTGCCATGTCGAATATGTATGCTGGCTTTAACTACACTTACAACGATGCTGAATCAACACTGCCGACAGGTCAGAAGATTCCGTTCCGTAAGATGGCTGAGAACGTCGCTAACTTCACCTTGGGTTACCAAGACGACAAGTGGGATATTCGCATAGTGTCTAACTATCGCGATGATTATCTGGATTCCTTGTTTGATGGTGATGCGGCTGAGGCGGATTTAACGAACGACCAAATCCGCTTCACAGATTCTCATCTGCAGTGGGATATGACGGCTAAGTACACAATGACAGATAATCTACAGTTCAATTTAGAGTGGATTAACATCAATGACGAGCCCGAATACTACTACTGGGGTAATGAGCGTAATCTTTCTCAGTACGACGAGTTTGGTACTAGTATTGTGTTTGGTATTCGCTACTCGATGTAATTGTCCGCTTGGCTATTAGCTAGGCACTGGGAAAAACAAAACCCACCGAGAATGGACTCTCGGTGGGTTTTTTATTACTTGGGGTAAAGCCTGTTAGGCAATGTTGCTCAGTTTCTTCTCGATACTGCTTTGTATTCCGTGTGCATCTAAACCCACCTCGGCGAGCATGTCCTCCGCCTTGCCGTGATTAAGGAAACTATCCGGTAGTCCGAGGTTAAGCACGTGGATCAGCTGGTTTTCTCTGTGCAGGAATTCATTAACCGCGGACCCCGCACCGCCCAGAATCGTGTTCTCTTCTACCGTCACGATGAGTTTGTGGCTGGCGCATAACTCTGTAATAAGGGCCTCGTCGATAGGTTTGATGAAGCGCATATCGATAACTGTAGCATCGATTTTGTCTCCCACCGTTTTGGCCTTGGCGACCATTGAGCCAAATGCCAGAATGGCGACCTCACGGCCTTGTCTTAGTGTCTTGGCCTTGCCGATGGGGAGCGCTTGCATCTCTTTTTCTATTTCCGCGCCCACGCCTTTGCCGCGCGGGTAACGAACAGCAGCCGGGCCTTTGTGCTGGTAGCCAGTGTAAAGCATTTTTCTGGCTTCGTTCTCGTCGCTTGGCGCCATGATTAACATATTAGGAATGCAGCGTAGGAAGCTAAGATCGAAACTGCCCGCATGAGTGGGCCCGTCTTCGCCCACTAGGCCAGCTCTGTCGATGGCGAATAAGACGTCTAGGTCTTGAATCGCAACGTCGTGAATGAGCTGATCGTAACCGCGTTGCAAAAATGTTGAATAAATAGCGACAACGGGTTTTAAGCCATCGCAAGCCATACCCGCCGCCAGGGTGACAGCGTGTTGTTCGGCAATGGCGACATCGTGAAACTGTTTTGGGTATAGCTCAGCGAATTCATCCATTCCAGAGCCCGCACTCATCGCGGGAGTGATAGCGGCAAGCAGTTTATCGTCTTGCGCCATATCGCATAACCATTGGCCAAATACCTGAGAGTAGCTAGGAAACGTCGTCTTTGGCTCGCTTGTTTCCGCCTCTTTTGGCTCGATCTTATTCATCGCATGCATGCCAAAAGGATCGCTCTCTGAAGCGGAGTAACCCTTACCTTTTTGCGTCACGATATGCAGCAGCTGAGGGCCTCTCAATTGTTTAATATTATTGAGAATATCGATAAGCTCTTCGGTGTTATGTCCGTCCACTAACCCAATATAGTTAAAGCCAATCTCCTCAAAGAGTGTTCCTGGGGAGACCATCCCCTTCATATACTCTTCGGCGCGGTGCGCCGCCTTAAGGGCGGGAGGTATTTTGGATAGGACTTTTTTGCCACCTGTGCGAATGACATTATAAGGGCGGCTGGCCCACATGCGTGCGAAGTAACTGGATAGGCCGCCGACATTCTTGGAGATCGACATATTATTGTCGTTCAGAATCACTAATAGATTCTCGTCGATATCGCCCGCGTGGTTTAGTGCTTCGAAGGCCATTCCTGCGGTCATTGCTCCATCGCCAATGACGGCGATAGTCCGTCTGTCTATTTCCTGCTCTCTGGCGGCAATCATCATTCCCAATGCCGCACTGATCGAGGTGCTGGAATGCCCTACGCCAAAACAGTCGTATTCGCTCTCTTCTCTATTAGGGAAGGCTGCCAAGCCGCCCGCTTGACGCATGGTAAGCATTCTATCTCGGCGTCCGGTCAATATCTTATGAGGATAGCTTTGATGACCCACATCCCAAACAATCCTGTCGTTGGGTGTGTCGAAAGCGTAATGCAGGGCGATAGTTAGCTCCACTACCCCCAGACCCGCACCGAAGTGACCGCCAGTTTGGCCCACGGAGTAGAGCAGGTATTTGCGCAACTCTCGTGCTAGGTCGCTTAATTGCTCCGGTTCTATCTTGCGCAGATCCTCAGGCGTCTCGACCAAGTCTAGTAATGGGGTCTCTGGGCGTGTTAATGGAATCTCTTCAAGCATGGGTTGTTCTAAACTCTTATTTCGGGCCGGCATTATCGCCAACAACGGGGCCAGTGCAAGCCCTAGGTGAGCAGCTATGCTGGCGCTAAGTTAATGTAATGTCTTGTAAGGGTCAATTCGCCAACTCAGCAGAGGCGGTATCGGTATAGCCCTAGGCAGCGGTTTTAGTGTTTGCGCCCCACAATGTACTGAGCAATTTCCCTTAATGCGACAGCCTCTTGACCTAGGCAATCGATGGCCTCAATGGCTTGCTTACAGAGCTCCTGTGCCTTGTGCGTAGCTCCATCCAGCCCTAATAGGGCCACATAGGTTGGTTTGTCCAGAGCCTGGTCTGCTCCTTGCGCCTTGCCTAAGGTTTCTGTATCGCTAATCACATCCAAGATATCGTCTTGCACTTGAAATGCTAGGCCAATGGCATCGGCATAGTCACTCAGGGCGCTCATATGGGCAGCTTCGATATTCTGAGCGCATAAAGCCCCTAGTATAACGCTGGCCTTAATCAAGGCGCCGGTTTTTAGGCTGTGCATGGTTTGTAATTGTTCGAGGCTTAGAGTCTTGCCGACTGACTCAAAGTCGATAGCCTGTCCACCTACCATGCCATCAATGCCTGCGGCAGTGCTCAGATAATTGAGCATGCGTAGTTTTTGCTCTGGACTAATGCTGGTGTCCAGCGGTGAGCTGAGTAGCTGAAAAGCCAGAGGCTGTAGAGCGTCACCGGCCAGTATCGCAGTGGCTTCATCGTAGGCGATATGGACCGTAGGTTTACCGCGGCGCAGGGCATCATCGTCCATGGCGGGCAAATCATCGTGAACGAGCGAGTAGCAATGGATCATTTCGACGGCACAGGCGGCCAGGTCGGCCTGCTCGGGGCTGGCGCCAAAGGCCTTGGAGGCCGCATAAACCAGTACGGGGCGCACCCGTTTACCACCCTGAAGGCACGCATACTGTAGAGCGCTCTTGAGCTGCAGGCTGTGACCGGGTAGCGCGTCGAGTCGTTGCTCTAGTTCCGCTTCCACGCGAGCTTGGCACCGAGCCATATAGTCGCTGAGATTGAATGTGTCTGCTGAGGGCATTACTGACTTGAATCCGCATCGTCTAGCCCTTCAAGCGCCTCTAACTGCGCTGGGCTGTCTTGCTCATTGGTGTTCATGAGAACCTGCACTTTTTGCTCGGCTTTATCGAGCGCCTTTTGGCAGTCGCGGGTTAGCTTAATCCCTTGTTCGAAGGCCTGTAGAGAGTCTTCCAAGCTTAGCTCGCCATCTTCCATTGCGTCCACGATCTCTTCTAGGCTGGCAAGAGAGTCTTCAAAACTAAGAGCGTTGTCTTTCTTCTTTGTCATGGGCTTGGTCTTTGCAAAAAGTGGGGCGGACAATTATCAATTTTCTGGCATCTAATAGCAATCGCGCTGGGGCGACAATAAACGCAAAAATGTCACAATACGAGCCTATACTATGCCGGTTTTGCATAGGGCCTGCGCTACTGGCGCAGACAGTGGAGGATTAATGCGATTAGTGTATGGGGTTTCTGGCGAGGGTTCGGGGCACTCGTCTCGCGCTAAGGAAATGGGCGTTCATTTGATGAGCCAGGGACATGAGGTGCGCTTTGTCAGCTATGACCGAGGCTTTCGCAGCCTGAATTCCCTGTTCGACTGCGTGGAAATCGAGGGCTTGCACATCATTAGCGTCGAAAACAAAGTCTCGATGTTAAAGACGCTGAGCCATAATTTAGGGGCACTACCCGCGCTGATACGCAGTTATCGCAAACTTAAAAGAGTATTCAGGGATTATCAGCCAGAGTGCGTCATATGTGACTTTGAACCTATGACGGCGCGACTGGCCAAGTCCTTCGAGTTGCCCTTGATCAGCTTGGATAATCAGCATCGCATGCGCTATATGCACTATGAGGCGCCTAAATCCTTGAAAATCGACCAGTGGATCACTGAGCGGGTGATAGCCATGATGGTGCCAAAACCTGATGTGTCGCTCGCCACGACCTTCTTCTTTGGTGAGCTTAAAAATAGTAAGACGTTTCTGTTTCCGCCAATTCTGCGCTCGGAGGTAGGAGCCCTGATGCCTAGCGATAAGGGGCATCACTTGGTTTATTTAACCGGCGCTTATCAAGCGGTCATCGATATGCTTAAGCGCTTTCCCGAAGAGCGCTTCCTCGTCTACGGCTATGACAAGGACGCCGTCGATGGCAATGTGAGCTATAGGCCCTTTAGCGTACAGGGTTTTCTGGAAGACCTCGCAAGCGCCAGAACCGTCATTGCGACGGCGGGGTTTACTTTGATGAGCGAGGCCATGTATCTGCAAAAGCCCTATCTGGCCTTTCCTATGCAGGGACAGTTCGAGCAGGAGTTGAATGGTTTATGCCTTGAAGAGCTAGGTTTTGGCATGAGTGTCCCTAGGGCTCATGAGAGTAGTTTGAGTCACTTCTTTGCGCAACAGGGCCAGTATCGAGACGCGCTCGCACGCTATGAATACGGTATCAGTAATTGCCCTGATGCGAGTAAGAACATTGCCATTTGCGCTAAACTTGATGAATTGTTGGGCAATGACGCTGCGCTGCTTAAGCAGTTTGCCAGTCATCAATAATCGAAAGCGTCCCACTATTAGTGTCATGGCCGTTGACCCTGTGCGGGTCTGGCAGTAATCTAGCCGCTCCCCAACGGCGCCGATCTCGTGTTAATTTATAAACTTACTCATGCTCGGCTGTCGTGCATCGGTTGATGTTGGCCTTATGCTTGGAATTAGACGGTATGGATAATAAAAAAGAAATAATCGAAGAAGCCACTCATAGTGACTGGCGCATTCTTTACGGCCTAGCGCTTACGGTAATCTGGCTACTATTGGGAATGCTCTATATTTACGCCAATGTCGGCTGGGGGCAGTTTGTGTCTTTGCCTATTGGTGAGATGGGAACGTTCCTAGAGGGAGCCTTTGCACCATTGGCGTTTTTATGGCTGGTTATCGGTCTGTTCATTCAACAAAGCGTTTTGGCCGAGAACAACCGTGAACTGCGCGATAATAATATCCAGTCTGAGAAGCAGACGATGGCTATCGCCGCGACCGAACTCAATGCACGTCAGGAAACCTTCTTTAAGATCGCGGATAATACTCGTCGTCAGCTTGGCGGCATCAGTGGTCTATTGCTTCAGTCCAGCAAAGGCCCTCAGGGCGATGGCACGTTTGACGAGGCCGAGTTTATGGAAATGTGGCACCTGTTTGCGACGGGTGACTTCGAGATTTTCTCCCGCAATTTTCTCGTGTTGGCGGGTAAGGGTGTGGACCTGCAGCCTCTGTTTTACGGGACGCAGATTCGCTGTACTCACACCGATAATTTCATTATGAATTTTGACAGGCTACTCCGCTTGGCGCGTGAGTGTGATACCAACGATATTATCTCGGATGCGCAATTGCACTCGGCTCATGGGCTATTGAGTTCTCGCATGCGCGAGCTGCATCCACGCATTAAATTCAAGCGTTACGAGGTGACGCGCTCAAGCTCTTATCTCGATCAGGTGATTAAGAGTAGCAAGGGTGCCGTAGCGTAAGCTTCTTTGAATCTTAATAAGGGAATGCAATGGAAATTCTAACAGTAGTTATAGTGGCAATCTTGCTACAGTATTTTTTCTTCGCTCTCAAAGTAGGCATGGCGCGCGGCAAATATGAAGTTCATGCGCCTGCTATTTCCGGACACCCTGTGTTCGAGCGTTACTATCGCGTGCATATGAATACACTTGAACAGCTTCTCATTTTTCTTCCGGGAGTGGCGCTGTTTGCCTACTGGGTGAATGCCGAAGTCGCGGCTGCACTTGGCTTCGTGTTTTTTATTGGCCGCTTTATCTACTACAAATCTTATATAGATGACCCGAAAAAGCGTGGATTAGGTTTTGGCTTAACGCTATTTCCTTCTCTAATCCTAGCTATTGGCGGTGCCGTTGGCGCTGTCCTAAATCTTCTTTAGCAATCCTTGTTGGACGGATAATTGTCGCGCAGGACATCTTTGGGCATGCGAGAGGTTTGCTGCTCAATAAGCGCGTCCATGACTTTTAGCAAGGGGTGATAATACTCCTGCCTATCTTCCAAGACCCCTAGTGCCGTGACGATGGCTTCAAGCGTCGATACTGACTGCGGCGTTGGCTCTTTGCGAATGCGATAGCGGCTGCTCTCAACAGCGGGGAGTCGGTAATGGGGTATATCTGCTAGGTAGGGGGATTCCAGCAGCATGCGTTTACTCTTTTTCCACGTGCCATCGAGAACGATAAGATGGTGAGCGGGCTCTTCCGCCAAGACTTGGAGATCGTCACTGGAATCAGAGGGGTAGATAAGCGCACAGGGCAGAGAGCCGGCTTCCTCGGGCTTGCTAGTGATGGGTGTGTAAGGTGTTAGCCAGGCATTAGTCAGACCCAGCGCAGCTATGCGGGCTGTTCCGAGCGCGTGCTTCGCCTCCGCCGAATATTGCATGATCTGCACTGGCCAGTGATTGTGGAGGCTAGGCAATAAGGAGCAATAGCATAGCGCTAGTGGGCGCGTGCAGCTGGGACAACGTGCTCTCTTTACCATGGCTTTTCTCGTTGAGTTTAGTCGACGCCTCGGCCGCAGAATCTCACCTTGAATTTTTGACCTTTGATTCTTCTTGATTCCAATTGTTTGAGCGCCTGCTTAGCCACTTGTGTATCAATAGCGACGATGCTGGAAAAATCTAATAGGTCGATACGACCAATAGCTTTGCCATCAATACCGTTCTCGGCCGTTAGTGCGCCAAGGATGTCGCCCGCGCGTATCTTGTTCTTACGGCCGCCGGCAATCATGATAGAGCGTTTGGCTGGAGTGGAAGGCGCACGTGTCGCCTCGCCTATGGCGGATATGCTTTGAATACTGGCATCGCTGTTCTCTTGTCTTTCTAGTAATGCGTCGACTCTAAAGCGTTCCTGCTCAAAGAATACTCCTAGAGCGATGCCTTCATTGCCCGCTCGACCCGTTCTGCCTATGCGGTGAGTGTAGACCTCTAAGTCGCGAGGCAAATCGGCGTTAATCACAAGCGGTAGCTGTTCAATGTCCAAGCCTCTCGCTGCTACGTCTGTCGCCACAAGGACTTGGCAACTCCCATTGCGGAACTGGATAAGCACTTGGTCGCGCTCCCTCTGCTCTAAGTCGCCGTGCAGGGCGAGTGCGCTGATGCCTTGTTTGATTAGATACTTGGCGGTGTCTCTGGTGTCTTGCTTGGTATTGCAGAACACCATGCACGACTCGGCCTCGAAGTTCATGAAGAGCTTGTAGACGGCTTCGAGTCGAGCTTCTGGACTTTGCTGTTTACCAAGGCTGAAGAAGTGCTGCTGGATGCTCTTGAGTATTTTGCCGGCTTCGACCGTGATGTGTTCAGGCGAGTTTAGATACTGCTGGGCAATGCTTTGAATATTCTCTGGATACGTGGCAGAAAATAGTAAGGTCTGGCGCTTGCTGGAAGTTTCTTCAATAATGGCGGCTAGGTCTTCTTCGAAACCCATGTCTAACATGCGGTCGGCTTCGTCCAGAACGAGCGTATTAACTCGTGAAATATCCAAGGTTTTTTTGCGTAGGTGATCGCGCAGCCTGCCTGGCGTTCCGACAATAATATGGCCGCCATGTGCAAGGGAGCCTATCTGTGGGCCGATAGCCTGTCCGCCGCACAGCACCACTACCTTGATATTTTGCAGGTAGCGAGCGAGTAGCCGAATTTCGTTTGCCACCTGAGTGCAAAGCTCTCGAGTAGGGCAGGTAACCAGCGCCTGCGCCCCAAAGTCTCGCGGGTTAATATTATTAAGCAGGGCTATAGCAAACGCGGCGGTCTTTCCGCTGCCCGTTTGCGCTTGGGCAATCAAGTCACCGCCCGCCAATGCAATAGGCAGAGCCTGCTCTTGAATTTCCGTCATATGGGTATATGACATGGATTCGAGGTTCTTAAGCTGTGCCTGTGGCAGCGCAAGTTCGGAAAATGATTTGCTCAAGGTTGCTCCTGTTGAGACTTAAGCGTCTACGCCCTGCTGTCGCAAGTATTCGTCGTAGTCGCCTTTGAAATTGTCGATTCTGTTCTCATTGATTTCGAGAATACGCGTGGCCAGCGACGACACGAATTCGCGATCGTGGCTGACAAAGAGCAGAGTGCCTGGGTAGTTCTCCAGCGCTAGGTTCAGTGCTTCGATGGACTCCATATCCAAGTGGTTGGTGGGTTCGTCCATCACCAGAATATTGGGCTTTTGCAGCATCATCTTGCCAAATAGCATGCGACCCTGTTCACCACCGGAGATCACCTTCACGCTCTTTAAGCTATCGTCCTTAGAGAATAGCATTTTACCGAGTATGCCGCGGATATCCTGTTCGTCATCGGATGGTTTTGCCCACTGGCTCATCCATTCAAACAAATTCATATCCTGTTCGAACTCATGAGCGTGATCTTGAGCGTAGTAACCGATGCTGGCATTTTCGGACCATTTGATTTTGCCGCTAAGGGTTTCCCCATCGGTTTTGCCGAAATTGCCAGTCAGCGCCTGAAGCAAGGTCGTCTTACCGATGCCGTTGGGGCCGATAATAGCAACACGCTCTCCGACTTCGATCATCATGCTTAAGTCTTTGATTAGCTGATTGTCATCATAGGCGAGTCCTAGCTTCGTGACTTCTAGCGCAAGCCGGTGCAGCTTTTTCTCTTGATCAATGCGAATGAATGGGCTGATTCGGCTGGAGGGTTTCATTTCTTCCAGTTTGATCTTCTCAATTTGCTTGGCGCGCGACGTTGCCTGCTTGGCTTTGGAGGCATTAGCAGAGAAACGTGACACAAAGGTTTGTAGCTCGGCAATCTGAGATTTTTTCTTGGCATTGTCTGCCTGGAGTCGTTCGCGAGCCTGAGTAGAGGCGATCATAAAATCATCGTAGTTGCCTGGGTACAGGCTGAGTGAGCCGTAGTCCAAGTCAACCATATGCGTACAAACACTATTCAGGAAGTGCCTGTCGTGGGAAATAATGATCATCGTGCAGTCTCGTTGGCTGAGAATGCCTTCAAGCCAGCGAATGGCATTGATGTCCAGGTTGTTGGTTGGCTCGTCCAGCAGCATGATGTCTGGATCTGCAAACAGCGCCTGGGCTAGCAATACGCGTAGTTTCCATCCGGGAGCGATGGCGCTCATCGGCCCATAATGCTGCTCTAAGGGGATTCCTAAGCCCAGAAGGAGCTCACTGGCACTGGACTCGGCGGCATAGCCATCAAGTTCTGCAAACTCCACCTCGAGTTCGGCCACACGCATGCCGTCTTCTTCGCTCATCTCGGGGAGCGCGTAGATGCGGTCTTTTTCTTCCTTTACTTGCCAGAGTCGGTCATGCCCCATAATGACGGTATCTACGGCTGTAAATTCCTCAAAGGCAAATTGATCCTGGCGCAAAATGCCGACGCGTTCATCATCATCAACGCTGACATTACCCGATGTGGGCTCCAAGGCACCGCTAAGTATCTTCATAAACGTCGACTTACCCGAGCCATTGGCGCCGATAAGACCGTAGCGATTACCGTTGCCGAAGCGCAGGGAAACATTCTCGAATAGTGGTTTCGCACCAAATTGAATGGTGATATTTGAAGCATTAATCATGGAGACAAGTTCTTTTTTGATGAGTAAAACAGGTAGGGCAAGTGTCAGGAGACTCCGACATCGTCAGATCCTGAATATAATGTGCCGCAAGAAAGTGCCGCATTATAGAGTAGCAAGTGCTTGGCGACTACTGCTGATTTACTGAAAAAAGCCGCAAAAGTGCCTGTTTTGAAAGTCTCTTTTTATTAGACTAGCGCGCTTTTTTGCAGTATCTTCGCGCCCCTAAGCGAGCACACATCAAGAGGCGTCTGGCTTCATTGCTTGCGGAGAGAGGCTTACATGAAGATTATTTTTCGAAACTTGTCCCGAGAAACGAGCGAGGAGCAGATGCTCGAGCTGTTTTCTACCTATGGGCGCGTGCAGTCCTGCGACTTGGTATTGGACCAAGTGAGCGGACAATCGAAAGGCTTTGGCTTTGTGAATATGCCGGTTGCTGCAGAGGCTAAAACCGCTATTCGCAAGACTAATGGGCAGATAATCGACGGTGCGAGTATTCGAGTTAAGAAGGCGCAAGAAGGCACAGAGGCTGCGAAAAAGACAGACAAGAAGCTGGATGCTGCCAGTGCCGAGTCGACCAGTACGCCGCATCAAGAGGCCAAGCCTACTCGCCCGGTGAAAAAAGATGGGCGCCCATTGGGGGCGAAGAAGCCGCGTACTTTCAAGAAAGGAAAGTAGGCTTTATAGAACACGCTGTATAAATTGTCGCTGCAGGTGATGATGATGAACTTTGTGCCTAGTCTTGGTTTCGATCACTTTGACGGTGATGAAACGCTATTCAAAAGAATCGCTGACGATCTTACCGAGAAAGGTTGGAGCGTTATTCCTAACGCTATTCCCAATGCACTGGCCTCTGAGCTATTCGCCCAGGTACAGCTCTCCCATGAAAGCGATTTTGCGCCCGCAGGTGTCGGTCGTAGCTTGGATCACAGCCTAAACCCTTTTGTGCGCAGTGACGAGATCAAGTGGATTGAAGGTGAAACCGAGGCCGAAAAAAATTGGCTGAGCTGGACGTCCCGTTTGCAGTCTGATCTTAATAGACGACTTTTCTTGGGCCTTTTCTCTTTTGAAAGCCACTTTGCGCATTACCGCCCGGGAACTTTCTATAAAAAGCATTTTGACGCTTTCAAGGGGCATGCATTTAAAGACAAGACTAATCGTGTGCTTTCAGTCGTTGCCTATCTAAACCCAGGATGGTTGCCCGATGATGGAGGGGAGCTGGTGATGCACGAGGCTCTGGATAAAGACAGCCTGCGTGTGACCCCGGCCTTTGGGACCTTGGTGGTATTCTTGAGCGAGGAGGTCTTGCATGAGGTATTGCCGGCAGCTCGAGATCGCTACTCCATCGCCGGTTGGTTTCGTGTTAATAATTCTCTGAATGATCACGTGGATCCTCCGCGCTAAGCAATCTGCACGTGTAAGAAAACTGCAATAAGCCGATGCTAAGCTGATTGTCATTTTGAAAGCGGGGCCATAAACATGGCACTGCTAGGTATTTGACATTGGAGCAGTAAGCATGGGTGATGTAACACAACAACGCAGAGAGTTCATGCGCCTCGGCGTGAAAGGCTTGGCAGCATTTGCCGGTGGTAGCCTATTGTCGAATTGCAATAGCACCTTCCCGCGGCAACAGGCATCTGCTGCGAAGATAGATGATGGTCTGTTTGGCAATTTATCGACGCTTGGTCCGTTACAGGCACCTGATGAAAATGGCATGATGCTGCCCGCCGGGTATCGCTCTCGCATTATTGCGCGAACAGGGCAGCGACCCGTTCCAGACTCCGAGTATGTGTGGCATATGGCCCCAGATGGAGGAGCCACATTCCAGGCCGACGATGGGGGGTGGGTATACGTTTCCAATAGTGAAATGCCCAATAATACTGGAGGTGTTGGTGCGCTTAGGTTTAATTCTCGCGGAGACCTAGTGGATGCTTATTCCATTTTAAGCGACACCACGGACAATTGTGCAGGTGGTAAAACCCCTTGGCAGACATGGTTGTCCTGCGAGGAGCACGATAGAGGAATGGTGTTCGAGTGCGATCCGTTTGGGGTTAAAAAGGCGCAGGCGAAACCGGCGCTAGGGGTGTTCAATCACGAAGCGGTGGCGGTCGATCCTATTAATCAGCATTTATACCTTACCGAAGATGAGCCTGATGGCTGCCTGTATCGTTTTCGCCCGACCAATCCCTTTCCCGATTTAAACGAGGGAATTCTCGAAGTCGCCATTGTGAATGATGTAAAAGGGCATTTGTCTGTTTCTTGGCAGCAAATTATCGATCCTACCGCGGCGTTCTCCTCGACGCGCAATCAAGTCGCTGCGGCCGCTCGTTTCGATGGTGGCGAGGGCATTGCATACCACAATGGCACGATCTACTTCACGACTAAGGGCGATAATCGCGTGTGGGCCTATCATATTGCCAATCAGAAGCTAAACATCCTCTACGATGTAGCCACTAGCCCAACTCCAGTTCTAAGTGGCGTCGATAACGTCACTATTACTCCAACAGGCGATGTGCTGGTGGCAGAAGATGGTGGCAATATGCAGTTGGTAGCCCTCTCAGAGTCGGGCGAGGTGGTCCCCGTACTTCAGCTAGTCGGACAAGACGAGTCGGAACTAACTGGGCCAGCATTCGACCCCTATTATCGTCGACTCTATGTTAGCTCCCAATCGGGTTACAGCGACAGCGGGCCAGGCTTTACCTACGAGATTTACCGAGTTACATGATGAGAAGAAAGGAAAATTCGAGCGCTTATTCGATAGGGTGAGCGTTTCCTCAGTTAGGATAGCTAAAGCTCATCTGGCGGCGGAGTCGTTTGACGTGTTACAATTTCGGCGCTTTTTTCGCTAAGACCGCACTCGGAGGTGCAGCTAATATGTTAATTCGTATATTTTCAAAATTTTCTAAAGTAATCTTTTCAGCGGCTATCCTACTTTCTGCACAATTTGCAGCGGCTGATGTAGCAGGCAAATGGTCTTTCGCTGTAGATGTGATGGGGCAAACAGGAAATGCCACCGTGACAATTGAGCAAGAGAGTGACACGGCTATTCGTGGCGTTTACTCAGGTCAACTAGGTAACACCGACTTTACAGGTACACAGGAAGGTGAAGAGATTAGCTTTGCGCTGGTAAGTGACCTAGGTTCCGTGACGTACACGGGGACTATGCAAGATAACGGTACGATCTCTGGCAAGGTTGACTTCGCTGGCATGGCTGAAGGCACGTTTGTTGCGACTAAAGCCAACTAAGTCTCTTATTTAACAACATCAAATCTGGTGTAGCAGCGCCAGTCTTGATGGCTGTACGAAAGGGTGGCCATTGGCCACCCTTTTTTTTGTATCGGATATAGGCGTTATGGCGCTAGCTCGTAGCGCGATAAAGCGGCATTATCTTCAGCGCTTAGTGGGCCGGCAATGAAAGGACGATAGCGCTCATCGCCATCCATATACAGTTTTAGCCACGCAATGGCGTAGCGGCTCATTAGAGGGTGAAGCTCTAGTGCTCTGTTGTTGGCGATGAAGTGATCTCCGTCTCTCACCTCCAAATAGGCGCGTACGGTGTTATCAGACAAGCTCTCATAATGGGGGCGGGCATGCTCGTTCGCGGCGGCGATTCGATCGGCTTGGCCGGCTATGACCAGCGTAGGAATACTAATTTCAGAAAAATCGCCTTCTGGTTGCCATGGCGTCAGTGGTATGGCTGCCGAGAGTTGATCGCTGTGCATATTGGCCGCGATTAAGGCGCCTCCGCCACCCATGGAGTGGCCCATTACGGCCATGCGGGTGCTATCGATTTGACCGGCCAGAGGGCTCTCACTTCTGGTGTTTTCTGCGCGCAGCAGCTCGATAGCTGCCCATAGGGCCTCGGCTCGGGCTTCGGGTCTCTCAAGCGGGTCATTAGTATCGAGCACGATAACTGCATAGCCATGGGAGGCTAATCGAGACCCCCACGCCAAGCAAATAGAGAAGGTGGTCATAACCCGTCACCATATGTTTGGCGCCGAGATACATGAATACGGAGATGGCGGCCCCCGCATTTTCTTGAATGAAATGAGCGTCGTTACCATCTATCGTGTGGGCACTGGCGCCTAAAACCCATAGGGAAACCAAGGCCAAGCACAGAAATTTAAGGCGAGATATCATTAATTGAATCTGTTAGTGATTTCTGGATTATAAGCTTGATGACAGGCTGTACACGCACTGTAGAGCCGCGCACCGGCCTGGAAATAGTCTTCCTTATTTTGCTCCTCAGCTGCAGTCATGGCCATAGTGGCGGCTTGGCTAATACCCTTGGAGTACACGACCCATGCATCGTTATCCACTGCTCTGCCAGGCAATGCGAGCATATTGCCGATCTCTTTAATGATGGCGGCCTGTTGTCGTACACGGTGCCATTCTTCGTCAGTGGTAGGGTATAGCTCGTAGTAACCTTCACGACTATTTACCCAGCCGGCAGTGTCCCAGAGAACATCGGCCGTGGGCTCCATTACCAAGTTCATAAAGTCTTTCATATTAAGCCCTAAGTCATATTCGACGCTGGCTTGTGACTCTGGGTTTGTCATCTCGGCCTCTTGTTGCGGCTGGCAGGCAGTCAAAATGGCAGACATGGAAATGAGTAAGATGGAGATTTTGCGATAAGAAAATAATGTGTGGAGCATGAAGTCACCTTCTTGATAGTGCGCGCTATTGTGAGTGTCCAAAGCTGTAACAGCCGCCATTCTACCGCAAACAGGTAGTCTATGTGTTGAGTCGAAGAGCATTAAAACGATGCATGGACAGATAGCCAAGACACGTGGGTGTCCTGCTGAGTTATAAATGCCCTTACAAATAATGATGGATGAATTTTACGCATGTGCAAAAGGGGCGAATATGGCATTATAGCGGCGTTGCATTGATCTATTGTGGGCTTCTTTAGCCATATCCTGTCTGTACTCGCTGTGTATTTGCAATGATTCACCGATTTATCGCTCTGCCCGTTTTTAATAAAGAATGAGAGCTGCATGAACTATAGGTTTTATGAATGGAAGATCATTGCAATATTTGTGGTGGTCTTTGTGCTGGTTCAAGGTGGTAGCTATATTGCTATTACCATAAACTCGAATCGGGTTGCAGCCGAGGCGGCCAGTACGCAATTGTCTCTGAATTCTAAGGTGATGCGAGACCTGCTTAACCTGCGAGGCAGTCATTTATTACTCTCCACTCAAGCCCTAGCGATCGAGTCTGGTTTTATCGAAGCCATGGAAACGCGAGAGTCTTATATTATTGAACCTGAGATGCGCAAGCATCTTGTTCGTCTGGACGCCGCAGCCATTGTGGTCAGCGGGGAGGGTTTTCTGGCGCGGGCTACGTACCCGGAAGTTGCGCGCCTGGAACAAGAATTTGAGTTTAATCCTGCTTTGCTCAATGACGATTTGGGCGAGCGAGAAATCATGCCCTTGGATAGTCGGCACCAGACCCTTTTTCAAGTCAGCTCGAGCCCTATGGTGATCAACGGGGTAAGCGCGAGGCTTAGTATTGCCTACCCTCTAGGTGAACCGCAATGGCAAGAGTTAGGTAATAGGGCGGGCACTAGTTTTATGTTTCTCTATAAGAGCGATGATCAGCCATGGATTAGCCATTCGCCCACCTTTCCTGCGGTTATCAGTGAAGCCTTGGTAGATGAATTCAATGCGGGTAATACAGAGTTGCAATTTTACGAGCTTGGTGACTATTCATATGCATTGAGTCTTATCGAAATTGATGGTCCCGAGGACAGCTTGCTATACGGTATCGTCGGTAAATCTCTCTTTGACGTGACGGCTCCTTTTACGCGACTTCAAAGGACTATTTTCTCTCTGACGGTTGTCGCTTTATTGGTCAGCGTTCTGGCTGTCTTCTTAGTCACGCGCCGGTTTGTCGCGCCGCTGAATACTCTAGCGCACGTAGATAATTTGACGGGAGTTGCCAACCGGCGATTGTTCGACCTTAGCTTGCAAGCGATGTGTACCGATCAGCAAGCTAATGGTGCTGAGAGTTTCGCCTTATTGATGGCTGACTTGGATTCCTTCAAGCAGATTAACGATCAGTTGGGGCATGATGCCGGCGATATTGTGTTGCGAACCATTGCCACTCGTTTGCTCAATAGTGTGAGAAGTAGTGACCTAGTGTCTCGTTATGGAGGGGACGAGTTTGCCATTTTGCTAGGTGGCATCAGTGAAGAGGAGGTGCGCGGCTTGCTCGCTTCTTTGCAACAGTCCTTGTTTAGACCCATTCGCATACACGATAAAGACATCGAGGTTGGCGTCAGTATTGGTATCGCCATGGCGCCACGTGATGGCAATAGCGCTGCTCTGCTCCAAAGCAAAGCCGATGTGGCAATGTATGCCGCTAAGTCCCGCCAAGAGCATTTTGCCTTCTACTTACCTGATATGGATAAAACAGGGTAATAGTTGCTTTGCTTGACCTGTATCAATTGCAAGTCTAAATGAGATCAATTATCATCTTCACTTCTTAATAGCTTAATTTCATTAAGTCTTTAGAACTCGTTTTTCATGCATGTACGCACGTGCTTAGGAGCTTAAGAATGTTGAAAAAATTGTCTTTACTTTGTATGGCGATGTACTGCTCTTCAGTACTTGCAGACGAAGTAAACATTTACTCCGCTCGTCAAGAAAACCTTATTAAACCGATACTTGATGTTTATGAGGAGCGCACGGGTACGAAGGTCAACTTGGTCACTGGCGGTGCTGACGAGCTTATTCAGCGCCTGCAGCTTGAGGGTAGTAACTCACCCGCGGATATTATTCTGACAGTCGATGTTGGGCGCTTGTATCGGGCGAAAGAGGCTGGTGTCTTGCAGGCTGTGGACTCGGATACGCTCAAGAGTCTTATTCCTGAGCATTATAGAGACTCGGATGATCAGTGGTTTGGACTGTCATTGCGATCTCGCGTCATTATTTATGACAAAGAGCGAGTGAGCCCAGACGAACTAACAGGCTATGCAGACTTGGCTGATCCCAAGTGGGAAGGCAAAGTGTGTGTGCGCTCATCCTCCAATATTTATAATCAGTCGCTAGTGGCTTCCATGGTAAGCCACAACGGAGTCGAAGCGACGGAAGAATGGGCTAAAGGCTTGGTGAGTAATTTTGCCCGTTCACCACAAGGTGGGGATCGCGATCAAATAAGTGCGGTTGCGATTGGTCAATGTGCATTGGCGCTAAGCAACTCCTATTATTTGGCTGGCATGATCCAGTCCTCTAATGAAGCTCAGCGAGAAGCCGCTGCAGCCGTTGCCGTTTTTTGGCCCGATCAAGAAGGAGCTGGCGCTCACATGAACGTGAGTGGCGCAGGTATCACTATGGCATCTAAGAACAAAGAAGCGGCGGTGAAGCTGCTTGAGTTCCTCGTTAGTGAAGAGGCGCAAAGCTGGTACGCGGAAACTAACAACGAGTTTCCGGTGCGCTCGGACGTAGAGGCAAGTGAAATTTTGCGCTCATGGGGCGAGTTCAAGGCAGACGATATTGCGCTTGAAGAGTTGGGCATCCATAATGCCGAGGCCGTTAGACTCATGGATCGTGCTGGATGGCAGTAGGCCTAGAACTCGAATTAAAGTTGAATTGTAAATGAGTGACTCTTCGCACAAGGCCCCGAAAGGGGCTTTGTCGTCTTCGACAAGTGGCTTTTCAAGCCGCTCGGTAAGCTTGGCAATATTGGCGATATGCCTATTGCTTAGTGTCCCCGTGCTAACCGTACTCTCCTCCGTGTTTAGTGATAGCGAGGGGGTGTGGCAGCACCTGTATGAAACGGTTTTAGGGGACTATGTTCTGCACTCATTGCTATTAATGCTGGGCGTGGGCGTTACCGTATTGTTTTTGGGAATTGGCCCGGCTTGGCTGGTTACCATGACCCGCTTTCCCGGGAGTCGCTATCTTGAATGGGCATTGGTGCTGCCTCTAGCCATGCCGGCCTATATTATTGCCTACACCTATACTGGGCTATTGGATGTTGGCGGACCGGTACAAGCCTGGATCCGCGATACCTTTTCGTTGCGATTCGGTGACTATTGGTTCCCGCAGATTCGCTCGCTCGGCGGCGCCATTACCATGCTGGCATTTGTGTTGTACCCCTATGTCTATTTGCTCTCACGTACCGCCTTCCTAGAGCAGTCCATTTGTGTACTAGAGGTCTCGCGTACTTTGGGAGCCTCTCCGTTTAAAGCATTCACTCGCGTGGCTGTGCCTTTAGCTAGGCCCGCCATTATCGCTGGGCTTTCTTTAGTGCTGATGGAGACCTTGGCAGACTATGGCACGGTGCAGTATTTTGGTATATCGGCATTTACCACGGGTGTTTACCGTACCTGGTTTGGCCTTGGTAGCCAAAGCGCTGCAGCTCAATTAGCTGCCGTGCTCACGATCTTTGTTCTATTTTTGCTGATAGTGGAGTATTGGTCGCGCAATAAAGCCCGCTACCATCACACTAGTAATAAATACACGCGGTTGAAGCCTATCGAATTAGTCGGCTGGAAGCGTTACGCTGCCTTGCTCTATTGCCTGTTACCCGTGTTAGTAGGCTTTCTTATTCCTTTTGTGCAACTGACTTTCTGGGCCTTCGATACTTGGGATATCATCGATAAAGAAGATTTCTTTGCGCTTGTCTTTAATAGCCTAGAGCTAGCAAGTATTACAGCGGTAATTGCGCTTTTTGTGGGCTTATTTATTAGCTATAGCAAGCGCTTAAAGCCCAGTTTGATGATGCGCTCTTTGGTGAGAATACTGGGCTTGGGCTATGCCATACCTGGAACGGTGATTGCGGTGGGGGTCTTAATTCCCTTTGCTTGGTTTGATAATACACTTGACGCGTTTATGCGGGAGAATTTCGACATCGCCACAGGCTTATTGTTTAGCGGTACGCTGATAGCGGTGGTGTTTGCTTACCTAGTGCGTTTTCTGCCAGTGTCACTCAATACATTAGATGCCGGGCTTGGAAAGATTAAACCGACAATGGACGACGTTGGGCGCTCCATGGGTTTGTCTCCGTTGCGCATTCTAAGACGTGTCCACATGCCTATCATGAAGGGCAGTCTGTTAACTGCTAGCTTACTGGTGTTTGTGGATGTCTTGAAGGAGCTTCCAGCGACACTGATACTGCGGCCGTTCAATTTTAATACGCTTGCTATTCGTACTTACGAGCTTGCTAACCAAGAGCGATTGGCAGAGGCCGCAAGCTCGGCCCTGATGATTGTGTTGGCGGGCATTATTCCTGTTATTATCCTCAGCCGAACTATATCCAGATCCAGACCGGGTTATGAATCAGACACTTGAACTAAAAGACGTTAGCGTTGCGCTCGATGGCACGTTGATCGTAAAAAAAATTAGCTTCTCTCTAGAACAGGGAGCCATTGGCTGCTTGCTGGGGCCTAGCGGCTGTGGCAAGACGACTCTGCTGCGCACCATTGCGGGCTTTGAGACCGCCTTAGAAGGCGAGATTAAAATTTCCGGCCAAGCCGTGAGCAATCAGGAAATTTGCATGCCGGTTGAGAAGCGTCATGTGGGGATGGTATTCCAAGACTATGCCTTGTTTCCGCATCTGAGTATTCGTCAGAATATAGAGTTTGGTTTGGAGCATCTGTCAAAGAGCAAACGCAGAGAGCGCGTTGAAGAGTTAGCGAGGCTACTTAAGATTACCGAGCTGCTAGAGGCTTACCCTCATCGGCTGTCTGGCGGTCAGCAGCAGCGAGTGGCAGTTGCTAGAGCGATGGCGCCTAAGCCTGGCATTTTGTTATTGGACGAGCCCTTTGCCAGCTTGGATGTGGAGCTGCGCGAGCAGATTGCGCGCGAGATTCGAATGGTGCTCAAGCAAGATGGTATTACTGCCATCTTGGTAAGCCACAACCAGTTCGAGGCATTTGCCATGGCCGACGAGATTGGGGTTATGCGTTCTGGAGAGCTCATGCAGTGGAGTAAGCCATTTGACCTCTATCACGAGCCATCATGCGCCTACGTGGCCGATTTCGTTGGCGAGGGCGTTTTTCTCACAGGAACAGTTGTGGATGAATACCGGGTAGAGACCGGTTTGGGTGTGCTGGGGCAAAGCGAAGCGCATGGTTTTGAAATGGGAACCACACTCAACGTCTTAATTCGACCTGATGATGTTATCCATGATGACGATAGCGCTTTTAAGGCCAAAGTGGTCGATAAGGCGTTTAGAGGTGCCGGTTATCTTTATACTCTACAGCTTGCTGATGGAGCTCATGTATTAAGCCTAGTTCCAAGCCATCATGATCATGCCAATGGAGAGATGATTGGCATACGCGTCGAGATGGATCATCTTGTGGCGTTTCCGATGGTTTGAGCTAAGCGTCTTCGCTCTTTTTTTCGTGACTATCAGCTTCGCCATCCACTAAGAAATACTCTAGGCTGGAGCCTGTGAGCTTCTTTACCTGCGAAAACACAAACCAAATGGCCACCATTAGCACCATCATGCTGGGCAGCGCGATTACGGGATAGCTCAAGGCAGTCATTCTACCCAACTCTTCGCTGAACTCGGTGGTGCCGGGTGGGCTCACTAGAATGACCTTCGCCAGAATATAATTGAGTACCGATGATAGAAAAAACGAACTAGCCACGATAATAGAGGCGACGCTCAGACGCTTCTCAAACAGGTGGGTATTATTCTTTTGCTCAAGTGCGCTGTATAGCGCGTCGACTCGAATAAGCTGTGCATTCAAAATGAGCGTGCGCACCAGCGGAAAGCGAGTTTTCTGCGTAAACAAAACGGCGATGCCTATACACAGGGGAATAGCAGCCTCTTTGATGGCGATGTACTTGGGGTCAAGCTCTAATAGGCTGATGCCACCGGTGAGAAAGACGCTGACCACGCCGATGACGGATATCGCATTGACCTTGCCCGACTGCCGCAAGTCCCAAAGTCCGTATCCGATAGGGAAGGCAAGAGCACAGACAATACTCAGCGCCGGCCCTAGGCTGTCCTCGCCACTGAACTTACTGAGAATTAAAACCGGTAAGATAATATTGAAAATTAAATTGGTGAAGAAACCGCCCTTAGGGGGCTGTTTCTGTGGCTTATCAATCTCAGCTTTTGGGTTCGCGTCACTCATAAAAAAATAGTCGTAGCTCTTAGGAGTCGGCAAGTATACGAGAATTGGGCCGCTAGTCCCACGCTTTTGGCACACAAGTGGCTGTGGTGCCTAAAATCTAAGGAAGCTCGATCTTCATAACCTTGCCGAACCAAGTGGGAGCATAGAGCGAATTCTTGCCGTAATTATCACCACCGAAGCTTGTTGCCGCCAATACAGGGCGAACTAGCTTGTCCATGCCGGTTGTTTGCAAGCTCAACACTGTGACAGAGCCCTCATCGCTTAGTTGGAGCAGCTCTGCGTTCTCTGGGCCGCTAATGATGAGCCCATTTGGTTGGAGAGTTTTAAATTTTGTTTATTATTGAGTTGAAATGGGGGTGGTGTCGCCCGCGCCCCATTCTGCCCAAGAGCCGTCGTAAACCGATATGTCGGAGTATCCGCATAGATGGGCCGCCATGGCCACTACGCAGGCCGTTACACCGGAGCCACAAGTGGCAATAAGCCGCTTGTCGGGGGTGGCGAGAGAGGCGAGGGCTTCTCGTAGCTCCTCGATGGGGCGGTAGTAGCCATTATCAATGAGCCGATCGAAGGGAAGATTACAGGCATTGGGCATGTGGCCAGCCCTTAGCCCTGGACGAGGTTCCGGAGCCTTTCCAAAGAAGCGGTCAGCGGAGCGAGCGTCTATGATGCAAGCGTCTTCAGCGTGAGTGGCCAGAGCGACCTCCCGCTGGTCACTTATTTTTGATGCTCGCGGTTTTGCCTGGAAATTACCGCTCTCACGGGAGGCAGTCACCTGTCCTGTCTCAATGGGAAGTCCGGCTTTGCGCCAGGCTTCCAGGCCTCCATTGAGCACCGCACAGTGTTGATGCCCCATGGCCTGCATCATCCACCAGGCTCTAGGGGCGGTGAAAGTCCCCGCAGTGCAATAGAACACCACGATACTGTCTTTTTTTACGCCAAGCCGTCGTAGCTCGCTAGTGAATAACTCGGCATCGGGCATCATATGAGGTAGAGAGGAGTCGCGATCGCAGATGCGCTTATCAAAGTCGAAGAAGTTAGCGCCCGGTATACGCTCGTACAACCATTCGGACTCGGCGTTGCGGTTAGCAGTGGGTAAGTGCCAGCTCGCATCCATGATGATTAGTCTTGGATGTTGCTCTCGCATGGCCTGCTGTAGCCACTGAACCTCTATTAGTGCCGCAGGTAAGTCGCTATGCTGCATACTAAACTCCCATAATCTAGGGTTGTCTTCGTCCTTCGTTGATAACGAAGGAAACCGTTTGAGTGCCCATATTGCTGACCGAGTAAGTAGAACCGGCTTCACGCCATGCCCACTGCGCCATATCGCTTAGCTCTGCCGTAATGCCGTCTTCGCGGCTCACATGAATGAGGCCCGGAGTGGCTTGAATGACTACGCTAGGATTGATGTGGGATTGCACGGCCGTGCTATGACCGGGTGCCAGCTCGTAGCGGTAGGAGCGAAACCAAGGGTTTTCGAGCTGTGCTTCGACCTCCATGCCGAAGGGTTCATCGTGCGCGTCCTCAGGCATGGGCTCGCCGGTATTGCCCATGGCGATAATACGAAATAGATCGGGCCCATCGTTTTTAACTCGGTGAGTATAGGGCTCCTTGGCATAATCCGTATTGCCCCCTATACGACCATACTCTGGTTTGTCACCCAAATTAAAATAGGTGTATAGGATGGCGAAATCGTGGGTATGGGGCAGTGACTTGTCCCCGGGGTTTATTTGCACGTCCAGCAGTCGAATAGCGCCGTCTTTATATACGGTTCTATGTCGCGGTTCGTCCAGAATATGGACTGTGCGCACTAGGTCGTACTGGGGCTCTGTATCTTGGGCGTGTAGAGCACCCGTTATGCTCAAGCTTGCAAGCGCCCAAAGGCCCAAAAATTGGCTTCGTCGTGCTGGGCGATATCGACTGTATCTACGCATTTGTCACTTTCCCCTGTGGTTGGCTTCTGCCATTATTATTGTGAGTGAACAGGTAGTGCGTTTAGCTGTATCTGCATAGTATCGGCGTTTGTGTGCAGTATGTCGACAGGCCTCTTTGCGTGCGCTCATGCTTATGAATTGCTGCCAAGGCCTAAGCAATGATATTGAGCTGCCGACCTTATAGGAGTGTTATCGAAAAAATGTTTCTTTCATCACAAGCTGATGCCGAGGGAGTACTGCTATGAGAGTGATAAGCTACATAGGGCTAGGATTAATATGCGCAATCCCGGCATCCGGAGTTGCTCAGGGAACTAGCGGTAGTCTGGACTTTAACGTCTACCCCTATCTTGGCGATGTGGATACGAGTACCTCGTTTACCTTGAATATTGCTGCGAACCTAAGCGAGAGGCTTTCCTATTTTAGCCTGAATAACTTGAACGATGAGGATGGTGACGGCTCCTATAGTGATGGCACTGCTTACTTTATGGAGCATAATTTGCGCTGGGAGCTTGGCGATGACTCTCCCTTAGATTTGACCTTTCAGACCAATATTCGCAAAGGTTCGAAGAATAACCGACACCGCTTAGGACTGCGCTGGCGCCTCAATGATACGTCCTATATGCGGGAGTTTTTCGCGCGATATAATCTCAGTTATTTCGTCAACTTCCACCCTGTACAGTTTGATCACGAAGATGCTCATGTCTGGCAGATAGAACATGTCTTTCGTCTGCAGCTTCCACAGATAAGCGATCGTATTTATATCTCGGGCTTTGTTGACCATACCTTCAATGAGGATTTGCCATCGGGCTTTCCAAGTGCGCCCTTCGTCGCAGAGGTGCAGGCAGGGTATCGCATAGCCGGTGACTTTTATGTGGTGGCAGAACATCGTTTGAATGAGTATCGCAGGTCGGATGTTAATAATTTTACACTTGGTGTGGAATATATTGCCCGGTGGTAGGCTAGTTTGATTAGGCTATTGGGGAATGCCATGAGCGAAAGCAAGGGTAGTAAAAAGCGAAGTGATGAAGCCATTGCCGCGCAACGCGAGTATATGGCAAAGCGCGAGAAGGGCTATCGCGAGCAGGCTTTGAAGCTTTACCCGTGGGTATGCGGCCGATGTGCTAGAGAGTTTAGCAGGGCTAATCTAAGTGAACTCACGGTGCACCATGTCAACCACAATCACGATGATAACCCTAGTGACGGCAGTAACTGGGAACTATTGTGTCTCTATTGTCATGATGAGGAACACACTAAGTTTGAGAATTTTATTCGTTATGGTGGTGAATCGGAGAGTGAACATAAGGCTGCCACTTACAACCCCTTCGCTGGGCTCAAGGAAGCCTTAGAGAAAAACAAATGAAGTTCGCGGCTCAGTGCTCAAACTTTCCATGATGAAGGTAATAGATTACTTGCGCGATAACCTCATCGTTGCTCATCATAAAGGTGTGAGTCGCGGCCATTTCAATATGATCTGACATGCCTTTTAGTTTTGTGCTCTCGATTGATACTTTGCCATCATCATCGCCGGGTATTAAAGCTGAAAGAATCCAGTTAATACTTCTGTTACCGGCAATGATGCCTACATCAAAATTCGCAGGGCCCAGACTGTTCGGTACACTCAGTTCGCCGGTGCCGAGCTGTAAGCCTGCATCGCCGTTTAGGAAATGAAAGCCGGGAAAGTCACCCAGTTTGTCGACTACTTCGCTACCGTGGTTTGGTGGGCCCAGCATCACTACGTGAGCAAGCTTTGGAATATGGTGAGAGCGTAAATACTGACGCACTAAAATGCCGCCCAATGAGTGCGTGACAAAGCTGATGTCTTGCTCGCCATCGCACTGAGCCAATGCGGGTTCGATCGCCATGCTAGCGAGTTCCTCGATAGTGTTTTGGCGCGAAGGGTAGCCTAGGTTGATGACGGTGAAGCCGTTGTCCGTAAGTCCTTTGTCCATTTTTTCCATCGAGTTGTCCGTTCTCGCCAGCCCGTGAAGTAAAATTACGCATGAGGCATTGGCCATCGCGCTAGCGCTTACTAGGAGTAGTGCTACTAGTATTCTCATGGTTGTGACCTAGCTGCCCTGGGGACAGACTCTATAAAGTATCATTGCCTTTCGCCTGCGATGATGGCGCAGACTTCAGAGAAGGCGCTGTACAAGTCTTCGCGTTTAGTTTTGCGGGCACTTTCTGTTATGTAGTCAGAAGAGACCTTTAGCGTCTCTAGCATTAATGTACCGCGCAACTCTACGATAGCTCTTCGATCGATTGAGTCCTTTAAAAAAAGACGCGATAGAAATTCATAGTAGTCCAAAATAGTGATGAGACACTTCTCTACTCCTGGATTCGGTATTAATGCCGGAAATACTTCGTTATTGGTGATTTTTTCTCGCACCAATATGTCGGCGTCTCGAAGATGCTCAACGACGGAGAGATTACTTATAAGAGTAACGGTATTGTGAGTTTTTAAATCGTGCTTGGATTTTCTGTGGGTGATATACCAGGTCACAGAAACCAAAAGAATTGAGAGCAGAGTGAGAGCGTCAACGAGTGTGAATTCCAATTTTCTATACTCCTAGCACAAACAGTATAAGTCGGTTTTCTAGGGGCGCGGCCTCTAGGGCTGAGCAGCGCTGCGGCCCATCTACGCAGCTTTCGGTGCGAATATTATGATGGCCATGCCGACTAATGCTACTGCTGATCCTGCAATATCCCAGATACTGGGACGTATTCCGTCTACTGCCCATAGCCAGAGTATGGCCGTTGCAATATAGACGCCGCCGTAGGCGGCGTAGACGCGACCCGCAGCCGTTGGATGTAATGTTAGTAGCCAGACAAAGGCGCTTAGGCTAAGTGCAGCAGGCAGCAGTAGCCAGATGGATTTATCTTTATGTAGCCACAAATAGGGTAGATAGCAGCCAAGAATCTCTGCCAGTGCGGTTAGTCCAAAAAGGCCAATGGTTTTTAGCTCAAACAATTGTCTAGTCTCTTGGTCGTGAGCGTTGCTTATTATGTTAATTGTGGCTGAGTCTCAAGCCTATAATGCCGACACAAATGAGTGCAAGGCTAATAATTTTGAGTATATGGGTTGATTCACCAAAGAGCACGATGCCCAGAATTGCCGTGCCGATAGCCCCTATGCCTACCCACACTGCGTAGGCTGTTCCAACGGGCAAAGTCTTCATGGCAACGCCCAGTAAGAGGAAACTGGCAAGCAGGCAGGCGGCAGTGGCAATTGAGGGCCAGAGTTTTGAGAAGCCGTCAGTGTACTTAAGCCCGATTGCCCAAGCGATCTCAAGCAGTCCAGCGCAAAATAAAATAAACCAGTTCATACTAAGCTCGCTTTATGGGGTGTGCTCCGCCTTTTCTGGCTTAATGAGCTTGATGCATGGTAGCTCTCTCGTGCGCAATTACAAGAGCGCTAGACTGATCCAAAAGAAATAGTTGCTCGTATTCTTCGTTTTTAGCATTGATCAAATACTTGCTATCACACTGCCTTAATTATCAATGGCGTTAGTGTGGGCAAGAATGAGGTCAAGTTTTTGGTAGCGCAACCGATTACCTATAAAGAGCAATCACTTCTACGAGCCTGCTCTCGGCCCGTATCGATAAGTTCTAGATTCGCCAAAGGACTGGTCTGTAAGACTTGTGTATTCCCAATGGATTGTTTTAGGGAACGCGCTAATATTTGTTAAGTTTCGAGGTGAATATGTTCAACTCCGGGTTGAAAAAACAGCTGGCCGACTCTCTCGCGCTCAATCAACAGTACGAATCTCGTTTCACCGCATTCGATCACTCTACCGCGATCATCGAGTTCCTGCCTGATGGCACTATCGAAAAAGCGAACGATAACTTCTTGCGGACGGTGGGTTACACCCTAGAAGAAATTAGGGGCAAGCATCACCGAATTTTTTGCATGCCCGCTTATGCCAATAGTAATGAATATAGGCAGTTCTGGGTTGGTTTGGCCCAGGGCCAGCATGTGAGTGATCGCTTTCACCGCGTCAATAAAGAAGGGAAGGATCTATGGCTGGAGGCAAGCTATAACCCAATTAAAGATGAAAGCGGGCGAGTGATTAGAGTCATTAAACTGGCCACAGATATCACCAAGCAGGTAGAAAAAGAACACGAGCAAAAGAGCATTGTGGCGGCAATAGACCGCTCGATGGCAGTGATCGAATTCTCCCCTTCGGGGCGAATTTTATCCGCCAATCAAAACTTCGAGCGAGCGATGAACTACAGTGAGTCCGAGATTGTCCGGCAGCATCACCGTATGTTCTGTACGCCGGAGGATGCCAATTCGCTCGAGTATACGCAGTTCTGGGAACACCTTAATAAAGGTGAGTTCGCTTCCGGTATTTACCAGCGGGTAGGTAAAAACGGCGAAGCAAAATGGTTGCGCGCAACTTATAATCCAGTGTTTGATTCCAATGGCAATCTATACAAAGTGATTAAGTTTGCGACCGATGTGACTGAGAGAATAATGCATCAAGAGGCAGAGTCCAAGGCCGCAGCACTGGCCTATGAAATCTCTTCAAAGACAGACAAAGACGCCGAAAGAGGCGCCGAAATTGTGCAGAATACAGTTGAGTTGGTGCAGGGAATAGCCGGGGAATTGAAATCCGCCGCACAAGGAATTGCGGCGGTTAACGATCAGTCCGATCGCATTAGTGAAATTGTGCAAACCATTCGCAGCATCGCAGAACAGACGAATTTGCTAGCGCTGAATGCGGCCATTGAAGCGGCTAGAGCGGGCGAGCAAGGAAGGGGCTTTGCCGTTGTCGCAGACGAGGTGCGAAATCTGGCGGCACGCACAGCGCAGGCAACGGTTGAGATTGTGGATGTGGTTGATAGAAACCAAGACCTCGCTAGGTCTGCGGTTGCCAATATGGATGCGAGCCGAGAGAAGGTGAACCACGGTGTGGAGTTAGCAGGCGATGCAGGCCAAGCCATAATCGAGATTCGCCGCGGAGCGACACAGGTGGTAGATGCGATTCGTCAGTTTCGATCAACGGTACAGGGAGAATAGCGCACCTAATGCCAAGGGCAAAAAAAGGGATAGCACTTAGCGGCTATCCCTTTTTTTATGCTTGGTCTTAGTCCAGCTTGCTAAGATCTCTCACTGCCCCTTTGTCGGCACTTGTCGCTAGCATGGCATAAGCTTTAAGTGCTCCTGAGACTTTACGGGGACGATGCTTGGCCGGCTTCCAGCCGATCTTGTCTTGGTCTGCTCGCCTTGCCGCTAGCTCTTCATCGCTTAGTAATACATCAATGCTGCGATTTGGAATGTCGATACGAATCTTGTCGCCATTGCGAACAAGACCTATCGCTCCGCCTGCGGCTGCTTCTGGCGATACGTGCCCGATGGATAGCCCCGAGGTACCACCGGAGAAACGACCATCTGTTAATAGAGCGCACTCCTTACCCAAGCCCTTTGATTTGATATAAGAGGTAGGATATAGCATCTCTTGCATACCAGGGCCGCCTCTAGGTCCTTCGTAGCGCACGATGACGACATCGCCAGCCTTGACCTTGTCGGCCAGAATATCGGCTACCGCCTCGTCCTGAGACTCTGTTACATAGGCCGTGCCCTCGAATACGAGGATGGATTCGTCAACACCTGCGGTTTTAACAACACAGCCATCAACGGAGATATTGCCTTTGAGTACAGCTAGGCCGCCTTCTTGGCTGTAAGCGTTCTCAAGCGAGCGTATGCAGCCCTCGGCACGGTTACCATCTAGCGTTGGCCAGCGCGTAGACTGACTAAAGGCGGTCTGTGTGGGGATACCCGCTGGGCCTGCCTTATAAAACTTGATAACTTCGGGGGATGGGTTGCGCACGATGTCCCACTTGTCGAGCGCCTCTGCCATAGTCTTGCTGTGCACGGTTGGCAGATGTGAGTGCAATAGGCCCGCACGGTCGAGCTCACCAAGAATACCCATGATCCCGCCGGCCCGGTGTACATCCTCGATGTGATACCTAGGCGTATTGGGGGCCACCTTACATAGTTGAGGAATCTTCTTCGACAGGCGATCGATATCCTCCAAGGTGAAATCCACTTCGGCTTCTTGAGCGATAGCTAGTAAGTGCAAGATAGTATTGGTGGAGCCGCCCATGGCGATGTCGAGAGCGATACAGTTTTCGAAAGCCTCGAAACAGCCAATAGAGCGCGGAAGAACCGCATAGTCGTCTTGCTCGTAATGCTGTTTGGCTATCTCCACAATGGTACGGCCCGCCTGCAGGAATAGTTGCTCGCGGTCGGAGTGAGTGGCCACTACCGTGCCGTTACCCGGCAAGGAAAGCCCAAGCGCTTCGGTTAAGCAGTTCATAGAGTTGGCCGTAAACATACCCGAGCAAGATCCACACGTTGGGCATGCACTGCGTTCGATTTCAGCGACTTCTTCGTCCGTTGCTTTATCATCTGCCGCAATGACCATAGCGTCGACGAGGTCTAGCTTGTGCTCGGATAGCTTAGTTTTGCCTGCCTCCATTGGGCCACCGGAGACAAAAATCACCGGAATATTGAGGCGCATGGCCGCCATCAGCATTCCTGGAGTGATTTTGTCGCAGTTGGAGATGCACACCAATGCATCGGCACAGTGGGCATTCACCATGTACTCTACCGAGTCAGCGATAAGCTCTCTTGAGGGCAGGCTGTAAAGCATGCCGTCATGCCCCATGGCGATACCGTCGTCTACGGCGATGGTGTTAAATTCCTTGGCAACGCCGCCTGCGGATTCAATTTCCCTTGCGACCAGTTGGCCCAAGTCTTTCAGGTGGACGTGGCCGGGAACGAATTGGGTAAACGAGTTGGCGATAGCGATGATTGGCTTGTGAAAATCATCGTCTTTCATGCCTGTAGCGCGCCACAGAGCACGGGCTCCAGCCATGTTTCGTCCTGCTGTAGATGTCTTCGAGCGATAAACGGGCATAGGGGTACTCTCTTTACCAAAACTTTAAAGGGCCATAATTTTAACAGGTCTGAGGCCAGATGTTCAGCTATCTTCCCAGATGAGGGTAGGGGGGATTGCGAAATCTGGGCAAAGGTTTCGTCATAGGGGTAAATTTGCCGTAGAATCGAGCGCCTTTTTTCCCTATTTGGGCTCGGTTGCCCGTTCGCTAACAGGCAGCCGAGCTATCGTTAAACTGGATACTGCACATGCTGTTTAAGAATATACGCTTCTACTGCTCCACCAAGCCTCTCGCGTTCGACGCGCAAACTCTGGAAGAGAGACTCGCACAACATGCCTTTACCGAAGGCGAAAGTTTTTCACGGACTCGTATGGGCTGGGTAAGCCCATTGGGAGCCGATGGCCAGACGCTGACTCACGCCTTGGGCGACTACATCATGATCTGTGCCCGCAAGGACGAGAAGCTGCTGCCAGCTTCGGTAATCAATGATGAGCTGGCAAAAAAAGTGGAAGAGATAGAAGAGAAACAAGGGCGGAAAGTTTTTCGCAAGGAGAAACTCCAGTTAAAGGATGATGTGACTGCCGCGTTATTGCCGAGAGCATTTACACGCACGCGATTGATCTTTGCCTATTTCGATCTGAGGAATAATTTGCTAATCGTCAACTCAAGCAGTGCCACTGTAGCGGATGAAATAACGGCAGCATTGAGAGAGAGCCTCGATACACTTCCTGTGACTCTACCTGTAGCCGAGCATTCACCCAATGATGTGATGACAAGGTGGCTCGAGAGTCAGCAGGCCAGCGATGGCTTCGTCATCAATCAGGACTGCGAGTTATTTAATCCACTTGAGGACAGCAACGTCGTGCGCTGCAAAGGGCAGGACCTATATAGTGATGAAATAAAAGCGCATCTGGAAGCTGGTAAACAAGTGAAGAAACTTGGCCTGCTCTGGAACGATACCTTGAACTGTGTCGTGTCTGCCGATTTGGTGGTAAGCCAAATTAAATTTGAAGATGTTATTTTGGATGAGGCCGGCGAGGCAGAAGATGCTGCTGCACAGTTTGATCAAGACTTTGCCATTATGACAGGAGAGTTCTCCAAATTCTTGCGCGCGCTGTTCTCCGCCTTTGGTGGGGTAGGTAGTTTAAAGAAAGATTAGCAGGTGACAAAACGCACCGCGAAACTGTGCGTTTTTAAGCTTCCGGCCTTGTAGTTTTGACTGGCTCCTCTCCTCGCAAAGCCGCTGATATTGTCTCTGATATTTGCGTGCTGGTGCAGGGTTTTGTTAGCAAAGTGAAGTCATACGGATTGTCTGCACTTTCTTGATTGATTGCTGAGGAATTTCCGGTGCATAGAACTACTGGGGCGCTAAAGCCTTTAGACCTTAGCTGAGCGATTAGTTCTGTACCGTTCATATCGGGCATCGAAAAGTCACAGAACAGTAGGTCGAAGCGGTTTGTCTTTTGACTGAATGCTTCAATGGCTTTGAAGGGGTGATCGCATGCTGTAACCGTATAGCCCAAGCGTCCGAGAATTGCTTTGCTGGATGCTAAGACCATTTCATCATCATCTACCAAGAGAATGTGTTGCCCCGCACCTCGAGCCCCGTGGCTTTCCTGCTTGTCCTGAATCGGCTTTACTGCACTAAAATCTGCCGGTAAAAGGAGGCTTACGGTGGTGCCTTGGTTAAGCTTAGACTTGATGTCTAGCGTGCCTTTTAGCTCTCTTACGATACCGTGAACGATCGAAAGACCAAGTCCGGTGCCTTTTCGCATAGCTTTGGTAGTGAAAAACGGTTCGAATACTCTCGATATAATTTCCTCGCTGATCCCCGATCCAGTATCGATCACTGAGATAGAGATATATTTTCCAGCCTCCAGAGCGCCGCCGGTGAATTGGCAGCGTTTCCTCAACACTATGTTTTCGGCTATTAGCTCAACTTTTCCTTCACCCTCTATGGCATCGCGGGAGTTACTCAATAGGTTTATGATTACTTGTTGGAGTTTAGTTTCGCTGCCGACAATGAACCAAAGATCCTTCGCAATGGTGCTGCTAAAGTGAATGCTTTGGGGCGCCGATGCTTGAGCCATGTCTACGCACTCTTCCAATAGCTTCGCTGGCGATATTGTTCTGTAGACCTCGTTATTGCTAGGGCGGCTAAACAGCAGAATTTGGCTGATTAAGTGTTTTGCTCTATCAACGGCCATCGATACGGAGCTTAGGCATTTCTCGGCTATTGCGGGACTAGCCTTAATGCTCTCCTTTGCGACCTCGGCGTTGCCGTCTATGGCCATAAGTATATTGTTAAAGTCATGAGCAATACCGCTGGAGAAAATGCCCAAGGCCTCAAGTTTTTGCGCCTCCCTTAGTTCCTTCTCAGCCACTGCTCGCAGCCTAATGCTGCGGTAAAGTAAGGCAAGAAGAATAAGTAGCGTGGTGATGATGCTCAGGGCGATGACTATCTGCCAGATGTAGGTGCGCCATGCGGGGGCTTCGTAGTTAATTAATAGGCTTTGCTCCGGTAAGGAGCGATGACTGATGCCAAATCTTTCTAGTTGTTTAGCATCAAATTGATAGGAACTGACAGTCTCTTGCCTGGCCTGATAGGGGAAATTATTGATAATGGCCTCGCTAAACAATGCTGTCTGCTCCGCATAGTGGATAGATCCGGTTACATTGCCTCCTATAGCGCCCCGACCTATTAAGTCTTCGAATATGGTAAACAGTGGTAGTTCAACGTCTTGAGCAATAGCGGAGCTCACATCAATAGTGCGAAGCACATTACCGTCTGAATCTCGATTGTAAGTGGGAAGCAAGATTGCGCTATTGGTATTTTCTTCGCGCAGTCTTGTGGTAAGCCGTTCTAAGCTTAAGCCTGTTATGTAGATAATATTAGCGTCGCTATCGAAGTCCCTATATGCATTCCTGGTACGCTGTATGTACGAGAGGTCTCCCGCGCCTGAACCGCCAACAACGATGACAGATTCCAGTGAGGGAAGTAGCCTTGGTATGAGTCTAATGGTGTTGTGAATGGCCGTTGGAGTAGCGCTTAGAATGATGTTTTCTTCGCCATCTTGTGAGAGTCTCTCCACCAATGTCGCACTGGGTAGGACATAAAGAAACTCGGTATTGGAAAATAAAGTCTCACCCCATGTGGCTAGAAACTCAGTTGCCTCTGGTTGAATGGCGATGACAAGGTGATAGGATCTTTGCAGGTCCGTATAGCGCGTGCGCATAGAGAGTGCTAGCTGCTGAATCGTTTGTTCATCTCCAGCGAACTCGATTAACGGAAGGAACTCTGGAGTGACTTCTGCCCCCATTTCACTTGAAAGCAGTCGAACTAAAGTATTGTTAAATTTTTGCTCCCATGGGCCAAGATCTGTATAGCCAGCTATAAGCAGAATTCTCTTTCCTTCGAGGGTGCCGGAATTTTCGGCCGCAAAGGAGTGTTGGAGACTAAACGTTGCGAGGAAAAAAATACAAAGGAGCACTTTGACTACAATGCGTTTCGTCAAAAGAAATGTAGAATATGCTATAAGGCTTGATGCCATGCAGATCAATCCCACCTTTATTATTTTGTATGCAGGATGCTCACTTATCTTCAGTATACGCCCTATGGCGTAACTAACAAGCTAGACGCAACTGCGAGCTGAGCCAATGGGAACACGTTCAAAGTGTTGGATTTCAAGGTGGTTGGGAATGTTCGTTACGAAACCACTATATTCGTGGTGCTTTAGAGCTTCTGAGCGATAATAAAGGTATGGGGATCATCTGCACGCTCGTGTTCGAGATGACGACAAATACAGCCAAACTCGCTAAGTAGGCGCAGGTAGTTATTGGTTCCAAGAGATGAGTAGTACAGCTTAGGGCCCATCAAATTGTCTGTATGCTCGCCTGCTTCGCTTACACCCCCAAAACTAAAGATAAACACACCGCCGGAGCTTAAGCTTGAGCATAGTTTTTCTATTATGAATGCTTGCTTGTCCAGAGCAATATGCCAAAGGCTATCCCAGGCTGTAATAAAGTCGTATTGACTTTGCATCGGCCACTCACAGATATCAGCGTGGTGAAATTCTATTGTGGGGTGGCGCTGCTTCGATATTTCTATTTTCTTCGCAGAAAGATCGACGCCCTCTGGGGTGAAACCTTCATCTAACAACAGATCGATGAATCGCCCGGTGCAACCGCAACCCACGTCCAAAGCCTTGCCTTCATTCTTGGCAAAGCCTAGCGCTCGTTTGTGCGCAGCAATTCCGTTGTTTCTGTTAAAACCGTCGCCCGTCCAACGATGGGTAATACTATCGTAGGCTTTGCCGACTTTTTCTGAATTTTTGTCCATAGGGTGTTAGCTATTGTGAGACCTGAGTGATCTAAGTTTAAGCGCTGTAGAGGAGCGAATTCAAACACTCTCTTCAGTAACCTTAAGCTCGTTTTCAGCGCTCTAGATACGGGTGATTCGGGCGATATCTATACGCGCTTTCATAGTGCTGCTTCTTTAGTAGTTCGTCTATGTATAGACACTCACCTACTCGTTGCATGAGAAAGCTTAGCGCATAAAGCATCTATTATGATCGTCGGGTTTTTGGCCCAGTTGAAGTGATCGAAAGGCATGAGGCCGTTTTGGGTAGAGTCAATCTCTACTACGTCGACTGTTGAGCGCTTAAGTTTGTTGGCAAGGTATTGTGCACACGCGGTAGGAACAAGCTTATCCTCTTTAACGCAGAGCATGACGACTGGGCGTGGAAAAGTAGCGATGTAGTGTTCGTAGTTTTGCTCGCAATTGACTACTCGGTAGTGACCATTTTTGCCCTCGTGTGTCCAGTCTTTAACCAGGTTCTTTGGTTGACGCCCGCCAAAGCCTAGTCGATGACCAGGAAAATACCCCAGCAAATTGCTAATGAGCTGTACCGCACCGAAGCCAATGCGGCGTCTTAAGCGCGGCAGGAGGCCGGGCAGGTTTGCGTAATAATTTGATCCGCTGGCGATTAGGAATACCCCATCAGTGGCGACTCTTTGCTTGCTGGCATACAGCAATGCGAGTTGCCCCCCTAGACTATGGCCGCCAATCCAAAGTGGAAGCGATGCGTGCAGCTGACGAATATGAGGCAATATGGTGTCTAAGTCGGTGTCGAGAATCTCTTTGTAGCCAAAATTGTCTTGCTTAACATCATTAACCGAGCTGAATCTCATTCCCCGCGTCTCTATGAGGGCCACGTTAAAGCCGCGTTCGGCCAAGAGCTGCGCAAGTGTGCGATAGTAAGAGATGGATACGCCGAGTGCGGCTAGAAAAACGATAGTGCCCTGCGGGATATCCGCGCTATCGAAATGGTGGACCTGCGTACTGGTGCCATCAGACATCTGAACAGTTTCTACCTTCAAGACTTGGCCTCATTAATTTGTCGAGAGTTTTGGTGGCGAGCACCAGTGTAATTCAAATTGGCTTGCTTAGCTTAGCGCCTTAGTATTTTGCAAGTCATCGGACAGTATGTCGATGAAGGCCCTCGTTTTGGCGCTAGCGTGATGGCCTTCTCGGTGAATAATATGCACGGGTAGTGGAGGAGGTTCATATGCGCCAAGAACTACTTTCAGTTGCTGCTGTTCTAGTTCTTCCGTCACTTGATAGGACAGCATTCGGATAATACCAAAGCCTTGCTTGGCGGCTTCGATAGCGGCCTGATTGGTAGAGACCGTGAGGCGCGGGTGCAGTCGTACGGTGTGGCTTTGGTTTTTTTGCATAAACTGCCAGTCCAGCGTCATGCTGCTGCTCGATGTGGCGATAGTCGTGTGATTGTCGAGATCTGTGGGTGAGCCGGGCACTCCGTTTTTAGACAGGTAGGCAGGAGATGCGAGCCAGTGCACCTGCACGTGTCCGAGCCGCTTGGCATTCATGCCAGAGTCCGATAAATGCCCAATGCGCACTCCAAGGTCGAAACCCTCATCCATTAAGTTAACCACGCGGTCGACAAAGACGGCGTTGATCTGTGTTTCTGGGAAGCGGCTTAGATAGCGAGTAATGCTGGGCAGAACAAATTTTTGCCCGAAGAGAACCGAGGCGGTGATGCTTAAGCGCCCGCGTGGTTCTGCATTGATGCCGAGAGCCGACTCGTTCGCTAGCTCAAGCTCGTGGAGTATTCGACGAGCGTCTTCGAGATAGCGTTGCCCAGCATCAGTGACTCGCACGTGGCGAGTAGTGCGCGTAAGAAGCTTGACCCCTAGCCGAGCCTCTAGCGCTGATACTGCGCGGGTAACCGCGGGGGAGGATAGCTTTAGCTTGCGAGCAGCCGCAGCAAAGCCTTGCTCATCGGCCACGGTGACAAATACCCGCATTAGGTGAAATTGGTCCATATTGTTGCCGCTATTATTTCATTATATGAAATAGTGAGTTGCTTTTATTGAGTATTCTTTACTTTAACAGCATTTGTCAAACTTCAACCGTCGCTCAAACAGCGCATGAATCGAAAACTTTCAAATCATTTTTTAAAGAGGATTAAAGCAATGAGCCGTATCAATGTAGTGAGCAAAGAGCAAGCAAATGAAGAGCAAAAGGGCCTGTATGAGGCTATTCAATCTCAGCTAGGCGTGGTGCCTAATTTTCTGAAGGTGTTTGCCAATTCACCCGCAGCGCTGCGCGCCTTCTTGGGTCTGCATAGCATTGCAGGAGAGGGGAGCTTGGACCCCCAGACGCGTGAGCGCATCGCCTTGGGTTTGGCCGAGCAGAACGAGTGCCAATACTGTGTGTCTGCCCACACTGCGATTGGTCGCAAGGCGGGGCTTTCGCCTGAAGAAATAGACGCTAACCGTGCCGGCGGCAGTCAGGATGCGAAAGCACGAGTGGCGGTCCAATTGGCGCGTTCGCTAGCGCAGAATAAGGGCGAGGTGGCTACTTCTGAACTGCTTGCGGCACGCAACGCTGGCTACAGCGATGCAGAGATTGTCGAAATTATTACTCATGTTGGACTAAACCTACTGACTAATATTCTGGGCAAAGCAAGCCGAGTGGAAATTGACTTCCCTAAGGTCGAACTAAAGTCCGCAGCTTAATTTTTTTAGCGAGGCAATGCGGGCCGCGAGGCCCGCTTTACTTAATAATGTATTTAACTTCACGGAGCTTAATAGACATGGCGCACCGTTACGCACAGATCGTGTTCACCGAGCAGGTTCGCCGCTTGCAAGAAGAAAAGGGGAGCCGCGAAAGCTACGCTCGTTTGGACGCTATTGAGAACTCTAATCATATGCTTTCAGAGAGGGAGAGCACGTTCATTGCTCAGCGCGATAGTGTCTATATGGCGAGTGTGGGAGAGACTGGCTGGCCATACCTGCAGCACCGTGGCGGGCCGATGGGTTTTATGCGAGTGCTAGCGCCCAATGTGCTTGGGTACTCAGACTTCGTGGGCAATCGTCAGTACGTGAGTGCCGGAAACTTCATGACGAACAATCGAGTAGCACTGTTCTTCATGGATTACCTCAATAGGCGCCGCCTGAAAGTGATGGGCAGGATACAGCAGGTACCCGAAGACGATTGGGAAACATTAGCCAAGCTCGAGATTCAAGATTATAAGGCGGAATCTGAGCGCGGCTACTTAATCAAAATAGAAGGCTTTGATTGGAATTGTCCCCGCCACATATCGCCCCGCTTTAGTAAGGCTGAGGTGCAGCAACTCTTTGGCCCAGTGATGGAAGAGAACGAAAATTTGAAAGAGCAGCTTGCCAAGCTGCAGGCTCAAGTTTCAAGCAAAGTATTGGATCAGGATAAATTGAAATGAATAATGAAATTAAACAGGAAGAAGTGCGTTACCCACTGCCGCCGTTCACGCGCGAGAGCGCTGTAGAGAAAATTCGCAAGGCAGAGGACGCCTGGAATAGTCGCGACCCGCAAAGGGTAGCTGGGGCCTATAGCAGCAATAGCCGTTGGCGTAATCGTAGCGAATTCATTAACGGGCGAAAGGAAATTGAAGAGTTTCTTGCTAGCAAATGGATAAAAGAACAGGAGTACCGCCTAGTAAAAGAACTCTGGTCCTTTAACGAAAACCGAATAGCGGTGAGGTTTGCCTACGAGTGGAAAGATTCTGAAGGGCAGTGGTATCGCTCCTTCGGCAATGAAAATTGGAAGTTTAATGGCAAAGGCTTAATGGTCGAACGCCATGCGAGTATCAACGACCTGCCCATTAAAGAGAGCGAACGCAAACTTACTTGGGAGCAAGGGCGCAGGCCCGATAGTTATCCAGAACTTTCTGATTTGGGGCTCTAATCGTGATTCACAAATATCAGTTGCTCGGGCTTAAAGCCTAGCTCGCTGGCTCTGCGTTGGAAGCGCTCGATTAACTGCGGCGATACCTCTGGGGTGCGGGCGAGCAACCAAAGATAGGAAGTGTCAGGGCCGGAAACGAAAGCGTATTCATAGTTTTGCTTATCTAATTCGAATACCACATAGGAACCGTAGAACGGACCGAAAAATGAGACTTTTAAATAAGCGATATTCTCGTTGTCGACGAAATAGGCTTTCCCTTGCGCTTCTTCCCATTCTTCGCTGGCGCTTGAGTATCCTCGGTTTATCACCGAGACACCACCGTCATCGCGCAGTGAATACTCAGCAGTGACTCTTTCAAGCCCACGCTCGAATGAGTGGTCTAACCTGGCAATCTCGTACCAGGTGCCCAAGTAACGGTCTAAATTGAATTCCTCTACGGGCGTTACTTTATCCGGCATGCCGAGACAGCCTGTTAGGAGAGTGGCTAGTAAAAATAGTAGAGAGCTTTTAATCATAGTTTGCGCTTTCACTGAGCATTAGGCTCATTCTCTGTTAGCGTGTTGAGTAGACGATATACGTCTATTTTCAATCTAGTAATACGTTGCCTAAGCGCAAGTGGTTTTCTAGTGATCGGGTATTAGGCGTTTGCCCAAGCTGGACACATCGTCAAGCGTATATCCTAGTTTGTTGTAGAAATTGAGTACTGCTTCATTGCCAGTACGAAAGGCGATATTAATCTTTGGGCAGCCGAGGCCTTCCAATACTTGTTCAATGTGCTGCATTATCTGTAGGCCGTATTTCAAGCCTTGAAAATCAGGGTGCACAGCCAAGTAGAAGACAGAGCCTCTATGGCCATCGTAGCCGGCCATAGCGCTAGCCATTACACGAGAGTCAATTTCCCCGACAAAGAACAGCTCCGCCTGAAACTGTTGCTTGCGATCAATGTCTTTGTTTGGGTCGTTCCAGGGGCGGGTGAGTTCGCAGGCTTGCCATAAAGCAATTACGCTGTCTCTATCGCTCTCGGAGAATGCTCTAATGTTCATAGTGGGTTTGGCTCCCTTGGTTCAGTTCCCTGTAATTTCTTCACAACTCGGATACGGGGGTAAAGATAGCAGCGAAAAAAATGAATACTCTCCCTTGCGCTAAGGGTTTGTAATTAGCTGTTTGATTGTTGCTTGAGCCAGTCGATGCCGTCTTCTTCGCTTTGGAAAAAACGAATAACAGGGTGCTGCTTATGGTCTCTAATAAGCTCTGTTACTCTGTCGCCGTAAGGGTGATCTGAAGGAATAATAAAAGCTACAGGGAAGCGATAGTTCACCAATTTTTGAAACACTTCCCCAGCGAGCCCATTCTTAAGATCAAAGAAGTCGCTCGCAATATCATCGGGTGTGAATAGACACCCATCCATGCCGCTTCCGATAAGCGACATGGCATCGTCAATACAGTGTAGAGAAATGCTGTGATCTTTGGCACGTAAGCTCATGCGGCAGTCTTTCTTAGTGGCTAGCTATAGTGCTGTTAATTGTCATCATCTATAGGTGGTTTTACAAAGGTTTTCTTGCCCGTGAACATAGCCGAAATAATATTGCCTCCTTCCTTTATTTCGGTAACAACCACGGCCACTATATGAATCAAAATAAGCACAATTAGAGCAAAGAAACTATATTCGTGAGTGGTAATAAATGGCTTGCGAAATGCTCGCATGCTTTCATAGGCTTGTGGGTCATACATATTAGAGGCGTAAGGAACAAGAGTGTCTGGCTGCACGCCAGGCGCTGCTATCCATTGGGCAATCCAGTGCCCAAATGGCGGGTAGAATACGTCTGTTCCTGCAAGTACTAAGCCGGTGATAGCCTGTGTTGCCAGAAGAATAAATAAGACAAATACGCTTATCCGGCCGAGCGGATTATGCCCAAGATAGTGCTCGGGCCGGCCCGATACAAACGCAACGACATAATTGCGTGTCGCTTGTATAAAACCTTTTCCTCCGGGCAGTATTGACCCCCAGCGTGCGTGACGGTTACCTATGAAGGCCCAAATGAAGCGCCATAGAAGGTTTAGTGAGAAAACATAGCCGGTAAGCACATGAGTTTCTTTCAGAAGTATTTTTCCATCATTGGGAATGCCAAGAGTGTTGGCATTTAGAATAACAAGCCCCAAGCCTATGAGGCTCAAAACACATAGAACATTAATCCAATGAAACCAGCGAGTACATGAATCCCATACGGCGTATGATTTGAGCTCTGACATAATGTTTACCTGTTTGCCGAGGCGTTTAAAGATAAAGTTATTGGTTTGAGCGTTGGATTTGAAAAAACAACGCAGGCCCTACTTTATAGAAACACTATTACAGCAATTTGTCTTAAATTTCGCTTAAATATTAGTGACAAAGTATTTCAGTTCTACCTAGCTCTAGCTAGGCTATCTCATCACTGCGATCACGATGCCTAGGTATATAAACTTTACTCAATCAGTATGGTTCCGCAGCACTGTGGAAGTGCCTAATTTAAATGAAGGTTTATCGCCCCCTGTCGAAGCCTGCTGCATGCCGCATGACGTGATATATGTAGTTTTGTTCGTGGCTTGAAGAGAACAAGTGTGACCAAGGGCCATTGGCAAATATGGCGACGTCTTCGCCCGCATGCGCAGCCAGGTTTAGTGGTACTAAGGTTTCTTGGTGATAGTCACTATGCTCGGTGTCCACGTCCACTAGGTCTTTGTGGCCGCTATTGGCAGGGCGGGTATAGCGAGTGTCTCCACCGGCACCTACCGCGAAACCACGGCCCGTTTGGTAGCTGAGGGTGGTGTAGGGTTGCTCGTCATTGTCCAAAGCGGGGGATGTCTCTGCTTCTCCAGATCCATCATTGAGAACCACCTTGCCTAGTATCGGGTTGCCTCGGGTTGAGTAGCCTCCCATGCTTAGGGCGTGACTATGATCGGCGGTGACAATGATCAAAGTGTCTTCAGCATTTGTTGCTGCCAGTGCGGCCTCAACGGCTTCTGAAAGCTCTTTGGTATCGTCCAAAGCCCGGTAGGCATTGCTAGCGTGGTGAGCATGGTCGATGCGACCAGCCTCTACCATTAGGAAGAAACCTTTGTCATTACGCTGCAGTAGTTCGATGGCGCTTAGTGTCATCTGCGGCAAGCTAGGTTGGCTAGTGCTATCTTGGTCGCTTCTGTCTTCGTGATAGCTCATATGTGGGCGACTAAAAAGCCCCAATACATTGCCGCTACTATTGGCATCGAGTGCACTGAGCTGCTCGGCATTCCAGATAAAGCGGTTGTTCGCGTTAAGCGCCTCCCACTCGCGAATGAGGTTGCGCCCGTCTCTCCTTGCGCCCGAGCGACCATCTTGTGGATCGCTCTGGGATGCCGGAATAAACGCCTGACGACCACCGCCGTAGACCACATCAATACCATTGCCAATGGGATTATCGATAAGCTGGCTAGCGATATCTTTACAGCCTTGAGCCTTGGCCTGTTCGGGCACATCCGTGTCGCTCTCCCAGTTTCTTTCCGGCGAGTGCGCATAGGTGGCCGCGGGCGTTGCATGAGTGATGCGTGTGGTGGTGACAATACCCGTCGCCATGCCGTGGTTCTCGGCTTGTACTAGAAAGCTCGGAATCTCTTGCCCTTGGGACGATGCGCAGTCGGAACGCTTAGCGTTCTGGTTAATGGCTATCAGGCCCGCTTTAGTCTTCATCCCTGTAATGATCGCGGTCATAGTGCCTGCGGAGTCAGGGGTTTGCTGGTTGGTGTTGTAAGTGCGCGAGAGGGCTAGTGCAGGGAAGTGTTCAAATGACAAAAGATTCTCTTCGCCACTACCTCCTAACTGCTGCCCGGCGAATATACGCGCTGCCGTAACCGTGGAAATACCCATACCGTCCCCCAGGAACAGAATGATGTTCTTTGCTTGGCGCGTATTGGCCTGCTGCTCAAGCACACGAGACAGCTCCGCCTGGCCGGCCTCATACCATTGTTGCGGCGACGCGGGCGCTTGCGCCAATGCCCCGTTAGAGACGAGTAAAGCGCAGCTAAGCGCCAATAGCTTACGCTTAGTTTGCTGCCTGAGAAGTTGCTTTGTCATTATTATTTTCCTTATAAGCGCGGAGTACCCACCACCAAGATGCTAACGAATCAAAGGGGTCAGAACAACTTGATCCACCTCAGAAATAGCCCCGCCTCCCGATTGGCCTGCAGATCAAACTGTTCTGACCCCTTTGATTTTTGGTTTTTTGATCTAGCTCAACGTTGTTGGGTGCTAAGAGTTGCATACTAAAACTGTGTTATCTATTTCATTCACTTTTCGAAGGAAGTGCGCCATGAGTTTAATGCTTAAAGCTAATGCTCAAGTATGGCAGTTGTGGGGGCAGGGCGAGAATCTAGAGGCCGTATGGCAAGCGGGTCGATTATCGCGCCTTATGTGGTTCTCATTATTATTTGCTCGAGAGGCTGACAAAGCGAGTATTTCTTGATTGCAGTGCTTGCTCACAATTCCCAGTTTGACAGTTGCTTTCTAATGTCCGCTTGAGAATGTCCTAGGGCTAAACAGAGCAGCGTGAAAACATATAGAAAATGGGGCTGAACATCTCTATAGATTATTCCGCCAGCATCGACGATGGCCTTGCTGCTGCTATATGGGGTAGATATGTGTTGGGAAGGGAATGCACCCATAAGGAACGATGTTGATTCAGCGTGCTTCTTAAGATGTTCTATAAGCTCACAGTAGTCAGTGCCACAAGGGCCTGTGCCGCTGTGATACAACTGAACAACAACCACCTCTCTATTCGCCGTCACCGCTTCTAACACGCCTAGATCTATGCCTGGGTACAGGCTAATGCACGACACCTTGCTTTGGGCGTCCATTACTTCCTGCTTACGTGGAAGAGTTGTGGTGTTGATCTGTGGATAGCCTGTGCTTACAGGCTTGAATTCCTTGCTAAGCCCAGATTCTACAGAGTAGGTGGTGATGTAGTCTTGGTAGGTAGAACTAAAGGACGTCTCATCAAAACTCATGGGTTTAACGTTAAAACCATTAAGAATGATTGCCTCTTTGTTAGACGCGTTTTGTCTAAAGGCAAGATATACACCATTGTCGCTCTGGCTGGAGGCGACAAACTCCAAGGCGCTGAGCAAGCTTAGTGATGTGTCAGATGAGGGAAGCTCCGGTGAGTAGAATGCGCCGGTAAAGCACACTTTATTTGACCATATGTGTCTGAGTGCATAGGCTGCGGCTACCGTATACGCCATGGTATCGGTTCCGTGAGTGACCACGATGCCATCAGCACCGCTACTGCATGCATGCTCGATGCTGCTAAGGATGTCTAGCCAATCTTTAGGAGTGAGTGATTCTGAATTCTTGTTAATCGCAGAGCGCACTTCAACCTTGAGACCTAATTGACTCTTAGCGGCCTCTATCTCCATTGCAATTCTACTCTCGCTTGAGTCGACGGACACCGAGTCAGCATTCAAGATGGAGCCGATAGTTCCGCCTGTTGTAATTACAATTATTTTCTTGCTCATTCTTGGACTTCTGACTCAGTTGTTATGTGTACGCATAGTGCTAGTCGAGCGAGTTTGTCACACGGGCTGAGCAGGAGCAAGGCAGCCAAATCAAAGGGGTCAGAACAACTTGATCCACCGCAAAACTTCTCGAATGCTAGGCTGCTGATCAAGTTGTTCTGACCCCTTTGATTGCGGTGGTGGGCAATCACTCGGGTAGTTCCTTAAATTCTGGTGCTTTATTTAAATCTCTTTCCCATGGTGCTTTACTAGATATGAAAATATGGGCGGTTGGCGATATAGAGACTTCGGTATCAAGGCAGCCTGCAGGCACGACCAGTAAGCCTGCAATTTGAGTACTTGGTAGAGCTGAACCGCATAGCTTACAGAAGCTTTTGTTATGACGAGTGCCTTGAAGGGTAAAGGAAGCTACTGCATCCGCACCGGATAGCCAGTGTAATTTAGCAGACTGTGATATGAGATTGGCCGCATGGGCTGAGCCCGTATCCTTTTGGCAGTGCTGGCAATGACACAGGTAAAAGCTATCAAAGCCACCTTCTACTTCAAAGCTCACAGCGCCGCAAAGGCAAGAGCCGAGATGGTTTGTCATGAGAACCTCGTTAATGAGCTATTTGTGGGATAAAGACTTCGCTTTAGTGTGCTGTCATTTCTGAATATTCCAAACCCCGAGTGTCGAAGGGCGCGACAAAAATTAAAGGCAAGACGGAATGTTTGGTGTATGCGCTCCATGGCTTAGAGTGCCTCATTTCTTTATCATCATCTAAGCTACGACCCCAGAGCTAAGATAAATTACGGGCAGCCAAAGTACACAAGCGAAAAATACGGAAGCTGTTACGGCGACTATCAATCCACTGGCCGAAAGGTGGGAGAGAAAAATCTTTGGGCGGAACATGTATAGGCCAGAGACATAATCCAAGAAGTTTCTAATATCGTCTTTTAGGCACTGGTATTTAAAAGCAATTGTGTCGCGGATTACGGCAAAGTAAAAAAGCAGAAAAGTCACGGCAAAATCTATCCCACCGATATCGATTAGCAAGAGCGCCTCTACAGCACCCAATGAAACTGCAAGGAACAGGATTGCTAAGCAAAGCAGCTTTAGCACCTTGATTCGAGAAAATTTCTTTGCCATGGTCGTCTCCTTAAGTGGTATAGAGTTGTACTAATGCCCTAGAGTTCTGCAAATCTTCGATACTGGCTAAGTTACTTTAAGCGCCATATGAAGCCTCAGCGACGTCCAGCCCAGCGAACTGGAGCGCTTTTAGATGTGCTTGCAATTGATTTGGCACGCACTACCTAAGAAGCTCTGTTACTTGAACTTGATACGAAGAATACCATTTGGATTTACCAAGAGCTTGAGCCTTTTTATGTTCAGGGTTTTGGTGCCAAGCTTTAATGTGTTCCATTGAAGGCCAATAGGATATGGCGATTTCTTTATCGCCTTCAGTGCAAGCCGTAAATTCAGTGCAGCCATATTCACTGATGGCCAAATTACGCATGCGCTCAGCCATTTCTGAATACTGGGCGTCCAGCTCTTTAATTGTGGCTTTAAAAATTACTGCGTACATTCTTTCGTTTGCTCCTTTAAGACATGCAACGCCTGCCGCAACGACTAAAAATTAATGCCGGTGAGTTTTGGTCCAAGGCCTGGAACGGGCTGGTTGCTGGCGCTTGTTAGTAGTCATTGACCAACTAATAATGAGAATTGGTGTCGTTCATTCTCCGTTCTTACTACCCGAAACCCTAATCGCTCATGCAATGAAACGGATTCTTTGTTATTTGTATGAACGGAGCTCTTTAACTCTTTGATGTTTTGGATACGTATTTCGCCCCGAAAGTTTTTCAGTAGTGATCTTAGTACAACTCCATTTCTATGCTCAGGGTGCACTTGTAAAGATATAACATAGCAGGCGCCAATATTATCAGTAGTGTACTGCAAATATCCCGCAAGTAACCCATTTCTGTAGTAGGTTAGCAACTGAGAACCACTAGCGAGTTCACGTTTTAGTGCACTTCTCCTCATATCTTCGGAATACTCTCCACCAGAAGTCTTTATAACTTCGCTCATATTAATTCTATCTAGCTCAACGATTTCTTCTATGATTTCTGAGTTCATATCTGATGATTACTAACGCCTTGGTAAGCGGGTCGGAAAAGTTGGAGGTCCAGCCAGCTTTGCTGGCGATGATTAATGACTTTGTTACGCGTTTATATCCCTATTACCCGATCGTAAATGTCATTTCGTTTTTCTTCACTATATTTAGGACGCAAGCGGATGTTAAATCTCGTTGATTTACCCTGATAGAATACTGTGCCATTCGCTGTAATAGCTTCACGGTTTAGTAGTTCAAGTCCAGAGTAAACCAATGCGGTAAATGGATCTAGGTCGGAGATTGACTGGTAAGTTACACCTTGAGAAGGCTTTTTTGATCCCAATTTTACTCCTGACTCAGTGACAACCTCCTTAACACTTATTCCTATTGGCGCTCCTATTGCGCCGCTGAAGACTCGTATCACAATTGAATAAGGATTGCGTCTCTCTGTTATTTTCTGCTCGAGACAGACCTGATTCCAACTACCTTTCACAGACGCGTCAATGCGTCCATTTTCTATGAATATCGAAAGTCGTAGTGCTTGGAAATCAAAGGGGTCAGAAGAACTTGATCGTTCGTATAGCTTAGGTGTTGAATTAACTGCAGCGGATCAAGTTCTTCTGACCCCTTTGATCCAATAAAAAAGGGCCTAGCATTGCTGCTAAGCCCTTGTTTTATATGGTAGCTATGAGTGGACTTGAACCACTGACCCCAGCATTATGAATGCTGTGCTCTAACCAGCTGAGCTACATAGCCATTACTCGTTTCAGGGGCCGAAAAAAGGGCCGCGCTGATTGAAGGATGCGAATTCTCGCGATTTCCCTGTTTGTTGTCAAGTCACACGTTAAATCTAAAGTGAACGACGTCGCCGTCTTGGACAATGTACTCTTTGCCTTCTAGGCGCCAGCGCCCGGCGTCCTTAGCGCCTTGCTCTCCGTTGTTGGCAATAAAGTCGTCAAAGCCCACGACTTCGGCGCGAATAAAGCCTTTCTCGAAGTCGGTATGGATGACGCCAGCGGCTTGCGGGGCTGTGGCGCCCACTTTGACAGTCCATGCTCTCACTTCTTTGACGCCGGCCGTGAAATAGGTCTGTAGGCCTAGTAGGGCGTAGCCTGCCCGGATGACTCGGTCTAGGCCTGGCTCTTCCATGCCTAGGTCTTGTAGGAACTCGAGTTTCTCTGCGTCTTCCAGCTCGGCAATCTCTGCTTCTAGCTTGTTGCAGATGACGACTACGGAGGCGCCTTCGCTCTCGGCGATGCCTCGTACTGTGTCTAGGAAGGGGTTATCTTCGAAGCCGTCTTCGTCCACATTGGCGATGTACATTGTAGGCTTGGTCGTCAACAGGTGTAGATTGTACACAGCAGCCAATTCGTCTTTGCTTAGGCCTAATGTGCGTACGGGTTTGGCTTCGTCTAGGTGGGCTTTGAGGCGCTCTAGCAGGGTCACTTGTTTGGCGGCGTCTTTGTCGCCGCTGCGCGCTAGTTTCGTCACGCGCACTAGGCCTTTCTCAACAGACTCTAGGTCGGCTAGGGCTAGCTCGGTATTGATCACTTCGATATCGGCTTCGGGGGCTACGCGGTCGGCTACGTGGATGACGTTTGGGTCTTCGAAGCAGCGCACAACGTGGGCGATTGCATCGGTCTCACGAATATTGGCGAGGAACTGGTTGCCAAGGCCTTCGCCTTTGGAGGCGCCAGCCACTAGGCCGGCAATGTCCACGAACTCCATCGTCGTAGGGATGACTTTCTCTGGTTTTACAATTTCGGCCAGTTGCTCTAGGCGTGGGTCGGGCATGGCTACTAGGCCTGAGTTAGGCTCGATGGTGCAGAACGGAAAGTTCTCGGCGGAGATGCCGGCTTTGGTTAATGCATTGAATAGTGTGGACTTACCTACGTTGGGGAGTCCGACAATGCCACATTTAAAACCCATGATGTTGTTCCTTAGTCTCGATGACAGGCTCTAGCGAGCTAGGCCGGTTTGGTATGCAGTTTATGCATCGCGTTTTCCCATTCGCCTTTCACGGCGAGAGGGAGGGTGCGAATGGCCATGTCGATATCGCCCATAATGATGTCGTTTTCTTGCTTGGACGGATCGCTTAATACGTAATTTGCTACGGCTGCTTTATTGCCGGGATGGCCAACGCCAATGCGCAGGCGATGGAAGTCGCGATTATTGCCAAGGGCGCTAATAATATCGCGAATGCCATTGTGTCCCCCATGACCGCCGCCGAACTTAAAGCGGGTAGTGCCCACGTCGAAGTCAATCTCATCGTAGGCCACCAGCATTTGCTGGGGTTCGATGTCAAAATACTTGCACAGGGCTGAAACCGATTGGCCGCTGCGGTTCATAAACGTGGTGGGGAATAGAAGGCGGACGTCGTGCCCGTCGATGGTGATTCGGCCAGTAATGCCAAAAAATTTGGCTTCCGGGCGCATTTGGCCGTTATAGTCTTCGGCTAGGCGAGACAGTAGCCAGGCACCGGCGTTATGGCGGTTGTTCTGATATTGTGGGCCGGGATTTCCCAGGCCCACAATCAGTTTTAAGGCATCAGTTTGCATAGATTATCTAGTACAGAGCCTTGATGGCGATGGATTACTCTTCGCCGCTTTCTTCGCTTTCATCAGCAGCATCTTCGTCTTCTGACGTTGAACCACCGCGTGGAGCTAGTACGCTCACAACTGCGTTGTCAGAGTCGTGACCGTGTGCCAGATCTACGCTGCTTACGCCGCTTGGTAGTTTGATGTCAGAGATGTGGATAGCTTCGCCAAGGCCTAGCTCAAGTACGTCAACTTCGATGAACTCAGGTAGGTCTTTTGGTAGGCAGCTGATGTTAAGCTCGTTAAGAGTCTTGATGATGCTGCCGCCGCCAAGTTTAACGCCTTTACACTTCTCTTCGTTGATGAAGTGAAGTGGTACAGCAACTTGGATAGCTTGCTTAGCACTTACGCGCTGGAAGTCAGCGTGCATGATGCGTGGCTTAGCTGGGTGACGTTGCAGGTCTTTAAGAACCACTTTCTCTTTCTTCTTGCCCACATTCAAAGTGATGATGTGTGAGTAGAAGGCTTCGTTCAGTAGCGCTCTCTGCAAATCTTTGTGAGAGATGCTGATGCTTACTGGTTCTTTATCGGCGCCATAGATGACACCTGGTACTAGTTCAGCCAGACGGCGCAGGCGGCGGCTCGCACCTTTCCCCAGATCCGTTCTGACTTCGGCGTTTAGCTCAAATTCATTGGACATTTTCGTTCTCCAAAAATGATGTCTCGCGACATCTGTATACCTCCCAGAGTTTGCGACCAACTCTGTTCGGCGTTAAAAAAAGACCCGCACGCCATACTCTTATTGCTAAGGGTTAAGCGATGGGTCTTGTGAATTTCTGCGCACCCCGTGCAGCAGAAATAGCCTTAGTGCGATAACAACTTAAGTGTTGTCGAACATCGCACTAATGGATTCTTCGTTACTCACACGTCTAATGGACTCGGCAAGGAGTTTTGCCATGCTCAATTGACGTACTTTCGGGCAGTTCTGGAATTCTTTGCTCAATGGGATAGTGTCGGTCACTACCAAGGAGTCGAGTTCAGAATTGCTAATATTCTCGTAAGCTGCGCCAGAGAGTACTGGGTGAGTACAGTAGGCAACTACCTTTGCCGCGCCTTGCTCTTTTAGTGCAGCTGCTGCTTTGCATAACGTGCCTGCGGTATCAACCATATCGTCTACAATTAGGCAGGTACGGCCTTTAATTTCACCGATAATATGCATCACCTGCGCAACGTTCGCTTGTGGGCGACGCTTATCGATAATGGCTAGGTCTACATTCAGTTGCTTAGCAACCGCTCTTGCTCGTACAACACCGCCGATGTCTGGCGACACTACTGTTAAATTCTCATAATTCTGACGTTCAATATCGTCAGTGAGCAGTGGCGAGCCATAGACGTTGTCCACTGGAATGCTAAAGAAGCCTTGGATCTGCTCTGCGTGCAGGTCAACAGTCAGCACACGGTGAACGCCTACGGCGCTAATCATGTCGGCCACTACTTTGGCGCTGATGGCTACACGGGCAGAGCGTACTCGACGATCCTGACGGGCATAGCCAAAATATGGGACAACGGCTGTAATTCGGTTAGCTGATGCGCGGTGCATGGCATCGGCAACTAATAATAGCTCCATAAGGCTATCGTTAGTGGGTGCGCAAGTCGGCTGAATAATAAAGACGTCTTTACCGCGCACGTTTTCACAAATATCAACACTAATCTCGCCATCGCTAAACTTGCTAATTCTCGCATCCCCTAGCGGGATACCGATATTTTTAGCGATTTGGTCTGCGAGCGCTGGGTTCGCATTGCCTGCGAACACCATTAAATTATTAGCCATGAGTGTCGACCCTTTTGGAGGCTTGGTGTTGTGAGTTCTAAGATTTTTTTTAGTCGGGCTTAAGATAAGCGATCCAGCCGTCTAGTAGTATGTCGAGTGTGGGCTTCGACTGAACCGACCCCGCTAAAGCGGGGGCGGATTAAAATATGGCTGGGGTGGCTGGACTCGAACCAACGCATGCAAGGATCAAAACCTTGTGCCTTACCAACTTGGCGACACCCCAATAATTCGTGCATTTTATGCTAAAACTTCTTTTTATGCATGCCTTAGCATGCATTTTTTGGCAGTGGGCTATTATCTAAGCCCTGTGCTACAAAACCTTTCCACTTCTTTGGAAGCTGCGCCAATACGGCCGTTGCTTCTGCTTCGGTGGCGAATGGGGCAAAGACGCTAGCGCCGGTTCCCGTCATTCTGGCTGTTGCTCTTTTGCTCAACCAAACTAGTGCTTGATCGACCTCTGGATAGAGCTTTCGCACAATATTTTCACAGTCATTTCTGGTCTGCCTAGCCAGAAAGGCGGCCATTTTGATGGCAGTTGAGTTCCGTGTCAATTCCTGATGTGAAAAAATCTCTTTAGTGGATACGTGACAACCGGGGTTGATAACTAAAAACCACTGTGCTGGCAAGGACATAGGGCTAAGTTTCTCGCCTATGCCTTCGGCCCATGCATTGCGCCCATGAACGAAGACGGGTACATCCGCACCCAGTTTTAGGCCAATATTGGCTAGGTCCTCGCGGCTGAGCCCTAGCTGCCAAAGCTCATTCAAAGCGATGAGGGTGCTGGCAGCATCGGAGCTGCCGCCGCCCAGGCCGGCGCCGGTGGGGATATTCTTCTGCAGGCTGATATTGGCGCCTTGATGGCAAGCAGTATGGGCCTGCAGTGCTTTGGCGGCACGTATGATCAGATTATCTGGCCCTGCAAGCTCCGCTTGCTGGCAGGCGAGCGTAATATCAGGCGTCTCACTCAGCACAAATTCCAGCTCATCGTACAAGCCGATCAGTTGAAAGACGCTTTGAAGTTCGTGGTAGCCGTCCTCCCTTTGCCCGGTAATATGCAGGAAGAGGTTGAGCTTGGCCGGGGCAGAGATGCAAAGGTGGTTCATGAGCGCTTCACAGTGTGTCGTTAGGGAGGGTCCAGTTTAAGCGCACGAAGTCTAAACGAAGCGGCGGCTTCTGAATACGTATGCGCGTGGGAAGGGACTCGGCTCCAAAATTGGTATAGGCCAAGTATTCAATCTGCCAGCCTAGCTGCTGCAAACCTATTAAGGCGTTTTCTTCATTGAAGCTCAATTGGCTGGGGCTAGCTGGGGCGGGTACTCCTTTAATCCAATAATTGAGTTGGGTGACGGGCAGCTCGTAGCCCAATTGTTCGTATATAAGTTGCTCTGGAGACTCGGCAAATAGAGTTGGCTCGCCTTCTTGTTTAAGGGTGATGCCGTTCTCGCTGCCATTGATTTCTGTGGCGCCAATATTGAGAGTGCCCCATAAATTGATGACAAAGGTGTTGCCATGCTGGCGCCAGCGAATGCGCGAGGACTGAGAATCCTGGTCGTCTCGCACGCCCACTCTTCCGGTAAATTCCCAATTATTGAGTTGGCTCAGGACTTGGCGCCGGGTATCCCACTGGGGGTTTACCGGTGCATCCATTCTTGTGGAGAGTGAGCAGGCGCCTAAGACTATTGTTAGGGAGCCCAGTAATAGAGCTTGCTTAATGCGCACGTTTTAGCTGCCTGTGCCGTGGAGTAAGCGCTCAAGAACTTCTAGCAGCACGGGGCTGTCGGGGTTTTCGCTCAAGGAGCTACGCCATAGGGCTTCGGCCTCCTCGCGGCGTCCCAGTACCCAAAGGGTTTCGCCTAAGTGAGCGGCCACTTCTGGGTCTGGGAAGTTTTCGTAAGCTCGCTCCAAATTAGCCAGCGCTTGCTCGTAGCGACCTAGCTTAAACTGGGCCCAACCAAGGCTGTCGATAATGGCTGGGTCTTCGGGTTCAACGGCAATGGCGCGTTCAATAAGGGCGAGAGCTTCTTCAAAGCGCTGGGTGGAAATCAGTAGCGTGTAACCCAGGTGGTTTAAGGCGCGTGCGTTGCGCGGGTCGAGCTCTATAATCTTATTTAAGTCGGCCTCTTGCGCCTGCATATTGCCTTCGCGTTCAAAGAGGATGGCGCGGGCGAACAGTAGGTCCAGGTCGGAGGGGTATTTCTCGATGGCATTGCTTAGCACACTGATGGCTAGCTCGGTGTGCCCGGTCTCGGCCAATGTGTCTGCTTCTATCGTGGTCAGCAGGGCTTGCAGGCGTGGGTTGCCGTTAGATACCTGTAGTACCCAGTTATGGGCCTGTGTAACACGATTGCTCTGAACCAGCAGACGAATGGCCTGCCGCTGTGCATTGATAAAATTGTTCGAGTCTGTGCGCACTTGCTGGTAGTGCGTAATGGCGGTGTCGATGTCGCCTTCTTCCTCGCCAATATAAGCGAGGTAAAAATGCGCGTCGTTGGCGCGGTAGCCCGCTGAGAGTATGCGGGTAAGCAACTGCTTAGCGGTGGCCGTGTCGCCTAACTCTAGGTCGAGCAAGGCAAGCGAGTACATCGTTTCAAAATCATCCGGAGCCATTTCAGACAGTTCGCTGAACTGCTTACGCGCCTCTACTAAGTCTTCTGTTTGCACCAGTACTCTGGCGTAGTTAAAGCGCATCAATTGGTGTTCGGGGTAATCGATAATGCCAGAGCGCAGTACTGCAAGGGCTTCATCGGGCTGCTCCATCTGCAGTAATAGCTGGGCCTCGATCAATGTGCTGCGCGCAGAGGGGCCGTACTTGTCTCGGTATAGCTCGAGCTGCGCCATTGCCTCCTCGGCTTGCTGGTTTTGCTCTAGCAGTTGAATCAGGCTGTAGTGGAGTGAGCGGCTAATGGGCAGGTCTTGGTTGAGCTTGCTCAGTCTATTAATGAGGGCTGTGCGCTGTTGAAAATCCAGTTCTTCTGTTTGTGTCGCAATGGTGGAGAAGTCGATGCGACCGCCTAGCTCCAGCACTTTTTGCAGTTCGTCGATTGCGGCTAAAAACTGGCCCGACTCAATGAGTTGATACGCTAGTGTTCGGTGAGGCTCTACCGAGTTAGGCTCCTCTTCGGTCCAAATTTGGCTGAGCTCGATGAGCGAATTGGTGTCCCCGAGTGCGGCGGCAAACTGGCTGGCACGGCGGATGATGGCGATGTCTCGTGTTTCTTTCGCCAAGGCCACATAGTCGGTAGTGGCATCTAGCAGGTGCCCGCGATGACCGCCCAGCTCATTCAATAGGGTGCGGCTAAGTTCGTCGGGCGTGAAATTGCGATACGCAATGGGTTCTGGTTCAGCTTGAGCTTCAGTCTGGGGCGAGCTTTGGGGGCTCTGCTCCATCGGCTCTGGCGCTGGAAGGCTTTGGCAAGCAGCGAGTCCTAAGCTTATGGCCAGTGCTAAAGAGTGACGACTGAATTGTTTCATATTACTGAGAACCTGCATTTGCAATGGTTAAACCGTTAAAAGAGACCGTCTCTTATAGGGCTTTGGCTCAAGGCCATTGATAACCGTCTCAGTGTACTCGCTTTGCCAAGACAGAAACAAGCGGGCCCCCTATGGCGCGACTCTAAGGTGTCGCGGGGCTTTCGAAGGGCAATGATTGGGATGTTTTCATGATGCTATTGCATTATCTTATTGGGCACGGAGCCAGTTATTTAGTACTATAGCCAGCTTTTTTCGCATCTGTCTCGGCGCTTGAGCCTGGGGTGCTCTCGAGTACTCAATTGCTCTTAAGCGGGGAAATCTAATCTATGGCACTGGTTTTACTGGGGATCAATCACAATACCGCGAACGTTGAGTTTCGTGAGAAGGTGGCTTTTTCGCCAGAAAAAGTAGCCGATGCGATTGCTCGCGCGCGAGAATTACCCGCCCTTGAAGAGCTCGTCATAGTCTCTACCTGCAACCGAACCGAGCTCTATATGTATCTGAATGTGGGCGAGGCCTTGGCGGCCGACTCAGAGTCTCAGATTGGCCTAGAGCGTCAAGCCGAGGAAGAGAGCAGGCTTATTCAGTGGCTAGGCGACTATCACGGCTTAGATCACCAGCAACTAAAACAGTGTAGTTATTTTCACTGGCGAGAAGATGTATTGCGCCATCTGATGCGAGTCTCTTGTGGTCTGGACTCCATGGTATTGGGCGAGCCGCAAATTCTAGGACAAATTAAGTCCGCGTTCGCCGTCTCTAAAGAGTTGCAGGCGGTAAGCGGGCCTTTGGCGCGTGCCTTCCAAGAGGCTTTCTCCATTGCGAAGCAGGTGCGTACCGATACGGCCATCGGCGAGAACCCTGTGTCGGTTGCCTACGCGGCGGTGAGTCTGGCCGAGCAGATATTCTCGAACTTGCCGAGCTTACATGCTTTGTTGATTGGCGCTGGGCGCACCATCGAGCTGGTGGCGAGGCATCTGACGGACAAGGGGGTAAAGAGTATTGTTGTTGCCAACCGTACTTTACAGAACGCGGTCGATTTAGCTAAAGAGTTCGGTGCCGAGGGTGTGTTGTTATCCGATATCCCGGAAGAGTTGGTGAAGGCCGATATCGTCGTTTCCTCTACTAATAGCCAGTTGCCCTTGCTTGGTAAGGGGGCGGTGGAAGATGCTATTAAACAGCGTCGTCACAAGCCAATCCTATTGGTCGACTTGGCGGTGCCTCGCGATATCGAGCCGCAGGTGGGCGATATTGCGGATGCTTATTTATATTCCGTGGATGACATCAGTAGCGTAATTGAAGATGGCGTTAAGAGTCGTGCCGAGGCTGCCGAACAGGCACACGATATTATTGAGCGCGGCGTAGAAGAGTATCTTCGTCAGCTTAGGGCGCTGAATGCGGTGGAAACCTTAAGGGCTTTTCGCGCTAAGGCAGAGGGTATTCGTCAAAGCGAATTGGAGAAAGGCTTGCGAGCACTGGAGAATGGAGCCGACCCAGCCGGTGTGTTGGAGAGCTTGGCAAGAACCCTAACCAATAAGATTATTCACACTCCCAGCATACAAATGAAAAAAGCCAGCGCTGATGGGCGCGACGAGTTAATACAGTTAACACGAGAATTGTTTGAGCTAGACGAAACAGAATCACAGAAGAGCGACAAGTAAACAGCACTCTCACTCTCTGTGTCATTGAACATAATCTATATAGACTTCCTTTATGAAAGAATCGATTTTAACTAAATTAGCGAACTTACAAGATCGTTATGAAGAGCTAGAAGCTTTATTGAGTGATGCTGAGATAATCTCGAATCAAGAGAAGTTTCGCGCTTTATCCAAAGAGTTTTCAGAGATAGAGCCGGTTGTTCAGGCTTATTCCAAATACACTGCCGACATGGATCAATTGGCCGAGGCCAAAGAGATGCAAAAAGACAGTGACCCTGATATTCGGGCCATGGCAGACGAAGAAGTGAAGGGCATCGAAAGTGGTATTGATGAGCAAGAGTTAGAGCTGCAAAAACTATTACTGCCTAAAGATGAAAAGGATAGCTGTGATATCTTCTTGGAAATACGTGCCGGTACCGGCGGCGATGAGGCCGCTATTTTTTCAGGTGATTTATTCCGCATGTATTCTCGTTACGCTGAGGTTCAGGGCTGGCGCTTAGAAGTGCTGAGCGAGCGTCCTGGCGAACACGGGGGCTATAAAGAGATCATCACGCGTATTGAAGGCAAGAATGTCTACGGTAACCTGAAGTTTGAGTCTGGCGCCCACAGGGTGCAGAGGGTTCCCGAGACGGAAACCCAAGGGCGTATTCATACCTCTGCCTGCACCGTTGCCGTTATGCCGGCGATGGATGAGCAAGCCGAAATCGAAATTAATAAAGCCGACCTGCGAGTGGATACCTTTCGCGCTAGCGGTGCCGGTGGCCAGCACGTTAACAAGACCGACTCCGCAATCCGTTTAACCCATATACCAACTGGTATAGTGGTGGAGTGTCAGGATGAGCGCTCCCAGCATAAGAACCGCTCGCGAGCAATGTCATTGTTGCATGCCAAATTGAACAGCCAAGCGCAAGAAGCGGCAGACCAAGAAGTGTCCGATGCCCGCCGTCAACTAGTGGGTAGCGGCGATCGCTCCGAGCGCATCCGCACCTACAATTACCCGCAAGGGCGCGTGACCGATCACCGTATTAACTTAACTCTGTATAAATTGGCCGAAGTCATGGAAGGTGGTCTGGAGGCGGTCGTTCAGCCTTTGATCAATGAGCATCAAGCCGACTTGTTGGCAGAGCTCTCCGACTCCTAGTAGGGAGCAGGCCCTATGCAATCTCTGACAATCAGCCAGGCGCTGCGGCTTGGACATCACTCGCTGATGGAGTATGAGTCGCCGCAGCTGGAGGCAGAGATGCTCTTATCTCACTGTCTACAGAAGCCGCGTAGCTATTTGTATAGTTGGCCCGAGCAAGAGTTAAGCCTTTCTCTGCAAGCCCATTACCAACAGTTGTTGGATAGGCGCATTTTGGGCGAGCCAGTGGCCTATATTCTGGGTGAGCGAGAGTTCTGGACGCTTAATCTAAGGGTGACGCCGGATGTGCTCATTCCTCGGGCCGATACGGAACTATTGGTAGAAACCGTTTTAGAACTAGCCGGTGACAAGGCCAAGTTCGCAGACCTTGGCACGGGCAGTGGCGCTATTGCGCTGTCCGTCGCGAAAGAGAAGCCCCATTGGAGAGTCTTTGCCAGCGATGTCAGCGAAAAGGCTTTAAGTGTCGCAGCCGATAACGCTCGGCGCCATGAACTGCGTAATATCGCGTTTGGCTTGGGCAATTGGTGTGAGGCTTTGCCTCAGGATCGCTTTGATATAATCGCCAGCAATCCCCCTTATATCGACGAGCAGGACGAGCATCTCGAGCGGGGCGATTTGCGTTTTGAACCAGTGTCGGCGCTAGTCGCAAAAGACAATGGCTTGGCCGATATTAGACAGATTGCGGCACAAAGCAGGGCGTTCTTAAGTGATAATGCCTGGCTTGTATTGGAACACGGCTGGACCCAAGGCGAGCAGGTTGCAAACATTTTGACAGACAATGGTTTTCGCGCGGTAAGAACCCTACAGGATATTGGCGGCAATGATCGCGTCACTTTAGGGCAGTGGTCTACGTAACAAAGCGCCACATATGCAGGGCGCGAAACAGGTGAAAACCGCAGTGAAACAAGGCAGAATTCGCCTGTTTTTAATGTGTGCTCAAAGATTTTTAGATATGAAAGCGCAGCGCGCTTGTATTCAGGAGATGGAAGTTGAAGACTGCACTAACCCTAACAAATATTAAGCTAGCGACTGTATTGGCTCTATTACTGGTATCCGTGTCAGCTCAGGCGCAAGTATTTCCGCGCGGCAACGGTATTGCCTTCACCGATGTAGAACGCTTTGACGCCTATGTGAATATTGTTGACTGGTCTGAGATGGATGCAGATCGCCAGCAGTTTCGTCTTAATGCACAGAAAATTTTTGAGCAAGGTATGGCCGATGTTGGGGCGCCAAGACGAGTTGCCTCTAGCGACTATCTTGTGTGTGAGGTGCAGGCGACTCGCGACGGCCGTAGAGTTGCCTATGCCACGAGCGTTCAGTTTTGGAATATGACACCGGTGGGTGTTCATGGCCTGCAGTGGGAAAGCAGCAAGATCGGCTTGGTGTCCTCGCGTAGCTTCGATGAGGAGCTGGTCGCTTCCCAGTGTGTTGATCTATTTACTGCCGAATGGCAGAAGTGGAACACTCCTAGGACTTAATTTACCAGCATTTTCCTTTAGGCACTTTCATATGCAAGACGAAGAACTGCTGCGCTACTCACGTCAAATAATGCTTCCCGAGATGGATGTCGCGGGACAGCAGAGGCTGAAAGAGGCAAGAGTTCTGATTGTTGGTATGGGTGGCTTGGGCAGCCCGGCAGCTATGTATCTGGCGGCCGCCGGTGTCGGGCATCTGATCATCGCCGACGACGATACCGTCGAAATTACTAATCTGCAGCGCCAGATCGCTCATAGCCAGTCGACTCTCGGGCAGTCCAAGGTGGCCTCCGCCGCTGCGGCATTGAGAGCACTCAACCCCCACGTTGAAATTACTTGCATCGAGCGGCGACTAGACAAAGAGTGGCTAGATAGTCATTTGGCCGACGTAAGCCTTGTATTGGATGCCTGTGACAATTTCACGGCCCGCTTTGCCGTGAACCAAGCTTGTGTCGATGCTGGCGTACCCTTGATATCGGGTGCCGCCATTCGTATGGAAGGGCAGGTGGTAGCCTTTGATACTCGGCAGGAGTCTAGCCCTTGTTATCAGTGCCTGTATAAGGCGGGCGATGATGAGCAAGCCAGTTGTGCGACCAATGGCGTCATGGCGCCAGTAGTGGGTATTATTGGCTCGGTTCAGGCTATGGAGGCCATTAAGTTGCTGGCGGGTATTGGTGAACCGCTCATCGGCAGGTTGTTGCTATTGGATGCTAAGACCATGCAGTGGCGCGAGATGCGCCTGCCGCGCGACCCAGAATGTCCCGCCTGCAGTCATCGCAAGGCCTAGGCTTGAGGCAAAGCTGCTCTTTTCTGCACTATTGATGTTGTGTCACTTGCCAGTTAAGATTGCGGCCCATATTAAGTCCCCGAATATAAGTTTCGGATTTTAAAGAAATTTCACGTATTTAAAGGTTGCCGGCGTTCTTGCTAGGGTGACATTAACAGGCCTCAGGCCAGCGGCGTAGCCCATGGAACAACAAGTAAGTGAGCAGAAGATAGAGTTCTCTGCATTCAATTTGGCCGAGCCCCTTAGCCGGGCCATCAAAGATATTGGTTTTGAGTATTGCACTCCCATTCAAGCGCAGAGCTTGCGTTATACCCTTGAAGGGCACGATGTAACCGGGCGAGCTCAAACCGGAACCGGAAAAACGGCCGCCTTTCTGATTACGATTATTAACGATCTGCTGAGTAACCCTATTGAAGAGCAACGCTATGCTGCCGAGCCTCGCGCATTGGTGATAGCGCCGACACGAGAGCTGGTCATTCAAATTGCCAATGATGCCGTTAATCTGTGCAAACATACTGACCTGCATATCGTCACCATGGTCGGTGGGGAAGATTATCAAAAACAATTGCGTGCCTTGGATAAAAAGCCGGTCGATATTGTGGTGGCAACGCCAGGCAGGCTAATCGATTTTCTGCAGAACGATCAGCTCTACTTGGGGCTCATCGAACTGCTCGTTATCGATGAGGCTGACCGTATGTTAGACATGGGCTTCATTCCTCAGGTGCGCTCTATCGTGGCGAGATCGCCTGCCAAAGAGTGTCGTCAAACCTTGTTGTTTAGCGCTACTTTTACTCCTGAAATTATGGCCTTGACGAGTCGTTGGGCGATGGACCCGGTGATGGTGGAAATTGAGCCAGAAAAAGTGGCAACCGATACGATTGATCAGGTTGTTTACTTGGTGACCACTGAAGACAAGTATAAGTTGCTCTACAATATTATTTCGCAAGAAGAGTCATCCAAGGTGATCGTGTTTAATAATAGGCGCGATCAGGTGCGCAAGCTTGCGGACAGTTTGCATCGTAATGGCATTGAGTGTGGTTTGCTGTCAGGCGAGGTAGCACAGAATAAACGCGTTCAAACGCTAGAGGCTTTCCGCGAGGGTAAAATTCAGGTGCTCGTCGCAACGGATGTGGCCGGTCGTGGTTTGCATATCGATGATGTTAGTCATGTGGTGAACTATTCGCTTCCAGAGGAGGCCGAGGACTATGTGCATCGTATTGGCCGAACGGGACGCGCGGGTAATATCGGAACGTCTATCAGTTTTGCCTGTGAGGAAGATTCTTTCTTACTGCCCAATATTGAAGACAAGCTAGGACAGAAACTGCCCTGTATTCAGCCAGAGGAAAAGCTGCTTGCGGAGCCACCAGCGCCGGTTCGAGCCTCTCGGTTTAAAGCGCCTGCCGCAAAAGGCGGAAGCAAAGGGGGGCGTTCGGATGGGCGTTCACGAAGTGCTGGCGGGCGCGACCGAGGGCCGCGCCGCTAGTCGCTTACTTGCCTTTTACTGCGCCGGCTGCTGTTAATATGCTGGCGTACTCACCGGATTTTCTGTGTGCACTGACTTGGTCTAAGAAAGTGCTACCGTCCTCTAGTTTTGCATTGATGTCGTGCTTGTCCGCAATAAAGAAAGCGATGAAGCGTTCGAACAAATCAGGCAGCATTCCTCGGTAGGCTTTCTCTAGCAGATAATAGTCTCTAGGCATGCCTTCGGGCGCTTCAAAGTCTAAGAAGCTTTTAACTCTTTCATCGCTCCAAGTCTCGTTACGCGTTGCCGGTTGCGTGCGAGCCGCACCAGTTTTTTTCTCTTCGATCATAATAGTCTCTTTATGTGTTTTAAGCTTTTAACTTCTCACGCAGTAATTCGTTTAGCTGCGCGGGGTTTGCTTTTCCTTTCGATGCCTTCATGGCTTGGCCAATGAAGAAGGCAAAAACCTTTTCTTTACCGGAGCGGTACTGCTCGACCTGTTCAGGATTGTTAGCAATAACCTCGTCTACGAGCTTTTCGATGGCACCGCTGTCGGTTACTTGTTTCAGGCCGCGGCTTTCGATGATGTCATCTACACTATCTTCGCTATCGACCATGGCTTCAAAAACGGTTTTCGCAATTTTGCTGGAAATCGTTTTATCTACAATGCGTTGAATGAGTGAGGCGAGTCGCTCGGCGCTTATTGGGGATTGTTCAATCTCCAGATCGCGTTTGTTCAGCAGGCTTTGCAGGTCAACACTCACCCAGTTAGAAGACAGTTTGGCGTCACCGCAAATGCTAACGACCTTCTCGAAGTAGTCGCCCATTTGGCGACTGCTTGCCAACACGCTCGCATCGTAATCGCTCAGTCCGTATTGGGATTGGAAGCGCTCGCGCTTGGCATTTGGAAGCTCTGGTAATTGCTTGCGAATGGCTTCGATGTACTCTTCATCGATAACAACCGGCAACAGATCAGGCTCTGGGAAGTAGCGGTAGTCGTTCGCCACTTCCTTGCTACGCATTGAGCGGGTCTCATTGCGATCGGCATCGTATAGACGCGTCTCCTGAATCACTCTGCCACCGTCTTCAATGAGGTCGATTTGACGCTCCACTTCGTGATTAATGGCTTTTTCGACGAAGCGGAAAGAGTTGATGTTCTTAATTTCGGTCCGTGTTCCAAGCTCGGGGTCGCCGACTTTGCGCACGGATACGTTGGCGTCGCAGCGCATGGAACCCTGTGCCATATTGCCATCGGAGATGCCTAGATAGCGAATGATGGAGTGAAGCTTCTTCAGGTAAGCAACCGCTTCCTTGGCATTGCTAAGCTCTGGCTCAGAAACGATTTCCAGCAGGGCCGTGCCGGCGCGGTTGAGATCGATACCTGTAAGCCCCTGGAAGTCTTCGTGTAGAGACTTACCAGCGTCTTCTTCGATGTGCGCGCGGGTAATGCCTATGGTGCGCTCGGTGCCATCGTCCAGTGTGATGTCTAATTTGCCCTTGCCCACGGTGGGGAAGTCTAGCTGGCTCACCTGATAACCTTTGGGCAAGTCTGGGTAAAAATAGTTCTTGCGATCGAATACCGATTCGCGGCCGATCTCGGCGTCGATAGCGAGACCAAACATTACGGCCATGCGCAGTACTTCTTCGTTCATAACGGGAAGAGTGCCGGGCATGGCTAGATCATAGATGCCTGCCTGGGTGTTTGGCTCTGCGCCAAACTTAATGCTGCTTCCTGAAAAGAGTTTGCTCTTGGTGTCTAGCTGTACGTGTACTTCCAGACCAATCACTGTTTCCCAAGCCATTGTCTATACCTCCGGGCTTTGCAGGTGCCAGTCAGTGTTCTGCTGGAATTGATGGGCAATATTGAGGAGTTTGGCCTCGCCGAAATCGCTACCAACTAACTGAATGCCAATGGGCAGGCCGTTGTGATTGCCAGCAGGAATAGAGACGCCTGGCAGGCCGGCAAGGTTTACCGCAATGGTGTAAATATCTTCGAGATACATTGTCACTGGGTCATCGTTTTTCTCGCCGATTTTGAAAGCAGTGCTAGGAGTGGTTGGCCCGGCGATGACATCAACCTCTTGGAAGACATTGTCGAAATCCTGCTTGATGAGGCGGCGAATCTGCTGCGCTTTTTTGTAGTAAGCATCGTAGAAACCGGCAGAAAGAGCATAAGTGCCCACCATGATGCGGCGTTTCACTTCGCTGCCAAAGCCTTCGCTGCGGCTGCGCTTATACATGTCTTCCAAGTTCTCTGGGTTCTCGCATCGGTAGCCGTAACGCACACCATCGTAGCGCGATAGGTTGGCCGAAGCCTCGGCGGGGGCGATGACGTAATAGGCAGGTACTGATAGGTGGCTATTGGGTAAGTCCACTTCTTTGATGGTGGCGCCCAAGCCTTCGTAAACCTTTAGTGCCTCTTGTAAGGCTTTTTCTACCTCGGCACTCAAGCCTTCGGCCAAATGCTGGCGCGGTACGCCAATACGCAGGCCCTTGAGGGGCTCGTTTAGATTGGCTGTGTAGTCTGGTGTGTCGGCATCAACGCAGGTTGAGTCGCGGCTATCGCTGCCTGCCATCACATTCATCATAATGGCGGCGTCTTCGGCACTCTTACAGATAGGGCCGGCCTGGTCCAAACTCGAGGCGAAGGCAATCATGCCCCAGCGCGAGATGCGGCCATAGCTAGGTTTGAAACCGGTGACGCCGCAGAAGGCGGCGGGCTGGCGAATTGAGCCGCCCGTATCGGTGCCCGTGGCCATGACGCAGAGATCGGCCGCAACGGCTGCCGCGGAGCCGCCTGAAGAACCGCCGGGAACATAGTCGCTATTCCAAGGGTTACGCACCGCACCGTAGTAGCTGGTTTCATTGGATGAGCCCATAGCGAACTCATCCATATTGGTTTTACCCAGTGTTACTGCGCCGGCGGCGTTGAAGCGCTCGACCACGGCGGCATTATAGGGCGACACGAAATTGGACAGCATCTTAGAGGCGCAAGTGGTTAACACGTCTTGGGTGCAAAAGATGTCTTTGTGCGCCAAGGGAATTCCCGTAAGCGGGCCGAAGTCTCCGCTGGCAATGCGCTTGTCTGCCTCTGCTGCCTGGGCAAGAGCAAGTTCCTCGGTGACGGTGATATAGCTATTATATTTGCTGTCGTATTGTTTAATTCTGCTGAGGTAGTCACGGGTCAGTTCCGTGCTAGAGATTTCTCCGCTAGCTAACTGGCGAGCGGTTTCAGCGACTGTTCTGCGAGACATGCTAATGTGTCCTTAAGTCTGGGTATTGATAAATTGCGGTATAGATATTCCAATTTGGAGGCTAGAGACCGTACCTAGGAAAACAGCCTTTGTATCACTCGATTACCTTGGGAACTAGATACAAGCCATCTTGAGTGGCAGGGGCAATTTTCTGCAGATACTCACGTTGGTTGGTTTCTGTCACTGCATCTGGGCGAAGGCGTTGAACCGCATCGAAGGGATGGGCAAGCGGTGCGACATTATTAGTGTCGACGCTCTGCATTTCATCGATCATATTGAGGATGGAAGAGACGCGCTTAGTCACATCTTGCGCCTCGCTATCTTCGACATGCAGACGTGCCAAGTGGGCAATTTTTTCGACGTCTGATTTTTCTAAAGCCATTCACTGTCTCCAAACTTGGATGAGTATAATAATGTCCGATTCCGTCACGCTTTGAACACTATTCTAACTGGCTTGTGGAGATTTCGGGCATTTATCGATTTGACTCTTGCCCTATATCCTTGCCGTTGTTAGAGTGCGTGTCTATTCGCCGGAGAAGCCGTGATTATACGGGAAACTCACCGGTTTAGGGCAAGAGTTTAAGGATCTGTCGGCAAATGTTAAAACAGCCGTCAGTTTCTACCGAATTATCCAACCCATTGTACTTAGTTTAGATAGTCGACTAATTAGAGTAATTGCGTCTAATTGACGAGAAGGGTCTAAGTTGATGGTAGGACTCCTTTATTGAGGTTATCAGAAATCGATGTTAAAGAAATTCCGGGGAATGTTCTCCAATGACTTATCAATAGACTTGGGAACCGCAAATACTCTGATTTACGTCAGAGGACAAGAAATTGTACTGAATGAGCCATCTGTTGTGGCTATTCGGACCCACCTCGGTCAAAAGACCGTGACAGCCGTTGGGGCTGATGCCAAGCGCATGCTTGGGCGTACTCCGGGCAATATCACCGCAATCAGACCCTTGAAAGACGGTGTTATCGCTGATTTCGAAGTAACAGAGAAAATGCTGCAGCACTTTATCACTAAGGTGCATGAGAATAGCTTCCTGCCACCTAGCCCGCGTGTTTTGGTCTGTGTGCCTTGTAAGTCTACTCAAGTAGAGCGTCGTGCCATTCGCGAGTCGGTACTAAGTGCCGGTGCTCGAGAGGTACGTTTGATTGAAGAGCCCATGGCTGCGGCTATTGGTGCTGGACTACCCGTCGATAAAGCCAGCGGCTCCATGGTGGTTGATATCGGTGGTGGTACGACAGAGATCGCTATTCTGTCTCTTAACGGTATTGTTTACGCGGAATCTGTGCGTATCGGTGGCGATCGCTTCGACGAAGCCATTATTACTCATGTGCGTCGCAACTACGGTAGCCTCATTGGTGATGCTACTGCAGAGCGCATCAAGAAAGAGATTGGTTGCGCTTATCCATCAGACGGCGTCTTGCGTGAGATCGACGTGCGTGGCCGTAATTTGGCCGAAGGTGTGCCAAGAAGCTTTACGCTCAATAGCGACGAGATTTTAGAGGCTCTGCAGGAGCCACTATCTGCCATTGTGCAAGCGGTCAAGAGTGCTCTTGAGCAATCACCTCCTGAACTGGCCTCCGATATAGCCGAGAGTGGCATGGTGTTGACTGGTGGCGGAGCCCTGCTGAAGGACTTGGACAAGCTGCTGTCAGAAGAGACGGGCTTACCGGTGATTGTTGCTGAAGACCCTCTGACCTGTGTGGCACGAGGGGGCGGTAAGGCGATGGAGCTGATGGATTCCCATGATATGGATTCCTTGACCATAGAGTAAGCCGATAGAGGTTTCACCATTAAAACTCTATTTATCAAAGGTGTCTCGCTAGAGTTTCGAGTCGCTGCGTTCGTGGTGCTCTCTGTGGCGGTCATATTTGCTGATAGTCGTTTCGACTATCTCGATAGAGTCCGCTACAGCTTGGGCCTGCTTACCGCGCCAGTGTATTGGTTGGCGGATGTGCCGGCCCGAGTTTCCTACTGGATCGATGACGTCTTTGTCTCCCACGGTGATTTAATTGAAGAGAATGCGCGTCTGCGCGAAGAGCTACTCTTTGCCCAGCGCGAGCTTCAACTTTTGGCCGGTTTGGCTAGCGATAATAGCCGCCTGCGAGCCTTGCAGGAGGCGTCCGCAGAGGTTCAGGGACGGGTTCTGACGGCCGAAATCATTAATATTTCCTCCAATATTGGCTCCCGTCGAGTGCTCATTAACCGTGGTGCGCAGCACGGCGTCCATGAGGGGCAAGCGCTTCTGGATGCCCACGGCCTTATGGGGCAAGTGGAAGAGGTTCTGCCGTTTACCAGTTGGGTCATGCTAATCACCGACCCCCGCCATGGCACGCCAGTGCAAGTTAATCGCAACGGCGAGCGTGCTGTCGCTCGTGGAAGCCGTGAGGGTATTCCCGAACTTGAACTGGAATTCGTTCCTGATACGGCTGATATCGTTGAGGGCGACTTGCTTGTGAGCTCTGGTTTGGGCCAGCGATTCCCCAAAGATTATCCTGTTGCCGAAGTTACCGAGGTTATTCATGATCGCGGCCAGCCCTTTGCTATTATCAAGGCTAGGCCGGTAGCCCAAATGGATCGAACTCGTCATGTCATGCTGGTCGACCTCGAGTTAGATGACCCGAGTGCGCAATTGGAAAGTGGTGCAGCGCCGGTTTGGGTAGACAGTGGTGCGTCGCTGGTCGATGGACAAGACATGGAGCCTGAGTCAGATACTTCAGCCTCAAGTCAGGCAGAGCCTGTTGTTGAAGCGGCGGCCGAAACACAGGAGCAAGGCTAAGAATATGAGAAAGCGTTCGAGTGCCAGTTGGGTCATTCTTCTTAGCTATTTTATAGCCTATCTATTGGCGGTGGTGCCGTTCCCAGAGTGGGCGCTTAACTACCGGCCCCAGTGGGTTGCCATGGTAATGATCTATTGGACCATGGCCTTGCCCTACCGCGTTGGCATTGGCTATGCCTGGATGGCGGGGCTTATGTTGGATATTTTGGAAGGCTCCCTGTTGGGCTTAAATGCGCTAGCTCTAGCTATCATTGCCTATATTACTTTAAGCCTGCACCAGCGCCTGCGCATGTTCTCGCAACTGCAGCAAAGTGGCGTAGTGCTGGCCCTGATTGGTCTGCATCTTATGATGACTTATTGGATGAAGATCGCGGCAGGTCAGAGCGTCGCATCCAATATGCTGTTCCTCTTGGGTGCTTTGTCTAGCGCCTTCCTGTGGCCGTGGTTATTCGTTCTGCTAAGGCAGCTGCGACGTAGCTTCGGCGTTCGCTAGGCTCTTCTGGTGGACCCAAATCGCTAGGGAGTAGAATAATGTCATGGGTGTTTGATGGTGTGGTGCTAGCCTCGGGGTCGCCGCGGCGCCAGGAGTTACTGACTCAAATTGGCGTTGCCTTCAAGCTTGCGACTCATACGGTTGATGAAGCAAGCAAGCCCTCTGAGTCCGCCCATGATTATGTGCAGCGACTGGCCGTGGAGAAAGCGCAGTCCGTTGTCTCTCAGGCTGCGCACGACTGGCCCGTGTTGGGCGCTGATACAGCGGTTACCATTGACGGACAGATACTCGGCAAGCCTGTCGATAAGGCCGATGCCATGCGCATGTGGGACCTGCTATCTGGGCGTGAGCAAATTGTTTTTTCCTCTGTGGCTATTTGTACGGCACAAGAGAGCGCTGTGCTGGTGTCTCAGTCCCGTGTCCGCTTTCGCGAGATTACGCAACAAGAGCGCGAAGCCTATTGGCGCAGCGAAGAACCCATAGGAAAAGCCGGAGCCTATGCAATACAGGGCTTAGGCGGGCTTTTCGTGACGAGAATTGAAGGCAGTTATAGTGGTATTGTAGGTCTACCTTTACATGAAACGGCTGTGTTGCTGGAGCGTTTCGGTATAAAGACTGGCTTAGCTACATAAGGTAAGGCGCTAATAATGAGTGAAGAAATATTAATTAATGTGACGCCAATGGAGACGCGAGTCGCATTGATCGAGAACGGCCTATTGCAGGAAATTTTTATTGAACGCCTGCACAGCAAGGGACATGTCGGTGATATCTATTTAGGCAAAGTCGTGCGTGTCATGCCCGGAATGGAAGCGGCGTTTGTTGATATAGGCCTAGAGCGAGCCGCGTTCATTCACAGCGCAGACATTGCCCCAATCGATGCCGATGGCTACGAGGTTCGAAGCGAGACGGTGCCGGATATTCGCACGCTAGTGCGAGAAGGTCAGATGATCATTGTGCAAGTGGCCAAAGACCCGATAAGTACAAAGGGCGCGCGCCTGACGACGCATCTAACCCTTCCTTCTCGTAATCTGGTTTACCTGCCACGTAGTAAGCATATTGGTATTTCCCAACGCTTAGAGGATGAAGAGGAGCGAGCGCGTTTACTGGCCCTGGTGGAGGAATGTATTAAAGCCGAGGGTATGGAAGAGCAAGGCGGCTTTATTATTCGCACAGCGGCGGAAGATTGTACGGCCCAAGAGTTGATCGAAGATTTACGATTTTTGAAAAAATTATGGGCCGCCGTGGAGCGTCGCGTGGGCAAGAGCGATGATATTCACGTGTTGTATCGCGATGTTCCTCTGTATATGCGCGCAATGCGCGACTTGATTACGCCACAAATAGAGAAAATTCGTGTCGACACCAAGAGTGCTTTCGAAGAAATTAAAGTTTTCGTGCAAGATTTTATGCCAGAGTTCAGCAATAAGATTGAGCAGTACTTAGGTGAGCGCCCAGTATTCGATTTATACAGCATTGACGATGAAATTAATAAAGCGCTGGGGCGCCAGGTAAAGCTGAAATCTGGCGGTGACCTGATTATTGATCAAACCGAAGCCATGACGACCGTCGATGTGAATACCGGTGGTTTTATTGGCAGTAAGAACCACGCTGAAACCATTCTAAAAACCAATCTCGAGGCCGCCACGGCCATCGCTCGACAACTGCGTATTCGTAACTTAGGAGGCATTATCATCCTCGATTTTATCGATATGGCAGACCCTGAACATCAGCGTCAAGTGCTTAGAACTTTGAGCAAGGCGCTGGAGAAGGACCATGCGCGGACGATGATTACCGGTATGTCTGAGCTGGGTTTGGTTGAGATGACGCGTAAACGAACGCGTGAAAGCCTTGGACAAATGCTGTGTAGCGAGTGCGAGGTGTGCAGTGGGCGCGGCAGGCTCAAAACCCCAGAGACGATTTGCTACGAGATTTTTCGTGAAATTGTGCGCGTGGCAAGAGTCTATGAAAACGATGTTATCCAGGTAATGGCATCACAGGGAGTTGTTGACCGTTTGCTTGACGAGGAGTCCAACACACTAGCCGATTTGGAAGAATTAATCGGTAAGACGGTCAGGTTTGAGGTGGAACCCATGTATACTCAAGAACAGTTTGACGTAGTTCTCTTCTAGTCAGCTGCTGTTCAGTTGGCTGGAGCTATCGTAAAGGGTAGCCTGTTGTAAGAGGGCTCAAAAATTGGAGTTCTGAGCGTCCACTATAAGCCATGATTGCCACTATATTTCGCAAAACATTGTCGTCGTTGATCATTACTGCAATAGCCATATTGCTGGTATTGGCGATATATGTCAGTGCTGGGCGGCAACTACTTCCTTATGTGGCAGACTATAGAGACGATATAGAACTAAGACTTGGCGCCGCCCTTGGGCAGAACGTACAAGTTGGTGCCGTGGAGGCTAGGCTCAATCGTTTTAACCCTACTCTCACTCTCGACCAAGTGCTCATCTTCACCGGCACAGTGGATGAGCCTGGCCCCGCCCTAGCTGTTGATAGCCTCACGGTGGAAGTGGATGCCATTGGGAGTGTGCTGCAGCGTGAATGGCGCTTGGCAGATATTACGGCCGCCGGTGCGAATTTTCGCCTCATTGAACAAGAGAATGGTCGTTGGCAGTTGGCCTCCTTTGCACAGAACTCTCAGGGCGATATGTCGCCCGAGCAAGCCTTTGAGCTGATTTCTCGTTTTCGTAACCTCGCCCTTAACGATTCTAGTTTGAGTATCCAGCGCTTGGATGGGCGCGAAGAGACTTTTGATCGTATTAGATTGCGAGCACAAAACTCAGGGAGCCAACACTTCGTTCATTTCGATGCGTGGCAAGACGATGTCATAGGCGCATTGAGTTTATCTGCCGAGCTCACAGGCAGAAGTGTCGATGAGTTGTCGGGAACGGTATATGCCTTATTGCCCGACTCGAACTATAGCGACCTATTAGCGGCCAATTACGCTGATGGCTTCGCCTTGTCTCATCTGCTCGGCTCCGGTGAGGTTTGGTTGCAAGTGCAAGACTCGGCCTTGCAATCTGCACAGGGAAACGTGGCGGTTGACGCGCTTAGCTTCTCCACTGGCGATAGTGGCGAGAGTGCAACTATCGAGGCGGCGTCTACGCGTTTTCGCCTAGAGCGTAACGCAGAACAATGGCAATTATTATTTAGCGATTTTGGTTTTTCTTGGGATTCATTTGACTGGCCTAAGAGTCAGGTTGCCATTGTCTTTGATCCGCAGATGTCTGTTCACGCGCAGGCGAGCCACCTTAGCCTCGATATTGTCACTGGGCTCACATCGCAATTACAGTTACTGAATAATGATGCTCTTGCGCAACTGGAACTGCTGAATCCTCGCGGCATGTTGGAGAATCTAAAACTAGAAGTTGCCTTGCCCGCCAATGATAGCTTTCTAAGCGTTGAACTCGATACCAATCTAAATGCCGTGGCAGTAAGTGAGCGCAAAGGTTCGCCCGCAATGTGGGGAATCAATGGCTACGCCAATCTGCACTTTGATGGTGAAACACAGTTTCTTAGTGGAGAGGTCGAAGTAGAGTCAAATGACTTTATGATTCAGCTACCCAATATGTTTGAGGATTCTTGGGCATATGACTATGTTAATGGGCGAGTTAAATATGTGGCCGATCTTAGTGATGGGCAGCATATTCGTCTAACGAGTAGTGTCATTGTGGCAGAGTCAGAAGTGATTAAGGGGCGCGCGCAGTTTGCGACCAACTTCCGCAAGACCCAAGATGAAGATAATTATTCTGAGCTGGAACTGATTGTTGGGGTTTCAGAAGGGGACCTTGCTTATACCTCGCAGTATTTACCAACCGGGCGCAATGTTGGTCCCAATACGCGCGCTGTTATGCAGTGGTTGGATCCGGCAATTACCGAAGGCAAGGCGGTGGATAGTGGCTTGATTTATCGCGGTTCCGTTATTGCTGGGGCCCCCGCCTTAAGTCGCACCTTGCAAATGTTCTATGAGGTTGAAGACGGCACTGTTCGATTCGATGAGCAATGGCCTAGCCTAGAGCAGTTGAATGGGACGGTGCTTATCGCCGATCGCGATGTGGATATTAAAATCGATAGTGGTAAGTCTCTCGATATAAACTTTGATGCCACGGCGGCAACCATACGTCCGAATGAGAATGGTCGCGGCAGCACCCTGACCGTAACTGGACGCGGTCAAGGGGCTGCTCCGCAGGGCTTAGCCTATCTTCAAGCAACACCGGTTACACGGGGTTTTGGTCGCTATCTGGCCGATTGGCAGAGTGAGGGGGAGGTAGCCTTAAATCTCGCATTGAGTGTTCCGCTGGGTGTGAGTGGTGCAAGGCCAAATGTATCACTGGCTCTTGATCTACAAGATAGCCGCATTTATATGCCCGAGTACGAATTAGAATTTACCCAATTGAACGGAGAGCTTTTCTACGACTCGGCTACGGGCTTAATGGCCAATGGTATCGATGGCAGTCTTTTTGGACAGGCTATAAACGTGGATGTTCAAAGTACTCAGCCGGAGGGAATGGCCTCCTCAACCCAAGTTGCGCTGCGCGGGCTCGTGGATTCTCAGGTTCTGCGGCAGTGGCCATTGCAAAGTAGCTTCGTGCAAGAGGTGCTGGCAAATGCCGAGGGCGACTTAAACTACCTTGCCCGTTTTAAGGTTGAGCAAGCGTTGCTGGCTGGCGAGCAAGTTGCGCAGCCAAGCATTTCCCTAGAGATAGAAACCGATATGCAAGGCTTGAGCTTAAATTATCCAGAGCCTTTCCACAAAACTCTCGATGAACTGATGCCGCTGCAGATTAGGGTGGATTTTCTGCAAGAAGGACAGAATATTCAGGCACGTTTGGAAAATCTGGTTTCCTTGAATATCGATCTAGGAGAGCAAGGTATCGAGAAGGGTCTAGTGCTACTCGGGGCTCAGCAACAAGGTATGAGTGTCCGACGACTCAATAGGGATGAACCGGGCGTAGACGTGCTAGGGCGTTTGCCCACCTTCAATCTGGAGGAGTGGATTGCCGCTTTAGGCTCGTCCTCGGAGGGAGAGGCGTCGTTAGCTGTCGATAATTTCTCTAACTTAAGAAACACACTCAATATAGTTGATGTGACCCTTTCTGAGGCAGAGGTGTTCGGTCAGAGTGTAGATGAGCTAAACGTGCAAGTGAGCGATGACAGCAGTGCTTGGCTTTTTGCGTTGAATAGTGACTCCTTATCTGGCGCGGTGAGTTTACCCTATCAATCGGGCTTGCCGCTGAAAGTAGACTTGGACTATTTGCGTCTACCTGCCGCTGAAGAAACAACGATGACAGGCGAAGAAGAGAGCGACATAGATCCCCTTGCCGATTTCGACCCCAGTACTCTGCCGCGGCTACTCTTCTCGGTAGACGAACTAACGCGTGGTGATGCTGACTTTGGGAGCTGGCAGTTTGAATTGAACCCGATGAGTGATGGAGCAGAGTTCATTGACCTAATAGTCTCCGCCCGCGGTTTGCATGTTGGGAAAGAGGGAGAGGAGGCACGCTTTGTCTGGCAAATGATTGATGGTTCTCATCATAGTTATTTGAGTGCTGGTATGGAGGCCGAGAACCTTGCGCCTGTATTGAGTGCTTTCGGCTTTGCTCCAAGCCTCAATAGTGAGTCGGCCCAGTTTAATGTCAACTTGGAGTGGCCTGGAAGCCCCGCAAAATTTGGCGTAGAACACTTAAGTGGTGACGTGGACCTGCGCATAACAGAAGGTAGATTCCTGCAGGACAGCCCAGGTGCTGCCAATGGCGCGTTGAAACTTATTAGCATTATTAATTTTGATGCACTGGTGCGTCGTTTACGTTTTAGCGATGACCTGCTGCGCCGTGGCTTGGCTTATGAAGAAATCTATGGGGCAATGACTATTGATGATGGCCAAGTGCAGATTCTCGACAGGCTGCAAATTATTGGCCCCGCAAGTTTATTTCAAGTAGCAGGCATGCTTGATTTAGAGCAACAAACGATCGATGGTAGTTTGTATATCACTTTACCCGTGAGTGACAATATTCCGTGGCTTAGCGGCATTGCGGCGCTCAATAATCTCATTAACTGGCAGGTGGCGGTTGGGGTATTCCTGTTCGATCGGATATTTGGCGAGCAGGTCGACAATCTCACCAGTGCCCAATATGCCCTTAAAGGCCCGTGGGAAGGTTTAGAGCCCGAGCTGAAACAGGTCTTTGGTGCCGACTCGGATGCGAGCGATCAGAATGCGCCTCCTCAAGGGACAGCGGAGGCCGTAGAAGCGGCGAATTAATGGGAGAGAGTATCTATGAATAATAAAGTCGCAGTGGTTCAAATGGTCAGTGGGGCTGATATACACGAGAATTTGAAGTCAGCTCAGCGCTTGTTAGCGCAGGCTGCGGAGGCCGGGGCGGGGCTTGTCCTGTTGCCAGAGAACTTCGCGGTCTTGGATGGTGGCCCGCTCGCGCAGTTTGCAGAGGCACAGTTCGACGAGAACGCTTTGATGCAAAACATGATAGGGGGCTGCGCAAAAGAGTATGGAATCTATATTGTCGCTGGCACCATGCCCCTGGCCACAAGGCCTGCTGTAGATGGGCATATCGAGCCGGTGCCAGCACCCAAGGTGCGTCCGGCTTGCTTGGTGTTTGATAATCAAGGTAAGCAGCTTGCTCGCTACGACAAGATTCATTTGTTCGATGTGCAGGTTGACGATAAACAGGCTCAGTATTCTGAATCGCTAAGTTTTGAGCCTGGCGATAGTCCTCAGTGTATCGCAACACCATTTGGCACTTTGGGTCTTAGTATTTGCTATGATTTGCGCTTTCCAGAGCTGTACAGGCAGCTATGTGATGAAGGGGCAGAAATACTCACCGTGCCATCGGCATTTACTCAGGTAACGGGAGAGGCACACTGGGAAGTCTTGCTGAGAGCCAGAGCTATCGAGAACCAATGCTATGTATTGGCTGCCAATCAAGGGGGTGTCCATAATGAATCTAGGGAGACTTTCGGGCACTCGATGATTATTGACCCTTGGGGCAGGGTATTGGCTAGAGTGGAAAAAGGCGAGGGTATCGCACTGGCCGATATCGATTTGAAAGCGCTATATGATTTAAGGGAAAGAATGCCGGTGCACGAGCACAGGCGAATTAGCTAAATGGTTTTATTGTTTGTAAATAGGTGTCTTGGGTGAATTTAGATAAGAGTGTTGTTACAAATATTATTGCGTTTGCATTGGTAGTGTTGGGCTTAACTTTAGCGCCACCGGTTTCCCCCTGGTTATTGAGTATAGGGCTTTTTGCGCTTTCGGGCAGTGTTACCAATTGGTTAGCTATTCACATGTTATTTGAGAGAGTGCCTGGCTTTTACGGCTCAGGTGTTGTGCCCTTGCACTTTGATGAATTTAAGCGAGGCATTCGCAAACTCATCATGCAGCAGTTTTTTAACCAGCAGAATATCGATAAGTTTCTTCACAGTTCAAGCGAACTAAGTGCAAGCTTCGATGATGAAATTCTGAAGCTCATAGATAAGCTGGATTTAGAGAAAGCGTTTGAGTCGCTTTTGGATGTGATTATGGCGTCGTCCTTTGGCGGTATGTTGGGAATGCTGGGTGGGCGCGATGCCCTAAATGGATTGAAAGAACCTTTCGTCAATAAGATGCGTGAGTACTTTTCCAACGTGGTCGACTCTCCTGAGTTTAGAGATAGCGTTGCCAACTCTATTAAGAACGCTGGAGGCGATACCGCTAGTTTGCTAGGTAAAATTGAGCATGTGGTCGAAAGCCGGCTAGATGAATTGACGCCTGAATTGGTGAAAGAGATTGTGCAAGCCATGATCAAAAAGCATCTGGGCTGGCTGGTCGTTTGGGGCGGCGTTCTGGGTGGATTGATCGGCTTTTTGGTAGAGCTGGCTCAGTACATGTAACACCGATATAGAATGCTTGTTCTTGGTTTGTTCTAATTAGTAGTGTTTCGAGCACTCGCTCGAAACCTTCCGAAAAAATAAGACTTTTTTGCGTTTTGCTAGGAACGTTCCCGCAAAGATCGGCTTATTGGGCGCTCTGTGAGCGCCAATTGTGTTATTTTGTAGCATTCGCTGTTTTAGCCCATTCCCTGTAATACAATCCCTGCCTTTATTTTTATATCTAATCAATCAGTCTAAACCAACAGACTTTGAGTGACGTTATTTTTGACCGGGGTTAAGTAAATTTTATGGCAAGACCAGTAGAGTTTGAGCACGAAGCAGTGTTGAATAATGCGATGGAGCAATTTTGGAGAGAAGGCTTTGAAGCCAGCTCCGTACAGAAATTACTTGATGTTACGGGCATTAATCGAGGAACACTTTATAACTCATTTGGCGATAAGGACACCTTCTTCCGCGCCTGTTTAGATCAGTACAACCAACTGGTAGCAAAGGATATCGAATCGTCTCTTGCTAATGCAGAGCTCGATCCAATTGCGGCAATTAAGGCTTATTTTGACTTGGCTGTGTTGTCTGTAAGTAATAAGCGACGTTCAATGGGCTGTCTATTGGTGAACTCGTTCTGCGAGAGCATTAACTACGATAAAGACATTCAAAAGACTATAAAGAGCGCCTATGGCGTGATTCGTAAGGCAATGCTAAAGCGTACTAAAGACGCCGATAAAGCCGGTGAGCTTAAGAAAGGGCTTAGTGCAGAGCTTGCGGCTGAGATGCTCATGAATACTCTCAGCGGCCTAAGAGTAAGCTCGCGCGAAGGCAAGCCAGCTAAGCAACTTGCTGAAATCGTTGACTTTACTATCGCTTCTATAGCGAAGTAGCGTTGATTTCGGGGCTTTTCGAGCCGCTATGGAAGCAGAAATCAATAAGGTTTCTAATTATTAAACCCGCAAATTCTGTGGGTTTTTGCGGTTTCTAAAGTCCCCAAGATGGGCTTGAAGGTATTGTGGCGGACTCAATATCAGGTATACTTGATCGACCTAATGATTGAATTTAAGCGGCACTTTAGGGGCAAATAACTAGGTGCTGGCAAATTTGACCAGTACACAAGAACTACACAATAAGAATTGATCAGACGATCAGGCTTTATAGCTAAGGTAGAGAATAATGAGAAAATTGGCAGGCGCTAAGAAGAATGATGAGAGCAATGTTGACTTAACACCCATGTTGGACGTGGTGTTTATCCTTCTAATCTTCTTCGTTGTAACAGCTACATTCCTTTCTGAGACGGCTATCGATGCCGCCAGTAACGAGAATAATGAAACGCCACCACAACAGAATGACGACAAGAAGAATATCTTGTTTGAATTAGGTGCCAATGACGAGATTATTCTCAACGGCGAGCCTCGCCCAATCCTTGAGAGCCAAGTGCGCTCAAATATCGACCGTCTGAAAGCAGAGAACCCAGCAGCCTCGGTTATTATCAAGCCCCACGAGCGTTCAAGCGTACAGGTGCTGGTAATGGTGATGGACTCGGCCCGTCAGGCTGGTATCACTGGCATCTCTATCGTCGAGTAGAGTAGCAACAGCAGCTCAAGCGAGCACAAAAAAACGCACCTAAGGGTGCGTTTTTGCGTTATGGGGGGTAATTTTCGATTTGCCTCAATTCATCGCAGAAAGGCAAAGACTATGCGCGTAAATGAGCAACAGCTTCGAACCATTGAATATGACGCGGCCCGCGATGGGCTTACGATTATTGATCAGACTCGACTGCCCCATCATTTCGAGACAGTGCTACTTCGTTCGCTGGGAGATGTTTGCCATGCTATTTCTACGATGCAGGTGCGCGGCGCTCCGCTGATCGGCGTGACTGCGGCTTACGGGCTGTATTTCGCGCTTAGGGATGGTGATGCCTCGCTCTCTAGTGCTTGCCGCATTCTGAATGAAACTCGCCCGACAGCGGTGAATTTGGCGTGGGCATTGACCAGCATGAGTACCCGACTCGAAACGGTGGCTAGCGCTCACCTTGCCTCTGAGGCCCTCGTTCACGCGAATGCCTTGGCGCAAGAAGATGCGATGATCTGTGAGGCCATTGGAGAGCAAGGCTTGTCCCTGTTGCAAGAGGCTTGGGAGGCGAAGAAAGCCAAAGACGGCGATGCCCAAGCGCTTAATATTCTGACCCACTGTAATGCCGGTTGGTTGGCGACAGTGGATTGGGGAACGGCCTTGGCGCCAATCTATAAGGCCAAGCTGGCGGGTATTCCCGTCCACGTCTGGGTGGACGAAACTCGGCCTAGAAACCAAGGAGCCTTCCTTACTGCGTGGGAGCTCAAGCACCAAGGCATACCCCATACGGTTATCGTCGATAATGCGGGCGGTCACCTTATGCAAAACGGCCTGGTGGACCTGTGCATTGTGGGTAGCGATCGCACCACTATTCGCGGAGATGTCTGTAATAAAATAGGAACCTATTTAAAGGCTTTGGCGGCCGCGGACAATCATATTCCGTTTTACGTGGCCTTACCCCTATCCACTATCGATGCCTCTTTGCACGACGGCCTGAAAGAGATCCCCATCGAGCAGCGCAGCGCTAGCGAGATTACCCATATGCAGGGCATAGACGAGCATGGAGAGCTAAGAAGTGTGCAGGTGGCACTGTCAGAGAGCGTGGTCGATAACGCTGGCTTTGATGTCACTCCTGCTAGGCTCGTCACTGCTCTCATTACCGAGAAGGGCATTGCTTTGCCTAATGAGAGCAGTCTGCGGGAGCTTCTGGCTCGATAGCCTAGCCCGGTGGCCAGCTTAGGCGGCGCCCTGCTAGCAAGTGAAGGTGAAGGTGGGATACGGTCTGCCCGCCGTCTTCGCCGGTATTGAGCACGCTACGAAAGCCATCTTTGGCGAATCCTTCCTGTTCCGCTATTTTCTTTGCCTGAACCATAAGATGACCCATGAGCTGTGCGTCCTCATCCTCGAGGGCTGCAACGCTCTGAATATGCTTTCTGGGAATAAGCAGAATATGCTGAGGGGCCACAGGGCTAATATCACGGAACGCGACAATGTGATCGTCGCTATAGACAGTGTTTGAGGGGATCTGACCCGCGGCGATTTTACAGAACAAGCAATCACTACTCATTGTATGCTTACCTTTGTAGTTGGCGTTTAATAATAAGGTAAAACTTGCCACAGCATAGGGCACTTTTCCAGTAATACTGGGTGGCATATGTTTGTGCTTTAGCCCATATGGCTTGTCTTGCTACACTAGCTCTCCTAGACTAAAAGCCCTACGCTAGCCCATCAGTAAGTGAGTACTATAGTGAACAAAATTCTCTTAACTATCGCCTTGGCCTTAACGTCGCTGCTTGCACGGGCGGATGTGCCTGTCTATGGCTTTGAGGTAGTTAATCGCTACCCTCATAGCAAAGGCGCCTTTACACAGGGGCTGCAGTTTCATGAAGGCTTTCTTTACGAAGGGACAGGGCAGAAGGGGCGCTCAGTTTTAACCAAGAGCACACTGGAGGACGGGGAGCAATTAATGCGTAAACGCCTTCCTAGCCGTTATTTTGGTGAAGGCATTAGCATAGTTGGCGACAGAGTATTTCAGCTGACTTGGCGCGCCAATGTGGTGTTTGTCTATGATCTAAATACTTTTGAGACCATTACGTCTCACTATCATCCGACCGAAGGTTGGGGGCTTACCTGGAATGGCGAGCATCTTATCCTCAGCGACGGGAGTTCGTCTTTACAGTTTATTGACCCTGAAACATTTGCTCTAGTTAAAAAGGTAGACGTGACACTTAATGGTAATTCGGTGTCGAATCTCAATGAGCTGGAGTACATTGACGGAGAAGTGTGGGCCAATGTGTGGATGAGCGATGATATTGTTCGTATTGATCCAGACTCCGGAGAGGTTCAATCTGTAGTAGACCTATCGGGGCTTGATAACTTGACTGAATTGGGTGGCAGCGGTGCCGTGCTAAACGGTATCGCATGGATCGAACCCACGGCGACCTCCGAAGGACGCTTACTGGTAACAGGTAAGTTATGGGGCGATATTTTCGAGATAAAGTTGCAAGCACAACCCTAGTTGGGGGCCTCATTGAAAACCTTTAGCAAGTGGATTGTCGTGCTGCTAGCGGTACTCACTCTCTGCGCATGCGAAACAGTTGCTTATTACAGCCAGGCCGCTACAGGCCAGCTCTCCTTGCTTTGGGCGCGAGAGTCCATCGATGAAATGCTGCAAAGCGCCGAGGTAGACCAAGACATTAAGCGTAAACTGGCGTTGGTGTTGGAGGCGCGAGACTTTGCCGAGCAACAGCTGGGGATGTCAGCGGGTCATACCTACACTCAGTATGTTGAATTAGACCGAGCGTATGTGGTGTGGAATGTCTTTGCGGCACCTGAGTTTTCCACTGCCCCTATTAATTGGTGTTATCCCATTGCAGGCTGTGTCGCCTATCAAGGCTATTTTTCCGAAACCGCTGCGCAGGAATTTGGGCAGAAACTGCGCAGCGAAGGCTATGATGTCTATATAGGTGGCGTTGACGCCTATTCTACCTTGGGGTGGTTTGATGACCCGCTGACTAGCAGTGTGCTGCGCCGCCCGGATCACCGGGTGGTGGCTTTGATATTTCACGAGCTTGCTCATCAGAAAATCTATGTCCCAGGAGATACAACTTTCAATGAGAGCTTTGCCAGTTTTGTGGAAGAGGAGGGGCTGAGGCGTTGGTTTGAGCATTACCCACACAGAGCATATGAAGTCGACTTGCCGCTTGAGCAAAGCTTGCAGGATGACTTTGTTGCCTTAGTTGGGCTTTATCGTGAGCGGTTTGCGGCGCTGTATGAACAGCCGCTTGATGAGAGCCTGATGCGACAAGAAAAAGTGAAGCTGCAACAGCAACTGCGAGAAGCCTATGAAGAGTTGTCGGAGCGCTGGGGAAGAGGTGCCTATGACCGCTGGTTTGCAGGTCCTCTCAATAACGCACAGTTGGGAACAATAGCCTCTTACAATGACTACATCCCCGCCTTTGCAGTCATGCTCCAGCAAGAGGCGGGAGATCTAGAGCGCTTTTTCGCGAGGGTGAAGGCCTTATCGCAGCTCTCTCGAGACCAGCGAGAGGCTAGTCTCGAGCAACTTATGTCTAAAGGCCTAGACGGCTCTCAGTTGTTTTAACGAGCTCTTTGTAGAACTGCGAACCTGAGTCCAGTTCGGCGGCGGCTCGGTATTCGACCAAGGCGTCTTCTAGGCGTCCTGATTCCTCATACATGCGTCCAAGAGTTCGGTGAATGAAGGCATCATTGGGCATAACAGTGATCGCTTTTTCATAGATGGCAATTGCCTTCTCGATGTCGCCAGCGTTGTAGTAAGTATTACCCATAACAAACACCTGAGAGGTGTTATCAGGGTCGTTTACTATTGCCTTAAGATCCACCTCGAACGCCTTCTCTAATCTATTGGAGCGGCGCAATAGTTCCCCTAGAGTATTCAGCGAGGCAATTAGCCCTGCGGTGCGCTCCGTTTGTAGCTGAATAAAACGCTCCAGTACGGGGATAGCCTCCTCGTACTTACCTTGGAAATAATAGATATTCGCAAGGTTGCGATATGAGTCGGCAAAGTTGGGATCAGCCGTTACTGAAAGTTGGTACTCTTCGATTGCTTCGTCCAGACGATCCAGATTGCTATAAGTATTGCCGCGACGATAATGTTTTTGCGCCAATTGAGGATCGATAGTGGCGGAGTTTCGCTGCACATTCAGATTGTCGTAGCGACTAATAGAGTCAGAGACAGCGGAGCCTGAAGTCTGCGCAAAAGCGGTACTTGCGCTAAGAACCAGCAGTAGGCCAGCATGGCGGAACATGGACTGTATTTTCATGGTTAAACCTCTATTCGCGTGCTTATGCATATTTCTAAGCGAGCGGTGACTATACCGTAGGCACGGCTCAGCATCTAGCAACTAAGACCGCTAGTGTAAGCGCTAACGCGCTGGTTTGTTGTAAGTTTTTGTGACGTTTCACCAAGGCGATGCCTAGCCTAAAGTGATTCTGGCTGCTGCGCTTGCCGTTAGCTCGCCGATGAGGCTTGCGCAGCTATAACCCTCGCGCTTGAGTGAGGCTATGCACTCCTGTGCGTACTGTGGCGGAATCGCAGCCAGAAGACCTCCAGAGGTTTGTGGGTCACATAGTATTGCGGCATTCGGTGAGCGCAGTTGCTCCAGAGACAGGCCCAGATTTAAAGCCGGTTTCATATTCTCGTCATGTATAGAGCTGAAATAACCGGCCTCTAAGCTCTCCAATGCGCCGGCTAAAACTGGGACCGCGTCGAGCTTTAGTGAGGCGCTGAGGTTATTGCCTGTGAGCATCTCGCTTAAGTGACCAATCACCCCAAAACCCGTAATGTCTGTACACGCATTTGCCCGATGCTCGAGAAAAATGCGGGCTGCTCTCTGATTGGATAACAGCATAGAGGCAAGAGCCTCCTCGATCCATTGGTACTTAGCTTGGAAGCGCATATCGGCCGCCAGCAATGTGCCTGTGCCTAGCGCTTTACATAGCACCAAGACATCTCCCGCGCGCGCAGTGGTTTTTCTCAAAACTTTCTCGGGTTTAGCAAAGCTGTTAACGCTAAGGCCAAGGCTCAGTTCGGCTGCTTCGCCTGTATGACCACCGATTAGCGCCGTGTCGTGCTCGGCTAGAACCTCGCTGCATCCCGCCATTACTTCTTTGAGCATTGCTTGCATAATAGCGGGCGCTCCAAAGGGTAGGTTGACGAGTGCATGAGCGGAGTGGGGCGTTGCGCCCATCGCATGAATATCGCTCAGACAATGTAGCGTAGCAATACGAGCGAATTGATATGGATCGTCGATAAACGTCCGTAGTTGGTCGACGCTTTGTAATAGTAGCCGGTGATCATCAAGCTGGATAATAGAGCAGTCCTCAGCCTGCTGAGTATCAGACAGAATATCTGTGTGTCGGAGCATTGCAGTAGACGAGAGCGTCTCTTGCAGCAGCTGCTGTGCAATCTTGCTGGCGCAGCCAGAGCAGCGGATGTGAGGCGCGGAGTTGCCAAGACCTGGTCTAGTGCTATGTTTGATCTGAAGTTGAGCGGCTTCCTTCGGCGGCTTGATATTACTGTATTTGGCTACAAAACCTTGGTCTATCCAATTTTTCAAGCGAGCGGCCAAGTTGCCCTGAAGCACAAAACTGCCGCGCACTGCGATTGCTGTCTTGGCGTCGATGCTGAGTAGGGCTAGAGCTTGTTTCTGGGGGACATGGCGCTTTAATGATAGCCCTGCTGCATGCCGACGAAGATTGATGGCCAGGGGCGCGCCCTGCCTGACTGCGTACACTCCCGATTTTGGACGTGCGAAATGCTCTATGCTCGCGATATCCCCCGCGGCAAAAATATCGGGATGAGAAAGCGACTGTAGAGATTGATTAACGAGTATGAAGCCGTGGCTATCCAGTGTTAAGCCTGTTGACTGCAACCATTTTGGGGCGCTAGCACCGGTTGTCAAAATGGTGTAGTCCACGGCTAAACTCTTGCTACCCTCGTGGCTGTCAGTATTAGTGTATTCGATGGAATTTGGCGTGACTCTAATGACTTTGCGCTTAAGCAGAACTTTGACGCCTCGGCGCTCTAGTGCACTTAGTGCTAATTTTTGCGCCTTGCTATTGTGTTGGGCGAGTAAATGAGGACCTTTGCATAGCAGCGTGATCGTCGGAGAATTCGAGTTTAAGGATTCACTTAAGCGTGTCTGCATTGCTAGTGCCAGCTCTACACTAGCAGCGCCACCGCCCACCACAGCGATGTTGCGCTGGCTATTGTCTTCCTTTGGAATCTCGTCGATCAATTTTTGCCAATGGCCTAAGAAGTGGCGAATAGGCTTAACCGCTAAGGCATTCTCTCTCGCGCCTTCAATGAGCTCTGCGCTGGGAGTGGAGCCAATATTGATGGATAAGATATCGAATTCAATGTCAGGCCTATGGTCGCATTTTATTAGCTTGGCTTCGGTATCGATCTGGTTCACCTTAGCGCTAATTATTCGTGCGCCTGCCATCTTGGCGAGCGGTCGCAGATCAATATGCATCGAATCAAAGTCGATATCGCCACGAATAAAAGCGGGCATTGCTCCCGAATAGGGAGTGACGATGTCTTTGCTGATTAGGGTAATGGCCAATCCCGGTAGAGGGTTCTTGGCGAACTCCATAAGTACACTGAGGTGACTGTGACCACCGCCTAGCAGGACTAAGTGTTTGCTCTTGGGAGTGGTGTCCGTTCCTTGCATTTGCCGATACACTCTTTTAGTTGGTTTTATTGATTGGGTTCTGAGGATTGAAAGCCTTTTCGGGTCATTTCGCCCCAGCTCTTTTTCTTGCGGATAAACTCCCACCAGCCCTGTACTCGCCAAATATTATTGAGCTGCCTATAGCCAAAGTTCTCGATAATTATGCCGCCGCCAAGCCTAAGAAGATCCTTTGCTTTCGGAATGCGGTGTAAGGAAATTTCCTCTAACGCTAGAGAGCCAGCGCTAATGAATATGCCGAAAACGAATGTGAGGGCGAGAAACGCCAGCATGAAATCGAAATTAAGCAGCCCTGATAACCATAGGATAGGAACTAAGAAATATCCTATTACCTCCACCAGTGGCCCAAAGACATCGATAAGCAAGGACATGGGAAGGCCGAAGAGCCCGACCTTTCCATAACGGGGATCTCCCAACATTTTCCAGTGCCGAAAAAAGGTTTCAAGTGAACCGCGTTGCCAGCGTTTGCGTTGTCTGCCCAAAATGGTGAGGTTTTCTGGGACCTCCGTCCAGCAAACAGGCTCGGCAACAAATACCACCTCGTACTTTATTTTTCGCTCCAAGTGATAGCGATGCATGCGCATGACGAGCTCATAGTCTTCCCCTACAGTAGTGGTGTCGTAGCCGCCTGCTGCGATGGCAGCCGGACGGCGAAAAATGCCGAAAGCGCCAGAGATAAGCGTCATTATTCCCATCTCGCTCATTGCGACCCGTGCTATCAAGAACGCCCTAGTGTATTCGACGGTTTGGAGCATAGGCAGCAGTTTATTGGATAGGCCAACGCTGAGTACTTTTCCACCTCGAACGCGACAGCCATTGGCGACCCGGATGGTTCCACCAACGGCGATGACAGAGTCTGGTTTGCTGAGAAAAGGCTGCACAGCGTGGAGAAGTGCATCGGCATCAAGCATGGAGTCGGCGTCAACGGAGCAGAATAGTGGAGAACGCGACACATTGATGCCTGCATTTAAGGCGTCGGCTTTTCCGCCGTTTTCTTTATCAATAACAATTAGGTTTGGATACTTCTTCGATTGATAGACTTGCCTTATCTCTTTGTGAGCTACAGCGATATCGAAGTCTCTTGGGCTTGGGGTCAAGGCGAAACTATTGATTAATTTGCTAAGGGTATCGTCTTTTGAACCGTCATTAACCACTATTACCTCGCAGTGTGGGTAATGTATATTAAGCAGTGACTTGGTGCTCTCCACGATGCTGGCCGACTCGTTGTAGGCCGGTGCGATGAGCGAAATTGGTGGAGCGCTGGGGGCTCTTTGCTGCCAAAGGGCTTCGCTATTGTCTTCATCTTTTTTGCGGCGTAATACTTTGGCTGCGACAAACAGTTGTGTGAGAGAAATAATGTTCTGCATCACACCAATGATGATGATGAATGCCACAACCCATTCCGCAGAAGTATCTAGCCACATGACTATCTGTGACGCTAAATCCTTAAGCATGCACTACCTCGCTTAAGAGCAGGGCAGCTATACGACCGCCCGAATTATTATTCTCAGTCGAGCTTCTATTTGCCCTAGAGCGAAGCTCCTGAATCCCGATGGGCCCCAATTGGGCCAGCGCTTCTGCGCTGCGAAAGCGCACCCACCAACTACTGTCATCTAGCAATGGACTAAGTTTGAGTGCAAGGTGTTCTAGACCAATTAGGCCTATGGCCTGAGCTGAGACGGCCCGCACTTGCCATTGCTCGTCGTCTATAGATTGGTTTAACAGATTTTCTGCTTGCGGGTGCCGCAGAGTTCCAAGTGAGCGGATAGCGCTTGCTCGAATATCTAAATCTGGGTTTTGAGCATAGGCAATTAAGTCGTGAATGACGCGAAAGTCCGAAGACTGTGCGAGAGCATCCGCAATCGCTATTTTCATGTAACGGCTAATGCCCGTAAACTTCGCGATACGGCTAAGATATGAAGGATCGTGACGGGCTATTTCTCTAAACAGAGTCCGTAGATCGCGAGACTGCAAAATTGAGTCGGTCGATAGTTTGGCCACTAAAATATTGGGTTTAGGCAGAGCGCCTATTGCGCTAAGCGAGTCAGCCGCGACTATTCGAATATCTTCCTCTTTGTCGTCCAATAGATCGATCAGAGTGTTTTGTACTTCCGAGTCTTTGAATAGCTGCAAGGCTTCAACGGCCGCCAAACGGTTGCGTAGCTCTCCCTCCTGGCATTCTTCGATACACAGGTCCTTGAAGCCGATATGCTCAAGCAAGAGGGCAATGCGCTCGCGCTCATGACCTTGAACAAGCTTTGAAAGTTTGACGCTAGTTTGTCGCAAGAGTCTACGTTCAAGAGGGCCCAATGCAGTGAGTAGGGCCATTTCTTCCTCAATACTCTCTGTCTCGGAATCCATATAGCAGAAAAGTAATTCCTGTACCTTTTGGCGCACAAGGGATTCTTTTATGGCTTGTCCTTCGGCGACGAAACGTCGAACTACCAGTATGACAAAACATAGCATTGCGCTAACTGCCAAGCTTAGGCTGAGCCACCATACTAGTTGTAAAGGGAGCATATGCGATTAGCCCTGTTTAGCTTAGTAACGATATTGTACTGAGAAAGAAAAATTGCTTCTGGGTTTTGAATTACTGCGATTGGTGCGCCCTATGTCCCATCGCGTGCTTAGGCTTGAGCTTAAATCGTATACCCAATACGCATTGGTGGAGCGAGACTTGCGAGTGATGGTGTTTTCCGTTTCGGCACCATCGTAGTGAGAGACTCCAATTCTTGAGCGCGCCGAGTACTGCCAATTCGCCGAAACGTTGAAACCTGTAGTGCTGGTGTCGTTTTCATCGATAACCGTGCCCGTCCCAAGGCTTAGCCAAGCATCGCTGTGTTTTAAGTAGTATTCCAGATTGATATTAGCGCTTTTTACAGTACCGCTTTGATATTCCGCCACTCTAATATTTGGGCTGAGCAAAGTTGCGCCCATGTTTTCGCCGCCCTCGCTTAAGCGAAAGCTCGTGCCGGCGCTCAGACTGGTTTTGGCTAAGAAGTCAGCGTTGGGCGTGTATTGCAACGCAATGAAGAAAGGGGTTCTACTGGTTTTTCTAAGCAATAATTCAGTACTAATACTCGTATCACTAAGCCCGAAACGATCGCTATGACTTAAACGAAATGACTGCTCGGAATTGCGGCTATATTGTCTAGCGTATTGAATAAAACGATCATCCCAGTCAAAGCTCTGAGAGTCAGTTTTGCTATGGGCGAAGCCTGCAGAAATTGAATTCTTGGGGACTCCGGGCTGATCGACAATGCCTTGTCTACTAAGCACGTCTACATGCTCAGGCGCGATTGTCGATGCTTGCCGTAGTGCCTGTTCGGCTCCTTGTTCGTCGCCCAGCGCGAGCTGCGCATCGTGTAGCGCAATGATCGCTTCTAAGTTTTCCGGCTGTCTTTGGAGCAAGGCTTCCAATTGAGCCTTAGCGAACTCGGGCCTTTGTTGGTAGAGCGCAATTCTAGCGCTTAGATTAATAGCGTCCTCATTTTGAGGGCTCGCCTCTAGCACCGCGGCCGTTATTTTTTCGGCCTCAGAATATAAGCCCTGATAGGAGAGCACGCGCGCTTTGGCTAACGCTAAGTTGAGGTCCTCTGGGTAATCTAAGAGAGCGGTTTCGATGATTTGCGTGGCTTCTTGATAGCGCCCTTGAAACGCCACGACTAAACCCAGTAAGTAAGCCGCCTCACTCTTGTTGCTGGCGATACTATGTGCCTGGCGAAGAATAGACTCTGCCGACTCCATGTCTCCAGTATTACGCGACTCGCTGGCTCCTTGAATAAGTTTGTCATAGTTCGGAGCCGCTTCTTGGGCCAAGGTATGATGAATACTCCCGAACACAAGCGAAAAGACTAGAGCTAGGCAGCGTGAAAACGTGCTCGTGATAATCATAGGCTTGCCAGTGCGCGCTTCACGCGAAAGATGAGTTCCTCTGGCGAAAAAGGCTTGGTCATATAGTCCGTTATACCCAGGTCCAGCGCTTCCATGACGTCTTTTTCACGCCACTGTCCGGTGAGGATGATGATGGGAATATTGGCGGTCTCCGGGTTATTCTTTAAAGTACTCACTATTTCACGCCCACTAATAACCGGCATCACATAATCGAGGATGATGAGTTCGGGTTTTAGTCTTTGAATTTCCGTAAGCGCGAGCTCCCCGTCGTTAGCCGTACTAACATCGTGGCCAAGACGCTGGAGGCGGAAGCTAATGAGGTCAAGCGCTAATTGATCATCGTCAGCAACAAAGAGCTTTGCCATAAACTAGGTATTCCCTTGGGGCGAGCTGTTTCGATCAGTATAGCGACCCCCCTAGTGCTTGTGAATGCCGCATTTGCATTGGCGCTTCATCAGCGAAGAGGGGAGCTAGCTATAGGGAGCGGATCTCTGGTCCTACATAGAGGGCGCTAGGTCTCATGATCTTATTATCGAGACGAGACTCTAGAAAATGTGCCAGCCAGCCGACACTGCGGGCCATGGCGAAACCAGCGGTAAAGTAGCTGGCAGGGATGCCGACAGCAAGGTTTACCGGCCCTTTATAAAACTCTAGGTTAGCCCACACTTCTTTTCCTTTCAGTTGCATCTGCGCATTGAACTCCGTCTCTATCTCTTTGAGAGTGAGAAACACATTCTCGGTTTCCGTGCCTTTACACAATTCTTGTGCCATGGGCTTGAGAATGGCCGCTCTTGGGTCGAGTCTCTTGTATTCGCGGTGCCCCATTCCCATCAGGCGGCCTTTCCTGGCTAGCAGCTCCAGTACATAGTCTTTTGCCTTCTGCGGCGAACCGACTTTTATGGCCTCGTTTAACGCTGCCTCGTCGGCACCGCCATGTAGCTTGCCGTAGAGTGCACCAACAGCGGAGGAGATGGCTGACTCAACTGGAGCGAGAGTGCTAGCGGCAACTCGACAAGTGAAGGTGCCAGCATTAAAGCTATGTTCTAACTGTAGAATCTGCAGGATTTCCAGGCTACGAACATGCTCGCTAGAGGCATCGCGGCCTTGGAACATGGATAGAAAATTGTCCAGGTAAGACTTGTCGGCGTTATAGCTCGGTAGCTCATCGCCTTGTTGTAGACGGTAAAAGCTTGCCAGTAGCGTTGGGATCTTGGCCACGATCACTAGACCGTTATAGGCTTCCTCATTACTGAAAGGCAGGGAGTGCTGGCCGCGAACCTGGGTGTCTAGTGTTGCGATCATTCCTTGCAGCATGCGCATAGAGTGAAGGTCCCGCGGAAGTGCCTGCAGGCTAGTGAGCTCTTGCTTAGTGAGTTCACCATTTTGCTGTAGAAAGCGTTCTAGTGACTGCTCTTGCTCTTGTGAGGGCAGCTCACCAAACAACACTAAGCAGACCACTTTGCTAAAACTTAGCGTCACCAGCTCTTCGATGGGATAGCCGCGATAACTTAACCTGCCGATATCGCCCTCGACATTACTGATAGCGGTTTGATCTGCGATAACGCCTTCTAAGCCCTTAGAAAATTGTGCTGACATGCTCTTTTACCTATGCTGAAAAGTGGCGCTGAGGGCGCCTAGTGGCAATATTATAGAAATGGGCATATGGGACAGTAAAATTAGCTAGCTTAATTGAATGATAAGCTGTGCTAATATTATGCACTATTGTATAAGCGGTGGTTATCGAAGGGCTCTCTATGCTTCCAGTGCATCTCGAAACTCAGGAAATCCGTGTGTTTAAGGCTGTTTGCGACACGGGAGGATTTAAGAGTGCGGCAGACAAGCTGCATATCACGCAATCTGCGGTAAGCCAGACCATTGCAAGCCTTGAGAAAAAACTCGGGATGTTACTGATTGAGCGTGGTAAACCCTTGGTGCTAACAGAGTCTGGGAAGCGGCTGCAAAAGTATGCAGATCAATTGACTCGACAAGAGTTCGATGTGCTTACCGATATTGCGAATATTCGCCAAGGGGTTGCATCGAGCCTGCAAATTGCAATGAGTGGGACGGTGAGCCAGATCTATGGTAATGAGCTTCTGGAAGATTACTGCGATAGTAATCCTTTGACGCGCTTAAAGGTTGACGTTATTCCCAGCCGTAAGATTATTCAGGGCGTGCTAGCCGACTCAATCGAATTGGGTTTTGGCCCGTTTCAGCAGCATATGCCGGCATTGCTTGAGACCATTGCCCTGTTTACAGAATCACGCAAACTCGTCATTAGTCGTAAGCATCCAGCCTTGCCAGCACTATTAAACGACCCAGAAAATACCATACAACAGATTCCACTGATGGTATCCCATCTAGAGGACCCGGATGTGCGGCCTGCAATCGAGAAACTACGCAATGAGTTTGGTACCATTTGGGAGGTGAGCAATCTGAGCTTACGATTGAATATGGTAGAGCGAAGTATCGGCATGTGCTATGTGGATGAGAGAGTCTTAAAGCATAATGCAGTGTGTGAACACTTTGTGCCGCTGCCAGGGCTACCATTTTCAGATATTGAATTAACCTTTGGTCTTTATCACAGAAAACGCAGAACCCTCTCCACTGGGGCGAAACAGTTCTTGGATATTTGCCAGTCGTTCAATTTTTACGATGCAAGGAATTAAAGTGAGTGACTTGGAACTGTATGCAGGGCCGACAGCCTTGGCGCGAATTCAACAGGAGGGGGTGAAGCCCGAGATGTTCAAGGCCATCGCCGGGGCATCGGGAGGCCCCAAGTGGTTTGTGCTCTATGGTTTAGATAGATACCTTTTTGGCGACTTCTTTGCGAAAGTTGAACACAGTATAGCCACAGTAGGCTCCTCTGCTGGGGCGTGGAGACTTGCCTGTATGGGCTTGGATGATCCGCTGGCAGGTATCGATCGTCTAGCCGAATACTATTCTCACCAAGAGTATTCAAACGACCCTGATGTGGATGAAATAAGCGCTGAGGCGAACAAGCTATTGGATATCGTCTTAGGGCCTGAGGGCGTAGAACAGATCGCCTCCAACCGCGCCATTGATATGCATATTATCGTGGCTCGCTCTCGTGGCTTAGTTGCGCGCGATTCCCCGCTCCCTCTAATGGCTGGGCTTGGGCTGTGTGCTTTAAGCAATATTATTAGCCGCAAACTCATAGGTTTAAGCTTTCAGCGCTATGTGTTCCATACGGGGAAACTACTAGCAAGTACTGAACAATGGCCGGGCTTAAAAACTCACAGCGTCTCTCTCAATATTGACAATATAAGGCAGGCTTTGCTCGCTAGCGGCTCTATTCCAATGGTCATGCGTGGCATAGTCGATATTGAGCATGCGCAAAAGGGGGTCTACCGGGATGGTGGGCTTACCGACTACCACCTAGACCTACCGTTGATTCAGGGCAGGGACTTGGTGTTGTACCCGCATTTTTATAGCAGGATTACGCCGGGCTGGTTCGACAAATTTGTGCCTTGGCGACGCCCGAACATCGAACACTTCGATAATGTCTTAATGCTGGTGCCGAGCAAGAGCTTCGTTGATTCGCTTCCCTATGGCAAAATTCCAGATCGTAAAGACTTCGAGAATCTTGGGTTCGAAGAGCGGCTAGCCTACTGGCAGGAGGTGCTTGAGCGCAGCGCCGCTCTGGCACAAGACTTCTCCTTAATGGTAGAGTCCGGTCGCGGCATAGAGGCAATTCGGCCTATTAGCGATATAGCTTAGCGCGCTTCACGGTGCCAAAGCGCAAAACTTCTCGGGAGTATATATGCTGAAGATATCGAGCCTTATAGTACTGGCGTTTGCTCTAAGCGGCTGTCTTGGAACCGTGGTGGGTACCACTGTTGATGTTGGCATCGAGGTCGTTAAGGTGCCGTTCAAAGTGGCAGGGGCTGCTGTGGATGTGGTGACGCCAGACAAAGATGATAAAGAAGAGGATTAAGTGTGAGTGTTGATGTTAAGCAGTATGATATTCCCGAAGGATTTACTCACTGGCAAGGCGACCCCGCCGAGGATGCCGTTGGGCCTTTCTTCTTCAAGTTTGAAGACGGCGTATTGAAAAGCGCATTCAGAGTTGAAGAGCGTCATTGTAACTCCCATCAAACCATGCATGGCGGCCTGTTGATGATGTTTGCTGACTATACACACTGCATTGCGGCCAATGGTGGTAAGCAGGAAAGCGTCACTACCGTGACCTGTAGTAACGAGTTTGTCTCGCCGGGTTTGCCGGGGCATTTGCTAATTGGTACCGGTGAGGTCATTCGCAAAGGCGGCTCTTTGGTTTTTGTTCGCGTGACTATACGCGACGGCGATCAAGTGGTGTTGACCTCGAGCGCCGTCGTGAAGCGTTTAAGTAAGCGCTAGAGCTTATAGACTTTTTCGGCTGTACCGTAGAATAAAGCGTGTTTTTCACTTTCACTGAAGTCGCTCACCATTTTTTTCAGTCCGTTCCACAGAACGTGGTAGGAAATAGAGAGTCTATCGACAGGAAAGTTACTTTCGAACATGCATCGCTCAACGCCAAATTTCTCTAGAATATACAGATAGTATTTCTGTTGTTTGGCGACAAACTCATCCGATGTTGGCGGCACACTATTCTTGTCCCAACCGAAACCGTTGTCGGGCATCGCTAGGCCGCCGAGTTTCATATAGACATTCTCACACTTGGCCAGCTCCGCCATGTCTTCTTTCCAGCGGGTAAAAATATCGTCTTGGCAGCCGGCATAAATTCCAACGCCTAGCGGGGTGCCGAAGTGATCCAGAATTATTGTCGTATCGGGAGCTGTTTGCACCATCTCTACAAAGTCTTCGTTCTGATGATGAAAGTGCCATGTGTCATATGTTAGGCTGTGCTTGGCGAGTTGGCGCACGCCAGCCCTAAAGTCTTCTCTTCCGTAGAGATAGGCGGGCGCTCTGCCGGTGATGAGCAGGTTCTCTGGGCGCGGGTCTCTAGCGCCGGAGTGGCGAATTCCTTTGAGCAATCCGTCTGCTGCTTCTTTGTGGGCAGCCAGTATCTCGTCTAGAAGCTCAGGAGAGTCGCCTTTGCGCAGGTCTGCATGGGCGACTATGCCTTCTATGGAGGCTTTACCTGTTGTTTCTTGAGTCTTCTTGGCGAGTTTGGCAATGGTTTCGGTTTCGCCAAGCGAGCGTAAATGCTCGGGGCCATCTGGACGATAGAAGGCGCGGCATTCGATGAAGATGGTTTTCTCAACCTTGTGGCCTGCATCGGTATCAGACCATAGATCGTCAAGCATATAGTCGTGCCCGAGGCGATCTAGCCATAGGTGGTGATGTGGATCGATGATCGCGCGATCAGGTTCGATAATGTCTTCTTGGACTTGGGCAAGCCATTCGTTACTGCCCGGCTTCAGTGCTGACATGTGGTGATTTCCCCCCTTCAGAGAATCTAACAGCTTACAGCAAGAGAATCATTCGCTTGCATGCTTAGACGATAGCAGCCCTTTGCGCTATTGGGAATGATTCCTAAGGCGTAAAAGGGTTTAGGATTGTGACGGTTTGTGATTGTCTTTAAAAAAATGGTGTAGTATGCGTGTTTCGCTAAACCATCATAATAAAAGAATAGAATTTTGAGGAAGTTGCATGAGTATTTCGGTCCTGGTCATTGTTGCGTATTTGACCTTCTTTACGCTTTTCGGACTCTACCTTAACCGTTCCAATAAGAGCTCGAGCGACTGGGCGACCGGTGGCGGCACTATGGGCATTTGGATGCTAGCCGCGGGGGTAGCGGGTACCCGTATCGGTGGCGCTGGCACTTATGGTATGGCATAAACTCCTTTACCGCTCTGGCACTGGTGGGTCTCTTCTTTGCTATTCCCTATAGACGCCTCAGGCTTTCCAGTGTTGGGCAAGTATTTGATAAGCGTTTCGCTTCCAGGCGCTGTCAATGGCTTACAAGCCTATGTGTGCAAACCGAATACCTCGTGGTGAATATCATCGAGCCGTTCGTTATCGGGTCGATTATTTCTGGCGTAACAGGCTGGCCGTTTGGTATCACGGTATTTATAGGCGGCTTTGTTATTCTTATCTTTACGGCTATGGGCGGACTCAAGGGCACTGCCATTACCAATATCATTCACTGTAGCGTCACCATCTTTGGCCTGGCGTTGGTGGGTATGTTTGCGATGAGCGATATGGGCGGTTGGGACTCACTACAGGCGCAAGCCAACACAGCCTTGATAGAGGCTGGAATGGATCAGAAGAGCTGGTGGAGCTTCACTGGCATAGGTTGGATTACTATTATCGCCTTGTTCTTCTCCGCTACTTTGCACACGCCAGCAGCGTCGGTTTATGCCAATTATGCAAGTTCGGCCAAGGCCGAAAAAATGCTGATACCCGGCTTCTTACTAGCAGGTGCCCTGGCGGCCGTTATGCCGTTCTTCGCCGGTCTCATCGGTGTTGAAGCCTTTGCCAAATATGGTGCCGAAAGCGGCCTTAGCAGCTATCGCAATATTACTCAGCTTGCCACCGATACTGGGCCTATCATTGGTGGTGTCGCGCTGGCTGCAATCTTGGCAGCCTTGATTTCATCGGGCGCTCCGATGTTGCTGGGTGGTGCCACCATGTTTGTGAACGACTGGATTCCTGGCTCCAAAAACTTCTCTGAGAAGAAGCGTTTGAAGGCCTACAAACTGACTGCTGTCTTCTATGGCCTTCTGGCAACCGTTATTGCGTGGCAGGGTGATATCTCGTCTGTGCTGCAATTGCTACTTCTTGGTTTTGCGATGGTCGTGCCGCCTGCCATTGCTATCGCCTATATGTTCTACTGGAAAAAAACCAGTGAGTTTGCGGCCTTTTACGGTATATTGTCTGGGTATGCTACGGGCCTCGTGCACTGGTCGTTGAATTCCTTATTCGATGATTCTGCTTATGCAACGGCCGGTGGCTTTGGGCAATTTTGGCACGAGAGCCAACTCGCTCTGGGCGAGTGGTCTGATCCCACGTTTTCGGCCACTTTGATTCCTTTGCTTGTGATTCCGCTTCTGACTCTCTTGCGCCCAGCGAACGATGAAGACTCGGAAATGTCTCAGACGTTCTACAGAACTATTAAGAATAAGGACGGCTTGCAAACTGCTTAACGTCCTCATGTAAGAAAAGGAGAGTCTCCATAATGTTCCGCCTTCGCTTTGCAGATAGGCTCAAGTATTTTGTGGAGAGGCAATTTGTTAAGGGTGCTCACTACCAACTATTAGTAGTGATCGCCCTTATTGCATTGATCTCCCTTTTGGGGGGTGCCTTGGTGCTGCCTACAGGGCAGGTGGAAACCGAGACTGGTGCGGCTGTTTGGTGGGCGTTTCTTAGGCTCACCGACCCTGGCTATCTTGGGGATGATGTGGGCACTTGGCCGCGCATTGTTTCCACTATTCTTACCGTCATTGGCTATGTGCTGTTTATGGGTACATTGGTGGCGATTATTACGCGCTGGTTAATCAGCGTTATGCAGCAGCTTGAGCGGGGTCTTACCCCCGTTGCTGTTCGCAATCATGTGGTCATTCTAGGCTGGACTAGCCGCACAACTCCTTTGGTACGAGAATTAATTTGCGCCGAATCGCGAGTGGAGCGTTTTCTTTTAGCGCACTCGACGAAACGCTTAAGGGTGGTGGTGCTCTCGGAAGAAGCCTCCGCCACTCAATTGCAGCTTCTCAAGAGCGAGCCGGGTATTGGTAGGAATGCGCACGATATCATTTTGCGCTCTGGTTCCGCCCTCGAAGCTAAGGCGCTGCATCGGGCGGCCTGTCTCAATGCCGCGGCTATTATCGTTCCCGGTCACTCACACGGTCACCAAGCCAATGAAGTGAGCGCCGATATCGAAACCATCAAGGCGCTACTGTCTATCAATTCTCAGGCGGTGGCATCGGGTAATGAATTGCCTTATGTGGTTGCGGAGATAGAAGATGTGAGGCGCAAGCCTACCTTGCACCGCGCGTATTCTGGGCCCATGGAGGTCATTGCCAGCGATGCGACGGTCTCTCGCCTGCTGGCGCAAAATATTTTGCATCCAGGTTTATCTTCGGTCTATAGCGAGGTGTTAAATAGCTCTATTGGTAATGAGCTGTACTTGCGCAAGGCCGAAGCGTTCGGCGTTGGAGCGCAAACTACTCTGGGCGACGTGGCTTCTCTATGCCCTAATGCCATCGTCCTGGGGTTCCTGCGCCTGCAAGGAGAGCAATGGGAGGTCTTTTTAAATGTGGCCTCGGACACGATTTTACAGTCTAGCGATAATCTGGTTTTCTTGGCCCAAGACTATAAGGATACGGAGCCAGTGGAGGCCGCTCGCCGACTAGGGCTGATAACTCGCCCAGCGAGGAGCGAGTCGCCTGCAGATACCGTTGCTAAAATGCCCAAACCAATGCGCATCTTGCTTGTCGGTTGGAATAGGCGTGTGCCGGCCCTGATATCTGAGCTTGCCTCCTATGAAGACTATCGCTTCGAGGTAATGTTGGTCTCAACGGTATCATCAGAGCGCAGAGAACAGCAGATAGCACACTATAGTAGCAATAACGCAAAGGTGAGCTGTGAGTTCTTGCAAGTCGACTATATGATTGAGGGTGAGCTGAGGAAACTGAATCCGGCAAGCTACGATAGCGTCTTAATGTTATGTAGTGATCGCATTGTCAGCGGGGAAGAGGCCGATGCGCGCACTGTCGTTGGCTACTTGGTATTGGATGAAATTCTGCAGCAAGCTCCACAAAGGCCGCAAGTGGTCATGGAGCTAAATGACCCCTCTAACGAATCCCTCTTAGTTCTCGATCGCAGTGAGGTGTTGATCAGCCCTCTCATCATGAGCCACCTCTTGTCTCAAGTCGCTTTAAGGCGTGAGTTAACCCATGTGTTTGATGACTTGTTTACCAGTCGCGGCGCAGAAATATCCTTTCATGACCCTCGGCTTTATAGTGATGCCTCTACTATGAGCTTCGCTGACTTGGAAGCCTTGGTTGCCGCTAAGGGCGAAACGGCCTTGGGCATCTATCGCTTTGAGCCGCGAGCTGGTGAAAAGCAGCTGCAATTAAACCCTAAGCGTAATAGTCAGATTGCTTTGGGCGTCAAAGACAAAGTGGTTGTCCTCAGCACTGTGCACTGAGGACTGGCTTGCTAGTAGTAATAGTGGCGCTTGGGTTTGATTGGGGCGAGCAGGAAATAAAACACCCACGCAAACCAAGAGAGAAAGATGATCGCTAAAATCCAGGCGGCTTTCTCACCCCCTGTTGTCTCATCTGAGCCCAGTATAAGCAGTATGGGCAGGAACCAGATAAACAAGCAGCCAAGCATTATTAGTACGCCAAAACCAATGGATAGCACTGGTATGGCAAGCATGATGAGCGCGCAGATAATGATGAAGCTAAGTATTGCGGACAGAATATTCATGTGAGTTTCTCTAGTGTCAGTCTATGTCACTATACTACTAGCGAATACTGTGCCAAAAGAAATAAGGCTTTTAAATCAATAGCTTAAAAACTTATTGCGCACTGGGTTGGCGAGATTAACCAAGCTTGGGTGAAATTCACATTGTTCGAGCAATGAGCAGATAGCTTGTAAGCGTGCGGCACTTACCGTTGAGATAAGCGCCGCAATTGATGTGCTTAGCAATTGGCCTGAATGAGGAACGGACCTGGTTCTTTGTAGCTCTTTTCCAAAAGCTCGCATAGTTCTTCGGCCGTATTCGCCACTGCTGCGGGCACCCCGTAAGCGCTTGCCAGTGCTACCCAGTCGATCTCTGGGTTGCCAATATCGAAAAGGCTTTCGGCTACTTCACCGACATCGGTGACTCCCAGTCGACCGTATTCGACATTCAAAATATTATAACTACGGTTAGCATAGATGACGGTGGTGACGTTTAGTTTTTCGCGCGCCTGAGTCCATAACGCTTGAATGGTGTAACCGGCACCTCCATCTCCTAGTAGGGCAAGAGCCTGTCTGTCTGGGTAGGCGAGAGCCGCCCCAGTGGCCACAGGCCCGCCTTGGCCTATAGACCCTCCGGTTAAACTTAACCAGGAATGCTTAGCCGCTTTTTGGCAGGCTGCATAGGCAGCATTGCCGCCGCCCGAGTCTGTTGCCACCATGCAGTTTTCAGGCAATGTGGCAGCCACTGCTTGGGAGATGCTACGAGTATTTAGTTTGCCCGTAGGTGCCGCTTGTTCCTCTTTTTGATGATACACAGGGGTGGCTGATTCTGCGCCAAGAGCCTTCACCACCTGAGCCAGCGCATCGGTGGCGTCTTCTTCGATTCGCGCTAGGGTGTGAACCGTACAACCTTCTGGCACTAGTTGGCTTGGCAAGTTTTGATAAGCAAAGAAACTTGCTGGCGTTTGAGTGCCTACTAAAATAAGGTGACGTGTCCCCTCTAGCGAAGCCAGAATGTGTTCGGGAAAATAAGGCATTCTCTCTACGTCAACCGTACCTGGACCGCCATCTACGCGGGCCGGGAAGGTGGCGGTGATGATGCGGCACTGGCTGTGAGCTTTTAGTTTTCCTGCTTGTTCTAAAGACGCGCTAGTCACGCCATCGTGCTCTAGTAGGATGGCGGTTTTCTCACCGGAGCCTAATATTTTGGCAATCTGCTGCGCCCGCTCGGCTTGTATTTTGGCCCGAGTCGGCAGTGCGTTAGGCTCTACTGGCCCTGGGGACTCCTCCCAGGCAGCATCGGCTCCCATGATGAGAGTGGCGATTTGGCCCTGAGAATCGGGAGTAGCTCGCAGAGTTGCCGTCACTGCGTCTGCGCCGTCTTGGGCAAGAGTCTGCGCGGTACTACATGACTTAATCCAGCTGGAGAAGTTTCGCGCTACCGTGTCGATATCGGAAGTTAGTGGAGCGTCATAACCCATGTGATATTGGGGATGATTGCCGACAATATTAATAATGGGTGTGCCCGCTTTACGGGCATTGTGCAAATTAGCGGCGGCGTTGCCTAAGCCAGGGCCTAGGTGCAGCAGAGTTGCAGCCGGCTTGCCCGTCATTCGACCATAGCCATCGGCGGCGCCAGAGCAAACGCCTTCGAAAAGCGTAAGTACAGAGCGCATGCCTGGCACTTGATCTAGTGCTTGCACTAGATGCATTTCTGAAGTGCCAGGGTTGGCGATACATAGGTCAACGCCTGCGTCGACGAGAGTCTGAATAAGGGCTTTAGCACCGTTCATTTGATTGCTTCCGTTTGATTGATAGGTTGTTACAATTTAGTCGTCTGGGTCCAGTGAGATCATTTGTGAGGGGGCATATCTCTGGCCCTTAATTTCTTCAGGGTTAACGATTGACTCTATTAAATCAATCGCTTCGCTACTGAGCTGGATATTGCAGGCAGCGGCGTTTTCTTCTACGTAGCGAACATGTTTAGTGCCAGGAATGGCAACAAAGTGCTCACCTTTAGCCATCACCCATGCTAAGGATAATTGGGCAATTGTACAGTCGTAGCGTTGGGCGATTTCACCTAGGCGTTCAACTAGTTGCAGATTGTGCTTGAAGTTGGCCCCCATGAAACGAGGCATTGTTTGCCTCATATCATCTTCTTCGAGTTGTTCCATGTTTTTTATGCTTGCGCTTAAGAACCCTCTGCCCAGAGGGCTAAAGGGCACAAACCCTACCCCTAGTTCTTTGCAACAGTCGATGACCTTGTACTCCGGGTCGCGGGTCCATAAAGAATACTCTGACTGCACGGCACAAATAGGGTGAACGCGGTGGGCGCGTCGAAGCGTCTTAGAAGAGACTTCGGATAAGCCGATGTGGCGAATCTTGCCTTCAGCGACTAAGTCCGACAGCGCGCCCACGCTATCTTCTATGGGCACATGCTTGTCTCGTCTGTGTAGATAGTATAAGTCGATAGTATCGGTTTGCAGACGCTTTAGGCTGGCCTCACAGCTTGCTTTGATAGTGTCGGGGCGGCAGTCTACCGTGCGCCTACCGTCGCGCACACTAATGCCACATTTACTGGCCAGGATAAACTCTTGGCGACGACTCTTGAGTACTTCGCCAATGAGCGTTTCATTATGGCCAAGCCCATAGAGGCTTGCTGTATCGAGGAAGGTATAGCCGATATCCAAGGCTTTATGGAGTGCTCGTTCGGATTCGTCACGATCTGCGGTGCCGTAAGACTGAGACATGCTCATGCAGCCCAAGCCAAGCTCAGATACCTCTAATGCTCCGATTTTGCGTGTTTTCAATTCTTCCCCCTGACCCTGTGCATCAATGCTCCTTGGGCCGACCGCGAGAGTCTACCACACCCAAGTAGGCCCTCAAGAGCGGCTAGGTGAGCTGTCGCTAATAAATGATATACAGGTATTGTACTGTATAAATGTATAGTGTATAAATATACAGCATTGGGCTAATGGATAATTGGCACACAGAAAGAGCGCGTTAAACTGGGCTTGGTCGCCTTAGTAAAAAGTAATAAAAAACAAGCATCTACAGTATTTTAATGCTTTTTGGGGCGACTCTTCTTAGGACTTAATTTTCGACATCGACAAGCTTAAAGAAACAGAACAGGAGATTGCTTATGAGCGTTAATATGATTGAGCAGGCTGAGGGCTCACAAGAAAACTACCACGGCATTTTGGATGTTACTGTGCAGCAACAAGAGATAGAACAAATTGCTTCCTTGCTTCCATTGGCAACGGTACAAGGTATTCGCGAAAAACTGCTCAGTCTTTCGAGCGACGAACGTTTTGTAATGAACTACTGGTTAAAGGTGTGCAAACTTAGAGCAGTGCGTGGTTTACCCATGCCGTGGGATGTCATTCACTAATCGGCCTATCACGGCAAGTTGAAGGGGCTTGCGGTAATTTGGTAGGGGTGAGCTTTTGCACTCTTTCGCCTCTAATGCCATAGGCCTCTTGATTGGGCTTGGTTCTTTGATATGATTGCGAGCAACTTAAGCGTTGTATTTCCTTTCAACCCGATCTTGCAAATGATCAAACAAAAGTCGCCTGCTTATCATTGAACTTTTTCGTCGCTAGCAAGAATATCCCGTCTCTCCATAATCGGATCATGCCGCTTCTAGGTGTGATGAGCTTTGTGGTGTCCGTTTTATTGCTTCTTGCCATCACGGCTATGCCCGCTATGGGGCAACAAGAGTCAGAGTTGCCGGCAATTGATGATGGGTCGAGTATATTGCTCCCTAGGGACTTTTCGGCGGTTGATTACTATCTGATTACGGTCGATGTGGGCGATAAGGTGTGGGACAACTTTGGTCACACGGCCTTAAGAGTCGTGGATCGTGAAAGTAATACCGATCTTGTTTTTAATTGGGGCCTATTTGATGCCAGCGGAGGAAGTGTCGCATTTGCTAGCGATTTTTTCCGTGGGATATTGAATTACCAGCTGGGCGTTTCGCCTCCTAGTTGGGAGTTTAATCGCTATGTCGCGCAAGAGCGCACCGTTTGGCAGGATAGGCTTAATCTGACTAATGAGCAGAAGGCCAGGCTCTACCGTCGTCTTGCCTGGAACCTTCGTGACGAAAATATCGTGTATTCCTATCAGTACTTCTTTGATAACTGTACAACGAGGGTGCGTGATTATTTAAACGAGGCTTTAGGTGGAAGCTTAGCGCAGCGCAATAGGGCACTGACATCCTCAACCTTCCGCGACGAAGTAAGCGATCACTATCAGAGTGTGCCAATAGTGCAGTTCGGTCTGGATGTTTTGATGAATAGTCGTATCGACAGACGCATGAGCCAATGGGAAGAGCTGTTTCTGCCTGCTCGCCTACGCCAAGAACTGTTAGAGACGCCCTCCGATGTGTCCGAAAATGGGCAGCGTCTAAACCTGCTAAGCGAAGATGCCTTAGTTGCCGAGTTCCCCTCTCCACAGCCCCCATACAATATTTATAATAGAATCGCCGCCGCACTATTGTTGCCACTGATTTTTTTAATGTTTCATCTTAGACATATTCCCATGCAGTCCTTCTCTGCTCAGAAGGGCTTTGTCCTAAGCTCTCCGGCATTGACATATCGCGTTCTGGGCGCGGTGACCACTCTTGTTTCCCTTGCGAGTGGTTTTTTTGGTCTAGTTATGGCCATAGCCTGGCGGGAGTCAGGGCATCTAGATCTGCATCACAATGTGAACCTACTGGTGTTCTGGCCTAGCGATATTTTAGGCGCAATATTCGGTATTCAATGGCTGATTTTCGGACGCCCAACCGTTCTCGGTACGGCTATGAAGGGTGTCGTCTCCTTCTATATTGGCATTCATGTGTTAGCGGTTTTAGTCTATTTTGTCCTCGCTGCTACTGGCCTGTCCGAGCAAGTGGTCGCAAGCGTGGCCTTATATGTGGTGTGCCCGCTGCTATTACTAGCCGCTCTTGTCTCGATCACAGGCTTTAAGGCCGAGCGCCGCATACGCTTCAACTAAGCTAGATAACGCCAGTCCAAGCCTCTAATTTTTAGCTCTTTTGTAGCGCTCGCTATGTCCTAAGCCCTATGACTCCTTAAATTGACTACTAACCGAACAACTGTTCGATTTTCCATTTTCAATATTTGATAAAAGTGATAGTCTTCCAAGTCGTCGTTCGGGCTTGGAACCGAATCGTGGCTCACAGTGAGCCTAAATAAGGGTTATTTATTGAATTACACGGGGCGCCAAGCCATTGCGTTACAACGCTGTCTTGGGCCTAAAACATAAGATTTTGTTGGGGGAATCCAAGTGGATGCTGCTTTTACAGTTGAAGAGTTAGAGTTTCAACGAGAGGTTCAAGAGTTTTTGGAGGCCGAGTTTCCAAAGGATATTCGTGCCAAAGTTGCGCAAAAGAAACATCTAGATAAAGAAGATTATGTCCGCTGGCAAAAAATCTTGTACAAAAAAGGATGGGCTGCGCCTAACTGGCCTGTAGAGCACGGCGGCACAGGTTGGACTCCCGTGCAGAAATATATTTTCGCGCAAGAGATGGCCAAGGTAGGCGCGATGGAGCCGGTGGCCTTCGGTATGAAAATGGTGGCGCCCGTCATCTATACCTACGGCTCTGAGGAGCAAAAACAACGCTTCCTGCCCGATATTCTCGCCAGCAATGTCTGGTGGTGCCAAGGTTATTCGGAGCCTAATGCGGGTTCTGACCTAGCCTCCTTGAAGACTACTGCTGTGCGCGATGGCGATCACTACGTAGTGAACGGAACTAAGACTTGGAACACTTTAGGGCAGTATGCCGACTGGATTTTCTGTTTGGTAAGAACCGACAGCACTGTTAAGAAGCAAGAAGGCATTAGTTTCTTGCTCATTGATATGAAGACTCCAGGTATTAAGTTGTCGCCTATTTATCTCATCGACGGTACACCAGAGGTTAACGAAGTGTATTTCGAAGATGTGCGCGTACCTGTCGAAAACCTTATTGGCGAAGAGAACAAGGGCTGGACCTACGCGAAAGTACTCTTGACTCACGAACGTACCAATATTGCAGGTGTTCCTAGGTCTAAGACTCGCCTTGCGAAGCTAAAAGAGTTAGCGGCCAGAACGCCCGATGGTAACGGTGGAATGATGATAGACGATCCTGTTTTTGCTAAGAAGATTGCTGAAACCGAGATTCAAGTATTGGCGCTAGAGTATGCCGAACTCAGAACGTTGGCTGCAGTTAGCACGGGTAAGGCTCCTGGTCCTGAATCGTCTATTTTGAAGATCGTTGGCACAGAAGCCACTCAATACCTAGACGAGCTATTTATGGAGCTGGCATCGCTGCATGGCCTGCCTTTTGTTCCAGAGCAGTTCCAAGACGGTTTCGATGGAGAGGTGGTTGGGGATGATGCAGCCGCAGCAACGGCGCTGACCTATTTCAACAACCGCAAACAATCAATCTTCGGCGGGTCAAACGAGATCCAGAAAAACATTATTTCAAAAGCGGTGCTAGGGCTTTAGATCGAAAGCGATACTAAAGACTAACGCGTTTGAACTTAGACAAAATATAGGACTGAACAGTGGATTTTTCATACAGTGATGAGCAGCAAATGCTGCAAGACAGCGTTCAAAAATTTGTACAGAGACACTATTCTTTTGATGATCGTCGTGAGCTTCTAGAAAGCGAACAAGGTTTCTCTGCAGAAAACTGGAAATTATTTGCCGAGCTGGGTTGGCTGACTGTGCCGTTCAAAGTAGAAGATGATGGCTTTGGCGGTTTGGCAACGGACCTGATGGTGTTGATGGAAGAGTTCGGTAAGGCGATGGTCGTTGAACCCTTCGTGGCAAATGCCGTTTTGGGTGGAGGTCTTCTCAGTGAGCTGGGAAGCGCCGAGCAGAAAGCAGAGTACCTCCCAAAGATCATGGAAGGTGGCTTGCAGTTGGCGGCAGCGATTACTGAGGCGGGTGCGCGAAACAATCTCGCGAATATCAGCTGCAGTGCTAGCAAGCTTGGTGACGGCTATGAACTAAATGGCGAGAAGATTGTGGTGCTTAATGGCCCCGCAGCTGAACTGCTTGTCGTTTCTGCACGCACTGGTGGCGAGCAGCTAGACGAGACAGGTATTTCACTATTCCTAGTCGATGCCAATGCTGAAGGTGTTAAGAAGCACTCCTACACGAATATTGATGGTCACCGTGCGGCGGAAATTAGTTTCGATAAAGTGAAACTAGCACAATCTGCGTTGTTGGGTGGCGAAGGCGAGGCTTACGCCACGTTGGTGTCAGTCGCTGATAAGGCGACTCTGGCGGTTTGTTCTGAAGCCGTTGGTGCGATGGACGCTTTGCTACAAAAGACTGTGGAATACGCTAAGACTCGTAAGCAGTTTGGTACGGCTATTGGTAGCTTCCAAGCATTGCAACACCGAATGGCGGATATGTTTATCGAATGCCAGCTAGCGCGCTCTATCACTATCATGGCCGCAATGAAGCTTGATGGTGACGAGGACGAGACGGCTAAGCAAAAGGCGGTTTCGGCGGCGAAAGCGCGAGTAGGTAAAGCTATTCGCACTGTGGGACAGGAAGCAGTACAGCTGCACGGCGGTATTGGTATTACTGATGAGCTTGATGTAGGACATTTGTTTAAGCGCGTCACTGCCATAGAAACCATGTTTGGTAACACGGATTTCCACACGAAACGATTCGCGGCTCTGTAAGCGGTGAGTGAGTTAATTTTTGTCCGTCATGGGCAGGCGTCCTTTGGCGCCGAATCCTACGATAAGCTCAGCCCCTTAGGGGTTGAGCAAGTTCGTCAATTGGCGCGTTACTGGGAAGCCAATGGTGAGCGTTTCGATCACCTGTACAGTGGAGAGCTTCTGCGTCAGCGCGAAACGGCAAACGAACTACTACCATTGCTGAAGCAAGAGCAAACTAGTGTTGGCGTTCTGCCAGGGCTAAATGAATACGATGGTTCTCCTCTTATCGACATCTACCTACGTGATCATCATCCAAAAGATGATCCTGTCAGTCTTCCTATTCAAGATAGGAAGAAGTTCCAGTTAGTCTTTGAGGAGACAACTTCGCGTTGGATTAGAGGGGAACTAGAACCAGCGCAGCACGATACAGCCTTTGAAGCATGGATTGACTTCCAGCGTCGGGTGCATGGTGTAATAGATGACTTAATGCGTAAGCATACGGGGGGGAGCAGAGTTCTTGTTTCGACATCAGGTGGGGTGATTGCGCTGGCTTTGCAACGCGTGCTGGACCTGCCGGACGAACAAGCCATTGCGGCAAACTGGATGGTTAACAATAGTTCAGTTACGAAGCTGCGATATGGAGGGGGACGCATTTCTTTGACATTGTTCAATGGCCTATCCCACTTGGAGGCTCCAGAGCTTCGAGACATGATTACTTATCGATAACGTGAGGAAATACACGCGGTGAAGGATGAAGCATTACTTGATAAAGCAGGCGAAGTAAGAGCCGGCGAAGAGTTAGACGTTAATCTACTGAGAGATTACTTGTCTCCCATATTAGGACTACCGTTGAGTGATTTGCAGATCACTCAGTTTCCGGGCGGCTTTTCAAACCTGACTTATTTATTGAGCTCAGGAGATGATCGCTGGGTGCTTAGACGTCCTCCTTTTGGCAGTAAAGTTAAATCCGCCCATGATATGGGGCGCGAATATACAATGCTGAGCGCTTTAGAGAATGTGTTTCCTTATGCGCCGAGTCCGAAACACTTTTGCAAAGACCACTCCTTACTCGGATGTGATTTCTACTTGATGTCATGCATTGAAGGAGTTGTCATTCGTAAGAGCTATCCCGAAGGCATGAACCTAAGTCCAGCGCAGGTGCGCGAGCAGTTCTTTACCCTTTTTGATGTGCTGGGGGAGCTGCATTCGGTCGATCTTAAAGAGGCGGGTCTCGAGAATTTTGGTCGTCCGGAGGGGTATGTTCGACGTCAGGTCGAAGGGTGGAACAGGCGCTACCGAGATGCGATGACGCCCGATGCGCCGAATTTCGATGCCATCATGAGTTGGCTGGAAGATAAAATGCCCGCCGATAGCGGTCTTGCTAGAATTATTCATAATGACTATAAAATGGATAATGTCATCTGGTCCCCAGATGACTCTGCAAAAATTGTAGGCGTGTTGGACTGGGAAATGGCTACAGTGGGTGACCCGCTGATGGATTTGGGCTGTACTCTAGGCTATTGGGTCGAAGAGAGTGATCCTGATGAGTACCGCCAATATAGAGCGATGCCTAGTGATGCCCCTGGTGCGCCAACTCGTGCAGAGATTGTCGCGCGTTTTAGCGAGCAGACTGGGCTTGAAGTGGATAAATTCGATTTTTACTTCTGCTTTGGCATGTTCCGGCTAGCCGTGATCGGTCAGCAAATTTACTATCGATATTATAAAGGCCTAACTCAAGACCAGCGTTTTGCGAGAATGATCAAGAAGGTCAATATCTTGAAAACGATGTGCGATAGAGTTATCGGTCAGTCAGACCTCTAAAATGATTCATAGGGTCGGCCGCGCTGCTTGCTGCCGAGCGGTCGACCTTATGTTTCTTCTAATTTCCTCTACTCTTAGCATCAAGCCTCATTCCAAGGCTTAAGAGGCTTTTCTAGGAGCAATTCATGAGCAAAGCTAGCATAGGACCCGAGCACTTCAACGACTTCGATAAGGTTTATCTGCCAAGCCATATGGGAATAGTCATTACCGATGTGCAGCCTGGTAGCATTAGCGCCACCATGAAGGTCGAGCAGCATCATCTCGCACCGAATGGATATCTCCATGCGGGTAGTGTCGTGACTCTGGCAGATACGGCCGCTGGCTATGGGTGCGTGGCTAGCCTGCCAGAGGGGGCGCAGAGCTTTACGACCATTGAGTTGAAGTCGAACTTCTTAGGTACCGCCCGTGAGGGTAGCGTTGTCTGTGAGGCGGAACTTAGTCATGGAGGGCGTACCACCCAAGTCTGGGACGCCGTTGTCAAAGCTCAAGAGTCAGGAAAAACCATTGCAATGTTTCGCTGTACCCAGATGATACTGTATCCTCGCTAGCTCTAACTCACTAGCGAAAGAAGAATAATGACAGCTTCATCAACCCTTGGGTCTACTTTATTTAGAAATATCATCATCATCGCCGTGTTCATTAACGGCTTTGCCATTATGGGCATAGAGCTGCTGGGTGGGCGCGTTTTAGCGCCTTACTTTGGTACTAGCGTCTATGTTTGGGGCAGCATCATTACTATTTTTATGCTCTCCCTATCCCTTGGTTATCTGTGGGGAGGTCGCCTCTCCTCAGGCCACCCTAGCGCCAAGGTGTTCTCCGTATTTTTCTTTGCTGCTGCCATACTGTCTCTGCCCATTATCTTCTTTTCAGAGTGGACGATGACCCAGGTGTTCATGAGTATTGAGGACCCGCGCTACGGCTCCCTTATTAGTGCTATCTTATTGTATTTTCTACCAATTTGCTTGATGGGTATGGTGTCGCCGTATTCCATTAGATTATTGGTGAGTTCGCGTGAACATAGTGGCCGAATGGCCGGTCTATTGTATTTCGTATCAACGCTGGGAAGCGCATTGGGCACGCTTATGACGTCTTTCTATTTCGTGCTGTGGTTCGAGATTAACCAAATTATGTGGGGCTTAGTGTTTGGCATGATTGCCTGTGGAGCATGCATTCTTATTGCCCACTCTATCGCCGAGCGTAAAAACTAGGCAACGAGGTATCTTATGGAGAACTTGCGTATCACCAATCCAAAACCGTTCAAGCTACTACAGAGCTTAGCTGCGCTATTTCTTTTCGTCTCTGTAAGCCTCTTGGTAGAGGCCGAGACCATCCATGAAGAGCGCTCCTTGTATCGCAATATCTTTGTGAATGAAACGGGTGATAGGCGCTGCTTAATGTTTGATGCGCCACGCGGTGAACGTAATCAAACCTGTATCAATACGCGTGATGAGAAAGAAATGCTCTTTCACTACACGCGCATGAGCATGGCCGGGCTATTATTGAATCCAGACCCTAAGAATATTCTGATTGTTGGGCTCGGCGGTGGCACTGTGCCTAAGGCTCTCAATGAGCTGTACCCAGAGGCCCAAATTGATGTGCTGGAGATCGATCAGGCAGTAGTTAATGTCGCGCGGGATTATTTCAATTTTGTTGAGAGCGACAAAATGCGTGTGGATGTAGTGGATGGTCGGGTGTTTATTAAACGCGCAGGCATTCAAGGCAAAAAGTACGATTTTATTATGCTGGATGCCTTTACTGGTGAGTACATTCCAGAGCATATGCTTACCCAAGAGTTTCTCGAAGAAGTCAAAGCCATTATGACCCCCGATGCGGTTCTGGTCGCCAATACTTTCACGACGAGTAATCTTTATGCCCACGAGTCAGAGACATACAAGGCGGTGTTTGGTGAGTTTTTCAATTTCAAGCTGCCAGGAACGGGCAACAGAGTCATCATAGCGACCTTGCAAGAACTGCCCGCGTCAAGCGCTCTAAAACGGGTCTCTGATTCCTTGGCTGACAATCTGAAACCCTATGGTGTCGACATTCAACAATTTCCCATGAGTTTAACGACACGCAGCGATTGGGACACGTCCAAACGAGTACTGACAGATCAGTTTTCACCTGCCAACTTGCTAAACTAATTCGCTGGAAAAAATAATAAGCAAGAAGACGCAAAAGGTGACGCCATGATTAAACTGAAATTGATAGGGCTGCTTGCTCTTATTGGCCTCGTGCCTACCCTCAGTTATGCACAAGTAAAGATTACATCGGACATTGTGTATGGACACAAAGATGGTATGGCGCTGTTTTACGATATGTTCGAGCCTGAACAGAATAAGAACGGCGCGGCAATTATCTATATGGTTAGCGGGGGTTGGTTTTCGCGCTGGGTAGAGCCGCAGACACGCGCAGAGCGCTTTAGTGACTTTATCGAGGCAGGCTATACGGTGTTTGCCGTTCACCACGGAAGTGCCCCTCGTTACACTGTTCCAGAGGCCTACGCCGATGTGAGCCGAGCGGTACGTCATATCAAACTTAATGCCAGCAATTATGGTGTCGATGCGGATCGTCTCGGCGTAACAGGCGGCAGCGCCGGTGGCCATCTGTCGCTAATGCTGGGGCTCAACTCCGATGGGGGTGATCCTACTGCCGAAGATCCAGTGTTAAAAACCGATAATGAAATTGCGGTTGTTGTGGCGTATTTCCCACCAGTTGACCTGCGCGCTTGGACAGGGCCTTCAGAGCGCTTTCCAGCTTTGGATTTTCCCAATGAGTTAGCCGCAGGCATATCACCACTGCTTTTAGTGGATCAGCAAGAGCCACCAGTGCTGCTTATTCATGGTGATGCCGATACCTTGGTGCCGATTAGTCATAGTCAGAGAATATACGCCGAGTTACAAACTAAAGGCGTAGAGTCTGAGTTCATTACTATCGAAGGCGGTGGCCATGGCTTCAGAGCTGAGGATGCCGTTAGGGCAGGTGCCAATAGAATCCAATGGTTTAATAAGCATTTATTAAACTAGCTAATAGGCCCTAGCTTAAGCCATTGCGATTCAACGCTCTGGCTTGAGCATGGCGCTTAAAGCTTAATCGCTAAGCGAGTTGCTTGATCAATGGCGCGTTTGGCATCTAGCTCGCTGGCCACATCGGCGCCCCCTACCAAATGAAAAGGCTTGCTTAGGCCCTCGCATAGTTCGCGCAGAGGCTCTTGCCCGGCACAGATTACAATATCGTCCACTTCGAGGGTTTTGGGCTCATTATTGACGAGTAGGTGAAAGCCTTCATGGTCTATGCGCTCGTACTGACACGAATTGAGCATCTTGACCTGTTTTTTCATTAAGCCTAGCCGATGAATCCAGCCAGTGGTTTTACCCAAGCCAGCCCCAGGCTTAGTGCTCTTACGCTGGAGAAGTGTAATCTCTCTCGGAGAAGGGGACGTATGTGCTTCGATCTCCTCAATGCCACCGCGGGCTTGCAAGCTCATGTCTACACCCCATTCGCGCATGAATAGCGGGATGTCCTGACTGGGGCTCTCATCGCCGTGACTGAGCAGTTCTGCTACATCGAAACCAATGCCGCCCGCACCGACAATGGCAACTCTCTTGCCTACTGTGACTCTGCCTGCCACTACATCCACATAAGAGTGAACGTGGGGAAGCTCGATACCTGGAATATCGGGAGTGCGAGGCTTAATGCCGGTGGCAATAATCACCTCATCAAAATCGCTTGCATTTAACTCTTCGGCGCTTATCCGCTGTTCAAGCTTCACGGTGACACCATGTTCTGTCAGTTGATTGCTGAAGTAGCGCAGGGTTTCGTTGAATTCTTCCTTGCCTGGAATATTGCGTGCCAGTTTGAATTGACCGCCAATGCTGTCAGATGCTTCAAAAAGGGTGACCCGATGGCCGCGTTGTGCGGCGGTGACGGCGAATGCGAGGCCTGCCGGACCCGCACCCACTATGGCGATTGCTTTGGGTACCTTGGCAGGGCTAATGCGTAATTCGCTTTCGTGACAGGCTCTTGGGTTTACTAGACAGCTTGTTAATTGACCGTTGAATATGTGATCTAAGCAGGCCTGATTACAGCCAATACAGGTATTGATCGACTCGCTTTTCCCCTGCTGTGCTTTGCTCACGAAGTGGGAGTCTGCTAGAAAAGGGCGGGCCATGGAGATCATGTCGGCGTCGCCGCGCGCTAGAACCTCTTCTGCCGTTTCGGGGGTATTGATCCGATTGGAGGTGATAACCGGAATAGAGAGTTCTTGGCGGAACTTAGAAGTGACCCATGTGAAGGCAGCGCGTGGCACTTTTGTGGCAATGGTGGGGATTTGAGATTCGTGCCAGCCTATTCCGGTGTTCATTATGGTGACACCAGCTTCCTCTAGAGCTTTTCCCAGCCTTACAGTTTCAGCAAAAGTACTGCCGCCCTCTACCAGGTCCAGCATAGAGAGTCTGAAAATGATTATGAACTTATCGCCAAGCAACTCCCGAGTGCGTTTAACAATCGCTAGCGGAAGACGGCATCTGTTCTCGAAACTGCCTCCCCATTCGTCGTTGCGCTGATTGGTCCGTGCGGCGATGAACTCGTTGATGAAATAGCCCTCTGAGCCCATTATTTCGACCCCATCATAATTGGCGTCTTGGCAGAATTTGGCGAACTGAGCGAAGTCTTCAATTTGCTGCAGAATTTGCTCGTGGCTGGCTTCGGCAGGAACGAATCGATTGATTGGCGCTTGGATGGGGGATGGGGCAATAAGGTTTTCAGTGCGGGAGTAGCGTCCGGTGTGCAATATTTGTAGGCATATTTTACCGCCGTTCTTGTGTACCGCCTCGGTGATCACACGATGTTTCTGTATGGCACCGGCCTGTTTGTAAACTGGTAATTCTCCGGGCGGCAGACAGTACTCGTTGGGCATGAAGCCGCCCGTTACTATGAGTCCTACTCCGCCTGCTGCGCGTTCACCATAGAAGTCTGCTAATCGGTGGTGGCTGTCCGGAATATCTTCTAAGCCGGTATGCATTGACCCCATAAGGACGCGATTTCGTAATGAGGTAAAGCCTAGGTCTAACGGAGCAAGAAGGGTTGGGTATGGGCTCACTTATTCCCCCACACGCACTGTCAATATATCGCAGTTGGCACCGTGTAATACTTTGTTGGCCGTGGAGCCTAGCAATAGTTTCCAGCCTGATCGTCCATGGCTACCTATGACGATAAGATCGCAGCCCAAGGACTCGGCTTGTGCGCGAATCTCGGTGCTTGCTGCGCCAACGATGGCCAGTTGATTGGCCTCGCTGATTCCAAATGAGGCACCAATATCTGCTAGACGTTTCTTCGACGTTGCCACTGCTTCCTCTTGCATAGCCGTCATGTCGATAGCATAGGCATCAATGGGGTATGCCGCGGCCACAGGCTCTACTATGTGAATCAAAGTAATCTTATCGGCATTGCCGTCTACTAGGCGTTTGGCCCGCTGAATGATTTTGTCCGATTCGTTCGATAAATCAATGGCTACGAGAAGTTTGTTATAGGTACTCATTGTTATCTCCTGTGGCTTGAATGTGTCTTCTAGCCGGTTCAGTTTAAACGAGAAATTTACGCATTAGAAGCGCATTAGCATAGGGGCTAATGGCAGCTAAAGATAGGGGGAAAATAACCATGCCAAGGAATCGCGAAGGCGTGTGATGATTGAGCGCTGCATTATCTCTTTACGCGTCAGAGGGCGCGACTCAACTTGTCTTTGCTGAAAGTAAGTGCTTAGTGATGCGTTGAGTGTGTCAGAAAAAACCTCGACGCCTAGTTCGTAGTTCAGCCGCAGACTTCTCGGGTCTAGGTTTGCGGAGCCTATCAGTGAGTATTGGGAGTCGATGAGCATTAGCTTTGAATGGATAAACGGGCCAGGCTGATAATAAATGGGGATGTGTTTGTCCAAAAGAGGGCGCAGCGCATTGCGCGAGGCCCAGTGCGCTAATTTTATATTGTTCTCTTCTGGCAGAAAAATGCGCACATCAACTCCTCTTAAATGAGCGCCAATCAATGCTCCTACCAAGTCTAAGGTGGGGAGAAAATACGGGGTCATTATCCAGATACGGCTTCTGGCTGCGCCTATAATGCCGACAATAAGGTCGTTGAGCCGGTCCAGGTCCTTATTGGGCCCATCGAGAACGAGCCGGCACCAGGTATCTGCCGCGCTATTGGCAGCATTTGACCCTTTAAAAGAAGAATAATTGCGTTTGTTGGAACAGTAATACCAATCACGTAGAAACGCCCATTCCAGCTCGTCTACGATTTCGCCTTGCAAGGAGAAGTGGATGTCTCGAGCGCAGTGTTTCTGGGTAGAGGGCTGGCAGTTGTGCCTATCGCCAATATTGGCACCTCCCGTAAATGCTTGGCGGCTATCGACGATGAGTAGCTTGCGGTGACTACGCATATTGATATTTAGCGCAGGAGGAATGACTGTGAGGGGGTTGAAGCGCACAAAATTAACACCGGCTTTTCTTAAAGCTCTGCCGATAAGTCCTACGCTAAGTAGTGATCCCATGCCGTCGATGATGACTCGAGTATCGACGCCTCGTGCTTTGGCCTGCGCAAGCGCGTTGACAAATGTCTTGCCTGTTTGATCATTATCAAAAATATAGGTGGAAAGAAAGACGCTCTCCTTGGCATTGGCTATCGCCTCTAGCATGGGAGGGTAAATTGATTCCCCGTTTTCCAAAGCGGCGATGGCATCGCATGAGCTAAGGCCTTGACCAACAAGACGCTCGCCCACGATTGAGAGATGTTGAAAACTAGCGCCCCCGCTTTTGAGTTGCGCTTGCTTGTCGTCTTTTCTGAGCTTAGTGGAGTAGCGCTGTTTTGCTCGCGTGTTGACACGGTTAACGCCAAAGAGCAAATAGGCTACTGGGCCGGCAATAGGCAATATTATGCAGACAGCAATCCACCCAAAGGCGCCTCTTGAGTCGCGGTTATGCAATAGAGCATGACATGACGCTATTACCGCCATCACTATGTGAACAGGGGGTAGGAGCCAAAAGAAAGCAAAGGATTCAATCACGAATTATTGTCTCCCAAGGCAAGGCGATGGCCTTGCCAGCGTGTAAGCGGCTTGTGCTGGGTCAGGCCTAGCAGAATGCCACAATTTACGCGTATGATGTAGTCTATTGCTTAATATGATATGTGCGCAGTTGTAGCGCGTTGCCTAGGAACGAGGCGCCGTATGCGAGGAGACCTTCCATGGAGTGGGGGCTGGCTACTAGAGGGATGATATGAAGAAATTACTTTTCTTGGCCAATTTGTTTGTTGTCTGTTTGCTCGGTGTAGTGATTACATTACAGGTGCTACGGGACAGGCAGCAAGAGGTGGAGGGCGTTTATCGTAGCCTGAGCCGAACGACTGCGGCGCTCGCCGAGCATACGCAGCAGACCCTTACTGCCCTAGATTTAGGTCTGCAGTCGATTGTTTCTGAACTTGAGCCCACTGGCACCACAGACCCTGCAGCTCTTGAAGAGGTGCAGAGTTTGCTGCGCAGCAGGCAGGCCGGCTCTAGCAGTACCTTCGCATTCTATATTTTTGACGAGAACGCCAGAGTGGTGGGCTCATCTCGAGAGCAATTTCCCGCTCTAGTTTTACCTAATAATCCAGAGTTCGCCGCGCAGGTAAGTGGCGAGGTAGAGGGGCTTTATATTGGGCCCCCTCGCGTGGGCGTCGCCGATGCTTCCGCAGAAGGCCGTTGGTTGGTCAACCTCAGTCGCCGCATTACGAACCCTGATGGAAGTTTTGGCGGAGTCGTGGGTACCAATTTGTCTCTGGACTATCTCGCGCGTGTGTACGATGAGTTGGTTTCGGGCGCTGGTGCAACGGTAGGCTTAGTTCGCAGCGATGGCATTATTTTGATGCGAAGTCCTTTCGATGAAGACATCATGGGTCGCGATATCTCCGAGTCAGTGCGCTTTGCCAGAGTGAGGCAGCCCCCTAGTGATAACGCGGTATCCATTGCCTACCGCGATAACGAACCCGAACGTATTGCCGTATACCGGTTCCTGTGGGGCGGCGAACTGTTGATATATGCCGATACTGTTGAGTCTGAAGTGCTGGCGGCGTGGCGCAGCAGGACCTTGGTGAAATCCGGTATTGGCCTGCTCGCTTACGCCCTGTTTGCGGCAGTATCCTTTGGTGCTTATTTCTATATCCGGCGCAAGGATAAGTGGCAGAAAGAGCAGGCTCGGCGTTTGAGGCTGCTGGCGGACTCCAGTGCGGCCTTGATCGATGCTAGGGCATTGGATGATCTCTTAGAGCGCTTCGTTAACTTAGTGAAGACTCTGACCAATGCGGAGAGGGTCGAGGTGATTTTAGAAGAAGGCCCCTCCGATCTCCAAGAAGATGCGGTTAAGATACCGATTCTAGGTAAAGACGAGCGTGTTCTAGGCGTAGCGCTATTGCGCTATGCAGAGAATACGATGCTAGGCTCTACCGATGTGTTGGAGGTAGAGCAGCTCAGCAATGTGACAGGGCTGCTATTAGAGAATTTGCAGGCCGTGGCAGAAAAGGAAGACGCGCTACAGCAAAGTCGGCGAGCCCAAGAAGAGATCGAAAGCATTTTTAACTCCATATCCGATGGTTTCTATTCGCTAGATGCCGCCTGGTGCTTCACCTACCTAAATCCAGAAGCTGAACGTTTATTGGGGAAAAGCAAAGAAGAATTGCTGGGCGTTAGTATTTGGGAGGTGTTCCCAGAATTAGCGGATCAGTCCTTTGAAAGCGAATATCGCAAAGCGATTGATGAGGACAAGGCTATTAGCTTTGAGCAGTATTTCTCTCCTCGCGATATATGGTTGTCCATTAGGTTATTTCCTCATAGCAAAGGGGTCACCAGTTATGTTCAAGACATCTCTGAAAAAAGAGAGATGGAATCACGGTTGCGGCAGTCTCAAAAGATGGATGCAATTGGGCAATTAACCGGCGGTATTGCTCATGACTTCAACAATCTCCTAACGGTTATTCTTGGTAATGCAGATATAGTTGAGGAGTATCTTGCGGATGCCCCTGAAATTATTCGAACGCAAGCGGGAGTTATTCGCCGAGCCGGGGAAAGAGCTGCCGATCTCACGCACAGGCTTTTGGCCTTTGCTCGCAGACAGCCGCTAGATCCGCGGCGCACAAACGTGAACACCTTGATAACCGACGTGGAAGAAATGATGCGCAGGACTCTGGGTGAACATTATCAAATAGAGTTGGTGAGAGGCGCGGGCTTGTGGCAAGCAATTGTCGATCCGCATGAGCTCGAAAATGCAATTTTGAATCTTGCTATCAATGCCCGTGACGCAATGCCAGGCGGAGGTAAGCTGACCATAGAGACCTGTAATAGCTCTATCGATGCCGATTACGCAGAGATTAATGAAATGAACCCAGGTCAGTATGTCGTTGTGGCGGTATCTGATACTGGCACGGGCATGAGTAGAGAGGTGATGGCGAAGGCATTTGACCCGTTCTTTACGACTAAGGCCGAAGGCAAGGGTTCTGGCTTGGGTTTATCAATGGTATTTGGTTTTGCGAATCAGTCCGGTGGAGTCGTAAAAATATATAGTGAGATTGATCAAGGCACGACAGTAAAAATTTACTTGCCTAGAGCTATTGATAATATTGAACAAGAGTACAAAAAAGAAGATGTCATCGATACGATTAAGAGAGGTACTGAGCGAGTGCTTCTGGTGGAGGATGACGATTTAGTATTGCAGCACACATTTAGGTCGCTTCAAAGCTTAGGGTATAAAGTGACAGAATGTAGTTCGGCTGAGCAGGCCTTGGAGCATATTGATAATGGGAAAGAGTTTGATATGTTGCTGACCGATGTTGTGCTTGCCGGTGGCATGTCTGGAAAACAGCTCGCGGTTTTGGCATTGAGTAAAGTGCCTGATCTGAAGGTGTTATTCATGTCAGGTTACACTGAGAATGCGATCGTTCATCACGGACGCTTAGATAGGGGAGTGGTCTTGCTCAACAAGCCTTTCCGTTTGACCGACTTGGCTAGAAAGGTCCGTATTGTGTTGGACTCTTAGCCTAGCTCTTGAGGACTTAGTTGCGTGATTAGTGCGCGGTGATCAGAAAACTCGCGCCAATGTTTTCCGGTGATGTTGAGAGTCTCGATAATCTCAAACCCTCTTACATAGATTCTATCCATCGCCAGTAGTGGAAAGAAAGAAGGAAACGTTCTGGCACAGTATCCTGTTAGGTGTTCGTGAGCTTCCTTTAGGCCCAGTTGATGAACAATTTTGCGATGCGAAGTCTGACGCCAGTCATTAAAATCGCCCGCAATAATCAACGGTTCCTTTTTCGGTATTTGGCTAAGAACGAAATCTGTCAAGCGTGATAATTGCGCTCGCCTTTCTCGTTCGAAGAGTCCGAGATGAACGCAAATCAAGTGCGTGTTATCACTGATGCGCCCATAGAGAAACCCCCTTTGAGACAGGCGCTGAACGGAGATGTCAATATTCTCCCAGTGCTCGAAAGGTAGGCCGCTAAGAATGGCATTGCCATGATGACCGTGCTGGTAGATAGCATTTTTACCGTAGGCATGATGGGTCCATACGGAGTCTGCCAAGAACTCTAGTTGCGATTGATCTGGCCAGTTGTCTAGGCGCTTCTCATGTTTTGCATTGGCGCCCACCACTTCTTGCAAAAATACAATGTCTGCCTCGCTCTCGCGAAGCAATTCTCTGATACGGGATAGCACCAGCCTTTTGGGGCCAGTGGCGAAGCCTTTATGAATATTAAGGCTGAGTATGCGTAAGCGTTGCTGGGCCATGTCGGGTAGGCGAAGGCCTGCGCAGTCAATGACTCCGCGCAGGCCACGCTATTCTAGCTGGCCGCTTTAATCATATTGCGCGCAATAATGATTTGCTGAATCTGGCTAGTACCTTCGTATAGTCTGAACAGTCGAACATCGCGGTAGAAGCGCTCAACCGCATATTCGGAGATGTAGCCGGCGCCGCCATGAATCTGCACGGCTCTATCGGCAACTTTACCAACCATTTCTGTGGCGAATAGCTTGCAGGCGGCCGACTCGGTGCTGACATTGACGCCGTCGTCGCGGCGTTTCGCTGTCTCAATCACCATGCATCTCGCGGCATAACTTTCCGTCTTAGAGTCCGCAAGCATGGCTTGAATGAGCTGGTGCTCGGAAATGGGCACACCGAACTGTTTGCGGTTCATTGCATATTCTAGTGCATCGTCGATAAGTCGGTCTGCAACCCCTACGCTGACTGCAGAAATATGCAGACGACCTCTGTCCAGAACCTTCATGGCCGTGATAAAGCCGTCGCCTTCTTTGCCAATGAGGTTCTCAGCAGGAACGCGACAGTCTTCGAAGATAACATCGCAGGTTAATGAACCTGCTTGCCCCATTTTCTTATCCACTGGGCCTAGGGTAATTCCGGGTGTGCCTTTCTCCACAATGAAAGCGGAAATGCCGCGAGCACCTTTAATATCTGGGTTGGTTCGCGCCATGACGTTGAAAGTATTCGCGAAAGGCCCGTTGGTGATGTAACGCTTGGTTCCGTTAATAATATAGTGATCGCCATCGCGCACTGCGGTGGCTTTGACAGAGCCTGCATCCGAGCCAACATCGGGCTCTGTAAGGCAGAAGCAGCCTACCCATTCGCCGCTAGCATACTTCGGTAAAAAGCGTTGTTTCTGCTCTTCGGTACCGTCGAATACAACCGCCGCAGAGCCAATACCGTTGTTAGTGCCCATAATGGAGCGAAATGCCGGTGACGTGCGGCCCAGCGCCATGGCGACATAGACCTCTTCTTCCATGGTTAGGCCCAGGCCGCCGTATTCTTCGGGTATGGTCATCCCGAATAGGCCTAAGTCCTTCATTTCCTGAATTATTTCATCAGGTACTTTATAGTCTTCGGCAACCTGGTGCTCGGCTGGTATTAAGCGCTCTCTGACGAAGCGGTCGACCATGTCGACGAGTTGATCGAGTAATTCTTGATCGCGAATCATATTGTTTTCCTCTAAATTTAATCCCCTGAAACGATTTTTCACCGGCTGCGCGCTGACTTATCGCAATATTCAAGCAGGGAAGCTTAAAGACTCGGCGAAGTGAATTCCACCTCTTTATACCCTGTGCTACCATGTCGGCCTGCTGAAATGCTCAGATAGCTAATTTTGTCCATTTTCAGCTTAGAAAGTCAGCAATTCAGCGCATTATAGGGATATAGTACGCTCCGGTGGCGGCCTTCTATTCCATAGTGGGATGCAAACTCTGAAGAGGGGAGGGTTTGGACATTCCTTTCAGCTCAGTCTGAAACTTAGGGCTAGCCAGTGCTATAGCCTTGAATCCCCTCATGTGCAGATTATATCTAGAGACATGACTTATGACTGATTCAACAGATGCTTTTATATACGACGGCGGCCGTAGTGCTTTTGGCCGACACGGTGGCGCTTTGTCCTCGATCCGTCCAGACGATCTTCTTGCTCACGTAATTAAGACTGTCGTCGGTCGCAATCCTTTTCCAGGTGAGGCGTTCGAAGACGTTATTATGGGGAACACCAACCAGGCGGGTGAAGATTGCCGTAACGTAGGTCGTTTCTCCTCTCTATTGGCGGGTATGCCCAATACTGTCGGTGGCTTAACTGTGAACCGTCTTTGTGGATCAGGTCTAGCGGCCGTTCTCGATACCGCCCGCGGCGTAAAGAGCAATGAAGGTGATTTATTCCTAGCCGGTGGCGTCGAGTCTATGAGCCGTGCTCCGGTCATACTATCGAAGGCGACATCTGCTTTCGATCGCGGTCAGCAGATCGCCGATAGCACGCTGGGCGCTCGCTTCACTAATCCGGCGTTTGCGGCGGCTTTCGGTAATGACACCATGCCTCAGACGGCTGACAATATTGCGAAAGATCTTGGTATTTCCCGTGAAGACAGCGATACCTTCGCGGCGGCCTCTCAAGCAAAATACGAAGCGGCTAGGGCAGACGGTTTCTTCGCGGGTGAGATTATTCCAATAGAGGTTTCACAGGGCCGTAAGAAGCCGCCATTGACGGTAGATGCGGATGAGCATCCACGCCCCTCATCTACAATGGAAGCGCTGCAGAAATTGCGTCCCTTGTTTGAGGGTGGTGTTGTCACGGCGGGTAATGCCTCTGGCATTAACGATGGCGCAGCAGCGCTAATCGTCGGTAATAAAGCGGTAGGAGAGAAATACGGTATCAAGCCACGCGCACGAATTATTTCTGGCGCCATTGCTGGCGTTGAGCCTAGAGTCATGGGCTTAGGTCCTGTATTCGCTGGTCGCAAGGCCTTGGAGCGTGCAGGCCTAACGCTTGCGGATATGGATATTATTGAAATTAACGAAGCGTTTGCGACCCAAGTATTAGGTTGCTTGAAGCTTCTGGGAATTCCTTTTGACGACCCAAGGGTTAATCCTAATGGCGGAGCCATTGCGGTAGGTCACCCTCTAGGCGCATCTGGGGCACGAATTGCCATTTCAACATTGCGTCAGCTTGAGCGCACGGGTGGTCGTTATGCTCTAGTGAGTCTGTGTATTGGAATCGGTCAAGGGGTGGCTGCAGTCATCGAACGTCTCGATTGAAAAACGAATTAATAAAGTCAGTAATTAAATAAATAATATAAGCGGGGAATAATATGTCCAGCGTAGTAAGTTATGAATTAGTCGATAATATTGGTGTTGTTTCAATTAACCATCCACCGGTCAATGCGCTGTCACAGAAGTTACGTGAAGGCATGTTGGATGCTGTAACGGCGGCACAAAGTGACGCTAGCGAAGCGATTGTATTGATCTGCGAAGGTCGCACTTTCATTGCGGGCGCGGACATTACTGAGTTCGGAAAACCTCCTATGCAGCCATCGCTACCCTCTGTGTTGGCCGCACTAGAAGACTCTAAAAAGCCTGTTATTGCCGCCATTCATGGCACAGCCCTGGGCGGCGGTTTCGAGGTGAGCTTGGCTTGTCACTATCGCTGCGCGCTTAGCTCAGCAAAAGTTGGCTTGCCAGAAGTAAAACTTGGCATCTTACCTGGTGCCGGTGGCACGCAGCGTGTACCAAGACTAGCTGGCGTTAAAGCCGCGTTGGACATGATCACCGCGGGCAACCCTATCTCAGCGAAAGCGGCCGCCGATATGAACCTCATTGATGAAGTCATTGAGGGGGATCTGAAGGCTGGTGCTATCGCCTATGCGAAGGAGTTGGTGGCGTCAGGTGCCCCTCTTAAGCGTATTCGTGACATTACCATCGATCCAAGCTCGGTAGAGCCAGGTTTCTTCGATGCATACAGAGCGAAACTTGCAAAGCGTGCCCGCGGACAAATCGCTCCTGATCGTATCGTGAGCTGTGTAGAGGCAGCGGTTAACCTGCCTATGGACCAAGGCTTAGAGCGCGAGCGTGAGCTGTTCACAGAGTTAGTGAATTCTCCTGAGTCTAAGGCGATGCGTCACGTATTCTTCGCTGAGCGCCTAGCGTCAAAAATTAAGGGCCTCCCATCTGACACACCTGTTCGCGATATTAAGAAAGTCGCTATCATCGGCGGCGGCACAATGGGCGGCGGTATTGCCATGTGTTTTGCAAACGTCGGTATCCCAGTGGTTATGCTGGAAATTAATGACGAAGCGCTAGAGCGTGGCCTAGGTATCATCAACAAGAACTACAGCATCACGGTCAAGAAAGGCAAGATGACTGAGGCCTTCATGAAGGAGCGCCTTGAGCTGATTAGTGGCACTACGAACTACGATGACCTAAGTGACGTTGACTTGGTGATTGAAGCTGTATTTGAAAGCCCAGAGGTTAAAGCGGAAGTATTTACTAAGCTAGACGCGGTTTGTAAGCCAGGCGCTATTTTGGCGTCCAATACTTCGTACCAGAACATTGATGATATTGCGGCGGTGACTAAACGCCCACAAGACGTCATCGGCATGCACTTCTTTAGCCCAGCTAATGTGATGAAGCTGCTTGAAGTTGTTCGTGGTGAGAAGACGGCTGACGATGTATTGCAAACTGCCATGAAGATTGGCAAGAAAATTGGCAAAGTTTGTGCGTTATCACGTGTTTGCTATGGCTTTATTGGAAACAGAATGTTGTTGGGCTATGGTCGTCAAGCGCATATGTTGCTATTGGACGGTGCGACTCCAGCGCAGGTCGATGGCGCTGCTGAGGCCTTCGGTATGGCGATGGGGCCAATTGCGATGAGCGACCTAGCGGGTATGGACGTAGGCTACAAGGCGCGTAAAGCACGCGAAGAGGCTGGTGAAGTACTAGATCCAAGAACCCACTGCATCGCGACTGCATTGGTTGAGCAGGGACGTCTTGGTCAGAAGTCTGGAGCGGGTTACTACAAATATGATCCACAAACTCGTGCTCGCCAGGTCGACCCAGAGGTCACAGAGCTCATCAAAACTAAAGCGGCTGAACTTGGTATTACCCAGCGTGAAATTTCTGAAGAAGAGATTATCGCTCGCTTGTTCTACCCGCTAATCAACGAAGGTGCGCGCATCTTGGAAGAGGGCGTGGCACAGCGTCCTAGCGATATCGATGTCGTATACCTCTATGGTTATGCCTTCCCAGCAGCCAAAGGTGGCCCAATGTACTATGCGGACCAAGTGGGCCTGAAGAATGTATATGACACCATCTGCAAGTACGCCGAAGAGCAGGATGCGGAGTTCTGGCAGCCAGCGCCACTACTAGAAAAACTTGCCAAGTCTGGTAGCAGCTTCGCGCAGTGGGCGAAGGAACAAGAGTAAAAGGCATAGGCGGCTCGATATGATTGCATACGAAACAGCAGCGCCGGGTGAAGCTCTACAGTCCAAAGAAGTGACTACTCCGGTGCCGAAAGGCACCGAAGTATTGATCAAGATGGTGGCCTGTGGGGTATGTCATTCGGATATCCATTTGCATGATGGTGTTTTTGACCTCGGCAACGATAAACAACTAGAGGTTGGCCAGCCCGGTATGGTGTTAGGACATGAGATTTTCGGCGAAGTCATTGCCGTGGGTCCCGATGTTCAAAGCGCTAAGATTGGCGAGCGCTATGTTGTCTACCCGTGGATAGGCTGTGGTGAGTGTGCGTCATGTCGACGCGGTGAGGAGCATCTATGTACTCCTGGCCGAGGTTTGGGGACGGCGGTTCGAGGCGGTTTCGCCGAAGAAGTATTGGTGCCCCACGAACGATATCTGTTCGACAAGGGGGATGTGAATGATTCGCTGGCCTCTACTTATGCCTGTTCAGGCCTAACGGCTTATAGCGCCTTGCAGAAAGTGGCCGAGCGTCAAGACGGTGACGAAATCCTCATCGTAGGTGCCGGCGGCGTTGGCATGATGGCCGTACAGATCGCTCTTTCTTTGGGTATCGACCCCATTGTCGCCGATATTGACCCCAAGAAACTCGAAGCCGCGAAGGCTTATGGTGCGACGCGCGTCTTTCACTCTTCTGACCGTGCTCAGGTCAAAGAAATTAAACGTATTTGCAATGGTGGGGCATTTGCCGCACTGGACTTTGTTGGCTCTGAGAGCTCTGTCAATTTTGCATTGGCTAGCCTCCGCAAAGGTGGCAAGGTCGTAATAGTTGGCCTGTACGGCGGCGCATTAAACATTCCCCTGCCATTCATTCCCATGAATGCTCGAATTATTCAAGGCAGTTATGTGGGCAGCTTGAAGGAGATGGGGGAGCTAATGAGCCTAGTGCGTGATGGAAAAATTGCGCCTATTGCGATTGAAGAGCGGCCCTTGTCCGCAGTAAACGAGGCCTTGGCAGATCTGAAAAAAGGTCGCGTGACGGGGCGGGTCGTGCTACGAGGGGCTTAGCCTTTTCGTAAAACGAAAATGATAGAGGCAGGAGTTTTAGTGCTGGGGTGCATGGGTTCGATGATGGACTCTATCGCTAGCTTGCAGTCACTAAATAGAAGCTTCCAAGACGAGAGGCTTCTGTAGTACCAAGGCGCTTCGCCTTGGAAATGCTCCCCTATATCTTTCCATGATTCTTTGCGCCAGCCGTCGGCTTGATCTTCGGCTTGATCTTCGGCTTGCTCGCTTGGGCAAGGGTGAAGAGTTTGGATGACAATATGTCCGTCTGGTGTTAGGCCCGATGGAAGTGAATGCAGTAAGGTGGTGGTGTCCTCTTTGTCTAACAAAGAGAAGTTGCACGCGATGATATCGAAGGCGCTGTTTCGTAGGACTCTATTGATGTCACGATAAGTAAGTTGCTCAAACCGCAGATTCAAGTGATTCGGATTTGGATATTTTTGCTGCGCAGCTTCGACTAGTTCGGCGATGGCATCCACTGCGGTAACTTTGCAGCCTAATTGTGCGAAATGCCAGGACAGCCAGCCTTCTCCGCAGCCAACATCGAGAAGCGTCTTTGGCTGGTAGTGGGCAATAGCGTCGATGATGGCTTGATTAGTGACTAGTTCACGGCTTTGGATTGAGCGCGATCGTATTGCCTGTACCCAGGCTGCCGCGTTTTTATGCCAGCTGGCGAGAACTTGCTCTCCACTGGGTGCTTTAGAATTTTGAGACATGATACGAATTAATCAGAACATAAAGGGGGTGTCAAATGCAGGACCTAGAGACTTTTAGGCAGGAGACAAGAGCGTGGCTGGAGGAAAACTGTCCAGCATCCATGCGCACGCCGATGCCAGAAGATGAAATGGTATGGGGCGGTCGCAATGCAGAATTTAAAAATCCAGATAGCAAGATTTGGTTGGAGCGCATGGCAGCGAAAGGTTGGACATGCCCGACGTGGCCAAAAGAGTATGGGGGCGGTGGCCTAAGCAAGGAAGAGAACTTGATTCTTCTAAGCGAACTCGAACGCATCAACGCGCGCCTTGCCTTAAAAAGCTTCGGTATAAGCATGCTTGGCCCAGTGATTCTTGAGTACGGAACCCACGAGCAAAAGATGCAACACATCCCGCCTATCGTAAAAGGCGAAATTCGCTGGTGTCAGGGCTATAGCGAACCTGGCGCAGGGTCTGATTTGGCAAGCCTGGGAACCAAAGCGGTATTGGATGGCGACGAGTATATTATCAACGGCTCCAAGGTATGGACGTCATACGCCGACTATGCTGATTGGATCTTCTGTCTGGTGCGCACGGATTTCGATGTGCCTAAGCACAGCGGTATTAGCTTCATCCTATTCGATATGACGAGCCCTGGGGTATCGGTCAAACCGATTCGATTAATTAGCGGTTCGTCACCGTTTTGTGAAACTTTCTTTGACGATGTAAGAGTGCCCGCGAGCAATCTGGTGGGGCGTTTAAATGACGGCTGGACGATTGCGAAGCGTCTGCTTCAGCATGAGCGCACCATGATCTCTGGTTTCGGCTTGAAGAAAGCGGCAAATGATGACGAGGACGCAAAGTCTACCTCCTTAGAAGGTATAGCGATGCGTTATCGGGGCGACACGGAGCGCCTAAGCGACGAGTCACTGCGTGATGATATTGCTCGCTTTAGTATCGACAGCGAGGCCTTCGCATTTACCTCTCAGCGCTCTATGGAAGAGTCAAAAGCAGGCAAGGGGCCTAATGCCACTTCTTCGATGCTGAAGAATTACGGTTGCGAGTTAAACAAGCGTCGCTCAGAACTCATGCTAGAAGCTCTAGGCTCTCAGAGCTTGGGCTGGGAGGCCGAAAGTGACGATGAATTTACAGCGCAGGAGCTGCAAACGACTCGCGCTTGGTTGCGCTCAAAGGGTAATTCGATTGAAGGCGGAACGTCTGAAGTGCAGCTAAACGTAATTGCAAAACGTGTATTGGGCTTGCCCGAAATGATCAGTGCCGGCACGAAGGGGGGCAAGTAAGATGACGATGGTATTGAATGAAGATCAGCTAATGCTGAAAGAATCTGCCCAAAGTTTCTGCCAAAGCGTAGTGCCAGTTTCTGCGTTTCGTCAGCTAAGGGACGAAAAGAACCCGGATGGCTTCTCCCGTGATGTATGGAAGCAAATGGTTGAACTAGGCTGGGCTGGCATGAGCATTCCAGAGGAGTTTGGAGGCTTTGGCTTTGGCTATGGCGGTTTAGAGGTTGTCTTAGAAGAGACTGGCCGTACGCTTGCGGCGAGCCCGCTATTCTCTACAGCGGTGCTAGGCGCCACTGCCGTGAACTTGGGCGGAAACCAAGCGCAAAAAGAAACGATTCTTCCCGCTGTTGCGCAAGGAGAGTTATTGTTGGCGCTTGCCCATGAGGAGACACCTTTCCATCAGCCTACTCGGGTAGAGACGACGGCCACAAAGGACGGTGATCAATATGTCCTCAGCGGGCACAAGACATTTGTCTTAGATGGCCATGTCGCCGATAAGATTATCGTGGTTGCTCGCACCTCCGGCAGCACAGACGATAGTGATGGCATCAGCTTGTTTATCATCGATAAAGACAGTGCCGGCCTCAGCATCAAAGCGCTTAGTTCGGTTGATAGTCGCAATGTTTCTAAGATTCGCTTAGACAAAGTGTCAGTTGGTGAAGAGGCTGTTCTAGGGGAAATCGATAAGGGTTATGAAATCCTAGAAAAAGTGCTGGATGTGGGGCGTATTTGCCTAGCAGCAGAAATGCTCGGCAATGCTCAGCAAGTGTTCGATTGCATCATTGATTACCTTAAACAGCGCGAGCAGTTTGGTGTTCTCATCGGTTCTTTCCAAGGCCTGCAGCACAGAGCCGCGACTATGTATAGCGAGCTAGAACTATGCCGCTCTGTTGTTCGCCGTGCTTTCGCGGAGTTGGACGGCGAGCAGAAAGAAGTGCCTAGGCTGGCTAGCATTGCCAAGGCCAAGCTTTCGGAAGCCTTGGGGAATATCAGTAATGAAGGCGTGCAGATGCATGGTGGTATTGGTATGACTGATGAATTCGACATCGGTTTTTATATGAAGCGCGCTAGAGTGGTGCAGCAGTACTTAGGCGATGATCGCTTCCATCGCAATCGCTATGCGCAGCTAAAAGGCTTTTAGTCTGTAGCGGAGCACTAGTGCGCCCAAGGCGCCTAGTGTTCCGCTAGCTTTTGCTTGCAGCTCAATAGCAAGAGCTCCCTGAATAAACGCTGAAATTCACGCCTATCCTCGCCCTCGTCATTACCGCTTTGTTTATTGCACCAGCTCACACAGGTGCGCTCCGAATCCGCGTCCTTTATCTCTAGCGTGGGTTTACCATCGTGTAAGCTGGCATAAATTAGATACCCCATTTGACTCCTCCTCATAACTATTCGCTTTCTAATCGTTATTTAATGATAACGATTCTCATTTGCATTGTAAAATAGTTTAATGCTTTTAGGTATGCATGGAAGAACGAGAGGCGCGCGCGAGGGGAGGGGCGTGGCGAAGCCTTCTAGGAACGAAGGCCTCGCCAGGAAAATCTCTTACTTATGGGAGTGTTCAATTGCCGCGTATGCACGCTGTTTGCTCAAATGCTGCAGAGTGCCCCGCGTGTAGCGTAAGTTAGTGTTCTGAATCATTCCGATGACCACAAGATCTTCTACTGGGTCGATCCAGAACCAAGTGCCGTCGATACCCCACCACCAGTAACTGCCTACAGACATGCCGCTATTGCTATCGGAGTCTGTCACTATGGCGAAATCTAAGCGAACACATTACCTGGGTAGCTTTCGAGCCCGGGTGTATTAGGGGGCAGTTGATTGGTGTGCATTTGCTTGACGCTATCCTCTGAGAGGATACGCACCCCATCCAGTTCGCCGCCATTGGCGAGCATCTGGGCAAAGCGAAGATAATCGCCAGCAGTAGACATCAAGCCACCGCCACCGGAAAGGAAGTTGACTGGGTCGATATAGCTGTCATTTTCTGGGCTAGTAAGACCATCGGCACTTTGGGAGTACTCGCGAGAGAAGCGAGCGGCGTTTTCACGCCCCACATAGAACCCAGTGTCATCCATCTGAAGAGGTCCGAAGATTCGCTCTTGTAGGAAATCATCGAACTTTTGGCCCGACAAAACCTCGACCAGATAGCCTTGCACATCAACCGACACGCTATAGTGCCAGCGCGAGCCCGGTTGTTGTCGAAGCGGAATTTCAGCGAGCTTATTAATCATGTCTTCCAAAGTGGAGTCTAAGTTCAATAGATCTGCCTCGAGATAGAGGCTGTCCACTTGTGAGCGAGAGAAGCGGCCATATGTCAGTCCACCGGAGTGACTCATTAGCTCACGCACCGTCATCTTATGGTCTTGCTCTTCGACGATCGGCTGACCGTTAGGGCCGTCTTCCTTGGCAACTTTTAAGTTGGCGAACTGTGGAATATGCATCTCCACAGGATCGTCTAGCGTGAATTTCCCCTCTTCCAGCAAGATCATCAGCGCAACGCCGGCTACGGGCTTGGTCATTGATTTAATGCGAAATATGGCATCGTCAGTCATTGGCACTTGGTTTTCCAAGTCTAGATAGCCGTAGGCATCCTCCAGTACGGTTTTACCGTGGCGAGAGATACGTGATACCACGCCTGCGATATTGCCGTTGTCGACCTCGGCATGCATGGTATCCACATAGGCTTGGATACCGGCGCTGCTCATGCCCACATCCTCAGGTGCAACCTTCGCTAGATTGCGCTCACCGTGTTGCGCTTGCGCGGCGCAGCTAAGCAGCAGGCCTAGCGCTAGGATGGAGCTTTGGAATTTGATTTTTATTGCGTTCATGACTGTCCCCGCTTCAAATAATTGTTGTCGCTCATTATAGCCAGCGCGTTGGAGTTGAGGTTAATTCTTGTTTTCGGCTGAGCGTTATAAAGCTAGAACTGGGCGCATTTTGACTCACTTTGGCGATATGAACATGGGAGCAAGCTATTGACAAAGGGCGCTTTGAGGAGGATTATGCCGCCATTATGAAATCACACTCGCAAGTAAATATCGGTCAATTTTATTTTTGGTGGCGCAATTTATTGGGCTGCCAGAGGGTTAATTTCTAATTCTTTCTTGGTCGCCCTAGTCTTGGCGGCCTATTCCTGTATACCTTTTACTCTCTCATATTGAACAGTCCGCCCAGCACTAGGGTTCGCCATTAATTTGTGCTTGAGGACAACAATATGAAAATCGACGTTTCGCAAAATTCAACTGCTCAGCATTCCTTGAATGCAGCAACACTAGGGCATAGCACCTACTTCACAAAGGGCGGTGTTCGGATACATCGATGTGAATACGAGTGTGATTACTACGGCTCGATGAAAGAGCTGCGTGAAAGTCTCGATAGTCAGCGCGGCGTTTTGCTTAGTTCCAGCTATGAATACCCGGGCAGATACAATCGTTGGGATATTGGTTTTTGCAATCCGCCTCTTGTCATTGAGGCCAAAGGTCTTGCCGTTGAGATTAGGGCACTGAACGCCCGTGGAAAAATATTAATACCAGAGATTCTGCGGGCACTGGAGCCCTTGCCGGCCATTCGTTACGAGCAGCGCGATTGCTCGAAACTACGACTGCATATCGAGAGGTCTAAGCAATTATTCACCGAAGAAGAGCGATCTAGGCAGCCTAGTGTCTTCAGTATCGTGCGTGCCCTAGTGAGTCATTTCTATAGCGATGACGATTCGTTTCTGGGACTGTACGGCGCTTTCGGCTACGAATTGCGTTTTCAATTCGAGAGCCTCGATTCGCGCAGACTCGCTGATGGACAGGCGCGTGATCTAGTGCTCTATCTGCCGGATGAGCTTATTGTCTCCGAACATCAAAATGCGTTAGCAAGGCGTATTCGTTACGATTTTATCTGCCGTGGGCTCGAGTCAGATAATGAGAGTCTAGGCGCTAGGGAAACCACTGGTGGTTTGTCTCGTACAGGTGAATCGAAGCCTTATGTTCCGGCTAGCGGTGTGGGCAGCAGCTGTGATCACAAGCCTGGAGAGTACGCGCAGACCGTGAGGAAGGCAAAAGAGCGCTTTGCTAGTGGGGACCTGTTTGAAGTGGTGCCGGGCCAGGTCTTTAGTCAGGCGTGTCATGACCGACCCTCCCAGGTGTTCGAGAGGCTGAGGCAAAACAATCCTGCCCCTTACGGAGCGTTAATGAACTTGGGCGAACAGGAGTATCTCGTGTCAGCGTCGCCCGAGATGTTTGTGCGAGTCAGAGGCAATCGAGTCGAGACTTGCCCTATCTCTGGCACTATTGCGCGCGGCGAAGATGCGCTGGGCGACGAGAGACAGATCCGTACGCTTCTCAACTCGGAAAAAGAAGAGGCAGAGCTTTCCATGTGTACGGATGTGGATAGGAATGACAAAAGCCGAGTGTGTGTGCCGGGTAGCGTTCAGCTTATTGGAAGGCGTCAAGTAGAACTATACTCGCGACTCATACATACGGTAGATCATGTTGTGGGTAATTTAGCACCCGGCTTCGATGCATTAGATGCCTTTCTCGCTCACACCTGGGCGGTGACGGTTACCGGCGCGCCGAAACAGGCTGCTATCCAGTTTATTGAGGATAACGAGAAGTCCGCCCGTTACTGGTACGGCGGTGCGATGGGATGCATCGGCTTCAATGGCAACTTGAATACCGGTCTGACTCTCAGGTCTGCGCGCATCAAAGACGGAGTGGCTCAGGTTAGGGTAGGGGCTACTTTGCTGTCGGACTCAGATCCGCTTGCAGAAGAGGAAGAAACGCGGCTTAAGGCAAGCGCAGTATTGGCGGCGATTAATCCTCCCCAGTCCCAAGAAACAGACGCGAGTATTGAAACCTTGCCCCTAAACGCGAATATGAAGATCTTGATGGTCGATCATAGGGATTCCTTCGTTCACAATTTAAGCGCCTACCTGCGTGAAACGGGCGCAACTGTGACTACTATGAGGCCAGAGTTGGCTAGGCAATCCATTGCAAGGGATCACTACGACCTTGTGGTGATGTCGCCAGGACCGGGGAAGCCTCAAGACTTTGATACCGATAAGACGCTGCAATTATGCCAGCAGTATAAGCGTCCAGTATTCGGGGTGTGTTTGGGCCTACAAGCCATTGTGGAGTATTGTGGTGGTAGCTTGAGGCAGTTGGACGAACCTATGCATGGGAAACCATCGCATCTGTCTCAGCGCAGTGGCCCTATGTTTGAAAACTGCTCGTCAGACTTTATAGTGGGGCGTTATCACTCTCTTTGTGCGGATAAGATTCCAGCTAGCTTGCAGGTTCAAGCGCGCACTGAAGATGGTGTTGTCATGGCCATTGAGCATGAGTCCTTGCCGTGGATGGCCGTGCAGTTTCATCCGGAGTCGATCATGAGTTTAGGTGGGCAAAACGGTAAGCGACTGATCTGCAATGTAGTACAATATGCACTATTGCACAAAGCGGCTAGCGTTGAGAGAAACGCTTGCGCTTCATAGTGCTTTTTATTTTTTCATGTCATTAGTCTTAGCTATCGCTAGGCCAGAGGAATTATTCATGCACAGTGCCAGTGGCAATGATTCAAGCCAGCGCTTCATTTTTGATAAGTATGATATTCGTGGGGAGATTGTCAGCCTAGACAAGAGCTTTATCGACAGTATTGCCGGTAAGCAATATCCAGCGGCCGTCGCCCGCCTGGTGGGTGAGTTTCTGGCGGCCAGTGCTCTACTGAGTACGACCATTAAATTTGAAGGGCGCCTTGTCTTACAGGTGCGAAGTGAAGGCGAGATTGCAGTGATAATGGCGGAATGCAGCCATGATGGCGTCCTGCGTGGCATCGCTCGCTACACCGAGCCCCCCAAGAGCGAGAGCTTTGAAGAATTGCTGAGTAATGGCACTTTAGTCATTACTATCGATACCAAAAAGGGCGAGCCTTATCAGGGCATGGTCTCCTTGGAAGGCGGCTCGCTGGCCGAATGTCTTAAGGCTTATTTCGAACAATCTGAGCAGCTGCATAGCGAATTCATTTTCGCCTCTAATCGAGAGCGTGTTAGCGCCATGATGCTGCAGCAGTTGCCCGCTCAATTGGAAAGAGACGGCGATACTCGTCAAGCTCATTGGGAACATTTGTCCACGCTGACACGAACCCTCACTGAGGATGAGTTATTGGACTTACCAAATGCTGAGATTCTGCACCGCCTCTATCACCAAGAGGAAATAAGGCTGTTCGAACCCAAAGCACTGAAGTTCAGTTGCAGTTGTTCGCGCGAGCGTACTGCCTCGGCCTTGCTATCTTTGGGCAAGGAAGAGATCGATAGCATCATTGAGGAGCTTGGCGGCGTCGAGACGAGCTGCGAGTTTTGCGGAACCGAATATAATTTTGGGCCGGGCGAGCTAACACTATTATTCGAAAAAGAAGCAAGCGACCGGCCTCATTAGAGGCCGCCGCGAGCCCGTTCTAGGTTCGCTTTAGTCAATAGGCCTTATTGGCAGCTTCGTGCGCGTGCCGGTAGCTCATCCAAATGAGAAACTGCAGGCCAAATAACAGCGATGCGCCCACCAGGTGCAATGGCTGGACGAATGCCGGCATTCCCAAGTGTCCCAGCGTTGCCCCTGATAAAATTGAAATTCCAATGACGCCGATCATCGCGATGGTGAAGCGGCTAAGCGTATGCTGCCAGCCAAGTGATTTGACTAAGATGTAGCCAAGCCACAAATTCGCGAACAACACGACAGCGGAGAAGCTTCTGTGGACATAGAAGAACCAAGGTAGCGCGTCTACCCACGCGGAGCGCTCTCTCCCTTCGCTGTGGTTGAGATAGTCCACCATTTCTCTGACCTGTGTGCCCATGGCCACCTGCAGCACTGTGAGGACTAAGACGATCGTTAAGGTGTTCTTGAAACGCGGGTCTATGCCATCGATTGACTGCCCTTGCATAATGCCGCGTCTTGCCCGAGCTAGGCCGTACAAGAGTGCTGCGACGATGGCTAGGGCCATCAGCATATGCAAAGTGATCATGCCGGGTGTTAAGTTTGAGGCGACCACCTGAGCCCCTAACCAGCCTTGAAACCCCACCATGAAGAATGCCGCAACGGATGTAATCGTGATGTGGCGATCGTAGTGCCGTAGCCCCCAAGAATAAATGGCGGTTAAGAGAATGAGAAAACCAATGGTGACGCCGGTCAGTCGGTTGAGATACTCCGTCCAAGTTTTCACCACATTGAATTCGGTCTCGGCGTAGCCAAGATCAGCGTATATCTCCTGATAATTGCTGGGTAATTGCTCAGCACTTGTCGGGGGTATCCAGCTACCAAAGCAAGTGGGCCAGTCGGGGCATCCCATACCCGCTCCAGAGGCGCGTACGCTGGCGCCGACTAGGATCAGGAAATATACGGCGACCAGTGTTATCAGGGCGATGCGCCGATAGCGGGCGAGTTTGGTGTCGGTAATTGCTGTGTTAGTCATGGGCGAGTTCACTAAAGCTATGAAAATAATTAATGCCGGTAAAAAGCTGCCCAATTGTCGAGGAATTAGCTCGGAAGCTCAACTCTATTTGCTTGGCTTTATCACTTTGCTAAAGAGCTGCGAAGCTGGGCGGCGATGCGCAGCGCAGCTGAACTCAGGCGGTCCTCTGCTACTGCGCGCATGCGGGAGTTGTAGTCTTCATCAAGGGATAGATTACGCAGACGCTGATTCTTTCTCTCGCTACGCAGCACCGCAGCCTTTATCTCTTCGTTGTAGACGGTGTTTTGTAATAGTGAACGGCTCTCCGATAACCACAGCTCCGACTCTAAAATGACCGTGCTTAGAGGGGTTTGTCGAGAGGCAGCGATAAGCCTTGATAACGTATCGTCGAAGGGCTGGCTACGCAGTGCCTGATCCCATATGGCGTGCAGATTACCACCAGCGGTAGGTATGCCGTTACCGCCTCGATCGCCATCTGGAAAGCGCTCTCTAGACACTAGCGCGCCAGCGTGCAGAGGCTGATGAATATCGCCGATTAAATGTAACATCCAACTCAAGGCAACAGCCTTTTCCGCTCTTGTGCTCAAGCGGCTACTCAGTACGGACAGATTCCAATCGATCGCCGTCATAATATTACGGGCATCTGTTTCTGCTTCTATTTGAGCTCTTCTCTCGCCGTCGATATCGCTTAGATTCACTAGGCCGACATAGACATTGCCTTGCTCGATACCATTGCGCACCCAGCGTCCGTCTATCCAATGCCAATCGGGGCGCGAGTATTGAAGGTTCTCAGGGATTTCATTATTGCGGATTAAGTCTGGCCAGATCGCGGCTTGGCCAAACAGCCAGCGCGCTTGAGCCGCCTCATCGCCGACAAGAGCTGATACGGGCATGGCATCGAGGAAGTCTTGTTGATAGCGCGGATGGGCTTGCAGTATTGTGATTGCTTGGCTGCGCAAGTCCTCATCCAAAAACTCCCACGCCACGTAGGCACTGAGCCGATGTCCGGTAGCATCCCAACTCCACGCTAAGGAATAGGGCAGTAGTAGGCTTGCAATGAGCAATATTCGTGCAATGAAACTCATGTAATTAACATTCTCAACAAGCGAGCGTAGATGGTAGTAGTGAAGTACCTTAGGCGCCATTGTAGCAAATAAAGATGAATGCTATGTGAATCATCTCTCATGCAGATGCTTGTTGGATACAAAAAAAGGCCAGCACGTATTACCGAGCTGGCCTTTTATAGTATGACTGAGTCTTAGATAGTAAAGCCTTCTTTGCTCAGCGGCATGGTGCGAGGTCGTATACCGCTGGCAGCAAAGATAGCATTACCGACTGCTGGCGCTAACGGAGGTAGCCCAGGCTCGCCTAGCCCCGTTGGGTGGTAATTGCTCTCGATGAAGTGCACGGCTATTTTTGGGGTCTTGGGCATTCGCAGAATAGGATACTGATGAAAGTTCTCCTGCTGTATTCGGCCGTTTTCAAAATCGACTGTCAGCCCCATCATTGTGCTAATACCATCGACCACTGCCCCTTCGAGCAGGTTTTCCGATGTGCTGCGGTTGATGATGGGCCCCACGTCGGCGCTTACCGTGACATTGTGGATGGTGACTTTTCGGTTCGCATCGACGCTGACTTCAGCTACTTGGGCGACATGACCAAAATGGCTGTAGTAGAAGGCAATGCCCAAGCCTCTGCCATTGGGAAGCTCGCGTCCCCAGCCGGCTTTCTCGGCGGCCAGCTTCACCGTCTCAATAGCACGGTACTTGTTCATTAGCATCTCGCCTCTGGGTTCGGGCAGTGCTGCCAGTGTTTCCAACAGGAACTCACACTGATCCCGTTCGGCTGCATGGGCTAGCTCAGCGATGAAACTCTGCTGGGCCCAAGCGATAGTATTGGATGCCGGTGCTCGAAAGGCACCGCATGTAATCTTAAGGGGTAATAATGTTTCCCCCATCAGCACGTTGGAGCAGGCGTCTTCCGGGTAACCCGTCATTCTCAGGTTGCCCCCTGATACGGGGCTTCGGCCGTTCTCTGTGAAGGAGATAAGGTGGTCGGAGTAGGCGACCATCTTTCCGTCTTTATTGACGGCACCTTTCATGACGTGGAAGCCTCCAACGCGATTGAAGTCGTGTTGAGTATCGTCTTCTCGTGTCCACTGGAGTTTTACCGGGCCATCGACTCTGCGGGCTATTGCCGCTGCTTCGCATACGGGGTCGTTGGTAAGCCGTCTGCCGAAGCCACCTCCAGCACGTATTTGATGCAAGGTAATTTGATCCTGAGTAATGCCTAGCGTGTTGGCGACTCCGTTCAGGGCGCGCCCTGGCGTTTGCGTAGGCGCCCAAATTTCGATGCTTCCATCGGCCTTGGAGAGCGCAGTGGTGTTCTGTGGTTCCAGAGGGGCGTGGAGAACGAAGTCGTGGCTGTAGAAGGCCTCGATGCTTTTATTGCCTTCGGTGCTCATTGCGGCGTCTAGATTTCCGCTACGCGAAAGCGGGCGCTCTGGCGCTTGCTCTGCGATTTGCTTTGCTTGCTGGGTAAAGGCACTCCAACTATCTTTGGAGGCGTCTGATTCATCCCACTCAATTTTCAATGCTCGCTTGGCCTTGATGGCTGCCCAAGTCGAATCGGCTACGATAGCCACGCCGGGCATAAGTTCATCAGTTCGTCCATTGCCTTCGAGAATAAAGGCATCTTTGACACCCTTGAGAGATTTGATGTGATCGAGGTTCGCGCTAATCACTTTTCCACCCACCGCTGGACATTTTTGGTAGACGGCGTAGCTCATATTGTCGAATTGTTGATCGATGCCGAATAGTGGCTTGCCAGTGACTAGGTCCAGGTTGTCGACGCCCGTGATGCGCTTACCGAGAAGCCGATACTGACTTCGTGCCTTGAGTTCCACTGAAGAGGGAGTATCGAGTTTGGCTGCTTCCTCGGCCAATTCCCCATAGTGAATTGAGCGCCCGGAAGCGCCATGAATAACGCGACTTGATTCCGTGCGCAGCTCTGCTACGGGGACGTTAAAACGGGCGGCTGCCGCGCTCACTAGCATGGCTCGCACGGTGGCACCTGCCTCGCGCAGGATCACCCAGTTTGCGGGAATAGAGCGTGAGCCACCGGCCACTTGTCGGCCATAAATCGATTCATCGATAGGCGATTGCACAACCTCTACTTCCTCCCACGCCGCATCTAATTCTTCCGCCACTATCATAGGCAGAGCAGTTTTGACGCCTTGACCGATCTCGGGGTTCTTGGCCTGAATAATAATGCTGCCATCGGGTTTGACTTGTACATAGGCGTTAAACTGAGCGTGCTCAGCACTGACATTGGCCAAGGCCTTAGGGGTGTCGATAGAAAAGCCAAGTACTAGTCCGCCGCCCGTTATACCCGCCAGTTTCATGAAGCCGCGACGACTTAGGCTAATGGGGTGTTGAAGTTCTGGAGACGGATTGGCGTCGAACTCTTGCATCAGGCTGTCAAAATAGTCGGTGAGGCTTTCGTGCTTGTCAGAGTGAATCTGTGTCATTAGCCTGTCCTCCTAGCTGATTTTTCCGCCGCATCGTGTATGGCCAGTCTAATACGCTGATAGGTGCCGCAGCGACATAGGTTACCGGCCATTGCCTCGTCTATATCTTGATCACTTGGACTAGGATTATTTCGAAGCAGCGCCGCCGCAGACATTATTTGTCCTGCTTGGCAGTATCCGCATTGAGGCACATCGTGATCTATCCAAGCCTGCTGTAGGGCATGTAATTGGCTGCCTTGAGCCAAGCCTTCAATTGTCGTTACGGCGGACTCTGCGATAGCACTGACGGGATACGAGCATGAACGCACAGGATTGCCATCCACGTGCACGGTACACGCGCCGCACTGGGCAACGCCACAACCGAATTTGGTGCCTACCATGCTAAGTTCGTCTCTGAGTACCCAAAGCAGGGGAGTGTCTGGGTCAACATCAGTGACTTCGAGCGACTGACCATTAATATTGAGGGTATAATTAGCCATGGAGAGAAATACCTTTCCTTTTAAGATCAAGGGTGAAGCAATTACTTTACCTTGAGATGCAAAAAAGGGCTATAGAGCCGCCGCGAGCGCAGTCCAGTTTTGCGATGAGCCGTATTGGAGATTAGTCACAATGACACTGGCTGCTGAGCCTTAAACTTCCAACCACTCACGGCGCACATCATCAGCGGCTCTTAGACTCTCGGGAGTGCCTTCATAAACGATCTTACCGTGGCCCATGACGTACAATCGATGAGAAATACGCATGGCAATGGTCAGTTTCTGTTCAACAAGCAGGATTGATACACCGCGCTTGGCAATCTCCCCTAGGAGGTCCCCCACTTGTTCGACCACCTTTGGAGCAAGTCCTTCTGTGGGCTCGTCAATCATAATAAGGTCAGGGTCGCCCATTAATGTGCGGCACATGCAGAGCATCTGTTGTTCGCCGCCACTGAGGACGCCGCCAGGAACATCGGCTCGCTCAGCCAAGTTTGGGAACATGTCGAACATTTCGTCCATTGTCCACCGAGACTTAGCCTTCATGTCCTTAATGCCCAGCAGAAGATTTTGGCGCACCGTTAGGTTTGGAAATATGTCGCGATTCTCAGGAACACAGCCGATTCCGGCTTTTGCGATCTCGAAACTTTTTTTGCCGGCAAGCTCTTGGCCTTTGAAGATTATCGAGCCCTTAGGTTCCACCTCACCCATAATAGTCTTTACGGTAGTGGAGCGACCTACGCCGTTGCGGCCGAGAAGGCTGACGATTTCGCCCTTTTGTACATTAAAATTTACACCGTGAAGAATATGGCTTTTACCGTAATAGGCGTTTAGATCTTTAACTTCAAGCATTCTCTTCGACCTCTTCGGTAACTGCTTCGCCCAAATAGGCTTCCTGAACTTTCGGGTTCGCGCGAATATTTTCTGGCGTGTCTGAGGCAATAATTTCCCCATATACGAGTACAGAAATTTTATCTGCAAGATCGAAGACGATATCCATATCGTGCTCTACCATTACCAGAGTCTTGCCGGCAGTCACTTTACGGATAAGCGCAACGGCAGCTTTCGCCTCTGTGTGGCTCATCCCCGCAACGGGCTCGTCGAGCAGAATCATTTCTGCACCACTGGCGATTGCCACGCCTAACTCCAGCGCTCTTTGCTCCGCATATGCCAGCTCACCGGCCGGTAGGTTGCGACGCTCAAGCAGCCCAATCTCTTCCAGTACGGAGTCAGCTTTTTCATTCAGCTTCTTTTGCTTACCCAATAGGCGCCAGAATGAGTAGCGATACTCCATGGACCAAAGCAGCGCGCAGCGCACATTCTCGAACACGCTTAGGAGTGGGAAAATATTGGTAACCTGAAAGCTGCGGGCGAGCCCGCGCCTAGTGATCTCGTAGGGAGGCAGGTTCTGAATAGGTTGGTCTTTGAATAGGACCTCGCCGCTCGTCAATTCATACCGCCCACTGATTAGATGAAACAAGGTCGATTTGCCGGCGCCGTTAGGGCCAATAATGGCGTGCCGTTCCCCTTGTTCGATGCTCAGGTTTACATCACGAATAATTTTAGTAAGACCAAACTGCTTGCTAACATTCTTAAGAGTCAAAATGCTCATCACGCACCTCCTGCTGGCGCGTCTTGCGCATCATCGATTGCTGGCTTAGAGATAGCGTTTGCTTCGCTCCAAGCTTCTCTTAGTTGCGGCAGGGTGTAGCGGGTCGCAAAGAATGAGCCGAGTAGAGTCACGCCTAAAGCAATCCAGGCAATAGTGCTTTGCTTGTCTAAGGGGATACCGAGGTAGTGGATGATCTCATTTGCATGGGAGAGCTCCAGCATAGCGACAATAGTCATGAGGAGGACTGCGCTAGGTATGGCCGTAACCGTATAGGGAATAGCCAAGATCTGCAGCTTACCTAAATGCCACGGTGTTCTGTGCATCATGAGGAAACCCGTCAGCCCTTTTGGAAGGAACATCACAGTCAGTACAAACATAATGCCCAAGTACAGTAGCCAAAGATCGGTGTAATTACTCAGTAGAGAGGTAATCAGGGTGAGAATAATGGCGCCCACTATGGGGCCAATGAAGAAGCCTAGGCCACCGATATAAGCCATTAATAAGACGCGACCAGAAGTAGCCGCATTCAAATTCTCTTCAGTAACGATCTCGTAGTTAACGGCAAATAGACCGCCTGCGATGCCGGCAAAGAAGCCCGCGAAAATAAAGGATATAAAACGGACTCGGCGAGCACTGTAGCCGATAAACTCGGCGCGCTCGGGGTTGTCTCTGACTGCATTGGCCATGCGGCCAGCTGGCGTTTGCGTGAACAGATACATTAGGGCAACAGAAATGAAGGTCCAAATGGCGGCCAGATAGTACACATGAATATCTTGGGTGAAATCTATGCCGAATAACATTGGCCCCCAAGTTCTATCTCCGCTAACTCCCGCTTCACCACCGAAGAACGAAACCAGAATTAGCGACGAGGCCGCGATGAGTTCGCCGACACCCAGAGAGATCATGGCGAACACGGTGCCCGCTTTGCGAGTAGAGAAGCTGCCAATGAAACAGGCAGCAAGGAAGCCGAAAATACCGCCGACCAGAGGAATAAAGGCAGTGGGGAACATCATCTCCCCGAGCTCTACTTTCAAAATGGCGTGTACGGCTAGGAAACCGCCCAGGCCAAAGTAAACGGCATGCCCGAATGACAGCATACCGCCCTGGCCCAAAAGCATGTTGTAACTAAGGGCGAATATGATGGCGATAGCCATTTGATTGAGGATCGATGTGGCCAGTATCGAAGTAAAAATCTGCGGTAACACCAATAAAACAATGGCGAACAGAGCCCAGGGTATAAAACGTTTCATATCTAGCTTTCCCTCTTGCCAAATAAGCCAGAGGGCCTAAAGATGAGCACTAACACCAAGAGCAAGTAGGGCAGGATAGGACCCACTTGCGATAAGGATAGGCTCCAAATGTCATTTAGAGGATGGTCGCGGTCGAAACTAACGCCAATAAGGTCTAGTAAGTCCTGCATGCCGAGGTCTGTCGCAATGGCATAAGACTGCAATAGCCCGATTAAGAGCGATGCGACAAACGCACCTGCAAGCGAACCCAGTCCGCCGATAACCACTATCACGAATACGATGCTGCCTAATACTAAACCCATGCCGGGGAAGGTGCCGAGCACTGGTCCGGCGATAACGCCTGCTATACCCGCAAGAGCAGAGCCTACACCGAAGACCCACATGAAAATCTGCGGGACGTTATGGCCTAAGTTATTCACTGTATTGGGGTGGCTGATTGCCGCCTGAATAATAATGCCGATACGACTGCGGGTGAGGATAAAATACAGGCCAATAAAGATGCTGACAGAGATAAATATCATAAACGCTTTATAGGCGGGAAAGTCCTGCCCAAATAGCGTGAATAGAGGGAAGTCGAGAATATCGGGCGAACGATAGTCCTTGGTAGCCCTGCCCCAGACAAACTGGACAAACTCTTCAATGAGGAAGGCTAAGCCAAAGGTAAAGATTAGCTCGGCGACATGGCCGGACTTGTGAACTTGCCTGAGTCCGTAGCGTTCGACCAATGCGCCTAGCAGGCCCACTATTATGGGGGCGATGACTAGCGCCGGCCAGAAGCCCATATATTGGCTTATCGAGTAGGCAAAATATGCCCCTAGCATATAGAAGCTTGCATGAGCGAAATTCAATACGCCCATCATGCTGAAAATAAGCGTTAGCCCGCTGGCTAACATAAATAGCAACAATCCCGTGACAAGACCGTTGAGCGTGGCAAAAATTAATACTTCAAACATTTTGGAGCCAACTCTTTTAGTTTATGGTCTTGGGCGTCTCATATTGCAGCTTGTTTCCATAGCTGCTCTTTCGGCAGGTAGAGTGAACTCTGTTCGGAAGCCGAATCCAGAGTTATCAGCATCAATGGTAATGCCTTCGTCAGTATGCACGGAAACGTGAACGTTTTGGATAATCTGGTGATCGTCAGGGCGCATCCACACATCTTCGCCACTGAAGGTGGTGAAATGCATGTCCTCCAGCGCGAGGGCGATATCGTAGGGGTCGGCGCTCTGGGCTTTTTCGATAGCAGCCGACATCATCATGATGATGTTGGCGATACGAGGCTCTGTGACGTCTTTGTGAGGGTATTTTTCCTTAAACGCGCGGGTATAGTTCAGGCGCTCTTCAGGGATTCTTGGGTTAGAGATATCGTTGTGAGTAAGACGAATCAAACCTTTGCCTTCCTCCCCGAGCGTGGCAGTGATGCCATCGTATGCGGCATAAAAGGTATAAATAGGAACTTCCAAGCCTGAGTCGATAATGCCGCGACCTAAGGCCACCATGTCGGCGCCCCAGTTGCCCGTAATGATGGCATCCGCACCCGATGAAACTATTTTAGTGACATAAGGAGTGAAGTCCTTCACCTGACCTATTGGGTGAAGTTCGTTGCCGACAATTTCGATGTCGGGGCGTTTTTCTGCCAGCATTCTGATTGCCGCGTCCGCAACGGCTTTACCGAAGGAATAGTCTTGGCCTATTAGATAAACCTTAGAAATATCTGGGTTTAGAGCGATGTGGTCTGTCATCGCTTGCATTTTCATATCCGAGTGTGAATCAAAGCGGAAATGCCAGAAACTGCAGTCTTCCTCTGTAAGTGCTGGGTCAACGGCAGCGTGGTTAAGGAGTAATACGCGTGATTCGGGGTTGCGGCGATTGTGGCGGGAGATAGCAGTACTTAAAGCGCTTGCCACGGCGGAGCTATTGCCTGTGAAAACTATTTGAATGCCCTCACTGATAGCTCGGCGCAATTGGATTTGCGCATCTGCTGCACTGTTTTTGTTGTCGAATGCATAAACTTCTAGCTGGCGGCCATGAAGCAGCCCGCCTTTAGAGTTAACGAAATAGTCTGCGGCGAAATCTGCTTGTAGATAGCCGCTCTCTCCCTGGGATGCGAAGGTGCCCGATTGGGGGTCGATATAGGCAATTTTAATGGGTTCTTGCGCAAGGCTTAAAGCGGGAAGTGCTAAGCTAGTAAGCAGCAGGTGCCTAGTAAATTTCTTAATAGTTAATATTGATGCTGATGAAAATTTCATAGTTATCATTTCTTCTAATTATGGTTGTGGGTGATGAGCTTTATTAGTCCTGTTTATGGGCTAGGCAGAGCGAATGGTTTGCCCTGTCTGCAATAACCTCACAAGGTAAATGACATTAACCTAGACCGCGAATCTACGCAAGAATTCCCGTTAATTTTGCATTTAGACTGCGTTTGTAACTAGGTGGAATAAGGCATTGCTTCTATCCGACATTCTGAGTCATTTTAGCCATTAAAAAGCATTGATAAAGCGAGCTCAAAAGGCGATAAAACGAATCAAAAATTGATTGGTTTTTGTGCGCTTATTCTGGGCATTTCAGTTGGCTTCGATAATCTTTATGTAAATGATTTAGAACGGCTAGTGTATTTTATTGAATAGTCATTTGATTAGGAGAGTGCTTGGCACGCTTAGGCTTGTGTCGGTTTGCTCAAGAAGATCGCTCAAGTGGCCGTATTAATGTTGAGTTTGCTTAGACGTCATTACGAGTGTAAGATTGCTGCGCTGTTTGGCAATGTGTAATTATCTTTGGCTATATGTGGTTAGGTTTTATTATCTTTGGCAAAGCGGCGATGGCGGGGGGCGTCGCAAGTTTGGTCTTAATGCTCACCGCTGAGTATCCGCATCTAGCGGTATCGGGGTCTCAGTCGACTAAGCGACTAAATAAGTGATCAGTACTTCTTTGCGCTAATAGCTAGCAAGACAATAAAAATTACAATATCACGCTTCTCTCTTACAGTGTTCAGTAGTACCGGTTTCTATAGCGCTAAGCCTCTGTATTAATTAAGGTTAATTGCTTTTTCTAGCCGTGGGTCGTTGGTAAGCCTACTTTGGCTGGAGCAAAGGCACTTATAATTGTCAGGTAAGCATTTTGAACGAACTCGCCTCTGGGGTATTGATATCCGATAAGGATAAACGTACCACACTTACTGCATTACTCATTCTCTTCCTTCTTGCTGCTCTAGACATGACGATTCTGTCGACGGCAATGCCGCGCATAGTATCCGAGCTTAATGGTCTAGAGCTGTTTTCCTGGGTCACTACGGCCTATATGCTCACATCGACGGTATTGGTTCCCATCTTCGGCAAGCTGGGTGACTTGTATGGTCGTAAGCTGATTCTGACCATCGGGGTCACCATCTTTCTCTTGGGTTCGATGTTATGTGGCATCAGTGGGGAGTTTGGAGATTTACCCATACTAGGCGATGGTATGCGCCAGTTAATTGCTTTTAGAGCGATTAAGGGCATAGGCGGCGCCGCCTTGTTCACAAGCGCTATTGGTATAGTCGCCGATATCTATCCCCCGCTTAAACGAGCCAAGTTTATGGGCCTATTCGGTGCCATGTTTGGTGTGGCCAGTATTATTGGACCGGCTCTTGGTGGATTCTTGACCGACTTCGCAACTGTCACTCTTTTTGGTCATGAGATTGCCGGCTGGCGCTGGGTTTTCTACGCTAATGTGCCATTGGGGATTATTGCTTTGTGCATGGTTATATTTAAAACGCCAAGGCTGAACCACGGCAACGGCGGAAAGATTGACTACTTAGGTGCAGCGTTATTGTTGGTGGTATTCATTCCTTTCTTATTAGCACTTACTTGGGGAGGGAATAGATACCCTTGGGATTCCCCTACGCTGATTTCCATGTTTGCACTAAGCCTGGTGTCCTTACTGCTATTTATTTGGGTGGAGTCTAGGACTAAGGACGCCATCATGCCCCTCAGTCTGTTTCAGAGCAGAGTCTTTGTTATTACAAACCTGTGCTCTTTTGTCGTAGGCATGGCATTTTTGGGTGTTGTCATGTTTATGCCACTCTTTATGCAGGTCGTATTGGGAGTCAATGCAACCAATAGCGGCTTTTCCATGTTCCCTCTCATGTCAGGTCTAATGGTGGGTAGTATATTAAGTGGGCGGTTCGTATCTAAGAGTGGAAATTACAAGCCTTATATGGTGGGAGGGACCTTGATCTTGTTAGTAGGAGTATTCCTTCTAACGACTATAGACACGAACACAAGCCTTGGGGGTATGGCTTGGCGAATGCTTATTGTCGGTCTAGGTTTAGGGCCTTCACAAAGCCTAGTAAACCTCATCGTACAAAGTGCTTTCCCGCTTTCCCAAATTGGTGTCGCCACGAGCTCTACGCAGTTTTTTCGTCAGATCGGAAACACGGTTGGTGTTGCGATATTCGGCAGCTTGCTCACTCTAAATTTAGCTAAAGAGTTGCCGGCGCAAGTGCCGATGTTGGCGGCCAACAGTGGTGCGAGTGTGGATATCAGTGCAGCGCAGACTAGCGCGATGAACCCAGGTGCGCTGCGCCAGCAGATAGAGGAGTCTAGTGAGGCGCTAATCGATACTTTGTCCTTAGCGTATCACGGGGATAGTGAGGCACTAGCGGCTGTTGAGGCAAACGCACTTGTGCCTGATCAGCTCAAGGAACAAGTCAGCGCAGCTGCCGCGCAGAGCTTGAGCGAGACGGAAATTGAACAGCGATTAAGCCTCGTTAGAAGCCTAATTTCCAGCAGTATTGATGACACTGTAGAGAGCGTTAGTACGGGCATACGTACTGCTTTTTCTAACTCAGTGACCGCCATGTTTAGTACCAGTTTGTGGATCATCGTGCTCGGTTTCTTGTTGAGCATCTTTATACCGGTAATTCCCTTGCATCGTGACAACGAAGTAAAGAAAGAGGCGGTGGAGAGCGCCGAGTGATTTGACGGTTTGACTATTCAAGACTGGCGGTAAGACAAGTTTATCGCCAGTCTTTGCCTTAACTTTAGAGTTTTATTTTTTTCTATTCTGCAATAATTCTGTCATGGAAAATCATTAGACTGACGCTCAAATTTTAGTCAATATTTTTTGGGTTAAGGTTCAATGAAATTATCTACTCGCCTTAGCATCGCAGTCGGTACGCTAACTGCCGTATGTGTTGTTTTTGCTTCTGGTGTTACGGCTTGGCTCGCCCAGCATGACTCTAGTGAAGCCCTGTCCGCAAGTCTCGATGAGAGGTTCCAGTCGCTAGTTTCTAGCCGCAAGGCAAACTTAGAGCGTTTGATGCAAAGCGATGTGCAGCTCATGCATACACTCGCTAATTCTCGGCTTACAAAAGACGCCGCGTGGGGGTTCCGAAACCCTTTCAGTTCTTTTCGCTATGAAGTGGCAAGTGTGTCAACACAGACTCTTCAAGAGGAGCTGAAGCAATGGTATGCAAGTGCCTATCTAGAGCAATATCTGCTCAACTCAGGAGGGCGCGAGGCCCCTGTGGATGATTGGATAGAGAGCATGACACACGAGACTCTCCTGCTACAAAAATACTATATGTTGGAGAATAGTTCTGGTGTGGAAAACATGGCGTCTATGGAGGACCGAGGGGATGGCACCATATATGGTCAGCAGCACAGTATGTACCACAGCAGTTTTCTCGACGTCATGGAACGATTTGCTTTCTCCGACCTGATGCTGGTCGATGCGATGAGCCTAAAGGTCAGCTACTCGACAGCGAAAGGACCACTTTTCGCAACTTCAGTAATAGACGGCCCTTTCGCGGACTCTGCTTTGGCGAGCGTGGTAAAGCAATTGGCAGAAGACCCCAGTCAAGGAGTCGTGCTTTCCTCCTTCGAACTTAGCCCCTTTCGCTATAAGGCGCTTACTGCGTATTTAGCCGTCCCCGTGTTTCATTGGTCACAGAGTCCTGACACGCCTGTCGCCTATTTAGTGGCCGAAGTGCCAGCGGCTCGTTGGACAGGTCAACTGAGCGGGCAGGCCGCTAGTGAATCTCTGGGATTGGGGCGTACAGGCGAGGCGTATCTAGTCGATGAATCCGGAACGCTGCTTAGCGAAATTTCGGGGAGCAGTAATAGTCTTGCGGGGCTGCTGCCAGCTTTACGTGCGCAAGGGGTTTCCAGTAGCCGCTTAGACCTTATATCGAACAAGGGCAGCATAGCGGGCGAGCTTACCTTAGACAATGAGGGGGTTAGTCGGGCCTTAGGTGACTCTGCAGGCAGCGGCATACTGCGTGATTATATGGGGCGCGAAATGTTTACAGCCTGGTCGAGAATAGAGCTAATGGGCCATCGTTTTGGACTGATAGCACAGCAGGACGTAGACGAGGTTCAGGCTAGCCTGACGCAATTACGTCGTAATGTGTGGATCAGCGTCATCACAAGTGCTCTATTGCTAACGGTTTTCGCAGTTATTGGCGCTTACTTTCTGTCCAGGGCTATTAGTGGTCCTTTGCAAAGAATGCGAGATAAGATTCGCTCCGCAAGTGAGGCGAAGGACTTAAGAGTAAGTTTCCCAGTCGAGAGAAACGACGAGCTGGGTGATATCTCCCAATCGCTGAATGGGCTTTTCGCTCTCTTGAACAAGAGCTTGAGTGATATTAATAGTGCCACTGAGAATACCGCTAGCCAGGCAGAGCAAAATGCCTCTAGGGCGCAAAATACCAGAGATTCGGTCGCTAAGCAGAAAGATAAAATTCAGCAGGTCGGTAGTGCCTGTGATGAAGTTTGTCGATCACTTCACGCCATGGCGGACTTGTTAGGAGACACTGATGAGCAGACACGCCTGGCGAGAAGCTTGGCTGAAGATGGCGGAGCGCAGATGCTTGAGACAGTGAGAGGGATAGAACACCTATCGGAGCAAGTGGCTGACTCTTTTGCTACTCTGAACGAATTGAAGGTGGCTGCGGACAATGTATTCACGATGCTAGATACAATTAAGAGCGTATCGGAGCAAACTAATCTATTAGCTTTGAATGCGGCGATAGAGGCAGCCAGAGCGGGTGAGCATGGGCGCGGCTTCGCGGTTGTTGCGGATGAAGTACGAAGACTATCGGCCTCTACAAGTACTGCAGCGAGCGATATCGAAGCGCAAATTCAGAACCTGAAAGTAAGAGTAGAGCAGATCTCAACTGGCTTGAGTATTGAGCAGGAGAGTGCTCAGCGCTGCGTTATAGAGTCACAGTCAGCGCAAAGAGCTTTGGAGCAGATTAGTAGTCAAGTTAGCCATGTAAGTGATGTAATGGTTGATCTTAGCAAACAATCACAAACGGAATATCAGCGAGTTAATACGATGCGCAGTGGATTGGAAGAGGTTGTCGATGCGGCGGTGTCGGCAGATAAAACAATATATTCATTGTCTCAGTCTGCTCAGGAGCAGATGGCGCAATGCGAACTGGCCGCTCGTGCTACACGTACCTTAAAGTGCTCATTCTAGTGAGCTGAAAAAGGGCTGAGGGTGGTTCTTCCTCAGCCCACCTTCTAACCCTAAGCGGATGGGCTTGCAATCTTGCCTTCGCCAACCAGTACTGCTGGTCCTCCTACACGGATTTCGTTTTCTTTGCCTTTCTGATTCACCATTTCGATGCTGAGAACACTCTTGCGCGTTGTTACTGTGCCCCTGTCTATTACAAAAGAATAGGTGCCTGGACGCACATGCCCTTGAGCATTCAGGAAGCCGGTAAAGGCGGGCATTGCCGCGCCGATGGGTGGGTCCTCATCGATACCAATCTGTGGCCCCACTATACGCCCATGAAAATTTGAGGTCTTCAGGTCTGACTTAGTGGAGAACAGGAGAATCTCTGTTGCTGCAGAGATTGGCGCCACGCTACTACTCCACTGCTTGAAGTTGAATTGCGCTTTTCTCACTGCCTCGAAAGAAGTGAGAGGCACTATCAAAAAAGGCTGGTCGCAGGAGACAAGTAGAGTGTTGTAGGGTGTCTTGCTGATGTCGCGCTCCTCTAGGGACAGAGAGGCTGCTAGTTCATGATTATTGGGTACGTAGCGATCAACTACTGGGCTAGATTTACGACTGAACTGAATGAACAAATCGTCGTCTTGCTGACTGATAACCACATGAGTCAGGCTTTCATTCTGCTCCATGGTTACGCTAGTGTGTTTCTCTTGAAGCGGAGCGAGGCTTGATTTACCTAAGACATATGCGGCCGCAAGCGTCGCGTGACCACTGAAGTTACGTCGATCATTTGGCGTGAATACCTTTAGCTTATAATCACTTTTGGTCTTAGGCTGCACAAATACGGTGTCGGAGAAGTTTAGCTCTCTCGCGATTAACTGCATTTGCCCTTCATTTAGCTCAGAAGCTTCAGGGAAAACGGCAATCTGTGCACCGTTAAAAGCTTTGTCTGTAAATACATCGACTATGTAGTAGTGGTTCACAATGACTCTCTTTTCTCTTTTAATTTATAGTGATTCGCATTGAACTGACTTAGTGTCGCAGCTGTGCTACGCCCACCTGAGGCATGTCGGCCAAACCAGTTTCTCTTGCGTGTTCTTCAAAGCCCTTGTTCTTCCAGAAGAAGGCGCCGGGCATCGTTGTTGGGATAACCAGTACATAAAACAGTGCGCGGCTAATCAAAGATGTTAGCAATAGGCCAATTCCAAATAACACGAAACCGATGCTGGCCGCCGCGCCACTTAGCAAAGCCTCTGGCACTAAGCTAGCGCCGATCGCGATGCTAATCCACAGAGCTAGCAAGCAATTACGTAGGATGTAGGTCTTTCCATACTGAGTGCGCAATATTTCGAGAGAGGCCGCGCCTTCTCTGCCATTACGTTGTAGGTCGCGAGCGTGAAAAAAGTGCCCTAGTGCCTCCACGACTAGGCCTAGGGCTATAAACGTCATCAGCTCGCTAATTAGGGTGTTCATTTCTATTTGGCTAAATGCAGCCAAAGGGATGCAGATCAGGCCTATAATGGCGCCACCCACGCTGAACATCGATCCAAAGAAGGACGTGAGCACCTGCCAGTGGTTCCAGAAAGGGCGTGCCTTAATGCGGTAGATGCAGTGCATATAGTAAAGCCCGATTACGCCAAAGAATGTACCTGCAATGGCTAAGCCATTGACGCCGCTATCGAGAAGATTCGCGGAGACGGTAAACAAGGTGTCGAAATAGCCCTGTTCAACAATCAACACTGCCGCCATCATTGGCAGGAAACCAAAGAAAATAGAAACGGCAAGCGCCTCTCTACTAAGCGGTGAATAGCGAAGATTATTGAAGCCGCGATAGAAGCGTAAAGGCTTTCCAAGATGCTGAGTAGAAATAAAGAGCATCAGTGCCTGCAAGATGGTCAGGCAAATAACAAAGGGAACAGCGAAACTGGCTTGTCGAATAGTGCCAAGTGATTCGAGCCCCGCCATGGCGCCCAGGAAGGTGATGGCAAAGGCCCCTATGACTGCTTGGGTCATGAGTGTAAAAAACACTAAGGGGTTTTCGCGGGAATTCAGCTTGGCCAAATTCCATTGTCTTATTGCGCTTCCACCCGCTTTGGCTCGATTGCGCTTAAGGTCTACGACAGGCTCATAGCGTGACGTCTTGTCGTTACGGTGATACTTAATGGGCTCTGCATCGGTTCTAGTGAACTCGCGAGGCATGCTCTTGGTCTGCTGGAAACGAATATTAGGCTTGGAGATGCTAGTGTCTGGAAAGCCCGGAATATCCGTTTTCACTTGCTCTCTATTCTCTGGCGTACTTTCAATCACGCCAAAGTCCAAGGCATTGCCTAGGCAGGCCGAAACACAGGCGGGTTTAAGACCGACTTCCAGCCGGTCGACACACATATTGCATTTTTGTACCTGACCCTCAACTGGGTCGAGTTGAGGTGCATTATAAGGACATACCCATGTGCAGTATCCGCAACCAAAACAAGTATCTGGGTCCTGCAGAACGGCGCCGTACTCAGCATGTTTTGTGTAAGCATTTGTCGGACAGCCTTTTAGGCATACAGGGTCATCACAGTGGTTACACGCCATGGAGATATTCATTCGAGTAAACGCAGGGTAAGTGCCACCCTCTACGTAACCGACAGAACGGAAGCTCAAGTGGGGCGGAAGATCGTTCTTCTCGCTACAGGCGGCTTCGCAAGCATGACAACCGATACAGTTATCGGCGGTAAAGTGAAAGCCGTGCTGTTTGTTTCGGTTAGCAGTGTTTCCTACCCCTGCATCGGCATTGATAAACATACTGGTGCCTTCGGAGACAGTGCTGCACGCAATCAAATCGATCGGATTGTCGTGAATATTCTTCTCTTTTGCATCCACCACCGGCAATTTGGCGTAGGCGGGTTCATCTTCTCGAACTTTAAACATAGGTTTTGCTCTAGCTCATATGTAAATTATGACGATTAAAAGTTGCGCATCTCAACGTTTAGTTTGGCAGCCAGTTTCTGCTCTATTTGCTCTATGCGCACAGCGTTTTGTTTAAACGCTGGTTGGCGTGAATACGGGTCAAGCAGGCCAAGTGTTAGGCGGTTCACGCAGTCGTGGAAATGAAATGGTATGAAGACCATGTTCTTGGGTACACGATGAGTGAGTTGTGCCATCACAACAGCGTCTCCTCGCTTGGAGACAAGTCGCACATATTCAGATTGATCTATTCCTAGTGCTAGTGCTGCATCTGGATTGATTTCCATATAAGGCGTAGGCGAATACTTGTTCATATTGCCGATTTTTCCGGTCTTGGTACGGGTGTGGAAATGCTCTACTACCCGACCGCTGTTTAGCCAGAATGGAAAGTCATCGCACGGCGTTTCATTGTTCTCAATATAGTCCTCGACCGATAGCTTGGCTTTGCCATCGGGGAAATTAAATTTGCCATCTGCGTACAGACGCGGCGTGCCCTTGGTCTCAGGCGTGACTTCCCCTTCACGCAATGGCCATTGAATGCCTTTCTTCTCTTCGATTATGTCGTGAGTCATACCACTAATATCCATGAAGTTGCCGCGTGAAAGTTCACGCATCTCGTCAAAGATCTCAGAAGTGGTCTCTGGGAATTTCATGGTCTTAGAGCGCTCGAAGCGCTTGGCAAGATTGGAGAAAATCCAGTGATCTGGCTTGGAGTTGAGGTGCGGCGGGCATACCTGGCGCACCAAGTTGACTCGACGCTCTGTGTTGGTGAAGCAGCCTTCTTTCTCCGCCCATACCGCCGCAGGTAAGTACATATGAGCGTATTGAGTAGTCTCAACATCGCGGTAGGAGTCTTGCACTACGAGGAAATCCAGCTTCTCTAGGCATTTTCGAATGCGTGCCGAGTTGGGCATAGAGGTCATCGGGTTCGTCGCGACCAGCCATAGGCCTTTCACCTGGCCTGTTTCAATGGCGGGAAAAATATCCGTCATTGTCATTCCACGTTTCGGTGGAAAGAAGTCCTCATCGGTTCCCCAGAATTCGGCGACCTCTTTGCGATGCTGAGGATTTTCCAGTGCACGATAGCCAGGTAGACCCGAACAGCTGGACCATTCTCTGGTTCCCATAGCATTACACTGGCCTGTGATGGAGAGGCTAGTGCCGCCCGGCTTACCAATATTGCCAGTAATCAGGTTTAGATTATTGATGCCTGCAACGCCATCTGTACCGTGAGTGCTCTGATTAATACCCATCGTCCAAATGCTCATGGCTGCACCGGCTTTAGCATAAAGGCGTGCGACGTGGCGTATTGTATCTTCGTCGATACCGCAAATTTTGGACGCAGAAACGGGATCGTACTTCTCTACTAAGGCTTTGTACTCTTCCTGGCCATTAGTGTGTGCATCGATATAGTCTTGGTCTTGCAGGTTCTCCTTGAATATGACATGAGCCAAGCTATTGAGGAGAACAAGGTCGGTCCCCGGTGTGATTGCCAAGTGAATATCCGCAAACTGGGCAAACATGGTCACACGCGGGTCAACAACAATGACTGGAAACTTGCGTTTCTCTAAGGCTTCCTTCAGGCGCCAATAGATAATTGGGTGTTGCTCTGGAAGGTTTGAGCCGAAAGCCATGAGGCATTCGGTATGGTCGAAGTCATCGTAACAACCGGGTGGGCCATCCGAGCCAAATGACTTTTTATAACCCGATACGGCTGAAGCCATGCATAGTGTTGTGTTGCCATCGTAGTTGTTTGTGCCAATAACACCGCGAACGAGTTTTCCTAAGGTGTAAAACTCTTCCGTCATAATCTGGCCAGTGGATACCACGGCAAACGCATCACGCCCGTGCTCTGCCTGTATGGCTTTAATTTTATCGGCCATTGTATCGAGGGCATTGTCCCAGCTAGTCGTTTGGTAGTCATCATAGTGGTGATCGCGAATGATGGGTTCTGAGCCTCTACCTGCCGATTCGAATAATTCGTGCTCGAAGATTCCTTTAACGCAAAGTTTGCCGCGGTTTACATCTGCGCCGGCTGTGCCGCGGGTGGCCACCGGCGTACCCGCTTCATTTAAGCCGATATCCAAGGAGCAGCCTGTAGAGCAATAACCGCAGGTTGTATAGGTCCACTTCGCGACTTTCTTGTCCGCGATTTTTATTGGATTACGTTTTTTTCGACCGAATAACATAGTGTGAATACTTTGCTCGTAAATTTAAGATTCAATTTGTACTCGGCCGTCGTTGACCCGTACCTTATAAGTATCAAGCTTGACCGATTCGTCCTCTAGACATTGCCCTGTGGCAAGTTCAAAGTGTTGCTTATAGATGGGCGAGGCCACTACCAGCTTTCCTTCTAGGTCGCCTAGAATGCCTCTCGATATCACATTGGCATTGCTAAAGGGATCAAAATTGTCGATTGCGTAGACATCTTGTGTTCCAGAAACACAAAACACTGCCACTTGTTTACCGTTGACTAAAGCACATTGCCCAATGTTCTCAGCAAGGTCGCTAATATCACAAATATCTACCCAGGAATTTTTTGTATCCATTATGTCTTGGCTCGCTATTTTTTCTGCCGTATTCATATTAAAAACCCACTTTCAGAGGCTCTAAGGCCTCTGCGCAATTTGCTTAACTTGTGGTTAACTCTTTCTCTTCCAATTTAGCTGGTCGAATCTGATCACGTTCGCGTACGAAGACAATATTGGTATCGGTGTCGTCAGCGTTCACAAAGTGAGTGAAACGTTTGCGCTTTTCTGGGTCTTCAACGCTGTCTTTCCACTCACACTTGTAAGTGTTTACTACGTGAGACATTTCTTTCTCAAGCTCGTCTACCAGGCCGAGTCTGTCATTGATAATGACATCTTGCAGATATTCCAAACCACCTTCCATATTGTCCATCCAAGTGGATGTGCGCTGTAGGCGATCGCCCGTGCGGATGTAGAACATGAAGAATCTATCGATGTACTTAATGAGAGTGACGTCGTCTAGATCGGAGGCGAATAGGTCTGCATGGCGTGGTTTCATGCCACCGTTGCCGCAGACGTATAGGTTCCAACCTTTCTCAGTGGCGATAACGCCAACGTCTTTACTCTGGGCTTCGGCACACTCACGTGTACAACCGGAAACAGCCATCTTAAGTTTGTGTGGAGAGCGTAAGCCCTTGTAGCGATTTTCTAACAGAATCGCCATGGAGACGCTGTCTTGTACCCCGTAGCGACACCAGGTTGAACCGACACAAGATTTCACTGTTCGCAGTGACTTGGCGTAAGCATGACCGGACTCGAAACCTGCAGCAATAAGCTCTTCCCAGATGACAGGCAGCTGGTCTATACGAGCGCCGAACAAATCGATACGTTGGCCGCCGGTAATCTTAGTGTACAAGTCGTAGCGTTTAGCGACTTCACCCAAGACAATGAGTTTGTCTGGTGTGATCTCGCCGCCTGCCACACGTGGCACGATGGAGTATGTGCCATCTTTTTGCATATTGCCCAAGAAGCGGTCGTTGGTATCTTGTAGCTGAGCGTTCTGTTTCTTCAGAACTGGCTCGTTCCAGCATGACGCCAGTATGGAGCCGACGGCTGGCTTACAAATATCGCAGCCTAGGCCCTTACCGTGTTTGTTGATTAGTTCATCGAAGCTGGTAATTTTTTCTGAGCGCACCAACATATAGAGATCTTGTCGTGTATAGGCAAAGTGCTCACAGATATCGTTGTTCACTTCTAGGCCAAGTTTTTCAAGCTCACTATTGAGAACCTGCCCGACCAGAGCGGCGCAGCCGCCACAGCTAGTACCCGCAGCCGTGCAGGATTTAAGGTCGCCAAGCTGGACGGCCCCACCTTGAATTGCTGCGACCAAGTCGCCTTTGCTGACATTATTACAGGAGCAGATTTGCGCTGTGTCAGGGAGAGCATCCACGCCAAGTCCAACGCTCGCTGAGCCATCTCGCTGGGGCAGGATCAGTGCATCTGGATGCTCTGGCAAGTCGATATCATTGAGTTTGAATTGGAGTAAATTTCCGTAGGCTTCGGCATCACCGATCAATACGCTGCCCAATAGTTTTTTACCGTCAGCGCTGACGACAAGCTTCTTGTATGTGCCGCTAGGCTCATCGATAAACGAGTAAGATTTTGCCCCTTCCGTAGAGGCGTGTGCGTCACCGATGCTGGCAACGTCGACACCCATTAGCTTGAGTTTGGTGCTCATGTCTGCACCGGTAAACTCGCTATCTGCTCCGGCTAGACGATCAGCAACAATAGTCGCCATTTGATAGCCAGGAGCGACTAGACCGAAGATCTTATTGTCCCAAAGTGCACACTCGCCGATGGCGTAGATGTCTGGGTCAGATGTTTGGCACTGGTTATTGATCACGATGCCGCCGCGTTGGCCAATCTCTAAGCCGCAATCGCGCGCCAGTTGGTCCTGAGGACGGATGCCCGCGGAGAATAGAATAACGTCTGTTTCGAGTGACTCGCCGTCTGCGAAAACCATTTTGTGTTTGCAGTTTTCACCATCGATGATTTCGGAGGTGTTTTTCGAGGTGTGGACAAAGGCACCGAGCTCTTCGATCTTTTGCTTAAGAAGCGTGCCGCCCTGTTCGTCGATTTGAATTGCCATTAGGCGTGGAGCAAATTCAACGACATGTGTGTCCAGGCCCATTTGTTTGAGAGCGTTAGCAGCCTCTAGCCCCAAGAGACCACCGCCTACGACAACGCCGACCTTGCCCTGTTTGCCCGCAGCCATGATGCCTTCTAGGTCTTCGATGGTGCGATAGACAAAGCAGCCATCGCGGTCTTTACCCGGTATGGGCGGGACAAAGGGGAATGAACCTGTTGCTAATACAAGCTTGTCATAGCTGATTGAGTGCCCTTTATCGGAGTAGGCTACTTTGCTTTCGCGATCAATTTTGATGACCTTGGCGCCGATATGGACGGTAATTCCGTATTGCTCGAAGAAACCCTCTTCTACAAGAGAGAGATCCTCGGCGGACTTGCCTCCGAAATACTCAGACAAGTGTACGCGGTCGTAGGCCGGACGTGGCTCTTCACAGAAAGTGACCACTTCGTAGGTTTCAGTTAGTTTCTGGTCGGCCAGACTTTGTAAGAATCGTTGACCTACCATTCCATTGCCAACAACTATAAGAGTAGGTTTTTGCATAGACATTAATCACCGCAATAAAAAAGGTAAAAGTATTGGGAAGCTTCGGAATCGAATTTTTTTGACGATACGGAAGCAGGATATGCAACCGTCGTTAGTTGCCAGCGAAGCGATGGTCGAGAGACCTGAGTGAAGTTGCTCGCTGAATTATATTAATAAATAGCAGGTATCGTGCCACCTTTGGAAAACTTCTTACCTCGTTGAAAACTCTAGAAAAACTGAATTTGCGGGGTAATTAGCACTGCTACTGATGACTCTTTATGGTGCGTTTTTCCATTATGGTGCACTTTGTTTGTGCTTTTGCCCCAAGTTGGGGCGATTCCAGTGAAAAGCATGATAGTTTCATGCGTCAGGGCATCAATACGAGAATCAATACGCAATGATAACGACAAGCGCTACTACGATCAATGAGAGGATGGCAGAAACGCTCTGCCAGAAGCGCAGGGGATTCTTTTGTAGCAATGGTCTGTGATCTTCGTAGAGCAGTTTGGTATTGGGGACGCGTAAATCATAGAGAAACTCCGAGAGTTCCTTGTAGCGCTTTTTGGGGTCAGGGTTCACTGCCTTTTTGAGGCAGGCGTCAACCCAACGCGGTACGTCGTCACGATAATCCGTTAGGGGCGTGTACTGCAGGTTCTGCCAATGTTTTTGGTTCCAGTTTGCTGGGGCTTCTTCGAAGGGAAGTCGGCCGCAAAACATTTCATAACAGATAACACCTAGGGAAAAAATATCAGCGCCATTGCCTACTGCTTGCTTGTTGATATATTCAGGCGCTGTGTAGTTCTTGGTACCCAGTAATGCCCCGCTGAGCACGGGGCTTTCAATTTCGGCAATACCGGCGACCTTAACCGATCCAAAGTCGATTATCTTGAATGTGCCTGCTTGATCGCGAACGATGTTTTCTGGTTTGAGGTCTTGGTGCAGCATATCTTGTCGGTGAAAGGCTTGAAGCCCTTGCGCTATTTGTTCGACCGATGTGCGTATGGTCTCCAGGTCCGGGTTTGGATTATCGATCATCCACTGGCGAAGGCTCTGTCCAGGCAGAAATTCTGCGACGTGGTAGAGACATCGGCGTCTTCGGGTAGGCTCGTAAATCTTGAGAACGTGCGGGTTGTCGATGCGGCGGCCCACCCATTCCTCCATCGTGAAGCGATCGATATAGGCGGCATCATCGACAAAGTTGATTGATGGCGTCTTTAGCACGACTTGCATGCCGGTGCCTGTATCCAGTGCGAGATAGAGCTGAGAGCGATTGCTTGCGTGTAGTTCTCGCACAATCTTGTAGCCGTCGATCATCATGCCTTCACTAAGCTCTGGTGGGAACGGGAGCTCGGTTAGCTGTTTGTAAACTTCTTCTTGATTCTGCTGCGGAAGCTCGTCAATACGTAGTATCTGGCAGCTCACATTGTCATTGCTATCATTTTGCAGCGCTTGATTGACCAGTATTTGCGCCGCGCGATTTAGATCGCCTTTGCAAGCATAAATGGTGCTGGAAATATCTCGTTCCGTGACAAAGTCGTGCAGACCATCAGTACTCATAATGAAGATGTCGCCCACTTCAGTAGCAAGGCGTTTGTAGTCTATCTGCAGTTGCAGGTCGATACCCATCGCTCGGCTGAGATAGCTTTTATCTGCGGAAATCCAGGTGCGATGGTCAACAGTCAGCTGTTCTATTGAGCCTTGACGCATGAGGTAAATACGGCTGTCACCGATGTGGAAAATATGGGCTGTGGTGGATTTAAAAATAATGGTGCTAAGAGTACTAACACGGCCGCGGTGTGCTGCGGTGCGTTGGCCGCTTTGTCGGTAGAGCCAGCTGTTTAATGCAGTAAAGATTTGTTGAGCGGATTTTTTAACTGACCACGTCTCTGGGGTGCTGAAATAGTCGGCCAGAAAGCCTCTTACGCAGGCAGCCGCAGCCTCGCCACCGTACTCGCTGCTACTAACGCCATCCGCAATTACAGCGGCATAACCTTTAGTTTGTAGTAGGGCTGCCTCAGCGGCTCGAGCGCCGAGGCAATCCTGGTTGCTGTCCTTTCTACCTTTTTCGGTGAAGTGAGCAGCTTCGATCTTAAGGGTGGCTGGCATTTACTGCTTAACTCTAGTGAACGTCGATAACGTGCACTGTACCATCTGGAGCAACTTCTACCATGCCTTTTTCGGGTTCATCGAGGAACCAGACTGCGATTAGACATAGGAGTGAACCCGAGGCAATGACGAGGAAAAAGGTCTGTGGCGTAGTGATGGAAAGTACTGCCAAGAAAATAATGGCACCCACATTGCCGTATGCGCCTACCATCCCCGCGATCTGACCTGTAAGGCGGCGTCTGACTAGAGGTACCATCGCGAACACCGCTCCTTCACCCGCTTGTACGAAGAAAGAGCACATCATCGTGGATAGGACGGCTAGCGGAATGAACCACGTTGACGTAATGGAGCTCATGGCAAAATAGCCCACTGCTAGTCCGGCAAGGGTAATAAGAAGCGTCTTGCGTCGGCCAAATTTGTCACTGAATAGGCCGCCAACCGGTCGAGACACTAGGTTCATGAAGGCGAAGCCTGAGGCTAGCATACCCGCGAGTACAGGTGAGACGTCGAAGGTATCTAGAAAGAACAACGGTAGCATGGAAATGACTGCCAGCTCAGAGCCAAAGGTAATCAGGTAGCACAGGTTTAGAATAGCGACCTGTTTGAACTTATAGCGGTGCATTTCAGGCACCGGCGTATGGAAAATTTCTTTGTTGGCTGCGTAGACATGATAGGCCTGATAGGCGTATATGGCCGCTAGTACAGCATAGATAATGAGGGCGAGTGAATCGCTAACAATACCTAAGTTCCCTAGCCTCCACGTAAGAACGACCAATGCGCCGAACAAAGGGATGTTCATTAGTAGGCAGAACCAGAAGTCGCCAACACTTGTGACTTCGATGCCGCCCCGCTTATTAGGTTTAAAGTATGTCGAGCCTTCAGGCGTGTCTTTGGCTAAGGCATAGTAGACAAACGCGTAACAGAAGATAATCACCGACGTTAGACCGATAGCCCAGCGCCAACCTTCATCACCGCCGAAAAGAAGTGCGATAGTCGGCAGGGACATTGCTGCCGCGGCAGAACCAAAGTTACCCCAGCCGCCGTAGATGCCTTCGGCTAGGCCAACCTGTTTGGCAGGGAACCACTCGCCGATCATGCGAATACCGATTACGAAGCCAGCGCCTACAAAGCCTAGCGCGAAGCGTGCCATGAGCAACTGTAAGAAGCTGTCCGCTAGTGCGAAGAACATACAGACGATGCTAGAGGCAATCATCAAGCAGGTATAAACCAAACGAGGACCGTAGTGGTCAACCATCATACCGATAAGAATTCGAGCGGGGATTGTTAAAGCCACATTGATCATCAAGATGGCGCTAACTTCCGAGTTCGTGAGGCCGAGTGTTTCACGAATGACGGCCATGAATGGTGCGTGGTTAAACCACACGACGAAAGTTAAAAAGAACGCGAACCAAGTTAGGTGAAGAGCACGCACCTTTCCCGTAAATGACAGCAAATTTAGTTTAGTTGATGAACTCATTTTTTCTTTCCCCGATTTTTTTGTTACGCGGGTAGAGCAAAAGAAGTGCCAATTCTGTGCAAAAAAAACTATATGCTTGATTTTGATGCGTATTATGGGAAAGAAAGTGTGATTCGATGGTGCATCCGCTCTTTTCGCGGTGGCTTATTGGTGCAAATTCGCGGCGAGATTGCTCTTAAATGGTGCAGTAAAATCTATATTGACTCAAATTCGACCGTGCTATTTTCCTTGCTATCGCGAATAAATTTCTTTAACTCTGGAATGCATGATCCGCAATTCGTGCCACAATGTAATTTCTTTCCTAGCTCTTTTGTGCTCGCAGCACCTTGGGCAATAGCTGTTGTTATTTGCTGTTCACTTATCTGAAAACAACTGCAAATAATACGATTTTGGCTGATTGAATTATTCTGTTTCTCAGTAAGAAGATGCCAAGTATCAGCTCCCACCTGATGGTTGAGTAGCGCTTGCTGCCATATCACCTCAGGAAGTTTCGAGCGTTGAGGGTTAGCAAAAATAGCGATCTCTATGCTTTTTCCAGAACAGCCTAAGCTGCGATAATCGTGCAAAACAGTGTTTGAAAGCTCTACTTTTTTGAGCCCATCTTGCAGTTCTGTCATCCATTTGCGCCAAATGCTTTCGTCTTGACTGTTAGAGTCTGCTAAGAGGTAATGCCAGCCACCGGGAACTGGGGTTTTGACCCAAAACTCGAAACTGCTAGTGTCTATGGGTTTGCGACTCACAATAGAGACCCAAAGAGGAATCATGATGGGCCGTATGCCAACTCTCGCGAACTTAGACTCGGGCTGTCCTGAGTAGGGGTCGGTAGTGGGCGCTATGAGTTTAGAAACAATTGCATTGGAGGTAAATTGTTGGCTCCAATGAATGGGAATAAAAATATTTTCGTAGGCAATGCCTTCGTCCAGCTGTACCGCTAGGGTTAGAGACTGGTGTTGCTCTTGCTCGTCTTTGTTAAACACATGAACCAAATCCCCTTCGCGAATACCTAGGCTTTGGGCATCCCGCGGGTTTATGCTGACGGTGGGGGTGCGCGAATGGCTAAGAAGGGTTGAGGTGCGCCCTGTACGAGTCATCGTATGCCATTGATCTCGAAGTCGTCCTGTATTGAGTGTAAAAGGGGTTTGAAAGTCTATTGGGCGTTCGGGTAATCGGGGCTCGCAACTAAGGAAGCGGGCTTTCCCAGAATCGGTGAAGAAACGATGGTCAGTGAACATTCGTTTGCAACCATTAGGATTTTGCGCATTCACAGGCCACTGAATAGCTTGCAGTTCATTGTACTGTTGCTCCGAAAGCTGAGCCAGGCCGCCTATATCAAAGTCTCTTGTGCCATCGTTCTCAAAAGCAGAAAGAGCGGCGTGTTCAATGAATATCTGCTGCGGATTGGCATAGGCAAAATCGGCCTCAAACCCTAGGCGCTTTGCCACTTCACTGATTATCCACCAATCATGCTTCGCTTCACCTGCAGGTTTTAGCAATGCCCGCTGTCGGGAGATTGTCCGATCGGAATTGGTAACGGTGCCGTCTTTCTCGCTCCACCCGGTTGCAGGCAACAAAATATCTGCGTAGGCATTGGTATCAGTGTGCTCTATGCAATCCGACACAATAACGAGTTCACATTTGTCTAGTGCCTCGCGCACTTTCTGAGAGTTGGGCAAACTCACTGCGGGATTGGTGGCCATAATCCAGACGGCTTTTACTTCCCCACTGTGAATAGCGTCAAATAGATCGACGGCCTTCAATCCTGGCTCTTTAGCCATGCGGGGAGCGCGCCAAAAGCGCGCTACGCGATCGATGCTAGCATCGTCAAAGTCCATATGTGCAGCGAGCTGATTGGCAAGGCCGCCTACCTCTCGGCCGCCCATAGCATTGGGTTGCCCTGTTATAGAGAACGGACCTGCACCCTCGAAACCAATTCTTCCGGTCGCCAAATGACAATTAATGATGGCGTTGCATTTGTCGGTCCCCGTGGCCGATTGATTAATGCCTTGAGAGTAAAAGGAAACTGTTTTCGGCGTACGGATATACCATTTAAAAAATTGTTCTACATCGGCAATGTCTAGCCTCGTTGTTTCAGCAGTGGTTTCCAAATCGAACGCGCGGGCCTCTGCTAGCGCTAGCTCGAAGCCCTCCGTGTGTTGCTCGACAAAGTCGGCATCGACAGCGCGTTTACTGCTAATGTAATTGAGCAGGCCTGAGAACAGGAAAGCGTCAGAGCCCGCCTTTAGTTGTAGGTGCAGATCGGCTATTTCGCATGTCGCGCTCTTGCGCGGGTCAATAACTACTATCTTCATCTGCGGACGCGCGACTTTTGCGGCGCTGATGCGCTGAAACAAAATAGGGTGAGCCCAAGCGGGATTCGCACCGATGATAATAAGAAGATCGCATAACTCGAGATCTTCATAATTGCAGGGCACCGTGTCTGAGCCGAAGGCGCGTTTATAGCCTGCCACGGCAGAGGCCATGCAGAGGCGGGAATTTGTGTCTACATTGGCGGTGCCCACAAAACCCTTCATTAGCTTGTTAGCCACATAGTAGTCTTCGGTGAGCAGTTGACCGGACAGGTATAGGGCTACCGAGTTTGGCCCGTGCTTGGAGATGATGTCCTTAAGGCTGGCAGATACGTGGTCGAGCGCGCTGTCCCAGTCAGTTCTTACACCCGCCATTTTGGGGTAGAGAAGACGGCCTTGAACGCCTAGGGTCTCGTGCAAGCTTGAGCCCTTTACACAGAGCTTGCCTTTATTGGCCGGGTGATTAATAGAGCCGGATACACTGGTGATTGTGCCGTTCTTGATCTGAGCGTCTACGCCGCAACCTACTCCGCAGTAGGGGCAGCTTGTCTGCCCACTGCTTTTTACTTCTGAGTTCATTACTCTCCCGGCCCTGCAAACGTCATTATTTGGCAGGATTTGTTGTTCGAGGAAGACTATAGCACGAGTCTCCCGCGGTATTGCCTATATTGCCTAGCTGCTTCTAGGCTGCTTTTGTTGGAAACTTATGTTTGTCATAGAGGAATTCCAGTACTTGCTGCCTTGCGTGAACAAAGTCTGCATCCTCAGCCAAGGCCAGTCTATCTCGCGGCCTAGGTAGATCTACCGTGAGAATATCGCCGATGGTCGCGGCGGGGCCGTTACTCATCATGACGATGCGATCTGACAGTAATACAGCTTCGTCCACATCGTGCGTAATCATCACGACTGTTGTTCCTAAGTCCGCGTGAATTTCCATCAATGAGTCTTGCAAGTGTGCGCGGGTAAGGGCATCTAGTGCGCCAAAAGGCTCGTCCATTAGAAGCACTTTGGGTTGCATGGCCAAGCAGCGGGCGATGCCCACACGCTGCTTCATGCCGCCGGATATCTCATGGGGCTTCTTGTTCTTGGCGTGGCTAATATGCACCAAATCGAGATTGTATTCGATCCATTCCTTCATCTCGGCTTTAGTCTTCGTGTCCTTAAAAACCTGTTTTACGCCAAGTTCCACATTTTCATAGCATGTTAGCCATGGTAGTAATGCATGGTTTTGAAATACTACTGCTCTGTCTGGGCTGGGTGAATTCACTTGCTTGCCCTCGAGGATAATGCCGCCTTCGGTAGCTTCGTATAGTCCAGCTAGAATGTTTAAAACTGTAGACTTTCCGCAACCAGAGTGACCAATCAGTGAGATGAACTCACCTTTCTCGATTTTCAAGGACACGTCTTGTAAGGCACGGAACTTTCCGCTTTCCGTATTAAACTCGATACCCACACTACTAATTTCTAAATAACTCATTGTTCTCACTCCTGAATCTTAATATGTCTTTATCTCTAAATTAGGCCTAGCGTAGGACCGTTTGCTTGTCCCAGCTCAACCAACGTTGGAGTGAGAGCATTAGCCTATCAAGCACAAGGCCAATGAGGCCAATCACGAGAACGGCGACCATGATTCTTCCTAGAGAGTCAGAGCTACCATTTTGGAATTCGTCCCAAATGAATTTTCCTAGGCCGGGGTTTTGCGCAAGCATTTCGGCCGCGATGAGTACCATCCATCCTGTGGCTAGGGATAAGCGCATACCGGTGAAAATGAGAGGAACAGCTGAAGGCAAAACGATTTTGCGAATATGCATCGGTGTAGAGAGACAGATTACGCGACTCACGTTGACCAGGTCTTGGTCAACACTGGCAACGCCAACGGTGGTATTGATGACGGTAGGCCACAAGCAGCATAGGGCCACTGTAATGGCAGAGGTTACAAATGATTTCTCAAACATAGGGTCTTCGGACACGTAAAGTGCGCTGACGACCATGGTGACTAGTGGTAGCCACGCAAGAGGAGAAACCGGTTTGAACGTTTGAATAATAGGGTTAATGGCACTGTAAATGGTTTCACTCAGCCCGCAGATAATTCCTAGTGGGACTGCAATCAGGGTAGCCAATACGAAACCGAACATGACAGTCACGAGGCTAGTCTGAATCTGATCGATAAAGGTAGGACGGCCCGTGTATTCGCGAATGCGTATTTCTGCATCGGGATCTCTTTCCAAAGTCCGTGCGTTTCTTTCTTCTTGACGTTCGTAAAAGGCGATCTCTCGATCTTTCTCACGTTGATAGTCGTCCTGAAGATTACCTATCTGCTCCCATACTTGCGTTGGTCCAGGGAATTGCCCAAGGGACGTCACGATGCTATTAGCCGTTGCTTGCCAGAGTATTAGGAAGACAAATATACCCGCCGCAGAAAGGCTGACCGAGCGCACTATCTTAGTCAGTTTTGGGCTCAGTTTAAGCTTGCTAAGGTCTAGCTTAATCTCGCGCGTATAGGTTTCGGTTGCGGTAGTTGTCACGTTGCGGTCCTCGTCTTTCACAGTCTTTCCTCATGTGCAGAAGGTGAGTTGAGATCTGATCGGAACACTTTTTGTAGTGCTGTCCCAACTCACCCTGCATTTTTGTTGCCAGTTTTGGTTACTTTAGTCCAATCGGTAATGATTCAAGGTAGGCATTTGGCATAGTGCCGTCATAGGAAATGCCGTCGATGAATTCATCGGTAGCTGGGCGGAACCCAGTCTCTGTTTCGAAGTCTGGGAAGTCAGCTGCTGTCATATAGCCTTCTTCTATTAGCTCTTTTGCTGCTAGCTCATAGATTTCTGGCTTGTAGACTTTTTTAGCTTGTTCGATATACCAAGAGTCTGGTTTGTTCTCGGAGATTTGGCCCCAGCGACGCATTTGAGTTAGATACCAGATAGCGTCTGAGTAGTAGGGGTAGGTCGCGTTGTAACGGAAGAATACGTTGAAGTCGGGTACTTCACGGACGTCGCCTTTCTCGTATTCGAACGTGCCCGTCATAGAGTTAGCAATAACTTCGTAGTCTGCACCCACATATTCACCGCGAGAAAGAATACGAGCCGCCTCTTCGCGGTTAGCATTATTGTTCTCATCCAACCATTTACCGGCACGTAACATTGCTTTTACGATTCGCACGGTTGTGTTTGGATACATCTCAGTGAACTCTTGAGTCATGCCGAAAACTTTTTCTGGGTTGTTCTTCCATAGCTCGTAGTCCGTAATGACCGGAACGCCGATGCCTTTGAAAATCGCCTGCTGGTTCCAAGGCTCACCAACGGCATAGCCGTAGATTGTTCCAGCCTCTAGAGTCGCTGGCATCTGTGGTGGAGGTGTCACAGAAAGCTGTACATCGGCTTCTAACATGCCTGAAGTGTCACCGCGCTCAGGTGCATAGTAGCCAGGGTGGATGCCACCAGCCGCCAGCCAGTAGCGAATTTCGTAGTTGTGAGTCGATACAGGGAATACCATACCCATGTCGAAAGACTCGCCGCGTGCACGGTATTCGTCCACTACAGGCTTCAATGCAGAGGCGCTAATTGGGTGAACGGGTTTGCCGTTCTCCATCGGGACATGCTTGCGCATTTGTTCCCAAATATCGTTTGAGACAGTGATGCCGTTGCCGTTTAAGTCCATGCTGAGTGGCGTAATAATATGAGCTTCTGTACCAAAGCCGATTGTCGCTGCGATTGGTTGACCTGCAAGCATATGGGCGCCATCTAGCTGACCATCAATAACGCCATCTAGCAGTACCTTCCAGTTAGCTTGTGCCTCAATCGATACGTAGAGCCCTTCGTCTTCAAAGTAGCCCTGTTCGTAGGCGATGGCCAAAGGTGCCATGTCGGTTAGTTTAATAAAACCAAACGTTAGTTCGTCCTTCTCTGCTGGGCCAATCTCTGCGACCGCTGAAAGCGACACCATTGCAGCACTTATGGACAGTGCGAGAGCTGAGCGCCTTACAAGTTGCGTTGCTGTTTCTGTTCTGTGTTCTAGACTCTTCTTACCTGACATGCTGTGCTCCTGTAGTAGCAATAATTTTTTAGTGGCAAAAAAAAGCCCACGTGTTGATAGACAACACGTGGGCTACATTACCCAGCGGATTTGAATCGGGGGGGAGTTCATCATCCGCTCGCCACTCGCTGGAGAAAATTAGCGAGTATGCTTAGCTTAATGCACAGGGTGTGCCAGTTTTTTTGTTTTGCAAAGAGGTGGGCTGAAAGGGCTGATTAAAGGGGGTTTTGGAAGGGGATTCAGTCAAAAAAAAATGGAATGTTTGGCGCAGGGTTTTAAGATGAAAAAATAATGCTGTAGTTTTGGGCTTTTTGTTTCTAACCGCACCAAAAAAGAGCCGCATACGCGGCTCGGTTCTTTCTTGAGTATGTCCCCTAAAAGTCCTTCCTCTCTTTTCCGAGCATCAGGTCTGCCCCCATTTCGATGCCAGGCTCTAACTCCCAAGTGCTAGGATGACGGTTCTCTTCTTTATAGTCTTGGCTTGGAGAGGGAAAGTTTAAGTGGCGCGCCGCATCTCGGTAGAGGTTGGTTCGGTAGGACTGCTGTACCAGAGCTTGCGTATCGTCTTGGGTGATTTTCTTACCCAGTAGGGAGCTGCTTTGTTCCACTATCCAGCTGGCATGGGAGCGCCAAGGGAAACCCGCTTGGTAGTCCCAAAATACATGGAAGCCAGCGACTTTTACGGGATCCTCGTTTTTGCTAAAGCGAAAGTTTCCGGTAAGCGAAGGTAGTAGTAGCTTGCTTTGCAGGTTTAAATAATGGGGTTGGCTCATGACTTCCGCGATGTTTTCGCGCACGCCAGGATCAGTCATGAGTCTGCAGGCTTCCATGGCCGCCAAACGAAGCCTCAAGTGGGTGGCTGGGTGTGTGTCGTGCCAATGCTCCGTAACGCCAAGGACTTTTTCTGGGGCGTTGTTCCAAACTTGGTAACCGGTAGCGACGACTGTGCCAATGCCTTGCTCTACAGCTACTGTATTCCACGGCTCGCCGACGCAGTATCCGTCGATGATGCCACGTGCCAAGCTGTCGCACATCTGTTCCGGCGGTAAAATCAATAATCTTAGTTGTGAGTCAGGGTCTATGCCTCCAGCTTGCAACCAGAGCCTTAGCAAGAAAGTGTGCATTGAGAAAGCGTGCACTGTCGCGAAAGTGAGTTTTTCGCTTTCGCCTTTTTCTTTCAGTTGTGCCGCTAGCGCTTTGACGATAGCCAGTGCGTCGGGTTGTCGGTTCTTATTGCTAAGCCCAAGGCTGTCCCATAGGCTGTTGGACACCGTTATGGCATTGCCATTGAGCCCGAGTGACAAACCCGTAAGTAGATTGCCTCTAATACCGCCCGCACCAAACGTGGTGGTCATGGGTAGGGGGGCTAGTAATTGCGCGGCATCTAACTCTCCTACAACTAGTTTGTCTCGCAAGTTCGCCCAAGAGACCTCTCTCTTTAGGGTCACGTCTAGGTCGTAGCGTTCGAATATTCCATATTCTTTAGCAAGAATTAGTGGGGCCGCATCTGTCAGCCTCATATAGCCTAATGACAATTCACTTATCTCGGCGGGTGGAAGTCGCAAAGCATCGGACATGTTTATTTCCTAATTTCTAAAGAAGATAAAGTGGCGATAACCGTTTGCGCAACGTCTCGCAACTTCTGATTGTTGTTCATCGCCAGTTTGGTAAGCAGCTGATGGGCTTCGTTCTCAGTGATGCGTTTTTGTAGCATCAAAAGTCCTTTTGCCTTTTCGATCAGGGTGCGATCTTCTAGCTGGGTGCGGGCAGTGTCGAGCTCGTTTCTTAAGCCTTGGTAGACTTTGAATTGAGCCATGGCCACTTCAATAACTGGGCGAACTTTATCGGGATTCATGCCCTCAGTAAGGTAGGTACTGATACCGGCGTCTACTGCATCTCGAATATAGTCGGGGTCGTCCTCTTCGGCAAACATCACCATTGCTGTAGGACTGTGTCTGTTGACGATTGCGAGGCTTTCTAGAACGTCTCTGTCTGGAGATTGTAGATCGATCAGCACGACATCGGGACGGTGCTGTTCAATTTGAAATAGCAGGCCGGTTGCTGAACTTATAACGGATAGAACCTCAAAGCCGGCAGCTTTGAGGTTCTCTTCGACCAGTTGAGCACGGCTGGTGTGATCATCCACCAGCATAACTCTAACTGTTTGATTGTCTGGAGCGGTTTTCAATCTGAGATTCCTGTATTGGGTAATTCCAGCCGCTCATTATACTCAAATTAGAAGGACATATTGAGCGATAACCAGAATTTATCCGTATCCACTGCCACCGTATCGGCATCATAGAATGCGAATTTAGCCTGAATATTCACATTTGGGTTAATAGTATAGCCGATGACCAGATCCAATTCGTCACCGTAGTCGGCACTGCCTTCATCGGCACTAAAGTCGTGGTAAGTTGCCGCTAGCGATACGCCGCTGATGGCGGTGCTTGCTGTCAAATACAGATCTTCGATACCGTTAGCTGGAGTGCCGAGGTATAGATCAGCGAAGCCCTGCCACTTGTGTAGTGTTGCCATTGGTGTAGCGAATGCCGCAACGCCGTCGTCGCTACCTAATACTTCTATACCTGCTTTGAGGCTAATGCTGCCTAATTTAGTTCCGGCATCGAAAGAGTAGTAGTTCGCATCATAGGAAGTTGGATTGTCGCCGTGATCGGATTGAGTGGCGATCGATGCATTCAAGTTAACGCTACCCACAGTGCCAGAATACTTCAAACCATAAGTGATTGAAGAGGCACCTGCGCCATTCTCAAAGTCAAAGGCATACACGAAGCCGCTGATGCTGCCCCAATCTTGAGTGTTAGAGACTAGTAGTGCGTGAGAGTTGCTGTCGAAGTCCGTTGGCTGAATGCTCGTCTTTGTGCCTTTGAAGATTCGGTTAACATTCCATATATAGCTGTAATCGATGCTAGTAGAGCCTTCTTTGTAGCTGTAAGAAAGCGCATCGAGAGTCTGCTCATTTTGACGCCAGCCTACGCTGCCAAGAAAGCGTTGATCTGCATGGTTGACGCGCTGGCGTCCAATAGTAAGCGACTTGCCCTCATCAATGGCATAGCTAAGCGCAGCGATGTTAATCTCTGTGCCCACTGGATCCGCGATAACAGACGTATTGCCGCGATATTTGTCCAGAACGAGTGAGTCGTAATCGTCTGGGCCGATAGTCATGATGTTGTCGACCTGCAATGCTAGAGCAAATTTGTTAACAGTCGCGCTTTGAAAAGATATTCTTGTGCGCAGTGTTGAGGCATCGGCGTCATCAAGTGCATTGTCTTGCTCTACGTTTTCATAGCGATAACGTAAGTCGATTTTAGTAGTTCCGCCGGAGATCATGCTGGCGATATCTTCAGTTAGGCTTTGAGCTGATGCTGTGCCTGAAAGCGTGCAAGCAAGTAAGCCAGCAGTTAAGACTGGGGCGGCAATAGCTCTGGTAGGGTTAATGTGATTCTTGAGGCTTACTTTCATTACATGCTCCTGTTGAGGCTTTTTTAACAAAATTTTTCCAAAAAAAAAGCCTGCACTCCGCTTGGGAGTGCAGGCATCGTTGCCCGATTTCAATGGGGTACTGGAGAGTACTATTGATATTACTAACAATAATTAGGCCAACTTTTTTAGCTCTTGAAAAACAATAGCTTAGATGTTTTCCTGAATGACAAGCCCCTTTGTTGTCTAAAACAGTTGCTTCGCAATGTGGCGAAATAAGTTATCGCGCACATTAAATGTGCAAAACTATTACATGTTTAAAGAACATAACTTGCAGCTTTTGGTCGATTGGTTTTGAATATTGCTTAATGCCTTTAATTAAGATTGGATTATTAGATGAGAGAACAAAATAAATTAACGCCTTTTCACTTGGCGATACAGGTTCGAGACCTAGAAGAAGCGAGAGATTTTTATGGTCAGAAGATGGGCCTAGCGCAGGGGCGCAGCTCAGAGCACTGGATCGACTTTAATCTCATGGGGCATCAGTTGGTCGTTCATGTAAATCCCTCCTTAGGAAAGGACGGTAAAGTGCAGCAGGTGGGGAACCACGTAGATGGTCATGGTGTTCCAGTGCCTCATTTTGGCGTTGTGCTGGAAATGGATCAGTGGGAGGCCTTGGCCGAGAAGGCGAAAGAGTTTGTGGACGACTTCTTGATAGAGCCTTATATACGTTTTAAGGGAGAGCCTGGTGAGCAGGCTACGATGTTCTTCTTAGATCCTTCGGGGAATGCTTTGGAGTTCAAAGCATTTAGAGATATAGACAAGAGTTTATTTGCTACGTGAATGGCAAGATATTCGGCCCACCGAGCTTGGCGGGCCGAATCGTGTTGCATAGGCTTAGAAGACTTCGAATAGCCCCGCTGCGCCCATACCGCCACCGATACACATTGTACAAACAACGTATTTGGCACCGCGGCGTTTACCTTCGATAAGGGCATGGCCAACCATACGAGCACCACTCATACCATAAGGGTGACCGATGGAGATGGCGCCACCGTTGACGTTTAGCAGCTCATCAGGAATGCCAAGCTTGTCACGGCAGTATAGAACCTGAACCGCAAACGCTTCGTTAAGTTCCCACAGGCCGATATCGTCCATCTTAAGGCCAAAGCGTTTCAGTAGCTTAGGAATGGCAAACACTGGGCCGATACCCATTTCGTCTGCATCACAACCAGCGACTGCCATGCCGCGATAGGCGCCAAGAGGCGTTAGGCCGCTTTGTTCTGCAAGTTTACTGTCCATGATGACAGAAGCTGACGCGCCGTCTGAAAGCTGGCTGGCATTACCCGCTGTGATGCAGCCACCCTCGATCACGGGCTTGAGAGACTGGAGTCCTTCCAGATTAGTGCTGGGGCGATTACCTTCATCTTTTGACAGGGTAGTCTCCACCATGCTCTGTTCTTTGGTTTCTTTGTCGACAACGATTTTAGTCGCTGTAACAGGAACGATCTCGTCGTCAAACTTGCCAGCTTCTTGCGCGGCAGCCGTACGTTGTTGACTCTGTAGACTATATTCGTCCTGAGCTTCACGGCTAATGCCATAACGTTCGGCTACGATTTCGGCGGTTTGCAACATTGGAATATAAGCATTAGGCGATTGCGCAATCACATTTGGATCGACTGCTCGGTAGGCGTTGCGGTGCTCATTCTGTACGAGTGAGATGGACTCTAGTCCAGCACCGATGACGATGGGCATATTGTCGACCATCACTTGTTTGGCGGCTGTTGCGATGGCCATCATGCCAGAGGCACACTGTCTATCCATGCTCATACCAGCGACGCTGCTTGGAAGACCCGCAGCAACGCCGGCTAGGCGACCAATATTAAAACCAGAGCTGCCTTGCTGAAGAGCGCTGCCCATTACAACGTCGTCTACTTGATCGGCAGCGATGCCTGATTTTGCGAGTACTGCTTTGATCGCGTGGGCACCCAGCGTGGGAGCCTCAAGATTATTGAATGCGCCGCGGTAGGCCTTGCCAATTGGCGTTCTGACTGTTGCGACTATGACTGCTTCTTTCATACTTTCTACCCTTTTCTAATGGATTGTTGCTTAGTTATTGTGTGTTAGCGATTAGCTGGATAATCCTTTCAATAGCGTCGCTTGCTAGGTGCACCATTTCCTCATCGGTGCGATCCTGAATCGGATGCTGAACAAATACACCAGCAGGTTCCACCCCCAGTGATCGACTCTGTGCCTTGGCGGCATCCACGAATTCCGATGAGGCTATATAGCCTGCCGGAATTCCTCGGCTTTCGAAGGCCATGATGTCATGCAAACTGCACGACGTGCATGAGCCTCAGTCAGCCAACCCTTCGATCAGCGCGTCACAGTCTACGCTGATTTGCTGTACTAATTGAAGAGGCGCGACCCTAGTAAACGTAGGTTTTTGATATCGCTTAATCTCTAAATCGAGGCCCAGCGCTAATAATTGTCGCTCCACCTCGTCTAAAAACTCTTTTCCCCTTGGCTTGGAAATGTCCAAAAGGCCTATAGTTTTGCCCTCTAAGGAGCCTAGTCGCGGCAGTAGAGTTCGATCGGGAGCTTCCAGTTCCGCGGTGGGGTCGAGCAATGTAATGGTTTTATCCATTCTTGTTCTCCTATTATCACCCTCAGTTCATTGTGATTTGTTGTGAGACGAGTTGACTGCCTCGCTCGCCGGAGGCTGCCCAGCCGCCAACGATGGCAGAAAAAAAGCCAGCCTTTCCACCCGCGCATAGGATGTGTAAACCTTGCTTGCGGAATTTATCGACATCTTTGTCGGCAAAACTCTCAGGCATGCCTTCTGTAATGCCACCTGCGCCGCGGATGATGTCTTTCCCTGGCGTTCGAAGAGCGTCGAAAAGAGCGGTTTTGACGTCCTGCTTGCTCCAGCCGGCCTCCATAAAAATACGGCGGTGCTCATGGCATAGGATCAACAGGGCATCCGCCGTTAAGAAGAGCTTGTTGTGGCATACATTGCGCAGGGAGCGGGACAGCGTACCAATGAGTGACTCTGGTGTGCGGGAGCGTTGGTCGGCTACTGCTTGAACGCCATCACCAGCGAATAAGCTCACCACCGAGTCATTACGCTGAAAGCCTTGGTCCATTGCTAAGGAGTTCCAGCTAGGCTCGCTTTCGTCTTCGCTGAAACAAAAAGTATACTTACCCGGTGAGCCAAGCGTTGCTCTGTCTATGCCGCCAGGCTTGCCGCCGCCCACATTGCGAATGACTAATTGCAGTGCCCGACCAATAGTGGCATTGGCGCGATTGCCTTGGCCTAGTGCATTGATGCCGCTGTTCATGCCTATCAGTCGCGCCGCCGGGCCATTGACTATAACCACTGGCGAGGAGAAATAGGTGGTGCATAGGAGGCCATGCATGCAGAAGGGGTCTTGCAATGCGGCTCTCACAGTAGCCAGTACGACCGGGAAATACTCGGGAGTGCAGCCGGCTAGCACGGCGTTAATTGCCACTTTCTCTACGCTGCAAGGGGCACGATCGGGAGGTACCAAACCAATTATCTCATCGGCGGCACATTCAGTAGCATTGAGCATCCGTAACACGCGTATCGGCGTGGGAGGCACAACAGGCAGGCCATCGCTCCAGCCTTTTTCATAGCAAGTCTCAATAAGGTCATCATCGGCATTTGCCAGGAGTTTTCGAGCCTTGAGCTTGTCCTGTTCGTAGCGCAGCTGTAATTGCTCCTCCATACCTGGCTCAAGAGTCTTAGAGCCGCAGCCGGGCCGAAACTCAGGCAAGCTTGAGTCGGCGGCGAGCGCATCAAATTGCGTAAACTCTCGCCACTGCTGTTTGTCCCAGCCATAGACTCGGCCTGATTCGACTCCGTTTTGTCGTTTGATCAGGGTAGGAACAAATTCGATTTTGGCTTTATAGGAGTGTTCCAGTGCGGTGTCATCGATGGGATTGCTTACCGCACTGGGAAAGCTGGCATCGTCTTGACTGAATATGGCTAGGGCTGGGCCCAAGTTCTGCTGTAACTGCTCGAATACGGGTTCGAGCAGAGCGCAAGTGGGGCAGTCTTTTTTGACAAACAAGGCGTACTCAAACTCAGCACTGGGTGCGCTGAGTTCGCTTTGATTGGCCTCATTAGGCTGTTTCGATTGTGTTCGCTCCAAAACTTAGGCCCCCACCCAGCGACTTGTCTCGAATAAGAGTCAGGCAGTGTAACCTAAATTCAGGGAATAATCCTAACCTCACTACAGGGCCTATTAGAGCATGAAGCTGCTGCTTGCACCTGGCCCTAAAGGGAGCCCTAGCAGTACCCATATCAATACCATCACAGTCCCGCTGCATAGCAGCCAGAAGGAATAGGGGATCATAGTTGCGGCAAGACTGCCTATGCCGAACTCCTTCTGCCAGCGCTGACAGAAAGTGAGTATGAGAGCAAAGTAGGGCATGAGCGGGGTAATGATATTGGTCGCACCGTCACCCACTCTGTAGGCGGCTGTGCCCATCTCAGGGCTAACGCCTAGTAGCATCAGCATCGGCACTAGCACTGGCGCTAAAATGGCCCACTTAGCGCTTGCAGACCCAATGAGCAAATTCGTCAATGCCGTCATGAGAACAACTAGGCACAGGAGCACCGCCATGGGTAGCTCGCTGGCTTGCAGGAGTGCCGCGCCATTGATGGCAAAAATAAGACCTAGGTTTGACCATGCGAACATGGCCACAAAATGGGCGGCGGCAAAGCTCAATACCAGGTAGTAAGACACGTCGGTCATCGAGTCCGACATCATTTTGACAAGATCTCGATGGTCCTTAATGCTGCCGCTAGCGGAGCCGTAAGCCCAGCCGCACATTAGGAACAAGATGAAGAAAGCACTGACAAGAGATTGGTAGAACGGCTGCATGCGGCCTACGCCAGCCTCTTCATCGATAAGGGGTGTGCCAGGAATAAAGCATAGCAAGGCCCAAAGCCCAATGACGCCTAGTGCCGCCAACCCAGCCCTCACTAAACCCTTTCTTTGGGCAGGGCTTAAGACCGATTCCTCGTCAATGGCTTCAATCTTGATTGGCGAATCGGAGAGCGGGGCGAGCTTAGGCTCGACTATCTTATCGGTGATATACCAAATGACAGGCAGGAACAGCAGGGTCATGGCGATAATGAAATACCAATTGCCCGCAATATTGGCGACCCAGCTAGGAGCGATCGTCGTAGCGGCAGCCTCTGTTATGCCAAAGAGTAGTGCATCTAACTGGCCGGGAATTAGATTGGCTGAAAACCCGCCTGAAACACCCGCAAAAGCGGCGGCGATTCCCGCGATTGGATGCCTGCCAGCGGCATGAAAGATAATGCCTGCTAGTGGGATAAGAACCACATACGCGGCATCGAAAGCCAAATTGCCCATCATGGCAATTAATGCCACTACCGGTGTCAGTAAGAATAGCGGCGCTTTGCGCACAGCCGCGCTCATGGCAACCGAGAATAAACCTGAGCGTTCGGCTACCCCAGCACCAAGCATAATCAACAGTACGTAACCCATGGGGTGGAAGTGTGTAAACGTCGTCGGCATTTCGACCAGCAGGCGTTGTATATTGTCGGCAGACAGTAAGCTGGCAGCTTCGATCACGACAGCATTGCCGGCGCTATCAATTTGTGTTGGATGGGGGGCAGATATTCCCAGCATAGATGCCAACACGCTCATGCCGACTAGAAAGCCGATCAGAATCAAGAAAATCACAACAGGGTCTGGCAGCTTATTACCTGTGCGCTCTATCCAGGATAAAAAGCCCGTAGTGCTTGATTGAGTGGTGGTGTTCATTGCTTCGCTCTTGTTGTTCGTGTGTCGAGGATGGCTGACAAGAGCATAGTGCGCAGCGCGGCGCTATGCAAACGACTATTGCTGTAAGTGAGCAGCCTGAGCCCCAAGGCTTGATACTTACCCTTGGGGCTCAGGCGACTACTCTCACCGTGCTTCCTGCGGATGATTCGCTTACTCGCTAAGGTGTTGGGATGGCTTTGAACCCCATGGGGTTCATAGTCTGAATTATAAACCATATATGGTTCAACTGCGTATGAGGCTGGCAAAGTTTATTCGAGAGAAGCGAGGCACTGCTACGCAGCGTGAGTTTGCACGTAAGATTGGTGTTGCTCAGTCGACCATCATGCGCATCGAAAATCTTGATCAAAACGTTACTATCGATACCCTAGAGCGACTTTGCCGGATATTTCACACCGACGTGGAGGGTCTGTTTCCAGAGGTGACGGCCCCAAAGGTTTATCCCATCACCGACAAAGGCTTGGGGCTAATGCCCGAGCGCTCTGTGGCAGACAAGCCTGGCAAAAATGCCCCTACTAAAGCCGGCCGTAAGCGCTAAGTAATCAAGCGAGAGTTCATTTTCTGATTGCATTGTGATGCTTTGGTGTTAATGTGCGCCTGTTATTGACTACAGTAATAGGGTGAAAACCGTGTTTTCCGATCTTGGCCTAGACCAGAGCCTACTTAAATCCGTTTCCAAAATGGGCTTTGAAGAGCCTACGGCTGTGCAAAGTGAAACCATTCCCTTGGCGCTGGCGGGGAAAGACCTGCTTGTGAACGCTGCCACGGGTAGCGGTAAGACCGCGGCATTCGTATTACCCATATTGCAGAGAATGCTAAGTTCCAGGGCGCCAAAAGAGGGAACAAGAGCCCTGGTTTTGGCGCCTACTCGGGAGCTGGCTAGGCAAATTGCTAAGGAATTTGAAAAACTGGCGAGTTACTGTGGCTTTAAAGTCGGGGTAATTACCGGCGGGCAAGAATTCAAAGTTCAGCGCGCCATGCTGCGTAAAGACCCAGAGGTTCTGATTGCGACACCCGGCCGACTGGTGGAACTTGTGCGCGAGCGCGCGACCCTGTTCACTGAATTGGAAGCGCTAGTGCTGGATGAAGCCGATCGCCTTTTCGAGCTAGGCTTTGTGGATGATATTATGGAAATCATCGACTCGTGCAGCGAGCAGCGTCAAACGATGTTGTTCTCCGCTACGATGCCGGCAGGTGTGCGCCGCCTATCGATCGTTCTAACGGCTCCCGTTCGCGTCACGATTAACACGGCACAAACGGCCCACGAATCTATTCGCCAACAGGCTATCCTAGCCGATGATATCAAGCACAAAGAAAAACTATTGCTGTGGCTGTTGGAGAATGAAGACTTTGAGCGTGCACTGGTTTTCTCCAATACTAAGCAGCAGGCTAACCATTTGTGTGGTGTTATGCGTTACCGTGGGCAGCGCGCGGGCTACTTGCACGGGGATGTCAAACAAGATGTGCGAAATGCCACTACTCAAGCCTTTAGAGACGGTAAAATAACCGTACTGATCGCCAGTGATGTGGCCTCCCGCGGTCTGGATGTCAAGGGTGTGGATCTCGTCATTAATTTCGATATGGCCCGCAAAGGTGACGACTATGTGCATCGTATTGGGCGAACGGGACGGGCCGGAAAGCAAGGCCTTGCCGTCTCGCTTATCGCGCCCAACGAATGGAACCTGAAAGCGTCAATAGAGCGCTATTTGAAGGTCAAGATGGAGTCCAGAAAAGTAAAGGAATTACCGGGGAGCTATAAAGGTCCCAAGAAATTAAAGGCCTCAGGCAAAGCCGCCACGAGTAATAAGCGAAAGAAGAAGTCTTGATGAAAGATCCAGTGAGCAGCGTGCGCTTATGGTTAGAAGAAGCGGTAATTGGTTTAAACCTGTGTCCGTTTGCTAAGCGAGAATTAAACGCCGAGCGCATTCGTTTTGCACTTAGTAATGATACAGACTTTGAGCTCCTTCTAGAGCACTTGGCCCAAGAGCTCGCTCGAATTCATGAGGACGAGTCGGTTGAGACTTCTTTGTTAATTTACTCAAGTGGACTTAAAGAGTTCGACGACTATTTGGACTTTCTCGATTTAGCGCAGGCCTATTTGGAGGACAGGGGCTTGCTGGGGGTATACCAGTTTGCCAGTTTTCACCCGCAATATATGTTTGCAGGCACTTCGCACTCAGACCCGGCTAACTACACGAATAGAGCTCCCTATCCAGTGTTGCACATACTAAGAGAGGCCAGTTTGGAGAGGGCGATAGAGTCCTACCCAGATACGCAAAGCATTCCCGAGAGAAATATCGCGCTAATGCAAGAGCACTCCGCCGAGTATTGGCAGAGTGTTTTTGCCAAGTTTGACTAGAAAGTATCTAGATAAAAACTAGGGTGGCCAAGGCATTGCTCAGGTTGAGTAGCAAAAACAATATCGCAATTCGACTTAAGCCCTTGCCGGGGTCGGCGCCTTGGTAGCCTGCTTGGATGCCCAATAGCAATATGAAGGAGTAGCAGATATTGGAAAAGAGCATGATGACAAATTTTTTCCATTCGCCTGCTGAAACTGCCATACTGCCGAAAATAAAAAATGCCGCAGCACCTATGAAATAGGCGCTCCAGTAGGTCCTTGCAAGACCATAGTGACCTAAAATAATGCGTTTAATGAGATTGGGCTGCGAGCTTTGTGCGTTTGTGGACATCGATACATACTTCGTTATGTTTAGTGAATATTACTCGCCTTTTAGCACGAGTCGAATTTTCTGTGCTAGCTCGTTGCGCCTATAGGGTTTGCTAAGTAAATGAACCCCTGGGTCTAGGCGCCCTTGATGGACAATGGCGTTTTCGGTGTAGCCCGAAGTATAAAGGACTTTCAGGCCTGGGCGTAGTTTTTGAGCCTCATCTGCTAACTGCCTGCCGTTTAATTCACCCGGCATCACTATATCGGTGAATAGTAAGTCTATTTTTTCATCGCTTCGCAGTATTTTCAGGGCTTCCTCCGCATTGGCCGCACTGAGCACTTTATAGCCGAGAACGAGCAGCTGGTTGCAGACGAAATCTCTTACTAGCTCATCGTCCTCAACGGCGAGGATTCTTTCGGTTCCGCCTGTCGTAGGTTCCGTAATATTGTGTGGCTCTGGCGCCTTAGTGTCCGTGCAACGGGGGAGGTAGATTTTTACCGTAGTGCCTTGGTCTACTTCCGAATAGATATTGATATGTCCGTTGGATTGTTTCACGAAGCCATAAACCATGCTTAGCCCGAGGCCTGTTCCTTTCCCTAGGCCTTTGGTTGAGAAGAAGGGGTCAAACACTTGGCTCAGGTGTTCCTCGTCTATGCCTTCGCCCGTGTCAGAGACTGCGATCAGTACATATTGCCCCGACTTAACTTCGTTGTGACTTTCGGCATATTTGTCGTCCAAATAGGCGTTGCCGGTTTCTATTGTGAGCTTGCCGCCCTCGGGCATGGCGTCTTTGGCGTTCAGGCTAAGGTTGAGGAGCGCGCCTTCTAGTTGTGCAGGGTCAACCAATGCTTGCCAAAGACCAGCCGCATTGACGATCTCGATGTCGATGTTTTCTCGTAGAGTGCGGCGCAACAAGCTTTCCATGTCTTTTAGCAGGAATGGAATATCGACTGCCTTTGGTTCTAGAGCCTGGCGCCTTGCAAATGCGAGCAGTCTTTGGGTTAGCTGAGATCCGCGTTGAGCCGCATCGCGAGACACAATGGCCAGAGACTGCAGGTTTTTATTATCGTTTAGGCCTTCTACTAGGAGCTCTGAATTACCAAGAATGACGGTTAGGAGATTGTTGAAGTCGTGAGCGACACCGCCGGTGAGTTGTCCCACTGAGTGAAGCCTGTCTGCTTGTTGAATTTGCTCGATCATATTGCGACGCGAGCTTACATCTCTCATGCCGCCGACTGTTCGTACTGCATTGCCTTCTTCGTCCCGTATGACCGTACAGCGATCGGAAACGTAAGCATAGGTGCCATCGGCTCTTTTGTATCGGTACTCCGCTTCCCAATCGCTTGAATCGCCATCGATAGCGTGTTGCAGCCCCGGTACCACATTGTTTCGGTCCTCTGGGTGTATGCGCTTAGCCCAATCCTCTGGTGTAGGCGCTTTCTCCTCCGGCTCGTAACCAAACAGGGTGTAGAGACTATCACTCCACCATAATTTCTGATTGACTGAGTCCCAATCCCATACAGCATCAGTGGTGGCTGCAGTGAGGTAGCTTAGGCGTTGCTCGCTAGTGCGAAGCTCCTCTTCTAAGAGTTTTTTATCGTGTATGTCTATTGCCGCGCCATACCATTTGACGACTTCGTGTTCTGCATTGAATATGGGGCGCCCGTAAATTAAAAACCAGCGGTACTCCCCAGTAGCTGAACGAATTCGGAATTCGGTCGTAAAATCTTTGAGTTCACTTGAGGCGTTTTTCCAGTCATTGACACGGTGCTCTTCGTCATCAGGGTGAATACGCTTGAGCCACTCCTGCTCGTTGATAAGCTCATTGGTGTCGTTGCCGGTATAGGTGTTGAATGCATTGCTGACAAAGTCGACATACCCGCTGGGAGTAGCAGTCCACACAATGAGAGGAAGGCTATTGGTAAATTGCTGAAAGCGGCGTTGGCTTTCAAACACCTCATCGCTTAGTCGGCGCTCCCAAGTAAGGTCTTGGTATGCCCCTTGAATGCGGACGGTTCTCCCTTGATCGTTGCGCACTGCTTCGCCGATTATTCGTACCCATGCACGTTGACCATCTGCTCTAATTATCTGCAGCTCTTGGTCGTAGGCTATGCCTTCGATAATACAGCGCCTGACGGCATCGGCGATATGCTCTCTATGTTCAGGCACTAAGAAAGCCACAGCCTTTTCGACAGTAGGCTCAAAGTCTGTCGGAACGCCGTGGATTCTGCATACTTCCGCCGACCAGCTTAATAAGGGCTCGCCGTCGGGGTCTGGTTGCTCGGGGCTTCCTGCCAAGTGAGCCACCCAGCCGCCGACCTGGCTGATTCTGCTCGCAATCTTCAGCAAGGCCTCATTGGCATCGGAGCGCGTGATGGCGGTTCGTAAATCGTGGCTTATAGCGCGTATGGCCTTGATTTTGCGAATAGCCAGCGCTACCACAAAGGCTGTTATTGCAATCGTGATACAGGAAATAATGCGGTTTGCTGCGACATACACCAGTGTAAAGCCAGGCGGAGAGACTAGAGAGCCAATAAAGGTCAGCAGGATAGACGATATGGCTATGCCCATTACGAAGCGAGCGTTTTGAGTGAGTGAGGCGGTAAGAACAAAGAAAGTATAGAGCGTGCCGTGGGCAAAGCCTAAAGGCGTCAGGAAGTCGATCAAAAAGACGACACCGAGGCCGATTAGTGAAATGGCATACCATGCTCGGTAGGAGTTAATAGCGTATTTGTCGTTAGGCATAGTGCGAGCCAGCTCTTATATTTATATGACGTTGCCTAGCAATATTGCGGGATGTGGTGTTGAAGTCAAGTTAGATTTGCGCTGTGTTGGGCCGCTAAAACAGTGGTCGAAGTCGCGGCCCAGCTGCGGCATAATATGGTTTTTCCGAGCCCGCTTAGTATTGGGCTAAGTCAGTACTGATCAGTACTCAAGGTTGTTCAGCAATGTTGGATCGAGTAAAGAGCCACTTTTATGCCTACGTTAGCAAGATTCGCTGGCTGCAGCGTTGGGGGCTAAAACGCAATGTGATCAACGAAAACGTGATGGAGCATAGTTGGGAGGTTGCGACTATCACCCATGCTCTAGGGCTTATTCGGAATACTCACTTTGGCGGTAGCATCGACGTCAATGCCGCCGTAGTGGCGGCTCTGTATCATGATTGCGGCGAGGTCATTACCGGCGATATGCCTTCTCCTATCAAGTATCATTCGCCTGAGATTACTCAAGCCTACAAAGCCGTGGAGAAACAAGCCGAAGCAGAGCTGCTGGCGCTATTGCCAAAAGAGCTGCAAGAGGATTTCAAAAAAGTGCTTATTCATGAGCATATCCCCGACGAGCAATTACAGCTGATTAAAGCCGCGGACACGCTGTGCGCCTATATTAAGTGTAAATCCGAGGTATTGGCCGGTAATTTTGAGTTTTATCAGGCCGAGAAAGACGTAAAAGAAAGGTTGGATAAAATAGAGCTTCCCGAAGTGGAGTATTTTCTCGAAACCTTTGTGCCAAGTTATGGCCTGACTCTGGACGAGCTCTTAAAGTGATCGCGCCAGTAAAGTCATATATCGACTTCCTGCGTCAGCGCTGGGCCATGCTCTTGTTTGGCTTTGCCTGTGTATTTTGGGGTAACTTTGGCCAGTCCTTTTTTGTGGGGTGGTTTAGCGGCGATATTCAATCGAGCCTGGGCTTGTCCGCAGGGGCTTATGGTAGTGCTTACTCGGCGGCTACACTGACATCAGCTTTTTTGGTTGCTTGGGCTGGCGGGCTTATAGATAGAGTAAGCCTACACAAGTATGTCGTGGTGGTTGCCTTGGGCTTAGCCGTGGCGAGCCTGCTGCTCTGGCAGGTAAAGGCATTGTGGATGCTATTGGGTGGGCTGTTTCTGCTGCGCCTATGTGGACAAGCTCTTCTGCCCCATACGGGGTCAACCAGTATGGCCCGCTATTTCGATGCTGATCGTGGCAAGGCTATTAGTATTGCCATGTCGGGTGTGCCTGTGGGTGAGGTGGTGTTGCCCCTGCTTGCGGTCTTGCTGATTAGCTTGATTGGCTGGCAGTCTACTTTTCTAGTTATTGCCCTTAGCATCGTGTTTCTATTCATTCCTTTTGCTCTGTTCTTACTGCATAGAGCGCGTCCTCAGCTTGAACGCTATGAGAGTGAGCAAAATAACGATGGTGCCGGTGAGCACAGTAAGGGCGTAACGGCCAGCAATGGGCGCAGGGCGCTGATCCGAGACTATCGGTTCTGGCTCGCTCTGCCCGCTCTGATGGTTAGCCCTTTTGTGGTGACGGGTATCTTTATTCACCAAAATTTCGTAGTGGAAAGCAAAGACTGGACACTGAGTTGGTTTGCGACTTGCTTTACGGTGTATGGGCTTATGCACTGGTTAAGTTCAATTCTCTCCGGGGTGCTAGTGGACCGATTTGGTGCAATAAGGCTGTTACCCTATGTTTTGCTGCCCATGTTCCTAGCGCTATTGCTGATCGCTTGGGTGCCCGGCATGTGGGTCGCTTTGGCCGTCATGGTACTATTGGGACTCAGTGTTGGGGGTAGCCCCCCGGTGACAGGGTCCTTATGGGCTGAGGTTTACGGTACGAAAGCGATAGGCTCCATTCGCTCGTTTGTTGTTGCTATCATGGTGCTGGCCTCTTCTATATCTCCCATTATGTTCGGTTACTTTATCGATCAAGGCATGGGAATTGCTGCGTTATTTGGTGGCTGCGCTGTCTATACAATAGTGGGTATTGTGCTTATTTGCTTCTCTTACCCTTCAAGTCGAAAGGCCATCGACGCTTAACGAGCTCGTCTACAACTACTAAAAGACTCTAGCGTTCTTGCTAATGGCGCTGCACTGAATTATCGGGAGTAAAGACTAAAGCATGATTGAACAAGTTTCTAAACCATTCGCCGAGCTGGTAGAGCTAAATTTTCAGCTTTATAACAGTTTGTTTCTAACGCTGCCTCTGGATGCCGTAGAGCAAACGGGCACCTTGCTGCCACTTCTGGATGAGGCATGTGCGAGCGGCCTAGAGCAGGGCAAGAATCCAGCACAAATAATCCAGAACTTTTTTGAGGTTCATAAGCCGCAGTTTAATGAAGAGGAACAAATTCAATTTCTCTTTAAGATTATTCAATACGTAGAGCGCCAAGTGGTATTAATTGATGCGCTGGAGGATGCTGCGTATAGCAAGATTCACCGCATCGAAGGCAAGAGTAAACTACTGCAGTTGGTCGATCGCGCGAAAGATGAGGATAAAGGGTCGGAGCTGGCAAAACTGCTAGAGAACTTTGGCGTTCGTGTTGTGTTAACGGCGCATCCAACGCAATTCTATACGGGGCCAGTGCTGGCTATCATCTCAGATCTTACCCAGGCGATCTCTAATAATGAGACTGCGGTAGCGCGAGATCTTCTTCAGCAGTTGGGCAATACGCCGTTCTATCAGCAGAATAAACCTTCGCCTTACGAAGAAGCCGTCTTGCTGACGTGGTATCTAGGCAATATTTTCTATCCCGGGATAGGCGAAATCGTCGATCAGTTAGCGGAGCATCATCCAGAGCAGGTGACTCGCAATAAGGAGCTTATCAGCATCGGTTTTTGGCCGGGTGGCGATCGTGACGGAAACCCCTTTGTCACTGTCGACACGACTCTTAAGGTGGCAGAGAAACTGCGCTACACCGTGTTCAATTGCTACCACAAAAACATTCGAGACCTTAAAAGACGCTTGAGCTTCAGAGGGACGTATAAACGCCTTGAAGATTTGGAGCGTGCAATCCATCAAGAAATGACTCTAGCGCAAACAGATACTCCTCTAAGTATCGAGCATATGCTGAGTGAGCTAGATGCTATCGAAGTCGTGCTGTTGGAAAATTTCCAAGGGCTTCATGTTGAGAAGCTGCGGTCGTTCAGACGTAAAGTGCGATTGTTCGGCTTTCATTTTGCCAGCATTGATATTCGTCAGGATTCGCGCGTTATTGCGAGTGCCTTCGATGCCATTATCGAGAAGCATCCAGAGCTTCTGCCAGCGAACTACGCCGAGCTTGACCGAGAAGGACAGATGGACGCCTTGCTTCGTTGCGAAGGAAATGTCGATGCTGAGGACTTCGACGACCCTATCGTGAAGGATACTATCGCGTCTTTCAGTGTCATTGGGCAAATACAGCAACGCAATGGTGAGCGAGCCGCACATCGCTATATTATTAGTAATTGTCGTGGCGCCCTAGATATGGCCAAGGTGTACGGGCTGTTTAAATTGTGTGGCTGGAAAGGACGGGAACTTAGCGTCGATATTGTTCCCCTGTTTGAGACAGTTGAAGATTTGCAAAGCGCTGGCGAGTCAATGGGACAGATTTATGCTCATGAGTGCTACAAGGCTCATTTGAACGGGCGTAAAGAGCGGCAGACGGTAATGCTAGGCTTCTCTGATGGCACAAAGGATGGCGGCTATCTAATGGCAAACTGGGCCATCTACAGCGCAAAAGAGGATCTCACCGCTATTTCTCGTCGCTCCGGCATTGAAGTGATCTTCTTCGATGGTCGCGGCGGTCCACCCGCCAGAGGCGGTGGCGATACGTATATGTTCTATGCAGCGATGGGGCGTAATATCGAAAGTAGTCAGATACAGATGACTGTACAGGGGCAAACCATTAGTACCTTGTACGGCATTAAAGCCGCCGCAAATCACAATCTGAGTCAGTTGCTAACGGCAGGCTTGGAGAATAGCTTGATTGAGCGCGCGGATAGAGAGCTTGCAGATGAGCAGCGCGAATTGTTGGTGACTCTCGCTCAGAAGAGCTATCAGGTATACGATGACTTCAAAAATAGTGAGCTATTCTTGCCTTATCTGGAAGAAATGAGCACCTTGAAGTACTACGCTATGACGAATATTGGTAGTCGTCCTGCTAAGCGTGGCGCTACCTCAAAATTGAAGTTCGAGGATCTGCGAGCGATTCCTTTTGTGGGTGCTTGGGCGCAGCTCAAGCAGAATGTGCCCGGCTTCTATGGCTTGGGCTCGGCTCTAAAAGAGCAGGATGAAAAAGGCAATTTTGATGCTTGTATAGCGTTGTACCAGCGCTCGCGATTCTTCCGTGCCCTGATTTCTAACAGTATGCAGAGCATGTGTAAGACGAACTTTCAGTTAACCCAGTATATGGAAAGTGATCCGCGTTTCGGTGAGTTCTGGAAGAGCTTGCATAAAGAGTTTGAGCTTAGCAGCGAAATGGTCTTGCGGATCTCTGGTCAAGAGAAGCTCCTGGAAGATAATCCGCGTAGTAGAATGAGCATTCAGCTTAGGGAAAAGGTGGTGTTGCCACTGCTAACGGTGCAGCAGTACGCGCTTATGCAAATTCAACAGGCGCGTACAGAAGACGATACTGAGTATCTGGAACTTTACGAAAAAATGGTGATGCGTTCACTATTTGGTAACATCAACGCTAGCCGAAACTCCGCTTAAGATGTGTTAAGGCCTCGTTTTACGAGGCCTTTTCTTTTAGGGGGAATAGTTTTAGCTCGACCTCATGATTTTGTGAGCGCATATACACACTATCGCTGTCTATAGAGCATTGTATGTCCATATTGCGCTCGAATAGTTGTGCTATTTTTGTTTCCGATATTGTGTCCACACGGACAACGCTAAGTTTATCAAAGCGCTCTAAAGCCTTTTGGTTCTTTTTCCACCAAGGTTCGCTATTGCGCGCTTGAAACGTGTAGATAACGACATCCTCCGCGCGGCCGCTTGCCTTTTTGATGCGTTTTTCATCTGGCTGACCTAACTCAACCCAGAGCTTAATGACGTCGCTAAGGTCTTTGTCCCATAGGTCTGGCTCGTCATCGGTGCTAATGCCCTTGGTAAAGCTCAAGGAGTTGCTGGCATGTAGTGCGAAAGCGAGCACTCGGACCATGAGTCGTTCTGGCGTCTCGGATGGGTGCAGCGCGATAGTTAAATTGTGGGAATTGTAATAGTGGCGATTCATGTCAGAGACACTTAGGGCCAGTTTCACAATGGTAGCGTTAGTGGCCATTAGCGTCTCTGTCTTGTTTGCTAGAGGGATTGGGTGTGAGTTGACGCAGGGGACTTACCACATTAGGTCGTCGGGGACCTTAAAGTCGGCGTATGGATCGTCCTCTTGCGTGTCGTCATTGCTGTGTTTTTCGTTGCACACGATAACGCAATCTGGGTCCCGCTGTTGTATTTTTAAAGCGGCTGTCTGGGGAACAATCTCGTAATTTTGGTCTAGGCTGACAATAGCTAATTGTCCGTTGCTTAGATGGTCAAGCGTCTTTTGATCCACGTAAATAGACTTGATGATTTTGTTGTCGACAAATTTATAAGCCAGCTCGCCATTGTTTTTCTCTTGCTTATTCATGGTGATAATCTGCCGCACTTGAGCCGCTATTGCTTTAGCCTCAGCCTGCTGGTTGCGCTGCTGTGCTAGTTCTCGATCGCGTTGTGCCTTTTCGGCTAGCGCTCTCTTAGCCGCTTCCTTGCTCTCGTCCACTACGCCTTCTTTGCTATGAAGTTGTTGGCGCACTTTCTTGCGCTTATCACTCTTACTCTTTTTCAGCTGCTTCTCTTTTACCAAGCCTGCTTTGAGTAGTTGTTCTTGTAGTGAGATAGCCATGGAGAGCCTCGATTGAATGGGTGTCGCTCTTGGGTGCGCAACATTATAAGGTCAAATAGGGCGCTATGATCTCAAGATGTCCAAGCTAAATCAATTTGCGCGAATATGGGATATAAAGACTTTTTAGGTGATCTTGGCTAAACTGCCGAGCGATTAAACGGCTTCGGTTGTTATAACAAAAAGATGAGGTTTGCTTATGTCTAAACTTAAAGCTCTTAGAGCGGTTCTGTGTATTGCTCTGATATTACCAGCAGTAAGTGTCTACAGCGCAGAATTGCGTTTGCTTCGATATGGAGAACTGGGACAAGAGAAACCGGGTTTAGTGGATGAGCAGGGGCAAATATTCGATCTGTCTGGGCATATTGAGGATATAGGCCCACAGATGCTGTCGGACGAGGGTTTGGCGCGAATTGCGGCCATCCCACGCGAAGACTTGCCTCTGGTTGCAGGCAATCCTCGCATAGGCGTCCCGCTTACCGGTATTAGCAAGATCATCGCCGTTGGCTTTAATTATGTGAACCATGCTGACGAGATGGAGGTTGAACTACCCACAGAGCCGTTGATCTTTATGAAGGCTATCTCGGCCCTCTCGGGGCCATTTGATCCTATCGTGCGTCCGCGTGGGGGTGAAAAATTAGACTACGAGGCCGAGCTGGTAGTAGTAATAGGTAAGAAGGCTCAATACATTGAGGAGTCTGAAGTCTTCGATTACATTGCTGGTTTCACGGTGGGGCACGATGTCTCCGAGCGGGCATTTCAGCGTGAGAGAGGGGGGCAGTTCGTCAAAGGTAAGAGCGCCGATACCTTTGCGCCTGTAGGACCGTTTCTTGTGACGCGCGATAGCATTGCGGATGTGCAGAATTTGGCCATCTGGTCCGAGGTTAATGGCGAGCTGCGTCAGAGAGGAAATACTGCCGATATGGTCTTCGGAGTGAAACAGATTGTGAGCCATTTAAGTCAGTTTATGACCTTGCACCCTGGCGACCTTATTTTCACCGGCACACCGGCCGGAGTGGGGGATGGTATGGAGCCTCCTGTCTACCTGAAGCCGGGTGATGTGGTGCGTATTGGTATCGAGGGCTTGGATGAGCAGAAGCAAGAAATATTGCCTTCTCCATAGTTGCCATAGCCATTACAAATAGTCACAAATTTGCTACAGACTATTGTTTTTTAAACGAAAAAATCTGTGCATACTCCCCATCCTTTAACGTAAGTGATTATCAATTAATACGCGTCGGCAATGTACCGGCGCGTCGCTTTTATTAGCGCTTTGGAGTTATATCTATGAGTTTTCGAATACTAAGCGCGAGTCTTCGCGCGGTTAGGCAGCGCCTGCCAATTAGTACACTGGCCGCAGGAGCTTTGCTTCTAGCTAGCGTTGCCGACGCGCAAGAGGCTACTGGAAATGAGTCGACAGTGACTTACCCGGCGTCGTTCTTCGAGCAATATGAGCCGTTTTCTGTAAACGATATGCTAAACCGCATTCCTGGTATCAGTACGGCCCGTGGCGGCAATGGGGGTGGTCCTGGTAGTTCCGGTGGAGCCAATCGTCGCGGCTTAGGAGCCGGTGGTGATCAAATTCTTATTAATGGCCGTCGCGTTGCTGGTAAGGAGAATGAAGGCAATAGCCAACTTAGTCGTATTCCTGCGAATCAAGTTGACTATATTGAGATTATTCGTGGCACCTCAGGCGACCTAGATGTTCGTGGCGGTGGCCAAGTGATTAATATCGTTCTCTTAGAGGCCGAGTCACGCTCTAGCATCGCCGCAGAGGTGAATATGGACCGCTATCAGGGGGATACACTTGACCCAGGTGGTTCCATCTCTTTGACAGGTCAGCGTGGTGCATTGAACTATCTTCTTGCTGCTGAGCGCGAACCGCGCTATCAATACCGTAACGGTTTTGAGACGAGTATATTAGGTGATTATTCCCCGAACGATACTGTCGTTCGTAAGGAGTACACCAATTCTGCGCCAATGCAGGTTTCGGCTAATATTGGCTATGACCTGACGCCTAATGACAGAGTGAACTTGAATGCGCTTTATGGTATTTCGGATTCTCCGAACAAAGCAGATCGTATTATCACGGATCTAACCGTTTCTCCGAGCGTGAAGTCTTACGAGCATGACCGTGTTCCAGCGACCTCCGATAACTGGGAAATTGGCGGCGACTACGAGCATTCTTTTGCTAATGGTAATCGCTTCAAGACCTTGTTTATTGTCAACGAGACGGACAGTGATAGTACGCGAGAGTCCTTCGATATTTTGCCGGCAGGTAATGAGAAATACCTATATCTTGCTAACCAGCGAATCGAACAAGAGCGCATCATTCGCTCGAGCTACACGATGGGGTTGACCGACACGCAGGACATCGAGTTTGGTATCGAGCGCGCTCAGACTATTCTTGACGCGCAGCTTCAGCAAGGAATCCTCAGCGCGACAGGGACGCCGTCCGCAGCCTTTGGTGGTCTGGTGCCAGTAGGAAATACCGATGCGCGTGTAGAGGAGATGCGCTACGAGACGTTTATTGTCCATAACTGGAAGTTGAATGATCGCATGTCTTTAGAGAGTACTCTGTTGTTTGAGAACTCCACCATTGAGCAGACCGGCGATGTTCGCAATAAGCGTGACTTCGATTTCATAAGGCCGAAAATCGATTACCGATTTGATATTACTCCTAGTATTCAATTTAGAGCCTCCATTGAAAAGGACGTAGCCCAGTTGAGCTTTGCCGATTTTACGGCTAGCACTGCAAGTGGAGACGATGACCAGAATGCGCTTGCGGGTAACCCCGACCTTCGCCAAGAGCAATCAATTCGTTACGAAATGAACCTCGAGTATCGCCTGCCTAATGATGAGGGTGTGTTTAGCTCTCAAGTCTTCTACCATGAATTGGAAGACGTCATTGATCGTATTGACGTATCTACCGCTACCACTATCGCGTCGGCTAACGGTAATATAGGCGATGGTGAGCGCTATGGTCTTGCTTTAGATGGTAGCCTACGTTTGGGTTTCTTGGGTAACCCCGAAATGTTGGTAACATCGGGACTGCGCTTGGAAGACTCTAAAGTGACCGATCCGTTCTTAGGCATAGATCGTCGTTTACGCCAAAATGGTCGTGGTCGCTTCAGTCTTGGTTTTAGGCACGATATTCCGTCGCGTAATATGAACTATGGTTTTAATTTTTATCACAATTTTTCTGGCAATAATAAGCTCTACGATATCAATAAGATCGAAGACTATGATGCAGGTGATCAGCTGAGCCTGTGGTTTGAAACGATTGGCTTCGGAGGCTTAACTTATCGTTTCGAAACGATGAATACCCTCAATACAGAGCGCTGCCGTATTCGTTCTCGCTATGTCGGTGGCACTATTGCTACGGGCTCTCTCGACGAAATCGAGGACTCCTGCAGCGTAACCGGTGTTAAATACGCCATTAAGATTCGTGGTACCTTCTAGGGCATATTTTAAGGGCGGCTCTTACGCTTAGCCCGACAATCTGCCACAATTCAATGCCCGCTGCCGGAAACGACAGCGGGCATTTTATTTTTTTGGAGTCACTATGGCCGAGATCGGCATTTTTAATACCCTTAGTATCTGTAAAGAGGTCGATTTCGGCGTTTTCTTGGATGCCGGGCCTTTGGGGCAGGTACTACTGCCACGCCGCGAGGTGCCAGCGGGTAGCAGCATTGGCGATTCTGTAGAGGTGTTTTTGTACACCGACTCAGAGGATCGCCCGATAGCGACGGTTAAAAGGCCGCGGGCGCAAAGAGATCAGTGCGTCTCGCTTAAGGTGGCTCAAGTTAACCACTCTGGCGCTTTTCTCGATTGGGGGCTGCCTAAGGACCTTCTCGTGCCTTTTAATGAGCAGCGAGTACCCATGCGAGAAGGCAATAGCTATGTGGTGTATGTGTTCTTGGATAAGCCTAGTGGGCGTCTTGCGGCTAGCTCCAAGCTGGATAACTGGCTTAGCGAAGATGGTTCTGAATTCGAAGAGATGGAGCCAGTGAAGCTGCTTATCTGTGGCCGGACCGATATGGGCTATAAGGCGGTTATTAATCAAACCCATCTTGGTTTGATCTTTAAGAGCGAAGTGATCCAAGCCCTGCGCATTGGCCAAAAAGTACCCGGATTTATCAAGCGGGTGCGAGAGGATGGTCGTATCGATTTGTGTCTTCAGCTGCAGGGACAGGCAGTGCGGGACGATCTCTCGGAGAAAATACTGGCTCACTTGAAGGATAATGATGGCAAGTCTGCCCTGTGCGATAAGAGCAGCCCGGAAGATATTTACGCCACATTCTCTGTGAGTAAAGGAAACTATAAGAAGACTCTTGGTAAACTACTCAAAGAAGGCAAGATTGTCATTCACCCCGATCATATTGCGTTAGCGGCGCCTACGCCGTGGAATAAGCCTACCAAGAAGTAGGTAGTGAAGAAGTGGCACGGCTTTTTGTGACCGGCCACATGAATATTTTGACTAGGATTTGTTATTTTGGAACCGAAAGAAGATCATATTCTCGACTTTGATGATTGTTGCAATCAAATGCTCGAGTTTGGCTATGAAGTATCACCATCGGAAATTCACGGCCTGCTGTCCGGTATCGTATGTACTGGTCTAAAGATTACTCCTGATAGTGTCATTACGCTGGTGATGAAGCATCTAAATGTAGATGCATGTTCTGAGCGTAACCGCTTAACGATTCAAACCATGTATGAGTCGATAGAGCGGGATATGTTTGCAAGTGACTCTCACTACGCTTTATTTCTGCCCGACGATGAGCTGGACTTGATACAAAGGGTTCGCTGTCTGGCCTCTTGGTGTCAGGGCTTTCTGGTAGGCTTTGGCACTGCTAGTGGGCAGTTGGGTCTGACGGAATTCTCGCCGGAGACCGAAGAGGCACTAAAAGACCTGGTGAATATCTCTAATATCTCTGACGATTTTAATACCGAGGAAGGGGAAGAGAGCGAGGCCGCCTATAGCGAGATAGTCGAGTACCTAAAAGTCGCGGTACTGTTGATGAGCACCGAATTCTTAGCAAAAGTTAAGCAGGACGCATAAGGCAGTTATTGCTGTAAAGCCTAGAAGTCTCTGCATAAATATATTTGAGGGGCGAAATGAGCAATTGGGATAATGCTTTTACAGGCAAGAAAAAAACCGGAATGGTCGGTTCGCACAGTTTTGGCGGCGCCGCCAGTTTCTTCAGAATTCCGTACTCGCGCGATCTGAATGATGTGGATGTTGTGGTGAGTGGCGTTCCTTTGGATATTGCTACCACCAATCGCTCTGGAGCGCGCCTAGGGCCGCGCGCCATTCGTAATGCTTCACTCTCTCTGGCTTGGGAGCGTCCTTGGCCCTGGAAGCATGACCCGGTTGCGCAGATGGCAATCGTTGACTGGGGTGACTGTGAGGGTTCGCTTCTTGGTGTTAAGCATATCCAAGAGCATGTGGCGGCTATTTTGGATTCCGGCGCGGCTTCCCTGCTTTTGGGCGGCGACCATTTTATCTCCTATCCAAGTCTCTGCGCTCATGCGAAGGTTCACGGGCCCATTAGCCTAATTCACTTCGATGCCCATACGGACACCTGGCCCTCCTCAGGCGATGGAATTAATCATGGCACTATGTTTTATAAAGCGGCTAAGGAAGGCATCGTAGAGCCAGAGAGTTCCATTCAAATTGGCATACGTACCACGAATGATGAGCCGCTAGGCTATAAAATTCTTAGCGCTAGTGATGTGAGCGCCATGGGCAGTGCAGGCGTCGTTGAAAGCATTAAGAACAGAGTAGGCAATAAGCCGTGTTATCTCACTTTCGATATTGACTGTCTGGACCCAGCCTTCGCGCCGGGTACGGGTACCCCTGTTCCCGGAGGCTTAAGCTCTCAACAGGCCCTGGAGATTATTCGTGGTTTAGTCGGTATTAATCTAGTGGGCATGGACGTTGTAGAGGTAGCGCCTGCCTATGATCACGCGGAGATCACTGCATTGGCGGCGGCGCAGATCGCAATTGAATTACTGTGTCTCTATGGTGAAACGCGCACATAGATAGCGATCTTTTATAGGCTTATAGGTAAAGAATAATAAGGTGACTGGGATAATGAGTGACGACACTAAAATATGGAGTACCTTAGACGCGCAGGATCTTTACGCCGTTAAGACGTGGGGGGCAGGCTATTTCGGAATCAATGAGCTGGGCCATGCTTGCGTTCGTCCCGTTGCCGATAGCGAATTGGAAATCGATATAACCGAGGTAGTGGATGCAGCGGTTGCAGACGGTTGTACTATGCCTCTGATCATTCGCTTTCAAGATATTATTGCCGCGAGAGTTAGAAGGCTTAACTTAACCTTTAAAGAGGCCATAGAAGAGGCTGGCTACGAGGGAGAGTATCGTAGCATCTTTCCCATCAAGGTGAATCAGCTTCACGAAGTAGTGAACGAGGTCATGGATGCCGGGAAGGAGTTTAAAATTGGCCTAGAGTGTGGGTCGCGTGCAGAGTTAATGGCTACTCTGGCCTTGGTGAGCGATGATATTCTGTTGCTGTGTAATGGCGTCAAGGATCACACAATGCTCACGCTCATGTTGAACGCTCAGCATTTGGGGCAGCAAGTGCTGCCGGTCATCGAAAAATATACAGAATTTGAGCAATTGATGGCCCTAGCGGATGCGCGAGAATTAAGCGCGGAGCAGGCGCCCAAAATGGGCGTAAGGGTGAAGCTCTCTACCCGTGGTTCGGGACGCTGGTATGAGTCTGGCGGGGATAACTCCAAGTTCGGCCTCACTATTCCCGAGCTCATGAAGCTTGTTTATGAGCTAGAAAAGCGCGGCGCCAGTCACTGTCTTAAGCTCTTACACTTCCATCTTGGTAGTCAGATTTCGGATACCCAAGTATTGCGCTCGGCAGTACGGGAGATTAGTCAATATTATGCCGATCTGACTAAGCGTGGCATCGAACTCGAGTTTCTTGATGTGGGTGGCGGGCTCGGCGTTAATTACGGTGGCAGTTATGGTGGGGAGTATGAGGATGTCGACTCTTCTATAAACTATGGACTGCAAGAATATGCGAATGTCGTGGTTAGCACGATTAAAGAGGTCTGTGAACAAAGAGAGGTCGCGCTGCCGACTATTTTGTCCGAGAGCGGCCGGGCTTTAACGGCGCACCACTCCATGCTTGTTGTACCGGTCATTGGTGTGCATCGCCCCGACTCGCCGCCCAGTATGGAGCAGGGCGAGACCGATGTGCCCGTCGTGTTAAGAATGCGAGAATGTTTTAAGCGTATTAAGAGCGTTCGCGCGCGCGGCGCGGTCACCGAGGTGATTCACAGCGCGCAAGATGCGCGGGCCGAGGCAGAGCAGTTGTCGCGGATGGGCTATATTGATATCACATCTCTGGCCCAAGTAGAGAGCCTGTACTGGAATATTGCGCGCGAGGCCTTAGAGAAGTTTATCGATTTGGATATTCAACCCACGCCGAGCGAGCAGTTGGAACTGGAGTCCCAATTAACCGATATGGTGCTTTGTGATTTCTCCATCTTCCAGTCAATTTTGGATCACTGGTCCATTGGGCAAGTCTTTCCGGTGATGCCTCTCAACCGGCTCGATGAGGAGCCAAAGCGCCGTGGACAGCTGGTCGACTTAACCTGCGATTCGGACGGCAAGATAGATCAGTATGTTTCGTCTTTGGCTAGCTCTTCTAGTTTGCCATTGCACGACTACCGTCACAATGAAGCCTATTACCTGGGTGTGTTTTTGGTGGGAGCCTACCAAGAGATCTTGGGTGATGCTCATAATCTGCTAGGACGAGTAGGGGAGGTTCACGTCTACGCCAGCGCTGATGAGCCTGGTAATTTTTGGATAGAAGAGATCATTAAAGGCGTGAGCATTAAAGACATGCTCAGCTCGGTGCAATACTTTCCTAGCGATCTCGATAGGCGCATGACCGAAATGATTAAACAGAAGATAGAGGCTGGGGTGGTGAAACCCGCTGAAGGTATGCGAATTCTAAACAATTACAATAAGCAGCTGGAAAATAGTACTTATTGTGATGTTCCGCAAAGCAAGAGCTAAGCAGCGCGAATAAACGCTCTACCTAGCTCTGTGCCTTCGTTTAGGGGCGAATAATACCGATATTGCCGTCTATCTCGATAGTGGTTCCAAGGGGCTCTGAGAGCTCCTGCAGCCGCTTTAGAATGCGTTGAGAGGTTTCTCTGTTTGCTATGAGAGGAATGCCGCGTCGAGACAGTTTTTCGGTCTCATAGTTGAGCTCGATCGGGTGTAAGCGAACTTCGTAGAGCTCTTGGTTGCGAAACTCGTTGATGGCGATGATGCTTTCATATTTGACCGGAAACTCAAAACCCTCGGGGCCCAAATCTCGACTGACTGCATTGCGGCCGGCTAAGCCGATGACATCCATCTGGCGCATGAATTCGCCTAGGCCATAGTAGATCGGCCGGCCTTCGTAGATTTCAATGCCTCTTAGCGCGTGAACGCCAGTGCCTTGAATAATATCGGCGCCATTATCAATAGCCTTCTTGGAGACTACTGGTAAGTAATCAGCGATGCTGGGGTTGGTGTCTCTATGCTCCCCTTCAGGAATGCCTTCGCCGCGATAACCACCGCGAGTATCGCGGAAGTGGTGAGCGTGAATAGCGAAGGTGATGAGATCAGACTGCATCTTGCCTTGGCTAATGGCCGTCATGATGTCTGTAACATCGCGTTCATTCGCTTCGAAGGAGAATGAGGGCTCTGTGACACCCGGTGCTGCCTTGTGAAACTGCTCCCGTAAAAAGGTAATGTGATCATCGGTATTGGCGCCGCGAGAATACCAAAAGGTGCCGCTGGGAAATAGATCGCGTAAGGTTTGAACAGAGTCCCATGCGTCCTCAGGAATCATGAATTTACGGCTAACGCGAAGCGGGCCTAGCCCGCCAGTGCCTGGCCATTCACCACTCATAGGAGCCGCTTGAGGTTGGTGGTCTGATGCCGACACCATGCCGACACGTCCCTTGGCGGAACTATAGTAGCGGGCAGAGCGCGCAGCCCAATAGGTATCGCCGTAGCCTGCATGTTGAATGCCGACTCGGTCCAAGTGTTTACTGGTTTCGACTAGCCCCTCAGGCCCGAAATCATTGGCGTGATTATTGGCACGCGCGAGGATGTCGAAGCCCATTTCTTTCAGCCATTCTGCGGCCTGTGGTTCGGCCCCGAACCCACCCGGTCTTGAGCCTTTAAAAGAGCGGCCGTCGATTATATTGCCTTCCATATTGCCGGTGGCCACATCGGCGCTTTGAATGAATTCCACTACCTCGGCAAAGCCGGGTGTACTCATCATTTGATCGAGAGGGTAGGCGATAATAATGTCGCCCACCACTGCCATGGTAAAACGATCGTCAACGGTAGTGGCAAGCTCTCCGGGGGTTTGTGCAGATGTGTTTAAGCTGATGCCAGCCGCGAAAGCGGCGGCTAGCAGTTTTAAACGGAATTTCATGTGACTCTCTTTCCTTCTTGTTATTTTTGTAGAGTGTGCTTAGCGTGAAAATAGATTCTTAAGTCCGTCTGTGACTTCGTTGGCTTTTTCGCCAATTTTGTCCACGCCATCTTGAAGCTGTGTTTGAACGCCTTCTTTTATGGTATCGAAGTTACGAACATTGGCAGACACCAAAGATGTATTGAGTGCCACAAGAACTTGTCTGATCGCTTCGGCGGCTGTGACCGCATTGCTCTCATCACCGATATTAGTTAAGTGCAGTTCTGGTAAATTGATTGGGGCTGCTGCCACTGCAGTCTGCAAGGTGATTTGCGGCGCCAGCATTTGAAAGTCGCGAATAATGACCTTTTTGCTTGCTGGGCCATTTTCGTTGACAGGGTCCGCTACACCTTCGCTGGTAGGTATATTGGCGAGTAAGGTGCGAATATTATCGTTCACCAAGCGCGTCTCATAAGTGATATGCGCGCCTTCCACTAAAATACTGTCTATCTCAATAATGTCTGAGAATAAAGAGTCAACGTTGATAGCGAGTGCTAACTCACCAAGCTCGATGGCGTAGGGAGCCTCGAAACCCTCTGGGTTTGCTACGGTCAAGCCCGTGATGCTGCCTTGTCCTGATAGCGGCGAGAGACTTACTCCTTCCACGGTGACTTGAGTGCCGAGAGCATTGCTGCCTGCAATCTCGATTGCACTCTTGATAGCGGATTCGTAGTAGAAATAGACGATCACTCCTACAACGATAAACAGCGCCAACGCGGCGCCTAATAGTTTCTTAATCATCGTAAATCCCTCTTCTTATCGATTGTTATGAAAAGACTTCCTCGAAAATTTCGACGACCACCATCGTGCCCACGGCCACCAAAACCAAATCGCGTCCTAGCTGTAACCATTCATGATCCGCCACATTCGGCAGCAAATTGATCATGGACTGCGGAAGCCTATTTTTGGCAATGCCTGGAGGCAGAGGCTTTCCTTTGGCTACTCGGCGAGCGATACCCGGTGGCAGACCTTGTTGGCTTGAAATGCCGCTAGCAATGGCGATGGCTTGGGCTTGTTCTCGACTAATGGATAGATTGGGCTTCTGGCTGTTAGCGCTGCCCTGCGTGGGCATGGGGCCAGTGCCGCTAGGGTAGAGGCCACCCAGTTCCGCGCAGCTGCTTAGCAGCAGGCCAAGGCAACAGATTCCCGCTGCTCTAAAAACTTGTTTCGTATGTGACATTATGAGTTTCTTCCGAATAGTGACTTAGTGACTTAGTGACTTAGTGACTAATGTACTAAGTATACGGTGCTTAGGCTAGTGAAAGTGAGCCTGCTCACGAGCGCTAGGCGCGCGAGCACATCTTAGACTCTATTCTATACTTTCTATAGGCGAAGGATGTCCAAGGAGAGGGCCGATGGAAAGAGGAGTGAGTCTGATTGAGCTATTAATTACCTTGTTCATTATGAGCATTTTGATCATGGGGACTTTGAGCAGTGGTTTTGGTCAGAGCCGAAAGGAGCTAGCCGCTGATGATCTAATGGGCGAGATAATGTCTGCGCTCTCTATGAGCCGCAATACGGCAATAGATGAAGCGATTACCGTCACCTTCTGCCGAAGTCGTGATGGCACGCAGTGCAAGGGCTCGTGGAATGAGGGCGCTATTATCTTTACTGACCTAAATGAAGATCATAAGCTCGACCCAGAAGACCGGCTGCTGTTTCGTTTACAGCCGCACAACGCCGACGGCACTCTATCGTTCAATTCTTTTCAGAACCGCCAATATTTGCAATTTAACTCTCGCGGATTTACCAAGTATCAGAACGGTAATTTCACCTTTTGTGCTAGCAATAAAGATCCGCGCGAGCATCGGCAGATCATTCTGAGTCTAAGCGGCAGAACGCGTTATGCGCAAGACTCCAACGGCGATGGCATTCGAGAAGGCAGCAATGGCAAACCCATAAAATGTAAACGATAGATTTACCAGCAAGCGGTGGGTGCTTTAAGGCCCGTCGGGTTCGCATTATTAAACGTCAAAGTCATAGGGTCGCAGTCGCTATCACCGGCCTGTTGTCCTTGTGGGTCAATAACGATGGTATAGGCATTTCCTGTGGCACTGGCAGCCTGAATTGATAAGGCATAAAAGCCCTCTGCACTGGTAGCTGAAGCCTGGACAGTGCTAGCGCCGGCGTTGGCGCCGCAGACATTATTGGCGCCCAGGTTTTGGGCGTAGAAGCGACAGTTAGAGCGAAAACTCTCCTGTGCTACCTGTATGCCTAAAGCGGCAGCGATCCCGTCGGCTCGACGAGATCGTTGTACGCTATCTTGGTAGGCCGGATAAGCTACTAGTGCCAGTACCCCCACAATGGCAACAGAAATCATCAGTTCTATTAGAGTAAATCCATTGCTCAATTGTAATTTAGGATAAAGCTTCATTGTTCATTTCCTTAGAGGCACTGGTTTGCATTGTTCTGAATAGTGACATTCTGAGTGACAAAGCCGGATTCAAGTCCGCTAAATGAGAATACTCCATCATTGTTTGGACTTGAACAAATGTCACCACCAGTAGGAACCAAGGTCATTGTGCCTGTCCAAGTATCTCCTTCAAATTCGGCGGTAACGCACTGGTAACTTAATCCATCTGCTGCAACATCGCAAACCCCACCGTCGCTCAACTCGCCAGATTGTAGAACTCTATTGCCTGAAGCTGTAACGGTCCCTGAAATAACGGCAAAACTACCAGGAGAGCAGTTCTCATAATCGTTGTTTACGGTGTCGCCATTGACGTTGGATAAGCTAAGTCTATTGGGTTCGCAGCTCATGCTAGAAGCGTCATAGACGACCTCGATGTATCCATTCCAACCATTACCCCAATCATAGACGTCGCACTGGTAATTCGCTTGATACTGGGTGCCATCGTGGCCGTAAGGTGCCACCAAACAGTTACCGGGACCATCGGAAGTCAGAGTGGTAATGCTATCCATCAGGTTATTATTATCGTCAGTCTCGGGCGCCAAGACGTTAATGGTTCCGCTGACAAGATGCCTAGTTGAAGGTGGGTCTGATGGGTCGTATGGACAAGAAGAGGTTTCCCCAAAAACAGTGTCATCGTAGGTGTCCAGTAGGCCATCATTCAGGCAGATAAAATCTGTTGGCATACCAGCAAATAGGTCGCCATCTGTGCCGTCTACATTGGAGTCGGCCCGCACCATTATGCCTTGGTCTGTGCAATTGCTGCCGTCATTTAAGGAGGAGGCCATGGATGCGATGACAAAGTCATGCCCGCTATCACCCGAGTCTGGGTCTGGTAGCAAAGTGCTATCGGCAATGCCTTGGCTATAGTAACGAACGAGTGTGCCACCGTCGCCGTCGCTAATTTCTTCTCGGCCGCTATCAGTGCCTAAATCATATTTGTAAAGCATGCCGCGGTAGACGCGTCGAGTTGCAATGACTGGCGCTTCCCAGGCATTGATAGAGACCGGGTCTCCGATACACACTTTATCGGACTGGCTAAGACCGCCGGCCAGGATCACACCTACGTTGCCATGCCATCCACCGCCTATATAGCAAGTGTAGTCGAAGTACTCGTAATCGCCAGCATCAGTAGTAATTGTGCTTGCAGTATCAGAAGTAACCGGTGTTGTTGTTCCGTCTACCGTATAGTGTCTGGCGCAAAATGCAGCATCAGAGGCAACTAAATATACGTCGCCTGGGGTCAGGGAGCCTTGAGACGCGGTGTCGATGTATACAGTGCCCTTAATTCTAACAAAGTCGATGCAAGTACCTTCTTCTGTCTGACATGCCTCGGCGAGAGTCAGCACGATCTGGTCATCATAAACCAGCATTAAGTCGGTTCCGCCATCCTGATACAAAGAAGTGCCATCGCCATTTGAGGTGGTTTCGGCACCTTCTGGAAGTTGGCCTTCACCTAGTCTAGCGCGACCAGTCGGTGCGTCTACTAATGACTCTGTTGACTCAAGGGCGACGTCGCCAACGCTTCGTGGTGATACAAATGAAAGGTCGGTATCCAATGTTACAGCCTTGGCGTCATTGTCAGAATCCGTCCATGCCACTCTAACCACTACGTCTTTGACCAAGCCCGAAGTGCCAATGCTTTCTGTCCTAGTGAAGTCGGCGTTAACCCCTTCAACGGTTAAGGAATTGGCGAAACCATTGGTGTCCGCGTAGGCAGTATTAAACTCATCAAGGCTAGAGATCGTACCAGAGTAATTTCTCATCTGTTCTATGCGAGATTGAGCAATGGCCAGAGCTTCTGCCGTCGTCTTATTCTCTGCACTCTGCTTACTTATCGTAGATTGCAAGGCGGCGACGCCAAGTATACCTACGGATAAAATGCCTAGCGTGACGAGGATTTCGATAAGGCCGAAACCGCGTTGTTTGCGACTAAAAAAATTCATATGCTCAACCTCAAACCTGGTTAAAAGTCTTTCCATGTGCCGGAGCTTCCAGTAGACGCGCCAGCTTTCGCCGTCGATTCTAGGACGTCAGAGTTGTACCAAATATCTAAGCTACCGCCGGTAGAGCTGGCATTGCCTGCAATGACCATCGCGCCGTGAACGGTAACATTGCCACTCCCTAGAGTATCGCCTCGTATAAAAAGGAGACCGTAAAAATGCGGTGTGCCAGTAAATGTTGCATTGCCATTAACAACAACAATGGAGGGCTTTGTGTTCGCAGCTGGACAGACGTTATTACCTGTGACCGCGGTGGTGCAGCCTACAGTAATGCCGCTAATGGTAACGTCACCCTCCACCCAAATAACTTCTTGGCTAGCAAGGTGAGCATCAGCAACAATATCGGCTGGTGTAGTGTCTATTGTGGTCAGTGCGCTGCGAAACGTTGTTGGGCTTAGGCCGAAGAAATTGCGGAAAAACTCGTCTGATGTAAGGGCGCCAAGGCTGGAGTCATTTTCGATAATATCGACACCCGCAATTAGTCGGTTCGAGGCACTCACTAAGCTGCAGCTCATGGGAATATCCATGCAGCCAGGGTAGGTGGCACCACCAATATCTGGAACTTCTGTGCTGGTAGAGTTGTTAGACCCTAAATCAATATCAGAGCCACTCCAAATCGTACTGTGCCCCTCTGGATTATGGACAGTCGCGGAGCCCGAAATGATAATTGTGCCCTTAGTCGTTAAGGGGTTATCGGGCATATTAGGTAACGGGTTAATGGTGGACAATACTTGAGTAATAGTTCGCGTAGCACTTTGGTCGTCACTAAACCCTTGGGAAGTAATGAGTATAGTCGTCATATCCGTCGAAAGATCAGTGGTTGTTACTACGACGCTGCCGGTTCCTACTACGGCCGTATTTGAGTCCCCCAAGCCATCATTATTCGTATCAAATACAGGATCGATCACCGAGTCTGAGTCAACATCTGGGTCGTTATCGAGATAAGCCACCGCCGCTAGGACGCCAGCCTCGGCAGCCTCAAAAGCCTGTTTAGCCCTAAGATCGTTGTTGGCGATTTTTTGCTCCATCAATACGGCTTTGGATACATTAAAGGTCACCAGCGTGCTTAGCGTTAGAATGACCAATGAAATAACGAGAGTTAGAACGCCGCTTTGCCGCGCTAATGGCCTTGTGTTGATGACTGGTGAGCTACGGCTTGTCATTAGCGAATCCTCACCATGTCATTTCTTATACGAACATTCTGAGTTTGCGTTTGGCGCACGAAGGCATCGCTCGCAAGGTTTCCTGTAAGAGTGATAGTGACTTGACGAGTTTCGATCGTGATGTCCCCACTCCCATTGGTGGGTAGTGGGGCATCGTAACAGTCTGCTTCCTCTGCGTTGTCAGCCACTCCGCTAGCATCGTTGTCGATATTATCTGGCTCGCGTGTGTTAATGCAGCTTGATCCCGAAAGGTCAAATGTCAGATTCGTAACGGTCACTAGCCCAGGGTCGGTTAAGGCAGTCCAAGTATTATTGAAGTCGGCGCAGGTGTCTGGGTTAAGCACATTGCCCGCGGTGCGCATCTGTACAACCCCTGCCACCAGGCGGAAGCCGGACAGTTCATCCGCATCCACGACACCGTCTTCGTCACGATCGTAGGCATAGACGATACAGCTGCCAGAGCCTGTTGCGGCGACCTGATTATTCGTTGTCGCACTATCGTAAACTTCCAAAGCGGTGACACCGTTCACATTGAATAAATTATTCGTTGGAGTAGACGCCACAGTCGGATCTCCGCTGTAACCCGTTCGTCTAATATCGTTGACCATTAGATTCATAAGGGCGCTAAGGTCTTGGTTCACCTTACTGCTGCTAAGCGTGTCCATTGAGCCCGTGTAAGTACCTAGGTAGCCTACCAATACGGAACTAATAATACTCAGGCTTAAGCCAACGGTGATCATTAGCTCTGTTAAAGTAAAGCCGGATTGTTGTGTAACAGTTTTCTTCATCTAACAAGCACCGTAGTTATCAACTGTTCCGCCAGGTGAGCAGATAGTCACTCGCCCCAGCAGGCTGATGGCTACCCGCAAAGAATTGCCATTGCCCCCCGTTAGTAAGACACGAGCTGAGCTGGACATCCCTCGAATCGGGTCGTAGACAATCTCGGTAGTGCCACTGCTGAATAATGAGGTTGTCATGGCCACGTCTGTATACTCTGCACCATTGTATCTATATAGCACTAAATCGCCGGTATCGACGCTACCGTCACCGGGGTCCACTACACCGTCACCATCATCTATAACCATCACGCAGGCGTTTGCCGTTGTTGGGTCTGTGATCGCGACATTACAAAGGCTGGTGACACTACTCATTCCGTAAGTCCAGTTAGTAGTGCCATTAGCCGAAAAGTTCAAATAGGTTGCCGTGCTTCTTGTAACCGCTTCCGTTCGGGCCTGCTGCATATGCTCATATACTTGCTCCGCGGCGCCAATCAAGCGTTGATCCATCCCAAATTGGGAAAAATTTGGCGCTGCTAATGACACTATAATAGCCATCACTGATACGGAGATCAGGAGCTCTAGCAGGGTTACCCCTCTCGAGTTCTTTAAAAGCGTAAGTGTATTGTTCATGCTTTGGCTCTCAATATAGACCGACAATTCTTGCTAAGTGTATAACTTATCATCAGTTTTCACTATTTGTGCAGAATTTGCTGCAAAACTTATTGGGTCTGTATTGCGAAAGAACAATCGGTGTAGAGGATATTATCGGTAGGGAGCGCGGAAAACTGCGATATTGCTCTAAATTTAGGCGATTACCCTAATTTTCTTCTAAAGAGTGTGAGTACAGTCACAGAAACAATGCAGGATTGCCAAAAATAAAAAAGGCCCTAGAGCACAATACTCTAAGGCCTCTTTATTGCTAGCTAGAAAGCTTAATGTCTTACTTAGCTTCCTCAGCCGCAGGATCGGGCTCTAGCTCGCCTCGGCGTAGAGCAGAGATTACTGCGATAGCGTCGAGAATTACCAATACGCTGGCAATTAGCACGGCAACGCTCAGTACCACTAGCAACCACTGATCGTTCATGTAGTAGCTCTTCATTTGAATCATGCTTCCCCAGATCGCCATAAATAATACGGCTACCATTGGCACTAAGGTGTAAAGAGCTGGACGCGCCATTCTCAGTAGGAACACGGAAATAACGAGTAGCGTCAAGCTGGCTAGGATTTGGTTAGTGGCACCAAATAGCGGCCAAATCACATTTCCGCCATTACCCTCTGAGCCGCCTGCGCCGAATGCGAGTAGCAGACAGCTGCCAACAGCCACTAGTGTTGCTGCTACGTTGCTCTTGAGGAGGTTGATCTTATAGATTGAACCCCACTCTTGAATGATGTAGCGCTGCAGACGTACGCCTGCATCCATCGTAGTACCTGCAAATAGCACCACCATTGTCGCTAGTAGTGTTTCTGCAAATAGCTGTGGGAGTCCCCAGCCTTCGGCTAGAAGGGCGCCGCCGCCAGCAATGAATGCACCGGCACCGCCTGCACCAAAGCTGTTATACAGTGCATGCCACTGTGCCGGAGTCGCTGCATAGAGAGCGCCACTGACCGCTACTAGTGTAATCAATGCAAGTGAACCTTCACCCAGCGCGCCTAGGTAGCCGACAAAACGAGCATCGGTCTCTTTGTCGAGCTGCTTGGAGCTTGTGCCTGAAGCCACAATGCCGTGGAAGCCTGATAGGGCACCACAGGCGATAGTGATAAATAATAGTGGGAAGATGCTTGGCGTGCCTTCTACTGTCATATCATTGATAGCAGGCGCCGTAATATCTGGAAGTGCTAAGAACACTGCGCCGTAAAGAAGGATTAGACCAACGACAAGCTGCGCGCCATTGATATAGTCACGTGGCTGGAGCAATGCCCAAACTGGCAACATTGAGGCAATGGCCGCGTAGATGAACAGAATAATAATCCACGCCGCATTCTCGCCTAGGCCGATTGCACTTAGGAAGCCTTCGGGCAGAGCGAGTGGCATCTCACTACCAATATAGATAGTGAAGTAAAGGATACTTACGCCAATCACAGAAATCAGCAGTAGGTTTGCTTTACGGCGAATCAGGAAGCCGATGGCAACCGCAACAGGAATCGCAGCCCACGCGGGGAATACAGATGTTGGGATAGTGACCATCTCATCTGCGATGATAGAACCGAATACAGCGTTAACCATAAGCAGCAATAGGAAAATCACAACCATGAATAGTGCACGGGTGCGGGGGCCGATTACAGACTCTGAAAGTGCGCCGATAGATTTTGCTTTGTGACGAGTACTTGCCCATAGCGCGCCCATATCGTGGACGCCAGCGAAGAAGATAGAGCCGAACGTGACCCACAGAACGGCAGGCAACCAGCCCCAGTAGATCGCAATGGCAGGACCCACAATCGGTGCTGCGCCAGCAACTGAAGTGAAGTGGGCGCCCCAAAGGACGAACTTATTAGTGGGAACATAGTCAACGCCATCGTTAACTTCGTGAGCTGGTGTTACAAAGTTTGGGTCTAGTCTATAGATTTTATCCGCGATGAACCGCGAATAAACAAACCAGCCAAAAGTGAAACCGGCAAGACCCAAAAGTACTATCATTACCGAGGACATAAGGCACTCTCCAGAGTTTTTATTATGAAAAAAAGTGGACGCATCATAGCAAGGTCGCACCATTAGGCACAATACGAATTGCCCCGCTGTCAAGGATTGCCACAAATGCTTGCACAATATCGTGCTGTTTGGCTTGGGGTGAGAGGAGGGTGCGCTTAGCGGCTTCTCAGTCTACTGGCTTCTCCGCTCCAAATTAGCCTAGGGTCTAGGGCTTCTAAATGGACGAGATTGGCGTCAAAGTCTTGCCTATCGATGCCGAATACTTCATACAGTGCTTCATAGCTGGGAGCCGGAGCGTCTGTCGGAGTGTCAAGTCGCTCTGCATTAAGCGTCAATGCCTCCGCAGTGGCTAGGGCGCGGGCGGTATGCATAAGGCCTGCATCTCTAGCTCCGGCGACTATCACTAGCTGGTTACCGGAGGTGGAGGGGAAGGTGGAGAACAGCCCGTAGTCCCTAAAGGATTGATTTTGTTGAGGAAGGCCGGCATCGCTGGAGTATATTTCGCCTGTCATTCTATTGAATAGCTCATCATAGGTGCGTCCAATTTGCAGTGTCGAGCTGGCGAAAACTAAGCGCTGTAGCTTGTCCAGACCACTAATATAGCCAATATAGACAATATGGCTGTTAATTAAATCTCCAGTATCGAGGTCTGACATCATGGTGACGCTAATGCGTTTACCCTCTTTTTGCAGAACGGGAATAATGGCGGCTAGGGCAATAGCGCTGCCTTCAGGAAGGTAGTTCAGGTTTAAGTCTAGGAACTGCTGTCTCGCGCTCGTGTCTGCCAGAAACAGTTCGTTAAGGTCCTCGGGGGAGTTGATATTGAAGTCGCGAACCATGCGTCTTACATTGCCCCTTTCATTGAGCTCACCAAAGATATAGTAGTCGCCCATTACGATGCGAATGGGCAGTTCGTCATCGAGCAGCGCACTCCAAGGAGTCAGCTGTGCCGCCTGTTGGGTTGCCGATGGCAGCTGCCCCTCGGGAGATTCAAAGAAATATGCGACTAGGTTGAGTACCAGCAATAGGGCGATAAATCCCATCATCCAATTGGAGTTCGAAAAACCCTTTAAGCTTGTGTCGCTTAGTTGCTTAGAGTCGCTAGGCTTTCGTGCATCTCCTGGGAGGCTTTCCACGGTAAGCGCATATTGGCCTTTGGGGATGCAGATTCGGTAGGGGGTGTTGGGAGTGTGCTTCTTGTAATAGGTATCTAGCTTCTTTCTGAGTTGATAGATATAGACTCTGACTAAGGAGTCCTTCGAAACATCAAAGTCAGCTCCTCTTCCAAACACCTCCATGGCAATTTCGATCTCTTTTGGCTTGCCGCCCTCAAGCGCTTGCTCGAGCAAATACGCCAATAGTCGGCCATAGACTTTCGAGCGGCCGAGAGCACCGCTGTCGGCGATCGATTGGGCAATGGCGCGCAGAACCTCCGGTTCGGGAAGCTCATGAGCGGCTTGCTCTTGATGCGATGTTTGGTCGTGCATGTGATCGTAGTCGTGAAGGGGCTATTTACGGTTGGGCTAAAACTATAGCAGTGGCCATCAAACAGCAACTCTTCAGGCCTAAACTGCGCTATGTTGCGAATAAATAGGACGAGAGAGCTACGTTTGTACTGCCAGAGCGCAAAACAATATGAAGTGTTATATATGTGCGGCAGCCGGATTACTAGGACGGGGCTGTCTTTGGGTGATCTGTGCTATCGTACCGCCACTGGAGTAGGTTGGTACTTTGAGGTGCCTGAAATCTTAAACTCAGCACTATAGAGCGCTGGGTTAACAAGTAATGGAAGGTAAATTATGAGCAGTAGTTTAGGAGGTTGTTGTGATCAATGACCTATTACTTCAATTTGCACGTTGGTTGGATACTCATGCATAGAGCACTGGCCTGCATGAATCCTATTATATGTATAACTGGATCGAGTCTACACACGTTCTAACCCTGATGATCTTTCTTGGCATGTTGTGCGTGATTGATCTGCGTATGCTTGGTTTAACGATGACGCAAGTTCCCGCATCTAAAATTGCTGCACGTCTCAATATGCCTATGATGATTGGTTTTACCGTTATGATCGTGACAGGCTTGTTATTGTTTTACGCCGTACCAGAACGATATACCACCAGTATTTGGTTTCGCATTAAGTTTGTACTGCTAATAGTCGCAGGCATTAACGCATGGCTATTCCATAAGCGCATGAACGAATCGGTCGATACTTGGGACAATGATGCGAAAGCACCAAAGCGTTTACGTTATGCCGCTGCGGGATCGTTATGTCTTTGGGCTGGCGTTGTCACTACGGGACGGCTAATAGCCTACGACTGGTATGACTGTTACCGCGTGCAGTCGGATCTTATTGCTTGGGCAGCTGGTTGTCCTGCTGGTTAATTCGCTCCCTTGAGTAGGGTTTTGAAGAGGAAATATCGATGGATTTATTGCCTTTATTTGAATGGATGGAGACATCCCTTCTCGGCCAAATCGGAAAAACATATGGCGGCGTTTACGCAATCGGACAGTCTGTACACTTAATGTCGCTCGCCTTACTTGGCGGTACGGTTTTGGTAACAGACTTACGCTTGCTGAATATTGTTTTGCCTGGCGTGTCATCTAATTTGATAGCCGATGAGGCTCATAAGTGGTTTAAGGTGGCCTTAATTGTAGTGCTGGCTACTGGTATTTTTATGGCCTGTGCCGTTGCTGTGCGCATGTACTATAACCCCTTCTATTGGGCCAAGATGGCGTCTCTGGCGGCGGGTATCGTATTTGTGTTTGCGATCAAGCGTCCGTTACTCAGTCGCCCCCATGACGAACTAAGTCCTATGGTGCTGAAAGTGACTGCCGTTGCATCAATTTTGCTCTGGTTTAGTGTCGCGGCCACCGGCCGTTGGATTGGTTTCTCTGGTTAAACAGTGCTGTGTGGTGCTTCTAGTTCAGAAAATTTAGATTGGAGTTGATATGGAAAACAAGAAACTGAGTACACGCGAGATAGTAGCGCTTGCCAGTTCTGTCGCTATTATTATTACTGCGGCTATCTACTGGTCGATACAGATCGATGGCGTGATGGAAATGCTTGAGCTGGCTTATGGTTAAGCAATAAGCTTTAGAGCATAAAAAAAGAGGTGACGGCTTTTAGCCCTCACCTCTTTTTTTTGTGTGGGAATTACTAGAAAGTTCTTAGATCACTTCCATCAAGAAGTAATCGTCCCAGATCAGTGAGTTCACTAATTTGTCTAGTGCGGCTCTGGCCGCTTCTTCAACCGAGGAGCCTTTAGCCCGCCCGAAAATGACGGTATTAAACGCAGAGCGGGAACCCGACATCAGTGTGACCTTGGTTCTAATAATGACATCATATTCGCCACTGCTTTCTGTGAATGAAGCTTCTGTTATTTCACCGTTTAGCGTCAAGGACTGATCGGAGTCGACAAGCTTCGCGCCGCCGGCAATAAAGGCTTGTGTGAGAGCGTCTTGTACTATTGTGGCGACAGGCTCTGAAATTTTTACCGAGCCAATCATGTGGGATTCTTCCGCTGCGCGTGTGTCAGAGAAAGTTGATAGTTTCATCGCACCCTTTGGCATTGGTGAGAAGTCTACTTGAGGCTTCTGTGTGTATTCGTAATCGATTGCCACGTCTTGGGCTGAAGTAGCGCATGCGAACAGCGCGAAGGTGCTCATTAGTGCTGTGGAAGCTAGTAGGCGACGAATTGTCATATGTCCTCCTGAAGACAAATGTTTAAGTAATACTGCCGCTCTAGAGCTTAACCTTGACTGAACCTTGTGTTTCTTAAAGCTAAATCGTGTTGCGGCTGGTGTACGGTTTTGTGTGCTAACTATAGGCAAATAAAAAAGCCACCGGAAGAATTAACGTCGCGGTGGCTTTTTTCCTTAGCTTAGACTTTGCCTAGCAGAAGATTACTTCTTGTCTGCTGGCCAAGCTGCGCCTTGGTGCTCACGAGTAACTTCTTGGATGCCTTGGTAGACAAACTTCTGAACGCGCTTACCTTCGTAAGTTTCAGTAGTGTAGATGTTACCCATTGAGTCAGTCGCAAGACTGTGTGGTGCGTAGAATTGACCTGGGCCGCGACCACCGTGACCGAAGCTAGTCAATACTTCTAGCGTTTCACGCTCTAGGATGTAGATTTTGAAGTTCTGACCGTCAGCTAGGTACAAGTACTTTTGCTCTGGATCTTTAGAGAAATCGATATCCCAAGTTGAACCTTGGCCTAGAGTATCTGGAGCAACTTGTACTTCTTTCACGTAAGTACCGTCTTTGCGGAATACTTGGATACGGTCTGTACCGCGGTCACATACGTATAGAAGTCCGTCATTAGATGGAGTTGCACAGTGAACTGGGCCACGGAACTGCTGTGGTAGAGGCTCACCAGGAGTGTATGCAACGCGACCATCTTCAGGTCGGTTACCGTAGGCACCCCAGTAGCGCTTGAACTCACCAGTAGTGGCGTCAAGAACAGCGATACGCTTATTGCCGTAACCGTCTGCAACGTAGGCTTCGTTAGTCATTGGGTCGATATCGATTTCAGCAACTTGCGAGAAGTGAGTAGTGCTGTTGCTGTCTGCAGAGTTGCCTGGCTCACCGTATTCTGCAACGAACTGGCCGTCACCTGTGAATACGAGTACGTGAGAGTCGCCGCCACCGTTTCCGCCAATCCAAACGTTGCCGTTAGGAGCCACGTCGATACCGTGGTTAGATGCTGGCCATGTGAAACCTTCGCCTGGGCCGCCCCATGCATTTACAAGATTACCGGCAGGGTCAAACTCTAGGATGGGGGGTGCTGGAGTACAGCAATCACTGACGCCCATTTTTAGGCCGATTTCAGTGAGGCCACCGAACATATTGTCTTGGTCGCGGTGAACAATGAATACGTGATCGCGCTCATCGACGTCTACACCGATTGTACGACCCAAGATCCATTGATTAGGAAGTGGCTTAGGCCAATATGGATCTACAAGGAATGAAGGTGCCATAACCATATCGCTTGCTGCTTCGGCTGGCTCTTGGAACTGTGACTGGCTTACACCGAGCGCTGCTAGCGCAACTGCAAATGTAGCTCCTGCCGCATATTTAATATGTCTTGTCATTCTTATCTCCCTCCGGGGTAAGTCTCTACATGAGGCTTTGTTTTTTTTAGACCGGGAGGCAGTATACTCACTTCTGTCGAGACAGTATACTCGGATTCGGCGATTTTCTGGCTTGATTACAAAATCTTACAAATTTCAGGTTTTTCTAATTAAACTAATTTAAATCAGTGGCTTAAGAGAGTTTTTGGTGGGGTTTTTAGTAGTGAAAAAGCAAAAAAATAGCAGCGGGAGCTGGACGCGACGTTGGGCTCGCAGGGCGAACGATTGCTCTATCTTGCTTGTCCGCAATACATTGGCATTCATAGGTCTATTGCTGGTGGCTTTGCCCAGCTCTCAAGTCAGCGCCGATGATATTCCGTTGAGCGTGGCGGTTCAGGCGTTTGTGGCGCCAGAGGGTGATACTCTTTCGGTCTTAATGCGCGTCCCCATGGATGCCTTGGGGGAGATAGATTTTCCGAAAGAAGGAGTACCGGGCTCGCTGATATTCTCCGAAGCCGATCCAACCCTGCGCACGGCGGTAAGTGCCTATATTTTAAGTAATTTCCATCTTTTTGAAGAGGGAGAGTTGCTGCAAGATTACGAAGTGGCGCGTGTTCGCGTATCTCTGCCTTCCAATCGATCTTTCGTGGACTACCAGCAGGCATTGGCAAATATTGAGCAGCCACGCTTAGACGATAGTGTGAATATGTATTGGCGTCAGGGCTTGCTGGATGTCCTTATTCGTTATCCGATTCGCTCTGAAAACTCGCGCTTTGCTGTCGATCCGCGCCTAGGTGGTCTAGGTGTGGAAACTAATACGGTCATTCGTTACATCCTGCCTAGCGGCGCCGAGCGCCCGTTTACATTTATTGGTAACCCCGGGCAAGTGAGTCTAGACCCAAGTTGGTTCCAGGCCGCGTGGCGCTTTATTGTGTTGGGCTTCGATCATATTCTTGAGGGTAAAGATCATTTGTTGTTTTTGTTCTGTCTATTAATACCTCTGCGAAATATTCGAGCTTTGGTGCCGGTGGTAACAGCCTTTACCGTTGCGCACTCTATTACGCTAATGTCATCGCTGTTCGGCGTAGTGCCCTCAGTGCTGTGGTTTCCGCCGCTGATCGAAACCCTCATTGCCCTGTCGATTGTGTATATGGCGTTCGAGAATATTATTGGATTTAGTCAGGAGCATCGATGGCTGGTCACCTTTGGTTTTGGCTTGGTGCACGGCTTCGGGTTTTCTTTCTTGCTCACAGAGAGTATGCAGTTCGCCGGGACCCATCTAGTGACTTCACTGCTGGCCTTTAATATCGGCGTCGAGATTGGGCAGCTATTGGTTATCATCATTGCTGTGCCGGCGCTGGCGCTTGTGTTTAAGCATTTTGTGGCGGAGAAGATAGGCGTCATTATCATGTCCGCTATCGTGGCCCACAGTGCTTGGCACTGGATGGCAGAGCGCTGGGAAACTTTAATGGCTTATGATATTGCCTTCCCGGAATTAAACCGTGCCTTCTATTCGGGCCTAGTGGGCTGGGCTGTGTTAATCATGGTCGCGCTGGCGGCGCTGTGGGTGATGGAGACTGTTTTCGGTCGCTATTTCTCGAGCAGTAATGTCGCTAGCGAAAGTCACTAAAGATTGTGGCTAGGCTGGTAGGCGGGCTACGAAGTGAAGCCCGCTTACCAGTCAATAATGCTACTCCTGCCTCTTTATATACTTCCTTAGCATGCGTTGAGCGACTTCTGCTCCATATACATTGCCCTGTTCGTCTGCCGTGACGCCTTCAGCAACACTGGTGCCGTTGGCGGCTCCTGTGTTGGGGTCTGGAATGAATGCGCTGACAAAGCCAGTGCTGGCACTACCTATTCTAATGCCTCGGTACCAGCCGGGGTTTCGACCGGGGCCGGTATTGGATTCTGAGTCGGCAGAGTATAGGGTGTCATTTTGGTCGATATAGAGCCCGCTGGGGCGACCGAACTGTGTCCATGTGTCGACCCATGTGCCGTCTTGTTCGAAAATCTGAATTCTACTATTGCCCCTGTCTGCGACGAAGAGTCTGCCGCGCGAGTCCATCGCCAATGCATGGGGAACGTCTAGTTGGCCCGGCCCAGTGCCTTTTTCTCCCCACTCTAGCAGGTACTCTCCGTCGCTATTGAACTTAACAATACGATTATTGCCGTCGGAGGAGTGGCCATCGGCAACGAATATGTCGCCGTTGGGGGCCACGTAAACGTCATTGGGGCGATCGAAGATATTATTGCCCTTTCCTGCAATGCCGGCCATGCCTAGGCTCATCAAGAGCTCTCCGTCGGCGCTGAACTTATGGACTTGGTGTCCCTTCATGCGCTCTTCGTCACCTCTGGCATCGGCTATCCAGACATTGCCTTCGAAATCGACGTGAATACCGTGGGGCCAAACGATTAGGCCTGCACCGAAACTCTTAAGGACTTTGCCGTCTTGGTCGATAAGAAATATAGGGTCGATTTCGGGAGTATCTAGGCAGTTACCATTACCGCCGCATCTCTCTGCAGCCCAAATTTTGCCATCACCGGCGTAATACACCGTGCTGGTAGCGCCCCATTCGCGCTCATCAGGCAGTGGTGCCCATACCCCAGGGACTGTTTCGTAGGGGTTGGGAGTAATATTGGGGTTTTCCAGTTGTGCTAGTGCGCTAGTGTTGCTTAGTAGGGCAGCGCAGATTAGGGATGATTGAGTAAGAGTCGACAATATGAGTCGCTTTGGCTTCATGGGGTTGCTCCTGTCAGATTCTAGGCTTGGGAAAAGTGCAAAAAGAACGACCAGTATGGGGCGCAACCATAAGCCATTCACCATAATAAGTGAATGAGCGAACCCTGATATTGATTTAAAAATACTATCGGGGCTTTTGTTGCGCTTTGAAAACCATAATGGCTAACTAGACGTAATAAGTAGAGTGGCCCTAAGGTTGCCTTGCCTACTGAGCCTGATAAGAGCTCGTCAAATAGGCGTTAATTAATAATGAAATTACCTTGATAGTGTTACTTTGGGGAGCGAATAAAGCCTGCCAAGTTTCAAAGTGTTACAAAAAAACGCATTTAATTTTGATTGGGATCAAGGTTTTGGGCTAAACTGCCCGCCCACTTTACTAATCGTGAAGGGTATAACTGGAGTTAAGCATATGAAAAAATTAAGCATGATGTCGGCGTTCTTGCTTGCTAGCGTTGTTAGCGCTACTGGCTTTGCCGCACCTGAGCGAGCAGGTGACTTCGCATTGCTAGATCAAGCGGGCGATTTTCACCAATTTAGCCGCTATCGCCACAAAGATGCGATAGTTCTTTTCTCACAAGCTAATAGCTGTGCAGCGGCAGATGCTTCTGTAGCCCAGTTGCGTGAGCTTAGAACTGAGTGGGAGGCAAAGAACGTTGCCTTCTTGATGATCAATTCGGCCAAAGATGACTCTCAAGCTATCCGTGAAAACGCAGAAGCCAAAAACTTGGACTTCCCGATTCTTATGGATACTAGCCAGCTAGTTGCAGATACATTGAATATCTCCAAAGCGGGTGAGGTTTTGGTTCTTGATCCTGAGCGTTTGACTGTTCTTTACAGAGGTCCTGTGCATGAGCATCTGGGGCAAACTTTGTCAGCAGATAGCGTGCAAGACACTATGGTTATGGATGTTGCTGGCTGTGATCTAGGTATTGTTAAGGGTTCTACTCTTGCAGCCGATGCGCCGGACTACGCGACTGAAGTAGCACCTATCATTGTTGAGAGCTGTGCTGAGTGTCACCGCGAAGGCGGTATTGGTCCATTCGCTATGAATAGCCACTTGATGCTGCAGGGCTGGTCTCCGATGATTCGTGAAGTATTGTTGACTAAGCGTATGCCTCCAATGCAAGTTGACCCAGAAATTGGTCACTTCGATAACGCTAGCTATGTTAACGATGAAGATCTGCAAACTTTGGTTCGCTGGATTGATGCGGGCGCGCCACGTGGCAGCTTCGCTAAAGATCCTCTAAGCGACCTAGAATATGCTGACGTTAAATCTTGGCAGTTAGGTGAGCCTGACTTTATTGTTAAGTCTCCACGTCAAGAAGTTCCAGCCACAGGCGTAATGGACTACATCAACATAGATGTTGATCTTCCTTTCGAAGAAGATAAGTGGGTTAAAGCGGTTCAGTTCATCCCAGGTGACGAAACTGTACTTCACCATTTGTTGACTTATGTAACAGGTCCTAACGAAGACTTCGATGGCGGTGAGGCTGATCAGCGCTCTACAGCTCGTCGATTCTTAGAAGGTTATGCGCCTGGTAAAGTAGAGGCGATGGTATTCCCAGAAGATACGGGCGTGTACATTCCTGCCGGTCATAAGCTGTCTATGCAGTTCCACTTCACAACCAATGGCCGTGCGACTAGCGACGAGACATCTCTGGGCATGTACTTCTATGATGAGAAGCCTTCCCACGAGAACCTAACTCGTTCGGTTTCTGGCATGTTTACTATTCCTCCTCATGCGGTTGATCATGAAGCCCATGCGACATACTTGTTCGAAGAGGATGTGATGTTGAACGGTCTACGTGCTCACATGCACTTCCGTGGTAAAGACATGAAGTTCTCTGCAGAGTATCCAGACGGTACTATGGAAGACCTACTAAGCGTGCCAAACTATAGCTACGCTTGGCAGCCAACTTACCAGTTGAGCGAGCACAAGTTGCTACCAGCAGGTACGCGTGTTCACGTTACAGGTGCGTTCGATAACTCTGCATACAATCCAGCAAACCCAGACCCAAGTGAGCAAGTGACTTTCGGTCTACAGAGCTGGGAAGAAATGTTTATCGGCTACTGGACTTACTACGCGGTTAATGAGTGATTAGCCTTGTAGTTGAGTAATGAAAAAAGCGCCTCTAGGGGCGCTTTTTTTTTGGCTGGGATTTTGTGATGCGTCAGCGAACTGACGAGGCTGCGGAGTCTTGCTGTTACAAAGAGTCACAATGTTTTAAATTGCCTTATCTAGTGCCATCGAACTCTTGCTCTATAATCGAAGGAATTGTGCTCTTTTTTATTAACATCTAAGTATTCCAGCATGAAGTGCTTAAGCTTAATTTTCGCCTCCATTGTAGCCATTGCTTCAAACCATGCAGTGTCTGCAGAAGAATTGGCTGATTTTTCGCTGATAGATCACCGCGGTGATTTTCATCAGCTGAGTCGCTATGGCTATAAAAAGGCCGTAGTGCTGTATGTCTATGGCGAGGAGTGCGAGGTCAGCAGTAAGGCATTGCCAAAGCTGCAGGCTCTAAGGCAAAAATATCAAGACGAAGGAGTCGAGTTTTTACTGCTAAATGCCACTGCTGGCGTGGAGCGGGAGACTATAGCTGAGCATTTGAGCGCTATGGCTGAACCGATACCGGTGCTGCTTGATGGGTCGCAATTGGTGGCGCGAAGTTTAGGTTTGACTCGCACCGGAGAGGTCTTGCTTATCGACCCTTCTCGTATGCAGGTCTTGTACAGGGGAGCGCTGGATGCATCGTCAACGCGAGCTTATGGGTCTGAAGGGACTGTTGATAGAAATTATCTGGAAGAGGCTCTATCTGCTAGCTTATTAGAGGTGAGCAGAATAGAGGGCGTCGCTTGGAGTCAGGGGCAGCCAATTCAGTATCAAGAGGGCTTGCAGCAGATACCTTCCTATGCCGATGAGGTGGTCCCTATACTGGAGAGGCGCTGTGTTAGTTGCCACCAGCTGGGCGGCATTGCTCCGTGGGCAATGGATAGCTATCAAATGGTAAGCGGTTGGTCGCAAATGATGTCGGAAACATTGATGACGATGCGTATGCCGCCAGGTCAGATCGACCCTAAGTTTTTGGATGATTTTGTTGATGTGCACTATATAAGCGATAGTGAGCGCATGGCTCTCGTCAATTGGGCTCGTGCCGGGGCGCCAAACGATTCCGACTCAGACCCTTTGGCAGCTCCAAAAGAGCCAAAGCAGGAGTGGGCTTTAGGGGAGCCTGATTTAGTTGTGGAATTTCCTACTCAACAAATTCCGGCCACAGGCGTGTTGGACTACCGTTATGTGCCAGTCGAGATTGGCTTGGATGAGGATAAGTGGGTTGGCGCTTATGAGTTCAAAATAGGCAATCCCAATTCTCTGCATCATGTGGTCGCCTATACTCAGGATGAAAAGCAGCAAAAACAAAATCAAAGTGGTGGTGGTAGTCGGACCAATTTCGGAGGTTATGCTCCGGGACGCGAGCGGGTCGTATTTGATGAGGGGACCGGTATTCTTTTAGAGGAAGAAATGCGTTTTGTTGTGCAGTTTCACTATCAAACGATTGGGCGTGAGTTGAGCGATACCTCTAAGATAGGTTTGTATTTTCGTGATTCCAAGCCAGAGCGCCCCCTGATAAGAACGGCGGTGATGAATGGGGAGTTTGTTATCCCTGCTGGAGAGGATAGCTTCCCGGTGAAGGCCGTGGCGCCTGTTCCGAACGATTCTTATCTCTACAATATTGCCCCGCACATGCATTATCGAGGCAAAAGCGTTAAGTACACAGCGGAGTTTCCTGATGGTTCCAGTCGTGAGATTCTTTCGATCCCCAATTTTCAACATAGTTGGCAAATGACTTACAGGCTTAAGTCGCCCATGTTTTTGCCTGCCGGTACTACGATCGTTGCCGAAGGCGTATTCGATAATTCACCGGGCAATGCTTTGAACCCAGATCCGACCCAGGAGGTACGCTGGGGGGATCAGGTCTGGGATGAAATGTTCATCGCCTGGATGCGCGTCGGTGACGCCAATTAATGCCTCAAGTAAGCTCTTTTAGCTTTGTTCTTTAGCGCGTATCATCGGCGCAGTCTCATTTTTATTTGTATGGGTGCTGTTTTTTTGTAAATGGTGCCGCTTGGTCTGTATTGAATTTGGTTCTAACTATGGATTTACATCCCTTATTGGCGGAGTTGTCGGACGGCGCCTATCACTCGGGTGCAAAGCTTGGTGAAGCTTTGGGCATTAGCCGTGCTGCTATTTGGAAGCAGGTGGAGCGATTACGTGAAATGGGCGTCGAGGTTCACTCGGTAACCGGTAAAGGATATCGACTGCCTAATGCCTTGGGCTTATTGAATGGCGCAGAAATTCTGCATCATCTTGGTGATGGTGCCGCTCGTTGGCGCGATCATATTGTCGTGAGTTTTAGCACCGATTCTACGAATGCCGACGCGCTGCGGTGCTCGGAAGGCAATACGGATAGTTGGCTTGTGCTGGCGGAGCATCAGTCCCAGGGCAGAGGTCGCCGTGGTCGTACATGGGTAAGTCCGGTTGGCGCCAATATCTACTTTTCTATGGGGGTCGCTTTCGATTCGGGGGTGGCCGCAATGGAGGGCTTGAGCCTGGTAGTGGGCTTGGCGCTCGTGAGAACCCTGGACGAGATGGGTTGCTACGGAGCGGGCCTTAAGTGGCCAAACGATATCCAGGTTGAGGGCAAGAAGATTGCGGGCATTTTGCTGGAGATGTCTGGGGATGTGACGGGCCCTTGTCGAGTCATTATCGGGATTGGTCTCAATATTAGAATGCCAGAAGGTTTGGCGCAGGAGATTGGTCAGCCCTATACGGACTTGAGTTCAGAGTTAGGCGAGCTGCCCAATAGGAATAAAATTATCGCAAAACTAATTTTGCAATTGGATGCCGCCTTGCAGCAGTTTCGTCTTCAGGGTTTCGAGCCGTTTAAGGCCGAGTGGGAGTCGCGAGACGTTAATATGGGGCGACTGGTTGAATTGAGCGCCGGTCGCAATAGCGTACGCGGCATGGTTAAAGGCTTAACGTCCACAGGTGCTTTGTGTTTGGAGACGAGCCAGGGCGAGAGCGTGTTTACCGGCGGTGAGTTACTGCCGAGCTTGAGGGCTGTGTCTGGTGAGTGAGCCTGTCATCTTGGAAATAGATGTGGGGAATAGTCGGGCAAAGTGGCGTCTCATTGATGGCGGTGGGCGAGTGCTTGATCGCGGCTTTTGCGATTTGGTCAATCTTGCGGGCTTGGCGGATGGTGTTCAGCCGAGCATGGTAAGAGTGTCTAGTGTGCGAAGCGCTAGCATTACTACTGAGCTTGCGGAGCAGTTGCATCAACGCTTTGCTATTGCGCCGGAGTTTGCAAAGGTGACTGAACATTGCGCGGGAGTCGTGAACGGCTACAAGGAGCCGGTGCGCCTAGGGGTCGATAGGTGGTTGGCAATATTGGCCGCTTTTAATCGCGCCAAGGGAGCCTGCGTGGTGGTGGATGCTGGCAGTGCGATTACTCTTGATGGGGTCAGCGCGGCCGGGCAGCATTTGGGTGGGTTTATTGTTCCTGGATATTCTGTTCAGGCTAGGGCCTTATTAGCAGGCACTACTATAGCAAGCGGTTCTGAGCTGCCATTTGGGAATAGCACTTTGGGTGCGGATACAGAGAGCGCTATTGGTGGGGGCATTGGGACTATGGTCGCAAGCTGGGTTGAGACGTGCTTTCGCTCTTTTCCCGCTGGAGCGCAGCTATATATTACGGGAGGCGATTCGGCCGTTCTGTCTTGCGCTTTGGATAAAAAGGGCTTGCCGCACGAGTGTGTCCCCGAACTAGTGCTGGATGGCTTGGCCTTGGCCCTTCCATACGGGCGGGGTGAGTGAGTTATATGCGTGGCATCGTTTGGGGCTTATTGTTTGTAAATTTAGTGTTTGCGGCTTGGATTCTTTATGATTTAAGCCGTGAACCTGTTGTGGCTCCTGTTCCCGCGAGCTTGGAGCTGCCAGCGACTCTGCAGCTCATAAGCGAAGTGGATTCCTCTCAGCTTGTCTCTCGAGGTGTGGCGCCAGATGTCGCATCAACTCCTGCCGAGGCTGGCGTTTGTGTAGAGCTTGGGCCTTATTTGTCGGCGCAGGCGGCACAGGATTTTGCCGATACTCTGTCAGGCTATGATTTTACTCCTCTTGAATATAGTGAGATTGAGGTCGTCAACTATCGTGCTTATATTGCCCCACTAGATAGCAGGTCTGAGGCTGAAGAGGTCTTGGGGCGTTTACGCTCAACGATCGAGCGCTTGCAGTTGCGAACCGACGGCTTTTTGATTGGCTCTGGAGAGCTGGAAAATGGTATTTCCCTCGGCTTGTTTGGTGATCGCAGTAATGCATTGGCCTTGGAGCGTGCGCTTGATGCTCAAGGCTTTGCTGTGAGCGTGCGAGAAGAGCCTCGAATGAGGCAAGAATTTTGGTTGGTTTCTAGCCGCTTTGAGGCATTCGCCGACTTTCAGGCATGGTGGTCGCAAATTGATCAGCCCCAATCCGACATAGAAGCTAGAGAAAAACTCTGTGAAACGATTGCACTACCGTTTTAATTCCCATAAAATGCCGCCTCTGAATAAGACACCCAAGTATTTATAAGGCTTTGGGGCTCTTGTCGGAGGGGTTCCCGAGTGGCCAAAGGGATCAGACTGTAAATCTGACGCGCAAGCTTCGGTGGTTCGAATCCACCCCCCTCCACCATTTGAAGCGTATTGTATTTACTGGGCTTCAGAGCGATGCGGGTATAGTTCAGAGGTAGAACACCAGCCTTCCAAGCTGGCTACGCGGGTTCGATTCCCGCTACCCGCTCCAGTTTTAGTGAATCGGGTTAGCAGGAAGTGAACGAAATCGCTGTCTGTGCTTCACCGGTTTGAATAGAAAGTTTTGAGTGCGGTTCTGTGTAAGCAGGGCTGGAGTTGGCTCGGGCTGTTTTATTACTAGTGTCTAGCTCGCATAGCTCAGAGGTAGAGCACTTCATTGGTAATGAAGAGGTCTCCGGTTCAACTCCGGATGTGAGCACCAGTTTTTTGCTCTTTCTTTATATAAGAAAGGGTTTGAGAAGAGTTAGGTAGTAAGTTCTGATTTTGTAAGTAATGAGCGCTACTTTAACAGGCTGATGGCTTGTTGGGTGCGTGGGCAAATTATTAGAGGCGACCAAAATGGCGAAGAGTAAGTTTGAAAGAAGTAAGACGCACGTTAACGTTGGTACAATTGGCCACGTTGACCATGGTAAAACAACGCTAACAGCGGCGCTGACTCGCGTATGT
>JAWWAY010000001.1:0-484064 GCA_033721235.1 Pseudohongiellaceae bacterium | reverse complement strand
TGCCTCCAGTAACGCCGAGGCCGCTGGTCGTACTGTGGAGCGACCCGGCCGCAGCCACCGCAGCGTGGCTTTCGCCAGGTCGGACGAACTTCGATCACCAGACCGCGATCCTCATCGAGGAAGATCGATTCATCCCCATCGTTACTCCCAACGCCGTCAAGCGTAATTTTACCGCCCTCTGTAAATACAGCGGCATAACCGCTGCGGGTTAGCGTCTCTAACTCTTCTTCGCTTACAGCCGGAACAGTGACAGGCTCAGGTTCTGGCTCAGGTTCTGGCTCAGGTTCTGGCTCAGGTTCTGGCTCAGGTTCAGGCTCAGGCTCTGGCTGTGGTTCAGGTTCTGGCGTTAGGCACACGCTAGGGTCATCTTCACAAGTTATATCACCGTCTCCCGACTCATTCGGGTTAACGACAACCTCTGCGGCCTGGCCTTGGCCGCGACCTGTATTACTACTTGTACCGGTACCACGAGAGCTATTGCCCGTGTTGGTAACGGTTTCATCTCGTACGGTAGCGGTATTAGCCGCGGGCGGTAGTTCTCGCTCTTCGGTTTCAATAGTGGCACCTGCAACATTGTCCACATCGTCGTCACCATCGTCACCGTCAGTATCAGTTGATCCAGCGTCAGCATTGTCGTCTGGATCTGTGTCGTCAGTCTCTTCGTTGTCCTCTTGTTCTTCTTCAAAGTCGACAACATTGGTTTGCCCCAGCTCATCGGGCTGGTCAATGAGGCCAATAGGGGGAGTTTCATCAGACTCTACTAGGGCAAAGTCGTAATTGGCATTAACCCCTAACTCCAAAACACCCGCTTCATTTTCTACCGTCGTACCGCCGTCGTAGACACCTGTCCATAGGCCGTTGGGCGTGAGAAGGCCTTCGTGGTCTGTGCCGCGAATACCGATGGTGGCATAGGGAGTTTCGATGCGATACGCATCTTTATTTTCGTGGCCAATACTGCCTGTAATGGTGCGGAAACCGCCCTGGATGAGGCTCATTGTGGAGACATCTTCATCGCCGTTACTGGCTTGATAACTGTAGTTGGTGATTTCGAAAGCAGTGTCGGCCTTAAGTGCGATGATGGCTGAATCGGTAAGACGTATTTGAGCAAAACCGTTGGGCCCAGTCGTGATGGTGTCACCCACAAAGAGTTCGGCACCTCGGGCGAGAGGGCGAGTGCCGCTGCTAGAGACCGCTGCGACCACACCGCTTACTCGGACGACGCGACCCGCTAACTCCTCATCCGCGGCAAATAGTGCCGGGTTGTAAAAAGTCAGGCAAAGGACGAACAAACTAGTGCTCAGTACTCTGGCAAGATGCGGATGCAGGTTTTTCATGGTTTTGGCTCTTTGCTAAATGGTAAGTCTGAAATTATTGCGCCTTTGATGTATGCAGGGCGCCCCATAATCATTAAAACTGATATCGAATACCGGCTTGATATCTAAACCTGGAGTATTCAAACAGCGGAATATTGCTGTCATTCTCCGTAAAGGTGGCATCTATATTTGCCGAAAGTTTAGGGCTGTGCTGCCATACCCACCCTAAGGTTGCCGATAGTGTCTTGTCTTCACGCGTGTCGTTAATAAAAGTTGGATGCCGGTCACCGTGTTCTGTTCGTTGCGCAGAGACTCGGGCAAAAGGCGTATGTTCGGGTGTTAGACGCCAATAAACGCTGTAGCCAAGCCCTACAAACTCTTTACCGTTATGCTTGCCTTCTGAATTTTGAGCGCGGTCCTTGCCGACAAAGAAGGTGAGGCCATTGGTAAAGTCCCTAGAAAGCTTGGTCAGCCCCGCGGAGACTAAGACCTGATTAGTATCCTTTAGGTGGTTTTTAGTCGCCGAGCCGTAATTATCAAAACGTGTAGTACCTATGGTTCCGGACAAACTCTGATACCAACCATTTGACACTGCTCTTTGCCAAGAGTTGTTCAAACGATAGGTCATCTGAAACGCATTGCCGTCTAAGTACGCCTTTTGCGCTTGCAAGCTGTGCCTAAACCGATTGTTCTCATTGCCGTAACTGTATGAAACATCGCCTAATGCATAACTAAGATCGAATGTATCGGTGGATAAATTATCGTGCCGGTTAAGATTGAGTGAGACATCGATAGACTTATCACGTGATATAGGCCTTTTATAGAACATACCAATGGTTATGTCTGTGAAGTCGTCCTCAGTTTTGAGTCCCTCCTCGGAAAGGGTTACTTCACCGATACCCGGAGTATCAATGAGGCCGTCCGCGGTGGCGCTGTTAATATTATTATCGTGACCAATAAACGGCGAGATGGTAAAGCTGATGGATGAGCGTTGATCCTCGCGCCGAGCCTCAATGAGTGCCAAGAAGGTGCGAATATTGTTTTGCACATTAACAGGCGGGTTGCTGGCTAGGACTCGGTTGAATAGATCTTCCGATGCGGCCAAATTATTGGTAATGAAATGCGCGCGTGCTAATTCGAGCCGCGCCCGTTCACGCAGTACGGGATTGGGCGCCGTTCTGGCCACACGCTCAAAGGCGAACACCGCCTCGTTTGGATTACCGGATTCGATAGCCGCTACGCCGTACACAAAATCGAAGTCGACATTACCTTCCCATTCATTTAGTTGGCTTGTCGCTAGTTCGTAGGCCTGCTGATAGGCACGCTGTTTGATAAGCTGATCGATCTCGACGGTTGGGGGAGTGGATTGGGCGAGCGCTGCATTGGAGCCTGCGCAGAGTAAAGTCAGCACTAGAAGTGGTGAAAGTCTCATTGTTAAGTCCGTTATTGAATAGAAGGCAAGGAAGCAATCATCGAGAACGACCATTCTCTGCGACCGTACAAATGCTGCCAGTATATCATAGCCATGTGCTTTTCTATCGCTAACTTTACCCTATATTGTAGTTGATTCAACTGTTTAGCTGTGATTTGTGATCAATAGTGTAATTCCACTTTACGCATTGACTAGGGGGCTTGTCTAAACATTTTCTAGCGAGCTTAAGCATATGGCTTTGACTTCGTTCCAAGGCATCGGTACTTTGCTGCCATCATGAGCCAATTTAGGATACAAGGAGTGCTTTCAACAACCCTCGTTTTGGGGGTGTTGGCGAGCTATTGCGAGACGCTGCACGCCGCAGAAACAGAGTCGGCATGGCGACAATCTTTCAGCATGGGAGGATATTACAGCAAAGGGGATTATGGGCAGGGCGAAGATGTGACGGTGCATTATGTGCCACTTAATTACTCAGCCCAGCGCTCCAATTGGAAATTTGGCGTTAGCGCTTCCTACATAAGGCTCTCTGGTGCAGGTGAAATATTGCTCAATGGTGGCGTGCTTGGCAGTAATGGGTCTGGGCCGCTGGCCCATAGCGGTAAAGGAGATGTCCTATTAAGCGTGACCTATCAATTGCCCGCTTATAGTGAAAATGCCTTCTTCTTCGATATCAGTCTCGATGTGAAACTACCTACGGCCGATGAGCTTCGAGGGCTGGGAACAGGGCAGCCCGACTATGGTATCAAGCTCGATACCTATAAGCTTATAGGTAAGGCAACGGTGTTTTCTACCCTAGAGTATAAGTATCGTGAAGCTTCCAGTTTGTTTCCCGGGCTCACTGACTCTATTAATGTCTCTTTAGGGGCTTCACTTCCTTTAAATCAGAAATGGAGTTACGGGCTGATTTACGATTTTAGAGAAGCCGCGGTAAGCTCATTTGGTGATACCCATGAGCTCGTTCCTTACTTGTCCTGGAGTCCGTCGCCGAATTGGGCTTGGATGTCTTATGCCGTAAAGGGCTTTACTGAGGACAGTGCCGATACAGCTGTGGGCCTACAGCTAAGTTATAGCTGGTAAGAAAAATGCTATATGCGCATGGGCTGTGCCCGTGGGGGCGCAATAGAAATACGCTCTACGGGTCTGACACGTTGCACCGGAGGTAGCTCAGGGCGTTGAATTCGCTCTGGCATGTCTATCCTGCGGCTTTCATCTACACCCTCAACAAGAGCGTCTTGGCTGTCGGCTACTTGTGCAGGTCTTGATTCAAAGGCTGTGCGGTCCTTCTGATCGGTGTCTTGTGTCGTTTCTTCGTTTGCGGCGGCAATGCTTTCTTCAGCTGGGGCTATTGGCTCTTCACGCTCTGCCGGCGAGGGAGCTGCTAATTTGCTGGGAGCCTCGGCCACTTGTGTTTGGGGCTGTATGGACTCAAGCGGCGCTGGCTTGCCTTGAGGCTCTTCAGCCGATTCTGCTTGCTGTTTAGCGCGCTCTTCTAAGCTCGAGTTGAGCTCGAGCACAATAGAGCTCGAGGGTTCCGGCCTTTGGGGAATGGTCATATCGAACTCTAGCACTAATTCAGCTTGGATTGCTTGCGGATCAAGCTCTTCGCTGGCCACTTCCACCTCTTCCTTGTGGCTTGCATTAGTAGTCTGATCTGCTTCGATAAGCACTAGGGGGGAGGGCATGCCAGTTCCGCCCAGTCCACTGCCGCCAAACTCGCCTGTTTTGCCAGTTCCGCCAAAGCCGCTGCCTTCATCATCGCCGCCACCGCCGGTCTTGCCGAAGCTTACTGCGGCAATTACCAAGCTGCTCAAAAATAGAGCGAGCGCAAGCAATAGGGCAGCGGGGTAGCGTCGTATGGCGATAATGGCATTAGGCATCTTTGGTACTTTCCTTGTCGTCTGCGCTTTGGCGGTATTCAGCACTGTAATTGAATACACCAAAGTTCATTCGATGATTGGCGTCACTGCGCTGACTATCTGCGTTTTGTAGTGCTAGAGCTTTCTTGTTCATAGCATTCAAAGCCTGCATGCCGAGGGTATTGGCTTCATGCCTTAGGGACTCGATGGACTCGGGGCTCAATTGGTCATAATAGACGCTTCTATCGAAATAGGAAGGTTTATCAGCCAATAGGTTGCTAGCACTTGCACTTATATGGTCATGGATGTTTTTAGCAAAGAAAAAGAGTTTCTCTTCTAAGCCTTTTTGAGGGGTGAAGGCGCCAGTATTAAGTACAACGCAATTGTCTTCGCCGATATGAGCGACCCCTAAATTAACCCACTCATCGAGTATGACTCGCGGGCGAATGTCTTGTTTGCATACCTGGCGGACAAGATCATCGAAACCCTTATTACTATTTGCGTTCGATTTGCGCACGCTCAGTGCTCTGGGAGTGCCATCGTCGTGACAGAAATCTTCGTTGCCAAGCCACGTGGCAATGAGCTGTGCACCAATGGATATGTTTTTCGGAGCGGTGGTGTCCGCTGTCGGCTGCTCTCTAATGCGTTTGACGTCTTTGCGGTGAACCCCAGTCAATAAGTTGATTCTGCTATCGGTTTGGCGCTTGCCCTCTACTTTAAAATCTTCTTCTGCTATTTCGACGTAGAGAGTCTTTAGCATTTCGATCAGGCTGGGAAAGCTGACTTGGTAGCTAAGCAGCAGGCGAATAATGGGCCTCAGCACCTTCTTTATGGTGCCGTGTAAGGCCGTTGGTGTCTGGCTGAGTGCTTCTGTCTGCGCTTCTTGCTTTGAATTCATGGGGGCTAGTATAGCCGAACTTTCGTGGGAAAGTATCCCTCATTGACTGGCTTGTTAAGGAAAATTTGATAGCCTTACTATTGACGTGGGAATAATTCCCACTTAGGATCGGTGCTATGAAACGTTGCTAGGCTGCGGTAACCGTAGTTTTTCGCTTGGGAGAGTGCTATGCAGGCTGAAGTTTGCTCGAATAATGGGTCAAAATTGGGCCGCTGCAGTTCGCCTATTACTGGTATGCACTACAAACGATTAGTGCTCAGTCGGAACAAGCAGATAAGTTATAGCGAGTACGGCACCCCCCAAGGCCACCCGCTTATCTATTTTCATGATGTGGCAAGCTCGCGGCTAGAGGCTCGACTAATTGCGAAAGCGGCAGGTGAGGCGGGGCTGCGAGTGATCGCGGTAGATCGCCCAGGCGTTGGGGGCACAATAGGGTTTGAACAAGGGCTGCAAGACTACTTCTCAGGGCTTGATGAGTTGATTGCTTACTTGCAGCTGGAGAAGTTTAGCCTTATCACCTCCGGTGCTGCGTACACACTAGGCGTATCTTTTGCTCGCGACAGGGCGCAGCGAGTTCATTCTTTTACGGCTTTATCGCCCAGGCAAGCTTCTTTGCTTGCCTCCTTTAATGGGGTGCCACGATTCTTTAAGAGCCTTATCAAATGCCTATTACGCGGTTTTATTCATATTAGGTATCATCAGTTCGCTGCGCATCCTGAGCAGTACTTCGAACGTTATTGCGAGAGTCTTTGTCCGCTTGATCGGCGCAGCGTCAGTAGAGTTTGGGTGCGCGAGGCCATACTCGATAATGTTCGCGAGTCCCTGGTCAAGGGGTTGAGTGGCCTAGAGTGGGATATTGAACACGCCTGTATGCTCGCGAGCGGCGAACCGAGGGAGTTTTCCCGGTTCTATGCGTGGTCGGGTGGCCAAGATGGTGCTGGGCTGATCGTGATGCAGAATCAACCGCTAAAGGGTAGGCGTTTTGCCGGCAGCGGACGCTATTTTTATTTACGACATATTGGGGAGATTTTGCATGCTGTGAAGCAAGGTTTGGCCGATGGTGAGAGCCATCATGCTATTGCGCCGCGAAAACCGAAGGCCAATGCTATGTACGGCCAGGCGAAGGAGCGAGCACGAAAACGCAGTGCATAATTACTTTACACGGCCAGTTTCAGCTTATTACCGATATAAAAAAGGCATCTAGGAAGATGCCTTTTTTATATCATGTCTATTGCTTTACCTTAGGCAGTAGCGCCAGCCATATAGTGGTCTTTTTCCGATCGAATCGCATGTGGATCTAGGCAAAATTGCGGTTTAACTGCAGCCGCCGCGGCCTGCTGTTCTTTCGCCTGAATGTTTTTAATGAAGACATCTAGCATTTGTCTAGCTTCGGACTCGTAACGGAACGGGCCCATGGCCTGACCTTCTCGAGTTCTAAAATACCAGAGGCCAGTTTCATTAAACACTCTTTCTGATCTGGAAGGAAGGCTGCCTGGGGACCGATCATCTTTGCGCAAACTAGTCATGGGGCTTCTCCTTGTGGTTGTTGGTCTCCGTCAGCTCAGGCTTACGCCGGCCTAAGCCATATTACTCGAACATGAAGTTTGAGTGGTAAACCTGAACTGACGAGTGCCAAAAAAGATAAGCTTGAAGCTCAAAACAGAGAAGGGCGCAAAAAATATGCCAGCGCTCGCAGTCTAAGAAAGGAGGTAGTACGCGATGGTTTTGGCTAAAAGTGTTTATATATCAATTTCTTGTGTGATTTTTGTAATAAAATTACATTTTTTAATATAATGTTATATCTCAATGAGATAGGAGTTAAAGTTAAAGTATCGCATTTGACTTATTTTTGCTATGCGCTTCGCAACTTAAGGATTATTGCAGTAAAAATTTTCCTTTGTTTTTAGGTATTTGGACGTTTGTTTAAATTAAAAAAATACTTCCGAGCACTCTCTTGACCTCTATCAAGTAGCGATTAAGTTTCTCGCTTTCTGCAAATCTTCCGGAAAATTTAGATTGTCGAAATGGCCAATGTCGCAGCTGCTGAGCTTAATCAGTGTATTGTGTTGCTGCTTTATAAAGGCCATAGGGCTGTACTGGCCATTTTTGATCGCTTGCTCGAGCTCCTCTATCACTTGCAGCTTCCACATTGAGAATAGCGGTTGTGGTTGCCCATCGTTCTCTATCCAAGCGATCTGAGCGTTTGCCTGTTCAATGGCGCCATACATGATTTGAACGATATTTTGGGGAAACAAGGGGGCATCTCCAGGGAAGCAGCATAGATACTGCGTTGCTGGATAGTGGCTTCGAGCGTATTTGAGCGCGGCCAGAATGCCCAATAGAGGGCCAGGGCAGCTATCTCGGTAAAGCTCATCATCGCTTACTAGTGCGTCGGCATACTCCTTATATAGTTCCTGATAGTTATTGGCGCTAACAATAATATGGGCCACAGACGATCGTATGCTGGCGCATATATGGGCGATGATTGGCTTGTCGTCTAAGGGTAAAAGTGGCTTGGTTGGAGAACCCATGCGACTTCCCTTGCCGCCGGCAAGGACGACCGCGCTTATGTTATTGGCTCCCGTGCACAATTGAGTGTCTTTCATATGTCTATTACTACAAGCTATGGAGTGATTTGCTCAGATAAGGGTGTTAATGGCGATTTGGCTCATCCTTCGGCTTAGCCAGTGCTTTAGCGCAAGGGATTCAAAATTCTGCCGTACAATAGATGGTGCGCGGCTTTCGAACAAGTTTATTTATTGAATACACCAATGCATTATGGGACAATCTCGCTCTTCGAAATTTAGGTGATATTGGATAAGTTGTTGATATCGCTATATCTTTAGCGTAAATCCAATTCGAATCAGCTCATTGTCCCTAAGGCTTGGGGGAATAGAGTTTCATTTATTTAGTATATGGCAATCGGTTCGTTAAAAACCGGCCGATGTTTGAGGATATTTCATGCAAGTTTCTATCGAAACCACTTCTGGTCTTGAGCGTCGTATGACGGTTGAAGTTCCAGCCACTGTCGTTGATACAGCGGTTAAACAGCGTCTACAAGAGAGTGCTGGCAAGGTTAATCTAAATGGCTTCCGCAAAGGCAAAGTGCCTATGAGCGTGGTGAAGAACCGTTTTGGTAAAGCCATTCGTCAGGAAGTGGTTGGTGAGGTCATGAGTAAAACTTACTTCGATGCCTTGCAAGAGCAGAAGATTCAGCCTGCCGGTCAACCTCAAATCGAGCCAAAAGTGATGGAAGAGGGCAAAGACCTCGAGTTTGTCGCGGTGTTTGAAGTATACCCAGAGGTAGAGCTTGCAGACTTCTCTAAGATCAAGATTGAAAAGCTAACGTCAGAAGTTGGTGAGAAAGATATCGATACAATGATCGAAAACCTGCGCGAACAACGTCAAGGCTGGAAGCCCGTTAAACGCATGGCGCGTAATAAGGATAAGCTGAATATCGACTTCGTTGGCACTATCGATGGTGTAGAGTTCGAAGGCGGTTCCGCAAAGGGCACAGACCTTGTATTGGGTTCTAAGCAAATGATCGAAGGTTTCGAAAAGGGCCTGGTAAAAGCTAAGCCAGAACAAGAAGTCGTGCTTGATTTGGAGTTCCCTGAGGATTACCACAATAAAGACCTAGCCGGTAAGCCTGTTCAATTCACTGTCACAGTGAATAGCGTTGAAGCGCCTGAGCTGCCTGAGCTGGATGACGAGTTCTTTGCTGTGTTCGGTATTACTGAAGGTGGTATCGACGCGTTCAAAAAAGAAGTTGAGTCTAATATGCAGCGTGAACTTGCCAATGCCAGCAAGGCCAAGCTGAAGAATCAAGTGATGGAGAAAGTGCTGGAAGCTCATTCAGTGGATCTGCCATCTGCCTTAGTGAAGGGCGAAATTGATGCCTTGCGTCAACAAGCGCTACAGCAGTTTGGTGCAGGCGCCAAGGATTTAGACCCCGCTATGCTTCCCGATGATTTGTTCAAAGAGCAGGCTGAAAAACGCGTTGGGCTTGGCTTAATACTAGGCGAAGTGATTAAGTCTAAAGAGCTGAAAGTAGATGCAGATAAAGTGAAAGCGACTATTGAAGATTTGGCGTCTACTTATGAGACCCCTGAGCAAGTAGTTCAGTGGTACTACAGTAATAAAGAGCAAATGGCAGCGGTAGAGTCTTCAGTACTGGAAGATCAAGCCTTTGATGCGATTGTTGCGGATGCTAAAGTAACTGAGAAGAAAGTCAGTTATGAAGATATGATCAAGGCAGATGCCCCTAAGGCGAGCAAGTAACTAAGTAGGTGAGTATGGAATTCAAAAGGGATGAAGCTGTGTCCGCATTAGTACCAATGGTTGTGGAGCAAAGTGCTCGAGGTGAGAGATCTTACGATATATTCTCCCGCCTGCTAAAAGAGCGCATTATTTTTGTAGTGGGTCAGGTTGAAGACCACATGGCCAATTTGATTGTGGCTCAGCTCATCTTCTTGGAGTCTGAAAACCCCGATAAAGATATCCATCTGTACATCAACTCTCCCGGTGGTTCTGTGACCGCCGGGCTATCCATATACGATACGATGCAATATATCCGCCCGGATGTCAGCACTATGTGTATTGGGCAGGCGGCCAGCATGGGTGCGTTGTTGTTGGCTGGAGGCGCAAAGGGCAAGCGCTTTGCTCTGCCTCATTCGCGCATGATGATCCACCAACCTAGTGGTGGCGCTCAAGGTCAAGCTTCTGACATTGAAATTCAGGCTACTGAAATTATCAAATTGCGTCACCAGCTCAATAAGATTATGGCGCATCATACGGGCAAGAGTGTTGAGACTATCGAGGCCGACACAGAACGCGATAATTTCCTTAATGCCGAGGAAGGCGTTGCTTACGGTTTGGTGGATAAAGTCATCCATAGCGCCGTTTAAACGTATACCTGTAATGAAATAGCGCGAGATATTGCTACGCGCTTCGTAATTTTTATTACTCAAAGTGTAGAGCAGATCGCGCAAAGTGTTATTATCACCCTACGGTTGGCCGAATATTGGCCGATGATAGATAGAAGTAAAGGCATAGGGGCACTCCATTGATCGAGTGGCTAGATGCTAGACCGAAGGCAGGGCGATCGAGCCAGGCATCGATTGGAGAGGTAGTTTAATGTCAGATGATCGATTCAATAAGGGTGATGACAGCGGTAAATTGCTTTACTGCTCTTTTTGCGGCAAGAGTCAGCATGAAGTCCGCAAATTAATCGCTGGACCTTCTGTGTTTGTTTGCGATGAATGTGTTGACCTGTGCAACGATATTATTCGTGAAGAGATTCAGGAAAAAGAAGGCGAGACCGGTCAGAAGAAACTTCCCACCCCGCAAGAAATCAAAGACACGCTCGACGAGTATGTCATTGGTCAGGAGAGTGCCAAGAAAGTATTGGCCGTTGCTGTCTATAACCACTACAAACGCCTGAACTACGAAAACTCCGGTGACGATGTAGAGCTTGGCAAGAGTAATATCCTCATGGTTGGCCCAACGGGCACCGGTAAGACGCTGCTTGCAGAAACGCTCGCCAGGTTATTGGATGTCCCATTCACGATTGCCGATGCCACTACCTTGACTGAAGCTGGCTATGTGGGTGAAGACGTTGAGAACATCATTCAAAAGCTGCTTCAAAAATGCGATTACGATGTCGATAGGGCTCAAATAGGCATTGTCTATATTGATGAAATCGACAAGATTTCCCGTAAATCAGACAACCCATCTATTACACGAGATGTCTCCGGTGAAGGTGTTCAGCAGGCACTTTTGAAACTCATCGAAGGCACGGTAGCTTCCGTTCCTCCTCAGGGGGGCAGAAAGCACCCGCAACAAGAGTTCTTGCAAGTTGATACCTCAAATATCCTGTTTATCTGTGGTGGCGCGTTCGCTGGCCTAGATAAAATTATCCGTGACCGCTCGGAGAAGGGCGGCATAGGCTTTGGCGCACAAATCCAAAGTAAAGACACCGAGAAGGATCAAGGCGAAACCTTGCGTGATGTCGAGCCTGAGGACTTGGTAAAATACGGTCTTATTCCAGAGTTTGTTGGTCGACTGCCCATGATTGCCACCCTTGACGAGCTCGATTTGGATGCTCTGGTGCGAATCATTAAAGAGCCTAAAAACTCTCTGGTGAAACAATATCAGAAGCTTTTCGATATGGAAGGCGTAGAGATTCAGTTTAGAGACGACGCTCTTCGCGCTGTCGCTCAGAAAGCCAAAGATCGCAAGACTGGCGCTCGTGGTCTACGCTCTATTATGGAAAGCGTATTACTCGACTCAATGTACAAGATTCCTTCGCAAGAAGGGGTTAGTAAAGTTGTGATAGATGCCGCTGTTATTAGCGGAGAATCAGAGCCTTTACTTATGTATGAGCAAAAAGATGCTCAGAACAAGACTGCTTCGGATGAGCACTAAGGTATTGTTATTGCCTTAAGCCGCAGGTGAGCTCGGCTGTTTCTATTTGGACATATCCAGCCCTTAGCCATTGAAAAGCTAAGGGACTGGCCCCAAATCACCAGTATTGTCTATTGACGAATAATCTCCACGCTCACAATCAGGATGTATTTTATGGCCAACTCGCCAGAATCTAATGAAGTCAGCAAGACTGTCATTCCTCTATTACCACTTCGTGACGTAGTTGTTTATCCACACGTCGTTCAGCCGCTGTTTGTTGGCAGACCCAAATCGATCAAAGCCCTAGAAGTTGCCATGAACTCGGGCAAAGAAATTCTATTAGTCGCTCAGAAAAACCCTAAGGATGATGACCCAAGTGTTAGGGATATTTTTGAGATAGGCACCGTGGCCAGCATACTCCAACTAATACGCCTACCCGATGGTACGGTGAAAGTATTGGTAGAGGGTGTCAGCCGCGCGCGTATCAAAGTAGTCGAGCTAGACGGGGACTATTTCCAAGCGCATATCAGTGCTGTTGAGCCAGAGCCATTGGCGGAGAAACAAGCAGAGCTGCTCGTTCGCTCCCTGATGTCTCAGTTCGATCAGTATGTGCAATTGAGCAAGAAGATTCCACCAGAGGTCATGACTTCCATTTCGAGTAATGACGATCCTGGACGCTTGGTAGATGCCATTGCCTCCCATATGTCACTGCAATTGGAAGAGAAGCAAAACATACTCGAGCTCGTTTCGCTGCAAGCGAGAATCGAACACTTAATGGCTCTAATCGAGTCTGAAATCGATCTCTTCCAAGTTGAGAAGCGCATCCGCGGTCGCGTTAAGAAGCAAATGGAAAAGAGCCAGCGCGAGTATTACTTGAATGAGCAAATGAAAGCCATTCAAAAGGAAATGGGTGAACTCGACGATGCGCCCAATGAAGCGGAAGAGCTAAAGCGAAAAATCGAAGAAGCTGGTATGTCCGCAGAAGCCAAAGAAAAGGCCCTATCAGAGTTAAGCAAACTCGGCATGATGTCTCCGATGTCATCGGAGGCCTCTGTCGTGCGTACCTATATCGATTGGCTGGTCAATATTCCTTGGAAGGCAAAGAGTAAGGTTCGTCTGGATTTAAGCAAGGCTGAAGCGGTCTTAGAGAACGACCACTACGGGCTAGAAGAGGTCAAAACACGCATACTGGAGTATTTGGCCGTACAGAAGCGCGTGAAGAAGCTTAAAGGCCCCATTTTGTGTCTGGTTGGCCCACCTGGCGTCGGTAAGACATCGCTTGGGGAGTCAATCGCACGCGCTACCAACCGTAAATTTGTGCGGATGGCACTGGGGGGCGTTCGAGATGAGGCTGAAATACGCGGGCATCGTCGTACCTATATAGGCTCTTTGCCTGGTAAGTTGCTGCAAAAACTGTCCAAAGTAGGGGTGCGAAACCCATTATTCTTGCTCGACGAGATCGATAAAATGGGCATGGATAATCGTGGCGACCCAGCATCAGCGCTATTGGAAGTACTCGACCCGGAGCAAAACCACAGTTTCAACGACCACTACCTAGAAGTGGATTACGATTTATCGGAAGTGATGTTCGTGTGTACATCTAATACCATGAATATCCCTGGTCCGTTGCTCGATCGAATGGAAATTATTCGTCTGCCGGGCTATACCGAAGACGAGAAGATCAATATCGCTAGCCGCTATCTGGTGCCTAAACAGCAAAAGAATAACGGCCTTAAAAAGGGTGAGCTAGAGATTGGCAAGGAGCCTATTCAGGACCTGGTTCGCTACTATACAAGAGAAGCGGGTGTGCGAAACCTGGAACGTGAAATCGCCAAGATCTGCCGTAAGGTAGTGAAGGAAAATGTTTCCACGAAGAAAGCCGAACCTATGGTGCTCACCAGTGAGAAACTCGAAGAGTATGCCGGTGTTCGTAAGTTCGACTTCGGGCGTGCCGAAGAGACTAATCTAGTTGGCCAGGTCAATGGCCTTGCATGGACTCAGGTTGGCGGTGAACTGCTCACTATTGAAGCGGTGGCATTAGAAGGCAAGGGTAAGACGGTGAAAACAGGCTCCCTTGGTGATGTCATGCAGGAGTCCATCCAAGCTGCTTTGACGGTGGTAAGAAGCCGCAGCAGTGTATTGGGCCTAGAGTCCAACTTCCACGAGCATAACGACCTGCATATTCACGTTCCGGAAGGCGCGACACCCAAAGATGGTCCTAGTGCCGGTATTGGCATGTGTACGGCGATTGTCTCAGCCCTAACAGGGATTCCAGTGAAGGCCGATGTCGCCATGACAGGTGAGATCACTTTGCGTGGGCAAGTGCTGCGCATAGGGGGCCTGAAAGAGAAGCTGCTCGCTGCTCATAGAGGCAATATTAAGACCGTTATTATCCCTGCGGATAACGAGCAAGATTTACGTGAAATACCGGATAATATTCAGGCAGATTTGAATATTTGCCCAGTAAAATGGATAGACCAAGTGTTAGAGCTTGCATTAGAGTCGCAACCGGTGCCCAATGAGGATGCAGTGGTATCCAAATCGGGTATTTCTAGCGAACCAGAAGAGGCTGATAGCGTTAAGGATGAAAACCACATAAATACGCACTGAATCACACTAAAAGCGCGGCTTTGCTGTTGACACGGCTTTCTGTGCCTTGGTATAAAGTGCCGGTCGTATTGGTTATCAGGCCATTTTAAAGATAAAAAATTAGACGGAATATTATTCTTAGTAGCAAACGCGGAATGTCGCCTCTGGCACTAGGATTTCGGGTATTTACTCAACATAGAAAAATAAGGGGATAACGTGAATAAATCAGAATTAATCGATGCTGTTGCTGCGAGCGCAGATATGCCTAAAGCTGCCGCTGGTAGAGTTATTGACGCGATGATCGATACGATCACTGACTCACTAAAGAAAAGCGACCCAGTCGTACTAGTAGGCTTTGGTACATTTGCCACTAAAGATCGTGCTGCTCGTCAAGGTCGTAACCCACAAACTGGCGCGACTATTGAGATTAAGGCTGCTAAAGTTCCATCCTTTAAAGCCGGTAAAGCATTGAAAGACGCCGTTAACGGCTAAGTAAGAATAGGAACTCGTTCAGTAGTCATACTGAAGGAGTTCCGACTCGCTTAATGAGGCAATTAGGGTGAGACGACAACCTAAAGCTTCGTTAAGTGCAAGACTTAAAAGGGGCGCATCATTGATGCGCCTTTTTAGTTTACAGACCAAACTATTTACGATTGTAAAGTTGCTGGATTGTTTTCATACGCTAGCAGGCCATAGGACAAAGTATGCTTCAAAACATTAGAGACAACTCCCAAGGGTGGGTCGCAAAGATCATTATTGGATTTATAATTGCGCTGTTTGCACTTTTAGGCGTGGAATCCATTATCGGTGGTTTTGCCGCCAATCCTGCCGTGGCAACTGTTAATGGCGACAAAATTACCCAACCCCAACTCGATGCTGGCATACAGAATCTGATGGCCAGTATCGGTGGCGATCTCGGCAGCCTAGATGAAGGACTCGTGCAGCAGATTGCATTGAGTCAAATCATCGAAGAGCGCCTACTACAGCAAAGCGCCAGCGATCTGAATATGCAGATTTCGAATCGTGCAGTGGACAGAGCCATTATCAATACCCCAGGGTTTCAAGTAGGCGGGAGCTACAACGACGATATCGCTCGTCGCACCATGGCCACTCAAGGCTTTACTCCGGAAACATACAAAGCCGCTTTGGCGCGCCAGATGGTGGTAGAGCAACTCGCCAACGCTTATATCTCCTCCAGTTTTGTAACCGATCAAGAGCTGGATCGCATTGCTTCTTTGTCCTCACAGACGCGGGACTTTCAGTTCCTCTCGGTAACGCTGGGCAACCGCACGGCAGGAGAAGCAATTCCGGCTGAACAAATTGAAGCCTATTATGAGAATAACCAAGATCAGTTCATGCTAGATGAAGAGGTTCTCATTAATTATGTCGTTTTGGATAAGGCGGCTATTGCACAGACGATTGAAGTCAGTGAAGAAGACATCGTTGAGCAGTATGAGCTAGAGGCCTCCAATGCCAATACTTCATCCCAGCGACGCGCCTCTCATATTCTATTAGAGCTCAATGGCGATCGTGATGAGGCTCAGGCCGTCGCCGAGGCTCAGGCCCTGAAGGAAAGACTTGATGCGGGTGAGGAGTTCGCTGCAATCGCTCTAGAGGCCTCTAGCGACACAATATCCGCGCAAGAGGGTGGGGATATTGGCTATTCTGATGGCTCTGCCTTTCCCGCTGAGCTTGAAGAGGCCTTGGAAGAGCTTGAAGTAGGCCAGGTCTCCGAACCGGTGGTTTCCGAGTTTGGCGTTCACCTAGTGAAACTGACTGAGTTTGAAGCTAATGAATTTCCAACACTCGAAGAAGAGCGTGAGCGTATACGCATGGATCTCGCTAGCGTTGAGGTCGATGAAATCTACTTTGGTCAATTAGAGACTCTGGCAAACTTAGCATTCGAAACCGACGATCTAAGCGCCATTAACGAAGAACTGGGCTTGGAAATTATTGAGTCAGAATCCTTCACTCGCATGGGAGGCAGTACGGAAATCACGCGCAACCCTAATGTGATAGCAGCGGCGTTCTCCGATGAAGTCCTGCAGGAAGGGCTCAATAGTGAAGTGATCGAAGCGGGCGAGCGTGCCATCGTCGTTCACCTTAATGAGTTTACAGAGGCCAGTATTCGCCCATTAGCCGAAGTTCGCGGTGAAATTGCAGCTATTCTGCGCACGGAGATTGAAAAAGAAAGAGCATTGGCACTGGGTGAACAGATATTGGCGGCCCTTGAAGCCGGCGAAAGTGTCGATGAGCTTGTAGCGGAAAATGAATTACAATGGATTGTGCAACGTGGCGCTTCTCGGGATCAGGCGGGCTTGAACGGACAAGTGCTCGAGCACGCTTTCTCTATGCCAGCCCCTAGCGAAGACTCTTCAGTTTACGATGGCTTGCAATTGAATAACGGCACTTATGTGGTGATCGAGTTGCAAAGTATCGAAAAAGGTAGCTTGGAGAAATTGTCAGAATCTGAGCGTGATGCGATGGTTGCGAACTATGTTCAAACAGACGGTCGCGACACTTTCAATAAGTACCTCCAAAGCCTACAAGAAAGCGCAGAAATCACACAAACGCTCGATATTTCTGACGAGATATAGGGCTAATTGACATTCGGGATAACAATTAATTGTTGTCCCGGATGTATTACCTGGCTTGAATTAATATTATTCCAACGCAGTAAATCTTCTAGCGCCACACCTAGTTCGCGGGCTATTCGGCCCAAGGTGTCCCCGGCGCGCACCTCATAGACTTTAGCGACTTCTTCTGCCACGGATGCAAGACTAGGGTCTGCCAGTAGGTGTAGTTCTTGCCCTGGCCTTAGAATCGAGTCTTGTGCAATATTATTCCAGCTCGCTAAGTCGCTAGTACTGATATCGAAACGTCGAGAGATTGTCCAAAGGCTGTCACCTGAGCGAACGGTATAGCGCGTAGGGCGCTCCTGTGCGGTACTGCTGGCAGAGTATATAGTGGGCTTTGGCGCGCTAATGGGTGCGTCACTGCGATAGGATCGAGGAATCAAAAGAGACTCGCCAGCGATAATTCGACTACCACGAATACTATTGGCTCTTCGCAGTGCGGAGACAGTTGTATTGTATCGGCTCGCTATCGCGCTGAGCGTATCGCCCGAGCGCACTAGGTAGCGATCCCAAGTTACTCGCTGGGATTCGTCCAGTTCGCTTAGGGCTAGGGTGAAAGAGTCGGCGTGCTCTAAGGGTAATAGCAAGTATTGCGGGTGGTCAGGATGAGTAGCCCACTGACGATACGCTGAATTAAGCTGATAGAGCGTCTCCGAGTCTACATCGGCCAGTTCTGCCGCCAATGCCAAGTCGATTTGTGAGCCTACTTCTACCCTTGAGATAACAGGATGGTTGCCAATATCGGTCAATGCGATTTCATACGCATCGCGCTGGGCTATGATTCTGCTTAGTGCGATTAGTTTAGGGACGTATTCTCGAGTAATTCTTGGAAGGCTAAGTGACCAGTAGTCGGTCGATTTACCCTCGCGTTGCGCTCGTCTTATCGCTCTCTGTAAATTGCCAGGCCCAGTGTTGTAGGCCGCTAGTGCTAATGACCAGTCTTCATCAAAGCGCTGGTATAGCTCTGCTAAGTAGTCCAAGGCTATTTCAGTCGATGCTATCGGGTCGCGACGACCGTCATACCACCAATCTTGTTGTAGCCCAAGGCTACGCCCAGTGGAGCCCATAATCTGCCACAGTCCTACTGTATCCGGTGGCGCCGCTGCATTAGGGTTGTAGGCGCTCTCGATAAAAGGCAGCAGAGCCAGCTCGGTGGGCATTTCTCGCTCTTCTAGTAGCCGGACGATCTCATAGAGAAATGGGCTCGCTCGCTCAGAAACAATTCGAAAATACTCCGGAGACTCTAGGTATTTGGCAATTTCTCGATTGATTCGATCGTTACTGACCAGAGGATTGAACTGAAAGCCGGCTACCATTCGACTCCAAATATCTTGGTGCACAATCGGCGTCTGCTCTTGCTTTACCGTTGTCTTACGAGCTTGCGCGGCGCTTTCCCCACTGCCCTGTACAGTGGAGTGCCCAGCTTGCTCGCCTATGTCGGCCAATTGCTCGTTAGCGCCTTGTTCAAGGGTACTACAAGCGCTTAGCAACAATATTAGGCTTAGGGATGAGAAAAGACGAGGGGTCTTAAGTCCTTCGGTCATCATGAGTGTTTGAGCTGACGATTGAGCTGGAGTACGCGGTAGCAGTGGAAACATTGAATAGGTGACTGTATTTTGTAAAGTAAATTGAAAGCGTTTGGAGCATCTTGGAGGCTTAGAAGTTGTCTTTCCAAGCCCGTAGCGCGCCGAACACCTCTGCCTGTGTCTCAAGAGACTTGTCAGCGTGGTTTTGGGCCATTTCCTTGACACTTTCTATATGACAGCGAATAAATGGATTAGTTCTAAGTTCAAGGTCGATAGTGGATGGCAGGGTAGGCTGTCCTATTTCTCTGCTTTGTTCGGCCTGTTCTTGACGTTTAGCTAAATCCTCATTATGAGGCTCTACGGCCCGCGCAAAGGCAATATTGGCGAGAGTATATTCGTGAGCGCAGTATACGAGAGTATTGCTTGGGAGTGTGCGGAGTTTGTCCAAAGACGCTGACATCATGGGGGGCGTGCCTTCGAACATGCGGCCGCAGCCAGATGCAAATAAGGTGTCTCCGCAGAACAGGGAGCCGTACTCACCCTCGGCCTGTGAAGTGGCGAAGTAGGCGATATGGTCTAGTGTATGGCCGGGAACTTCAATGACATTAAACGTGTGTTCACATAGGGTGAAGTAGTCACCTTCGCTCACTCGTGTCTTGGCCAAGGGAATTTTGGCGGAGTGAGGGGCAAAAATTTTGGCGTCAGGGTAGCGCTCGGCTAGGGCCTCGACACCGCCGATATGATCAGGATGGTGATGCGTGATTAAAATGGCGTTTAGCGAGAGCTGGTGGTCTTCTAAGTAGGCAAGTACTGGGGCTGAGTCACCTGGATCGACGACAGCGACGCAGGTACTGGATGCGCTTTGGATTAGCCAAATATAATTATCGTCGAATGCGGGTATAGGAGTAACAATTAGCGACATATCTTCTTATCTGCCCTTTATTTTTGAGTCTTTATCATAGTGTCTGTGGCTCATTAGACAAGTGTTTTTTGCTGCTAAATAAGCCACACTTAGCTTGTTTTAAGAAGTAAACTACTACAAGTTTTCAAATTCCTAAACCACGGGAGCGAGTCACCATGACACGCCTAGCCAGAATCAAAGCCAAATGGGCCAATCGTACGGCGGCATTGCCGCCCCAGCAATTGTACGCCGAAATGGAAAACTGGTTTCAAACCCCCATAGGGCGCTCGCTAATAGATACCGAGCAAAGGCTGATAGAGCCGGTAGTGGAGCGGATATTCGGTTACCATATTCTGCAATTGGGCAGCAGTAATCTCTCCATGCTCGATGACAGCCCTATTAGGCATCGCCTAATGTTTACCCCGTCTAGGCAATGCAATAGTCAATTGCCGGTGGCCGATAATGAGTCGCTTCCCTTATTGAGCAATAGCGTGGACGCCGTTCTAGTGCATCACGCCTTGGATTTCACCCTGGACAGCTACAAGCTGCTGCGCGAGGCTACGCGGGTGCTGGTGCCCGGCGGTAAACTATTGGTAGTGGGCTTTAACCCCTTTAGCACCTGGCGCCTGCGTAAGGCTATGAGCGTTAAAGTCGCTCCGCCTTGGAACGCGCGCTACTTATCAACGACAAGGGTGACCGACTGGCTTCGCTTATTAGACTTTCAGATCGAACAGGTCAATCATGGCGGTTTTCTTTTACCCTTTAACAGGCCAAGGGTACTCAGCATTGCCAATCGACTGGAGCGTATAGGAAAACGGCTATCTCTTCCGACCGGCGCCGTCTATTGTATTGTGGCAGCAAAAGACAGTATGCCCATTACGCCTATTAGACCACGCTGGCCCATCATCTCTAGGCCTGCTATTGTGCGCCCCGTAGGCGACGCGGCGGGTGCAGCGCGTAACCGCAAGCTGGCCAAACTGCACGTTGTTGATGGATTGAAAAAGCTATAGTGATAGCTGGGAGTAGGTGAGTTTTTGACTGCGCAAGTAACGATGTATACCGACGGTGCCTGTAAGGGGAATCCAGGTAAAGGTGGATGGGGAGTATTGCTTCGCAGCCAAGGAAAAGAGAAGCAACTGTATGGCGCTGAGCCAGATACGACGAATAACAGAATGGAATTAACAGCCGTGATAGAGGGGCTGGGCGCCCTGACGCGAGGTGGCTGCGAGGTTCATATCGTGACTGACTCTAAATATGTGCTTTCAGGTATTACGGAGTGGATGCCGAATTGGAAAAAGCGGCAGTGGAAAACGGCGAACAAAAAACCGGTGCTCAATGTGGATCTCTGGAAGCAGCTAGATGCGCTGGTTAATCAACATACGGTGACGTGGGAGTGGGTCAAGGGTCATAGTGGACACCCTGAGAACGAGCTTGCCGATGCGCTGGCTAATAGAGGCATTGAAGAAATGCAGCTGGATTAAGGAAAGAAGCGAATAATGAGACAGATTGTACTGGATACGGAAACGACAGGTTTGGATCCCGCACAGGGGCATCGAGTGATCGAAATCGGGGGCGTTGAAATAGAGAATCGACGCCTCACTGGACGTCATTATCATGTGTATCTGAATCCCGACCGCGAAATAGACGAAGAAGCCGAGCAAGTTCACGGTATCAGCTCTGCTTTCTTGGCGGATAAGCCTCGTTTTCACCAAATTCTGGACGAGTTCATGGAGTTTGTTAAGGGCAGTGAACTGGTCATTCACAACGCGCCTTTCGACGTAGGCTTTTTGAACCATGAGCTTAAGTTAGCAGGCAAGGCGGATACCGTCTTGGAAAATAGCTGCCTTATTACCGACACTTTGGTGATGGCACGCAAGAAGCATCCAGGGCAGCGTAATAGCTTGGATGCGCTATGTAAGCGCTACGAAGTCGACAACTCTCAGCGCGAGCTGCACGGGGCTTTGCTCGATGCCGAAATTCTGGCCGATGTTTATTTGGCAATGACGGGCGGACAGACATTCTTGCAGTTAAGCGAAGAGCAAGAAAGTGATGATGACAATAATATCAAGTTTCGTAAGCTACAACTCGCGCCAGGATCGTTGAAAGTGATCAGCGCCAGTGAGGCGGAATTAAGTGCCCACAAAGATTTCTTGGCGCAAATTAATGCCAAGAGTGGCGATTCTCTGGTCTGGTCTGAAAAAGACTCCTCTGAAGCCTAGGGAGTTTTTATGGCCTCTGACTACTTCATCTATACACAGGAAATTCCAAGCGATGTGGGCGTGTTTCTGTTTCATGATGGACGCTTCTTAAGTAGCGCCGAGCGCCTGTATTGGGATTTCGATATAGTGGTGGAGATAGAAGCGAATGAAACCGCGCTACTCTATCTAGGCGATTTTGACGGTCGACCATGTGTAGGCTTAGTGTTGGATGCTGAACAAGCTGCGGCTATCGAGTGCGAGAGCATCAGTGCGCGACGCTTATTGCTAGAGTTCGAGTTGTCAGGCGCCGAGTTTGCAATTCAAGCCAATCAATTAATGCACTGGCTCGAGCATCATCGTTACTGTGGCCGCTGCGCGACTCGTACCAGCCACCATCCCAGTGAACGAGCCCTAGTCTGCGAAACTTGCCAGTCTCACTATTACCCGCGTATAAACCCCTGTGTCATTATGCTAGTCACCAAAGGGGATAAAATGCTGCTAGCTCAAAATGCCCGTAATAAATTTCCTTTCTTTAGCCCTTTAGCCGGTTTCATGGAAGTAGGGGAGACCCCAGAAGAAACAGTCGCGCGCGAAGTGATGGAAGAGGTGGGCATTAAAGTGAAGAATATTCGCTATTTTAAGAGTCAGTCTTGGCCGTTTCCCTCTCAACTTATGCTGGGTTTTTATGCGGAGTATGACAGTGGAGAGATTTGCGTAGACGGGGTAGAAATCGCGCAGGCCCGTTGGTTTGGTAAAGATAATATGCCAGAAAGGCCTAGCTTAAAGCGCCCTATAAAGAGTGTAGGAAGCGAATTAGTGAGTCATTTTTTGTCTACAATTTAAGATATTGATTAAGGAGAATGTATTTGGAATTTTTGTTTGAGTACCTGATGTTTTTGGCAAAGGCCGTGACTATTGTTGTGGCCATAATGATTGTGTTTGGTTCTCTCTTTGCGCTGGGAAATAAAGGGAAGAATAATACTGGAAAAGGGCATCTGAACATCGTTCGCTTGAATGATGAATTGGACGATATGCGCGATGATATTAAGAAGGCTGTGCTCGATAAGGCGCAGTGGAAATTAGCGTTAAAACTGGAAAAGAAACGCTCTAAGGAAGAAGAGAAAGAGCGAAAGCAGCAAGCTAAGAGTACAAATGAGGATCCTGATAAGGGTACGAAGAAGCGAGTATTTGTTCTGGACTTTGACGGCGATGTTGCTGCCAACCAAGTGGAGTCTTTAAGAGAAGAAGTCACTGCGGTTTTGTCCTTGGCGCAAGCGAGCGATGAGATCATGCTGCGTTTAGAAAGCCCAGGCGGAATGGTACACGCCTATGGTTTAGCTTCTTCTCAGTTGGAGCGCATTAAGAGTGCAGGTGTTCCCTTGACTATTTGTGTTGATAAAGTCGCTGCCAGTGGTGGTTATATGATGGCTTGTCTAGCTGACCGTTTGGTGGCTGCGCCCTTTGCGATATTGGGCTCTATTGGCGTACTTGTGCAATTGCCTAACTTTAATCGACTGTTACGTAAGAACGAAATTGATTACGAAACCATTACAGCTGGCGAGTATAAATCGACGCTATCAACCTTTGGTGAGATCACCCAAAAGGGTAAGGAGAAGGTTAAAGAGGATGTGGAAGAGATGCACGTTCTGTTTAAAGGCTGGGTAAAAGACCATCGTCCAAGCGTTGATATTGATAAGATCGCTACAGGTGAAACTTGGGTGGGTATTCAGGCTATTGAGCGTAATATGATCGACGAGATTATGACCAGTGACGACTATATTGTAAAGGCATGTGATGATGCCGATGTCTTTGAGGTCAGTTATGAAATTAAGCAATCCTTGAGTGAGAAGATAGGTGTTTCTGTGCATAAATGTTTAGACGCTACGCTCTATTCTTGCTTACGTCGAGTGCGTGAATCGCGATTTTTTAGTTAATAAAGAAGTGGGGGAGAAAGGGATATGAGCAAACGTTTTAACGCATTTCGAGTAGAAGAGCTTGATGGCGAGAAACCAGAATATCGCGCCAGTATTATCGAGCGCAGCGTTGACGACTTGCCTGAGGGTGAAGTGCTAATTAGAGTGGCTTATTCCTCACTTAATTATAAGGATGCTCTTTCAGCCAGTGGCAATAAAGGAGTCACGCGACAGTACCCTCATACTCCTGGAATCGATTTGGCGGGTGAGGTGGTAGAGGCATTCGAAGATTGCTTCTCCGTTGGCACTCCGGTTTTGGTTACTGGCTTCGACCTTGGTATGAATACTGATGGGGGTTTCGCTGAATATGCGAGAGTGCCCGCTAGCTGGGTAGTACCATTGCCCGAAGCGATGAGCTTAAAAGAAAGTATGATTCTTGGCACGGCCGGTCTCACCGCTGCTCTTTGTGTAGAGAAGTTGCTACAAAATGGCTTAAAGCCAGAGCAGGGCGAGGTATTAGTGACAGGGGCGACAGGGGGGGTTGGCAGTATAGCAGTCGCCTTGTTGGCTAAACTGGGCTTTGAGGTGGTGGCCTGTACCGGCAAGCAAGACAAAGTAGAATTTCTGTGCAAAATTGGCGCTAGCAATGTGATCGGCCGCGACGAACTCGATATTGATAATAAACGCCCACTATTAAAAGAGCGCTGGGCGGGGGCGGTCGATGTAGTCGGAGGGGATACCCTAATGGCCATATTAAAGTCGTTGCGTCACAGTGGTAGTGTCGCGGCCTGCGGATTGGTGGGCTCTACGTCGCTAGATGCGAGCGTCTTTCCCTTTATTTTACGTGGAGTCAACTTACTAGGGGTCGATTCGGTAATGTTGAGTCAGGAAAAGAAACAGAGCGTTTGGCAAAAATTAAGCACGCAATGGAAGTTGGATAATTTAGAAGAAATGTCCAAGGCAATTTCTATGCAAGAACTAGAAGAGTCTTTAGCGCTTATATTGGCTGGGAAAGCCAGCGGACGTACGGTGCTTGAGTTATAAGTGATTTGCTTTCAATAAAGATGAAAAAAGGGGCTAAATAGCCCCTTTTTTTGTTTATGCGCGACGCCTAAAGAGCGGTATTGGTTGGTCAACACTGGACTGATAAGCATCACTAAAGGTATCGAAAACGGCCAGAGAGGCTTCCAAGTCCTGATCCTCTCGCATGTGAAAGGCATTGAAACCACAGCGGCGCATATAGAACAATTGGTCCCGTAAGACGTCGCCGATTGCTCGAATTTCACCTTCAAACTTAAGGTTAGCACTTAGCTCGCGGGCTATGGAATAGCCCCGACCATCGGCGAAGGCCGGAAAATTAATGGCGACAAGCTCTAGCTTATCCAAATGATCTTTCAAAGCCTTAGGGTCTTGATGACTATCGAGCCAAACGGCCACTTTTGACTGCCTGCCTTTGAGACTATCTAAGTGACTTAGATAATAATCAAGTGGCACAATCACATTGCCTTCAATGCTGGCATCCAAATCAGAGTTGGCGTCTAGCTCTTTAAGCAATACCCAATTGTCTTGTACTATCTCACGATTCTTAATCAGCTTTTGCATACACTTTTGCCTTAAATGGATCGATGCCTACGCGCTTATAGGTGTCGATAAATCTTTCTTCGCCTTGGCGTTCGCTTTTAAATACTTCGATGATCTTGGAGATAACCGTGGGTATTTCTTCTTGTGCGAAAGCTGGCCCGATAATACGTCCCAGAGATGTGTCACTCTCGATCGAGCCACCCAAGGACACTTGATAGAATTCGGAACCTTTTTTGTCGACTCCCAAAATACCTATATTACCCACGTGGTGATGTCCGCAAGCGTTCATGCAGCCAGAAATATTCAGAGATATTTCGCCAATATCACGAAGCAATGCTGGGTCGTCAAACTGGCGCTGAATGGACTCCGCAATTGGAATGGACTTGGCATTGGCTAGGGCGCAGAAGTCGCCACCGGGGCAGCAAATAATATCGGTCAGTAAGCCAAGATTATCGGTATGCAGCTCTTGGGATTTTAGCGCCTGCCATAACTCATACAGGGCAGCCTTCTCTACATCGGCAAAAACGATATTCTGCTCGTGAGTAATACGCATTTCACCAAAATTATATTTATCGGCCAGATCTGCAATGAAATTCATTTGTGCGGTAGTAACGTCGCCTGGAGCCACACCCGTTTTCTTCAGACAGATATTGGCGATGGCATAGCCGGCTTTCTTATGCGAGGCGATATTCTGCTGATACCAGTTAGCAAATAAAACATCAGTGCTAAGCGCTTGAGTGAGCTCAGCGGGTTCTGGGTCTAAGTCCTTATAGGCTGGATCTTGGAAGTAGGACTTACAGCGTTGAATTTCTTCATCAGTGAGGGTGAGAGGGCCATCTTTTAACTCTGCCCATTCCTGTTCTACTTTAGCAGCGAACTCATCTACTCCAGTCTCTTTAACCAATATTTTGATACGCGCCTTGTACTTGTTATCGCGACGACCTTCACGGTTATATACCCGTAAAATGGCGTCAAGATAGCTAAGTAAATCCTTCTCAGGTAGAAACTCTTTAATTTCTTTCCCAACCACAGGCGTGCGTCCGAGGCCACCGCCTACGAGTACTCGAAAGCCCAGCTCTCCGGCTTCATTGCGCTCGATAAACAGCCCGATATCGTGAACCTTGGTGGCGGCTTGATCGGTTTTCGTCCCGCAGACAGCGATTTTAAATTTACGAGGCAAATAGGCAAATTCGGGATGAAAAGTGGACCATTGACGAATAATTTCACAATAAGGGCGGCTATCGGCTATTTCCTGATCCGTGGCGCCCGCATATTGGTCTGTTGTGGTATTGCGAATACAGTTACCGCTGGTTTGAATGGCGTGCATCTGCACTTCGGCCAAGTGCTCGAGAATATCCGGCACATCGGCTAATTCTGGCCAGTTAAATTGCACGTTCTGCCTGGTCGTAAAATGGGCGTAACCCTTATCGTAATGATCAGCAATAAAAGCCAATTTACGCATCTGCGTGCTTGAGAGCATGCCGTAAGGAATAGCGATACGCAGCATGGGCGCCAAGCGCTGAACATAGAGGCCGTTTTGCAACCGTAAAGGGAGAAACTCGTCACCAGCCAAGTCGCCACTTAGAAAGCGATTGGTTTGGTCTCTAAACTGCGCGATGCGATCTTCTAGCATCTTGTGGTCGTACTTGTCGTATCTATACATGATTTGCTTCTGAGTCAGCTGATATGAATTAAAAAACCGCTTCCTAGACCCAATATTTATCCGTTTCGGGCCATTTTAAAGGGGGGCTAATTGTAAACAAACAATGTTAGCAGTGCCAGCATAGTCCGCTCGAGAGGCTAGGTGCTGGCTCAATCTGGGATTTTTAGCTTGATTATGGCTGTAGAGTGATTAAAATGCGCACCTTATATTTTTTAGCAAATTTACTCTTTGGAGACGCAAATGAGCCAGCACGAATCTGCACCCACTACCGAGCTTAGTCAGGAAGAGCTGGATGCGAACAGCAAAGCCGATACAATTGCCATGTTCTCTCTAGTTGTCATTATCGTGGCCTTAGCGGCTTTCTTCGCTAGCTACTAATAATCTCTACGCGACAATGAGATGCTCCTAGCCTTTGGGGCCGGGAGCATTGAAATCTTAGCCCCCAGCCTTATTTTGTTGCTTTCTCGTTTAGTTAAGAACCCAAGATACCGCCATCACTAGCACCATCACGAACACAAACGTGAACAGCAGCGCTGCGACTATGAAGCCAGTGATAGATCCACTGGAAAAATCCCGCACTTTATTCTTCTTATTCTGTACGCCAAAACTGGCTTGCATAACGCTTATAAGCATACGCCAAAAGGGGAGCTTTTTGCGCTCTTGGGATTGGTCTTGATCTGTATCCATTATCTTCACCATTATTGGACAATATTGGGAGTTAGCAATTTACTTGCTGACTCTAGAGAGAGACCTTTGCGCTGGGCAAAGGATTCAAGTTGATCTTGATCGATTTTACCTACCGCGAAATAGCGCGATTCTGGGTGAGCAAAATAGAAGCCGCTGACACTAGCCGCAGGGGCCATTGCCCAACTCTCGGTTAGCTCCATCTCAATTGCGTCTTTTACGCCTAGCAACTCAAAGAGGGTGTCCTTATCTGAATGCTCTGGACAAGCTGGATAGCCTGGGGCAGGGCGTATACCTTGATAAGCCTCTTTAATGAGCTCGTCCTTGCTCAGTTTTTCATTGCTCGCATAAGGCCAGAATTCTTTACGCACTCGCTCATGCATGCGTTCGGCAAAGGCCTCTGCCAGTCTATCAGCCAAAGCCTTCACCATGAGGGCGGCATAATCATTGTTTTCGCGCTCATACTTGGCGGCTAAAGCATCCGCGCCTATTCCCGTTGTAACAGCAAAACCGCCTATATAATCTGGGAGTCCCGTGCTCGTAGGAGCCACGAAGTCTGCCAAGCTCATATTGGGGAGATTGTCAGCTTTTTTGCTCTGCTGACGTAAAAAGCTGAATTTCGCGATTTCGATATCGAGCGAGTCTTTCTGGTAGAGCGCCACATCATTGTCATCCACTTGTTGCGCTGGCCAAAAACCGATAACCCCTTGTGCGCGCAGCCGCTTATTGTCGATGATGTCTTTAAGCATCGCCTGAGCGTCTTTAAACAGGTCTCTTGCGGCTTCCCCTACAACATCGTCTTCAAGTATCGCTGGGTATTTTCCGGATAAACTCCAAGTGATAAAGAAGGGGGTCCAGTCGATATAGGGCACTAATTCGTTTAAGTCATAGTCTTCAAAAACTTTAGTTCCCAAGAAAGCAGGGGCTACTGGGATATATTTGCTCCAGTCAGGTTTGAAGGCGTTTTGATTGGCCTGCTCAAAGCTAATGATGTTCTTACGGTGATCCCGTTTTGCATTGCGGTTTCTTACCGTTTCATATTCCTCTTTTATAGTAGCCTTGAAACTCTCTGCGCTGTCATCGCTTAGCAAACTGCTCACTACCGTAACACTGCGCGAGGCATCGGGCACGTATACGGTCGCGTTGTTCTTATAGTTTTGCTCTATTTTAACCGCGGTATGGGCTTTAGATGTTGTCGCGCCGCCGATCAGCAGAGGCACCTGAAAGTCCAGACGCTGCATCTCCTTGGCGACATGAACCATCTCGTCTAATGAGGGAGTAATGAGCCCGCTAAGCCCAATAATATCGACTTTCTCATCGATGGCGGTCTGCAAAATTTTCTCGCAAGGCACCATGACGCCCAAGTCTACGATGTCATAATTATTACAACCCAGAACCACGCCCACAATATTCTTACCAATATCGTGCACATCACCTTTTACTGTGGCCAGTAGGATTTTGCCTTTCGCTTTTACTTCCTTACCTTTTTTGGCCTCTTCGATATAGGGCAGTAGGTAGGCAACTGCTTGCTTCATGACTCGAGCGCTTTTGACTACCTGAGGCAGAAACATCTTTCCACTGCCAAAGAGGTCGCCCACGACATTCATGCCGTCCATGAGCGGGCCTTCGATTACTTCGATAGGCTCGTCTTTCTCTAGCCTTGCTGCCTCGGTATCCTCTTCAATATAGCGAGTAATGCCTTTTACTAAGGCGTGCGTGATGCGTTTGCCTAAATCCCACTCCCTCCAGCTTAAGTCTTCCGTGTTCTCTTTAGCACTGCTACCGCTAAACTGAGCAGCGACTTCCATCAGGCGATCTGTGCTGTCATCACGTCTATTGAGAACAACGTCCTCCACTGCTTCTTTTAATGGGGCGGGAATATCATCGTAAACGGTTAATTGACCGGCATTGACGATACCCATGGTCAAGCCAGCTTTGATGGCATAGTAAAGGAATACGGAGTGGATCGCTTCGCGGACAGTATCATTGCCTCGGAAGGAGAACGATACATTACTGACGCCACCCGAAATGAGAGCATGTGGCAGTTCCCGCTTGATGTACTCACAGCTGCGGATGAAATCTACCGCGTAGTTATTATGTTCTTCGATGCCGGTTGCCACTGCAAAGATATTGGGGTCAAAGATAATATCTTGTGGTGGGAAGCCCACTACATCAACTAGGATGTCGTAGCTGCGTTTACAAATTTGGCACTTCTTCTCTAGCGTATCTGCTTGACCTGTTTCATCAAATGCCATTACTACAATAGCCGCGCCATATGACATACACAGCTTGGCTCTTTCGATAAACTCGGCTTCGCCTTCTTTCAGGCTGATAGAGTTAACAACGCCTTTGCCCTGTATGCAGCGCAAGCCTGTTTCAATGATTTCCCATTTGGAGGAATCGATCATGATAGGGACGCGGCTGATATCGGGCTCTGAAGCTATTAGGCGCAGGAACACCGACATAGCGGCTTCTGAGTCCAGCATGCCTTCGTCCATATTGATATCGATAATCTGTGCGCCAGCCTCGACCTGCTGAAGTGCCACATCTAATGCTTCTGCGTAGTTCTCTTCCCGAATGAGCCTGGCGAAACGTTTTGAGCCTGTGATATTGGTGCGTTCACCCACATTGACGAATAGGGACTTGGAGTCGATATTAAAGGCTTCCAAGCCACTGAGGCGACAAGCAGGGCTGATCTCAGGAATAACACGGGGAGGGTACTTAGCTACCGCATCAGCGATGGCCTTAATATGGGCCGGAGTTGTGCCGCAGCAGCCACCCACAATGTTAAGAAAACCACTGCTGGCGAATTCTTCAATAATAGACGCCATTTCTTGGGCGCTTTGATCGTATTCCCCAAACTCGTTGGGCAGGCCTGCATTTGGGTGAGCAGAAACGCCCGTATTGGCGATGCGGGATATTTCCTCAATATGAGGTCGTAACTGTGTGGCACCAAGCGCGCAGTTAAAACCAATGGAAATTGGCTTAGCGTGGGCGACTGAATTCCAGAAGGCCTCTACCGTCTGTCCAGATAGGGTTCTGCCGCTGGCATCGGTAATGGTGCCAGATATCATAATAGGGATGTCTTTACCCATCTCGGCCAGAGTGTTTTGGGTAGCGAAGATCGCGGCTTTGGCATTAAGCGTGTCGAATACCGTCTCGATCAGCAGTAAATCGGCACCGCCTTCCACGAGACCCTTTACCGCCACGCAGTAATTGTCGACTAGCTCTTGAAAGTTCACATTGCGAAAGGCCGGGTCATTTACATCAGGTGAGATCGATGCCGTGCGACTGGTTGGGCCGAGCACACCGGCGACAAAGCGAGGCTTATCGGGGGTTTGCGCTGTTACTTCGTCGCAGGCCTCACGGGCAATTCTGGCGCCTTCATAGTTGAGTTCATACGCTAGGGCCTCCAAGCTGTAATCGGATTGAGATATGGCGGTGGAGTTAAACGTATTTGTCTCAATAATATCGGCACCGGCCAGCAGATATTCTTTATGAATCTTCTTGATGGCTTCGCTCTGGGTAATTGTCAGCAGGTCATTATTACCGCCTAGATCGACTGGACTGTCTGCGAATCGCTCGCCACGAAAATCAGCCTCTTGGAATTTATGGCTCTGTATCAGGGTGCCCATACCACCGTCTAATACCAAAATTCGCTCAAGAAGGGCTTGTTGTAAGGCGCGGCGGCCTTTTTCGTGATTAGTCATAGAAAACGTGTCTCAAGGTTTAGTGCGGCGTAAATAACTGATGGTGCTCGAAAGTGTGGCGTATTCTAGCAGAGTTCAGCGATTCGGGCATTTGTGTTTTCCTCACCTTAAGTATGATTTTTCTTCACTTCGGTGGAGAAAAGTAAATAACTGAGTAAAATAGTCGAGTATTTATCTTGGGCGCAACTTAGCGTAAACTCCGCGCATGAATTGTTTAGTGTGTTATTGAGAAATTTATGATTACGATTACTGAACCGGCTCAGGAGTATCTTACTGAACTTCTGGCCAAGCAAAACTGTGAAGGCATTGCCGTGCGCATCTTTATACTCGATGCAGGCACGCCTAAAGCGGAGACTTGTATCTCTTTTTGCCGCCCAGGGGAGTCGCAAGAGGATGATGTGTTGCGCGAGTACGATACTTTTAAAGCCTACTTGGAGGCGGCTAGCATTCCTTTTTTAAAGGATGCAGTGGTGGACTTCTCCAAAGATACAATGGGCGGCCAACTAACGATTAAGGCGCCCAACTCTCGTTTGCCTCAAATTACGGCGGATAGCTCGATACAGGATCGTATTAATTATGTGCTCTACAATGAAGTGAACCCTTCATTAGCGGCCCATGGCGGTGTGGTCACATTGGAAGAGGTCTTCGAAGACTCTGTCGCCGTCCTTAAATTCGGGGGTGGTTGCCAAGGCTGTGGCATGGTGGACTTAACTCTAAAAGAGGGCGTTGAGAAGACGCTGCTAGAGCAAGTCCCTGAACTTACCGAAGTGCGTGATATCACGGATCACTCCCAAAGAGAGAACGCCTACTTTAAGTAATTTCGTAAAGGCCTCCTAGCACGTTTGCTGGGAGGTCTTGAGACTGGTGCCTACGCCGTTTGCTGGTAGCGGGCAGATAGTTTGCTGTATAGCTCGCTGGCAAATTCTGCATTATTGGGGTCTAACTCGGCCATAAGCTCGACAAGATGCTCATTGTCTTCTTTGCTATTCCACAATTTGCGATAAGTCCCTTCTTTGTAGCCATGATCTTGGCGGAAGAAATTTAACACGTTCTTGCTAACGTATTGCTGGTATAACTGAGTCCAGTTCATGTCACAATCCAGCATGATCTGCGTGAAAAGTGCAATTTCTATTCTATTGGCTACCGAAACCCCGATAAGAAGCTCGAGTTTTTCGAGTAAATTCAGCTTATTTAGAGCATAGGTATTGCCATCAAATTTAAGAGTGTCGTCGGAGTGTTGAACGCTGTTCATAAGGCTATCGGCCGCAGCGTCTACATTATCGTCCAGTTCTAACAGCAGTTGGGACAGAATAAAGTGCCAAATATCGACGATTTCCATTTGTAGTTGAGGCATATCGCATTCTTGCTTTTTCCACCACTTCCAGCCGTGATGTTCTATGGCCTCTGCAGCCTCTATAGTGACGGCTCTCAGGTAGGGAAAGCGCTGAGCTACCCAGTCTGTGGCAACTTTGCTATTCATTTTAGATTGCAGCTCAAGCATGGTCTTGGCTTGCTCATATACTAGTGTGCTCATTAGCTAAAACTCTTTCTCAAAGATCTGGATAATTGCCAAAGTGACAAATAAAAGGGCAAGAATATAGTGAATAGCCAGGAGGGTGAAGCGAAATTAAGCCAGCCAACTCGGTGTGAGTGGAAACGGCGGCCTCTAATCTGGCTTATTATACTGACGGAGCAGGGCCGACAGCATTTCATTGCGGCTGGAGAGCATGTCCTTATAGGCTGATAGGGCATCCAGCGCTTCGGGGCTTGCGTCACCGCTTTGTTCAATCTCTTCGATCCAATTCTTAAGCAGTTCGATTTCTCCTGCCAATTGGGCAGTGCCTTGTTCAATCAATTGGGGGTCGATTGAAACGTCACTAGAAGCTTGTCTTTTTTCCTTCGTATCCATCCGGGGCCCACCTCGGCCACTTTTTAAGTACAGTAAGACTTGTCGTGTTACAAACCGCCGCTTATGTTATCGGCAGGTAAAACAAAATACTGAGAGTTAAATCAAGTATTTCAAAGGCCTTTAGCTTTTTGTCTCTGTATAGCTATAAGACCCTATTAAGCTAGGAAATACTTCATTTACATCTAATAACATCCTGTTATTTAATAGATTTTATTATTATTACGGAGTTGAAGTGGCATGCAGATTGCTTCCTGCACACAAAAGGGGGAGATTGGCACACTGTTGCTAAACGGTCAAGGCTAGAAATGTCGCGACTATTGCGCAGTGAGCCAGCTCTATGCTAGCCCAAAGCTTGCCAGAGCTCACTATTGTATTGACGCATATGCTCATGTGCGCGGGGCTGCCCTAGGATCTCGCCCAGTAGTTTTTGGTCGGTCACCGTTAATAAGGGAATATGCTCGTAACCGATGCTCTCGTAATCGGTGTTAATAGCTTGCCATTGTTGTGCCTCAAGCTCCTTAAGCTTATTGGCTGTTAAGGGGGGCGGAAGCTCATCTGCTTTCTCGTGAAAGAAGGCGCTGCAGCAGGCAAGGCGATGCAACTCTACTAGTTTAGCCCTAACGGCTTGCTCGTCCTCTTGGGCCTTGCGCATATCTCGTATCTGGGCTCGAAGCACCAAGCAAGCTTGCTTGAAGGCATTGAGCTGGGGGTAGTGAGGCTCACATAAAGCGATAGCCTCATCAAAGCGCTTGCTGTCTCGCATTTCCTTGCATTGCTCCAGCCAGCCGTTTCCAGGCGCTGGTTTGGCGTTGCTCTGTTTCTTGCTACTCCTTGAGGGCTTGGTCGCAGCCGAAGAAATAGTCGGTGATGTCAGTTCGAAACTATCGGGGCTATGTTCCTGCTCAACGCTATCAAGGAGGTTTTTCTCGAGTGGAGGAAGAGGGTCTGAGCGCTCGGCAGACTCAATTTTTTGTTTTTCTTGGTTGCTATGAAGAAAATAAACAATACCCGCAAGCACGGCTGCTACCACAACAACACTGATCACCACACTCATTGGGCCTAAACTCCATTAACGAACATTAAGCGTATTAAGACAGCCTATCTCAACAATAAATTCGCTGCTAAGCAATATATGTTTTGCACCGTTCACTCCGCAGCGATTCTAGCAAGAAATTTTATCTATGAGCGATGACTTTAACTGTAATATTGTGTATCCTGCGCCTGCATTTTTGGTCGAGACTACTCAAAAGCAGAAATTTTGTGTTTTGAGAGCCTGAATGAAAGATTTTTTAAATTTCTTAAATTTAGCACTTGACGAGAAGCAGTAGGCTTCCTAAAATGCGCCGCCTTCTGCATAAAGGCAGAAGCAAATCTCTAGTCCCCTTCGTCTAGAGGCCTAGGACACCGGGTTTTCATCCCGGCAACAGGGGTTCGAAACCCCTAGGGGACGCCAAACAAGAAAAAGCCTGATCTTATGGTCAGGCTTTTTTTTTGCCTGCTTCCCGCTTATTCGTTTGTAATCCCCTCAAATTGTACTTTTTTTGCTATCATCCGCTGCCACGGCGAGACGCCTAAAATCTCATCCTTCATTGATGCAGTGTGTTGAACTCTAAGAAGCCTCTACTTATGACAGTTGCGATTTCGATTAAAGACCTTGAAAAGACCTATGCAAACGGGCATCAAGCCCTAAAAGGCATCAACCTCGATGTGCAAGAGAAAGATTTTTTCGCACTCTTGGGGCCAAATGGTGCCGGTAAATCGACCATGATTGGCATTATCTCCACATTGGTTCGACAAAGCGCTGGCAGCGTTAGCGTATTTGGCAAAGACGTTGCTACTCATGTGTATGAAACCAAGCTCGACTTTGGTGTTGTTCCTCAAGAAGTTAATTTTAGCCATTTCGAAAAGGTAGGCGATATTGTCATGACCCAAGCAGGCTACTATGGACTGCCTAGAGCCCTGGCGAAGGAGAGAACTGAAAAGTATCTGCGCAAACTAGGTCTATGGGACAAGCGCGACAACAGGGCGCGTATGTTATCCGGTGGGATGAAGAGGCGACTCATGATTGCTCGCGCATTGGTGCATGAGCCTAGATTGCTAATACTCGATGAACCCACGGCAGGCGTTGATATCGAGCTGCGCCGCTCCATGTGGGATTTTCTTCAGGAAATTAATGACAGTGGAACCACTATTATTCTCACTACGCATTACCTAGAGGAAGCTGAGCATTTGTGTCGCAATATTGCCATTATCGACTCTGGCAAAATTATCGAGAACACCAGTATGAAGGCCTTGTTAAGTAAGTTGGATTCGCAAACACTCATCTTCGATGCGCGAGGAGAGGTGAGCGAGGAGCAGCTGAAAGCAACGGGGCTGGAGAAGGTTGCTATGCTTGATTCACACACGTTTGAGATCGAGATTAGTAAGGACGAAGAGTTAAACAATGTATTTGCAAAGCTTGATGCAGGTGGCATACAAATAGGCGGCATGCGGAATAAGTCCAACCGCCTAGAGCAGCTCTTTCTTTCACGCGTAAAAAACGCTTAAGTTTTTAATTTATTGATGGCAAGAATTATGATGAATGGTCACAAGTTTATTGCGTTTGAAACCATTGTTATTAAAGAGGTTAGGCGCTTCGCGCGCATATGGGTGCAAACACTCGTTCCTCCAGCGATCACAATTGGCCTGTATTTTCTTATCTTTGGTAATTTGATCGGCCGCAGAATCGGAGAAATGGGTGGTTTCGATTATATGGATTTCATTGTGCCTGGCCTCATAATGATGGCAGTCATACAAAACTCCTACGCAAATGTTGTGTCCTCTTTTTTTAGTCAGAAGTTCCAACGCAGTATCGAGGAGCTACTGGTTTCGCCAGTGCCAAACTACATCATGCTGGGCGGGTTTGTCGCCGGTGGTATGGCTAGGGGCTTAGCGGTGGGCGTCATCGTGACATTGATGTCCTTTGTCTTCACAGACCTAAGCATTAATAATCTACCGATTACTATCTTGGTGGTGCTGATGACCTCTATGGTGTTTTCTCTGGCCGGGTTTCTCAATGCGCTTTATGCAAATAGCTTCGATGATATTTCTATTATTCCCACTTTCGTTTTAACCCCGCTCATTTATCTGGGCGGTGTTTTCTATTCTATCGATCTATTGCCCGAAGCGGGGCAGCTAGTTTCTTCGCTTAACCCGATCTTCTATATGGTCAACACTTTCCGCTACGGTATTTTGGGTACATCGGATGTGAATATTTGGTTATCACTGGGTATGTTGACTGCCTTCGTGGTCGCTTTGTATACCATATGCATCGTGTTATTACATCGCGGAACTGGATTAAGGCACTAGCACTATGAATCCCTTAGGACAAGAGACCCAGTATCCTCAGCAGTATGATCCAAGTTTACTGTTTCCGATCGCACGCAGCGAAAACAGAAAGAAACAGGGAATAGGGGATACATTGCCGTTTCGCGGCTATGATGTGTGGCGCTGTTACGAATTATCTTGGTTAACGCCGAGCGGCAAACCGGTACAAGCCACAGGAGAACTTATAGTGCCGGCCGACTCTCCTAATATGGTGGAGTCTAAATCATTAAAGCTTTATCTCAATTCCTTGAATCAGCATCGCATTATCGATATTGCAGACGCGCAACAACTTATAGCGCAAGAGCTAAGCGCTATTACGCAATCACGAGTGCTAGTGCAGCTGGACTATCTGGACTCAGGAGACGCCCTACAATTGAGCAAACCTACGGGTAGCTGCCTTGACCAGCTTGATGTCGTGATAGAGGACTATTTGCCAAAGCCGGCATTACTCAAAGTCGATCAGAGCCGGCAGGTGGAGGAGAGCGTTTATAGCCACTTGTTTAGATCGAACTGTCCGGTAACTCAGCAGCCTGACTGGGGGAGTATACAGATTAGCTATCAGGGCGCTGCAATCGCCCATGATTCTCTGCTGCGCTACTTGGTTTCATTCAGGCAGCACGAGGGCTTTCATGAAGATTGCGCAGAGCAGATCTACATGGATATTCAAAAGCACTGTGCGCCACAGCAATTGATGGTGGCCATCAATTTTCTGCGACGAGGCGGTATAGAAATCAACCCTGTCAGAGGAAACACGCTCGCGCAAATTGAGTTCCCCGCACCTCGCCTTGCCCGTCAATAGCGAGCCCTAGCGCTTGTAATTAATTCTTCTGTGTTATAAAGTGCGCGCCTTCTAAACGGCTGTGGCCGCGCTCTTGAGGCGATGTGTCCTGTCCTTTAGGCAGAATTTGGTGAGGTGTCCGAGTGGTCGAAGGAGCACGCCTGGAAAGTGTGTGTACGGAAACGTACCGAGGGTTCGAATCCCTCCCTCACCGCCACTATTTTATGCCCAAATCCCCTCGACAGACCTTGATTATAGCGGCCTTTTTACCCATAATGCGCGGCTGTGATCGCACTGTCTGAAAGGTGTCTTCGCGTTTAATGGTACCTCCTGCTGGTCCCCTCGCAATGATAGGTTGTGAACCCCGCCAGGCCCGGAAGGGAGCAACGGTAACAGCCGACTCATGTGCCGTGGTGTGGCTGGCAGGAGGTACCTCCATTTAGCAATGACTTGCGACATCGTAGAGTAATTGCTAAAACGTCTTTCTATCATGTCTTCCTACTCGCTTATCAAGTAATAAGTTCTAGAGCAGAGACTGCTAAATCAAAGAAGATCAGGGTGTTAACCGGACGATAATGACTTACCAGGTACTGGCAAGAAAATGGCGACCTAAGACGTTCAGCGATATGGCTGGCCAGAATCACGTCCTGCAAACTCTCATTCACGCTCTCGACAATAATCGACTTCATCACGCTTATCTGTTTACCGGCACTCGAGGTGTGGGCAAAACGACAGTGGCTCGCATTTTCGCAAAGTGCTTAAACTGCGAGGAGGGCGTCAGTTCTAAACCCTGTGGGAAGTGCGCTTCGTGTCTCGAAATTGGCGAGGGGCGTTTCATTGACTTGATTGAGGTGGATGCTGCCTCTAAGACAAAGGTCGAAGACACGCGGGAAATGCTCGAAAATGTTCAATATGCTCCGTCAAGAGGCCGTTATAAGGTTTATCTTATAGACGAAGTTCACATGCTATCGGGCCATAGCTTTAATGCGCTATTGAAAACCCTAGAAGAGCCACCACCCCATGTGGTTTTTTTGCTCGCCACGACTGATCCACAGAAGCTACCGGTCACTATTTTATCTCGCTGCCTCAAATTCAGCCTGAAGAATCTTCCCCCGAAGCGAATAGTCGAGTACTTATGCTCCGTACTCATCGCCGAACAGGTGGAATTCGAAGAGTCGGCGCTTTGGCACTTAGCCAACGCGGCTCAAGGCAGTATGCGCGATGCATTGACGCTATTGGACCAAAGCATCTCCTTTGGCGCAGGTAAAGTGAAAGAAGCAGACGTCAGCGACTTGCTAGGTACGCCTGATCAGGCCTTGGTGTTTAAGGTGGTAGAAGCCTTGCAGGCCAAGAATGCGACACAATTATTGGACTGCGTAAACGTCATTACGGAACGTTCGTTTGATTATTTTCAGTTTCTACAAAACCTCATAGCTTTGCTATATCGAATCGCAGTGGCGCAGTTAGTTCCCGGTGGAATCGATAATAGTCAGGGCGATCGTGAGCAAGTATTAGCCATCGCCAAGAAGTTTACCGCCGAAGACTTGCAGCTTTACTATCAAATAGCGCTAAAAGGGCAAGAAGATCTCCGTCTGGCTCATGACCCGCGTATTGCGTTCGAGATGCTTTTATTGCGCATGCAGGTTTTCTCTCCCGCTGCTCCCATAGCGAACGGCGGCGTTGAAGAAGCTGCTAGCCCCGAGCCTGAGATACAAACTCAGATCGAGACCGGATTGGCACACTCAGCAGCAAGCGAAGACGAAAAAAAAAAGACTGAGCTAGACGAGCCTGTCACCAGCAATGAGCCTGCGCTTGCGCCGCAGCCCTCATCGTCTCACCCTATCGCACCAGCACCAGCACCAGCACCAGCACCAGCACCAGCACCAGTAGTCGCAATGGAAACGGAGCCGGCTGAGTCCGCTAGCAACGCTAATGTCCCTCAACAGCCTGCTGTAATCCAGCAAGTAGAGGCAGAAGCGCCGCAGCTGCGTGTTGAAATCACAACAGCTCCAAGCCAAGCGGAGCCTCCAGTGGATGAGGCTAAGTCAGTGAGCTTGGGGCAACTCAATACCGATACCTGGATTAAGTTCTTCACCGAAATGGACGTATCGGGCATTACGGGTAATCTGCTGGCTAACTGTGTTCTACAGTCACTGCAACAGGATGCTATAAGTCTCATTTTGGATGAAGAGCAAAGTTCTCTATACAATGAAACGCAACTGCAAAGAATGGAGCAAGCCTTAGCCGAGCATTTACAGCAGACGATACGACTCAATGTGCATATAGGGCAGATAGATCGAGAGTCGCCCGCACAGCATCGCCTGCGTAAACGTAAGGAATATGTAGAGAACCTGCAGCAAGAGTTTAGGGATGATCCGCACGTCAAAGCCTTAGTAGAGAATTTTTCAGCTCAAATTATAGAAGAAAGTTTTACAGTATTAAGCGAGAAACAATCATGACTGATATCAACGAACTCATGAAGCAAGCCCAGCAAATGCAGCAAAAAATGCAGGAAGCTCAGAAAGAGGCCGCCAACAAAGTCATTGTTGGCGAGTCTGGAGCGGGTTTAGTTAAGGTTCATATGAATGGTCGTCACGACGTTAAACAAGTCGAGATCGATCCAACACTTCTGTCTGAAGACAAAGAAATTATTGAAGACCTGATTGCGGCTGCGATGAATGACGCCGTAAAGAAGGTGGCGGAGCAAAGTACGGATGCATTCGCCGATATGGCCTCGGGTTTTAAAATGCCCGACGGATTTAAATTTCCTTTTTAACGCTCTAGGCGTGAGTGGCGGTAAATGTTTTCTAGTCCATTAATGGATAAGCTGGTCGAATCTTTGCGTTGTCTGCCCGGTGTCGGTCCGAAGTCTGCTCAACGCATGGCGCTTTATATTCTTGAGAAAAATAGAGCCGGCGGCAAAAAACTCAGCAGTGCTCTCGATGATGCTATTGAGAACGTCGGGCATTGCGTGCAGTGTAGAACCTTGAGTGAAGAGGAGCTCTGCCCAATTTGTGCCAGCCCTAAACGCAACCAGAGTTTACTATGTGTGGTGGGCTCTCCTGCCGATGTGTACGCCATCGAACAAACCAGTGCTTACAGTGGTCTCTATTTTGTGCTCAGTGGCCAACTCTCACCGATTGATGGAATTGGGCCCGATGAGATAGGCGTTCCACAATTACTAGAGCTGCTCAAAGCCAGAGAAGTAGAGGAAGTTATTTTAGCTAGTAACCCGACTGTAGAAGGTGAGGCTACGGCCTATTATATTGCCGAGCAAATTAAGAACATGAATATTGTGATGTCGCGCATTGCCCACGGCGTGCCCATGGGGGGCGAGTTGGAATTCGTAGACGGTGGTACGCTAAGTCATGCCTTTAATGGCAGGCAAATAATAAGGTAAAAAAAATTGGCTAAACAGCAAACAGGTGACTCGCTTACGAAGCCCGTAATGGTGGAGGATAACTCTAGTTTGAACACCCTGTGCGAGAAATGGCGCACAAAAAAAGTTCTCGCTATGGATACAGAGTTTATTCGCGTGAATACCTTCTACCCTAAATTGGGGCTCCTACAAGTATGCGACGGGGAGGGTAGTTATCTCTTGGACCCTCTGAGTATTTCCCAGTGGGATGGGTTCAAACAAATACTGAGCGACCCAGAGATTGTGAAAGTATTTCATTCCTGCTCGGAAGACCTCATTGTCTTCAATAATTTCTTTTCGACATTACCGACACCGTTGTTTGACACTCAGCGAGCTGCTGCTTTCTTAGACTATGGTTATAGCATTAGTTATCAGAACCTAGTGGAGGCGGAGCTGGAAATAAGCCTGTCCAAGGGGGAAACGCGCTCGGATTGGCTACAACGCCCTCTAAGTGCTGAGCAGCTAGCCTATGCGGCACTTGATGTCGCCTATCTCCCGCAGATTTACCGCTTCTTATTTAATGCCTTAGAGAGCAAAGGGCGACTTGCATGGGTGCAATCCGATTGTCAGGAAATGCTAGAGAACGCAAGCCAGGACGACGAAAGCGACTGGTCGGAAAGCTTTAAAGGTGTGTCCGGTGCTTGGCGTTTGGAGCAGCGCTCTTTAGAAGCCCTGAAGCGCCTGAGCCAGTGGCGTGAAATTGAGGCCAGAAGACGCGATAAACCGCGCAACTGGATAGCAAAAGATGCCGATTTGATCGCTATTTGCGCCGAAATGCCTCAAACGAGTGAACAATTAAATGCTATTCCCGACCTGTCTCGCCAACTATACAGACAAGATAGCGAGGCTTTGCTCGCTTTAATACAGCAGCCCCATGAAGGGCCGGCCATAAGCCCGCAGGACGTGGAACAACCTTTATCTCCGGCCATGCGCAAAGCGCTCAAACGCTGCCAAGAGATCGTTAAGAACAAGGCCACACAGTTGGAGATTGCTCCGGAATTGCTCGCTAGAAAACGCCAGCTTATCCCGATGGTGGACCAGTTTGCTCGAGGCATGGCCATCGACTGGCCCGAGAGCCTTGGGGCATGGCGGCGCGAGTTGCTGGAGTCCGATATTAGAGCCGCATTGAAGTAGGAGCATCAGTGATGTCGGATAATACAAACCCTTTCTGGGAGAAGCCGCTAGAGGAGCTCAATAAACGTGAATGGGAAGCACTATGCGATGGCTGCGCTCGCTGCTGCCTCAAGAAGCTCCATGACGAGGATAGCGAAGAGACTTTTTATACACGAGTCGTTTGTCGCCTTATGGATGAAGAGGATTGCTCCTGTACAGCCTATGCGGAGCGTCAAAACTTAGTGCCTGAGTGCCTTGTACTCACTTTAGAGATGCTGCCAGAGCTAGACTGGATTCCCGACACATGCGCTTATAGACTGCGCTGGGAGGGTAAACCACTCTTGCCGTGGCACCCGTTGATAGCGGGCTCCAGAGAGCTAATGGAAGAAGAGGGTATCAGTGTGAGCGGTAAGGTGATCAGCGAAGAATATGTCCATGAGGACGGCCTAGAAGAGCATATTATTAGGTGGGTAAATCCGGCATGTTAGATCTAAGCGATTATCTGATCGGATGGGGCGTGTATATTGCTGCTGGTATTACCTGCTATATGGTGTTCTATCGTTTTACTGGCGCCATTTCTTATAAACCCCTAGCCAACTGTCTAAGAGCCTTCATGTTGGCGCTTATGTTCACACCATGGTACGTCGCGCCAGATCAAGACTTGATGGCTCCGGCGTTAATGGTTATCTTGCTAGACATGGTAACCGTGGGGGGAACTTCTTTTGTTAGGGCTTTAGTGCCTCTAGTCTTGGCTATCGTAGTGGCTCTGCTCATTGCGCTTACCGGCCGATTCTTCAAACGACTTTTCCAAAAAAAGTAAACCGTTAGCCGCGTTTCATATGACGCGAATGCTAGCGTTGTGATGATTATATAGGGTTAAGGATGAAAAAGTTTACAGGTACAGACGAATACATTGCGACCGAAGAGCTACAATTGGCCGTTAATGCTGCCACAACTTTGCAAAGGCCATTGCTGATTAAGGGTGAGCCGGGAACGGGAAAGACTATGTTGGCCGAGCAAGTGGCCAAGTCTTTGGGTTATCCCCTGGTTCAGTGGCATATCAAGTCGACCACAAAGGCCCAGCAAGGTTTATACGAGTATGATGCGGTGTCGCGTCTACGAGACTCTCAATTGGGCGATGACAGAGTCCACGATATCGCCAATTACATCGTCAAAGGCAAGGTGTGGGAGGCCTTCGATTCCGATGTGCCGGTCGTCCTACTCATCGATGAAATCGATAAAGCGGACATCGAATTTCCAAACGACCTGTTGTTAGAGCTCGATAAAATGGAGTTCTATGTCTACGAGACTCAACAGCTTGTTAAGGCAAAGCATCGCCCCGTAATTATCATTACCAGTAATAATGAGAAGGAGCTGCCAGATGCCTTTCTGCGTCGCTGTTTTTTCCACTTCATTAACTTCCCTGATCCGAACACCATGGAGAAAATCGTTGATGTTCACTTTCCCAAGATCAAACAGGAATTGCTACGAGATGCCTTAGAGATTTTCTTCGATGTGCGAAAGGTCCCAGGGCTCAAGAAAAGACCCTCGACCTCTGAGCTCATCGACTGGCTTAAACTCCTGCTCGCCGATGATATCCCCGAGGACATCTTAAAGAACAACGATAATCGTAATGCCATTCCGCCTTTATATGGTGCCTTACTAAAGAACGAACAAGACGTTCATTTACTCGAAAAATTAGCCTTCATGCACCGAACTAAACGCTAGGGTTGAACTGTGCTTATTTCTTTTTTTTATGCCCTTAGAGAGAGCAAAATTCCGGTAAGCATCACGGAGTTATTCTCCTTGCTCGAATGCTTAGAGAAGCGTTTGGTGTATGCCAATATCGACGATTTTTACTCGATGGCTCGCATCTGCATGATAAAAGATGAAAAACACTTCGATAAATTTGATTTGGCTTTCGGCCGATTCTTTGGTCGGCTGGAAGGGCTAGACGATTTATTGTCTGCGATGATTCCCGATGAATGGATTCGCAAGCAATTTGAATCTAGCCTGAGCGAAGAGGAAAAGGCAAAAATTGAGTCCATGGGAGGGCTGGAAAAGCTCTTGGAGGAGTTCCGTAAGCGTTTAGAAGAACAAAAGGAACGCCATCAGGGTGGCAATAAATGGATTGGGACAGGTGGCACATCCCCCTATGGGGCCTTCGGATACAATCCAGAGGGAATCCGCATAGGGCAAAACGAGTCTCGCCACAAGAGTGCGACCAAGGTATGGGATAAGCGTAGCTACCGCGATTTAGACGACTCTGTAGAAATAGGCACCCGCAACCTGAAAATGGCTCTGCGCCGGTTACGTCGTTTTGCTCGTACTGGCGCTCAGGAAGAGCTAGATATTAATAGCACTATCTCCTCGACCGCAAAGAACGCAGGGCTGCTCGATATACATATGGTTCCCGAAAGGCATAATGCCATTAAGGTTCTGTTATTTTTCGATGTGGGTGGCTCTATGGACCCCTATGTTAGAGTTTGCGAAGAGTTATTCTCTGCCGCCAGAACGGAATTTAAGCATCTGGAATATTTCTATTTTCATAACTGTATTTATGAGTCGGTATGGAAAAAAAGTGTGAGGCGTCATGCAGAGACTACGCCCTTGTTCGACATCATGCATAAATATGGCAAAGATTATAAAGTAATCTTTATTGGGGATGCTTCAATGGCCCCTTACGAAGTCACTCATGTCGGAGGAAGCATTGAACACTACAATGAAGAGGCCGGGGCGGTGTGGCTGCAGCGCATGTGTGAGACTTTTGAGAATCTTGTCTGGTTAAATCCAGTGCCTAAAGAGTATTGGTCTAGCAGCTATTCAATTGAGGTGATTCGCGAGTTAATTCACGATAGGATGTATAATCTTTCGGTTAGTGGCTTAGAAGAGGCCATGAAAGTATTAAATGGTAAGGCCAAAGCGCCTACGCCATAGTGAATAAGCTTAAATTGCGCAGTGTAAGAATAATTATTACGCGGAGACTATCGTGACTGACCCACTCGCTTGCTTTCGACAGCCCCTTACTGGTTCATTAGATCCTATGCAGTTTTCATCGCTCGCTCAGTTTTTTTCTGAGTCGGCGAAGCTGCATGGGGATAAGCTGGCGTTTACAGCGCTAGGGCATAGTATTAGCTATAGACAGCTCGATGAGCTTAGCGATAATTTTGCTGCATACCTGCAGCAGAAAACAAAGCTGCAAGTCGGTGATCGCATTGCAATACAGTTACCGAATATTCTGCAGTTCCCTATAGCAGCTATTGGCGCTGTCAAAGCAGGGTTAACGCTCGTTAATACCAACCCTTTGTATACCAGCCGGGAAATGAAGCATCAGTTTCAAGATGCTGATGTGAAGGCTATCGTCATATTAGAGAATTTTGGCGACAAGCTAGAGCATATTATTGGCGATACGGCGATTGAAACGGTTATTACAACTGAGCTGGGCGATGCATTGCCAGCAGTAAAGCGCTATGCCATTAATTTTGCCTTGCGTTATATCAAGAAAATGGTGCCAAAGTTTAAAATAACAGGCGCAGTGCAGTGGCAGAGTGTTTTGAGTGCCTCAACACAGGCCGCTCAACTAGTGAGTGATATTCCACGAGACGAGACGGCGGTAATTCTCTATACGGGCGGCACTACCGGACTGGCGAAAGGGGCTATGCTCACCCATGCGAATTTACTGGCGAATATGTTTCAATTGCGCGCGGTGAGCATGGGCATCATTCACGATGGAACGGATACCCTAATCGCACCGCTACCGCTCTATCATAGCTATGCGTTTATGTTGCATATGCTGACAATGTTTTATGCGGGAAACCATAATGTGCTTGTTCCTAACCCTCGGGATATTGATTCGCTCATCAGCGTAATGCGTACGACAAGGCCAAACGGCATAGTAGGCATTAATACGCTGTACTTGGCACTTTGTCGTCATAAGGACATCAGAAAAGTCGATTTTTCCCATCTGCGTTTTTCCGGCGCTGGCGGTATGGCTTTAACGCCCAGTGTTGCCAAGGAGTGGGGCGAGATCACTCAGTGTGAGGTATTCGAGGGTTATGGCCTAACTGAGTGCTCGCCAATTGTCACACTTAATCCAGTAGGTGCGGTGCGCTTAGGCACAGTCGGCGTAGCTGTTCCTGAGACAGAACTCAAAGTCATCGATGATGACGGCAAAGATGTGACAGGCAGCGAGAGCGGCGAGTTACTCATACGCGGCCCTCAGGTCATGAAGGGCTATTGGAATAATGACGAGGCTACCGCTAACTCTATTGATAGTGAAGGCTGGCTAAAAACGGGTGACTGCGCCTTAATTGACGATGAGGGCTATGTCAAAATTGTGGATCGCAAGAAAGACATGATTATAGTCTCCGGTTTTAATGTCTTCCCTAGCGAGATCGAAGAGCTCGTTAACTCCATGCCAGAGGTTTCCGAAAGTGCGGTTATTGGCATTCCCAACGAGGATAGCGGCGAACTAGTTAAACTATTTGTCGTTGCAAAGAACCCAAGCTTAGATGTATCGAGCATTAAAGCGTTTTGTAAAGAGAACTTAACTGCGTATAAAGTGCCGAAACAAATAGTAATTGTAGATGACTTGCCAAAATCCAATATTGGTAAAATTCTAAGGCGAGAACTACGCGAGCAAGAGCTTGCCAAAACATAGCGCTACATTTTCCACAAAGGAAAGGAGCGCAAGATCAACAGGATAGCAACACGTGTTAAATGCTCTAGCTGCGAAGATTACACAATGCCTTATCGCAGACCAATTCCGGCTTCGCCGCTCATTGCAGAAATTAAAGCGTTTAGATCGTCACGCCACGAACTACCCTCAGTCTCTGCTCGCTTTGCAAGACGCGGTGGAGGCCTCTCTAGCAAAAGTCGAGCATAGACGCTCTCAGTTTCCCCTTATCCAATTCGACGATAGCTTGCCAGTTGCCCAGCGCAAAGCGGAAGTTGCCAAGCTAATTAAAGATCAGCAAGTTGTCATCATTGCCGGTGAGACAGGGTCTGGCAAGACCACTCAAATCCCTAAGATATGCCTTGAATTGGGCCTGGGGAGCAAAGGCTTAATTGGGCATACCCAGCCAAGGCGTATCGCTGCTCGTTCCGTCGCTACAAGAATTGCTCAAGAAGTAGGGCAGGACGTCGGACAAAGTATTGGCTACCAAGTACGCTTTAGTGATAACACGAGCGAAGACACACTGGTTAAATTAATGACCGACGGTATCTTGCTAGCGGAGATTCAACGCGATAGATATCTGAATAAATATGAAGTGATAATTATCGATGAGGCCCATGAACGCAGTCTCAATATCGACTTTCTCTTGGGGTATTTACGCCAGCTATTGAGCAAGCGTCCAGATCTCAAACTCATTATTACGTCGGCCACTATTGATGTAGAGAAGTTCTCGCAGCACTTCTCTAATGCGCCGGTTATTACTGTGGAAGGGCGCACTTTCCCAGTCGAGATCATGTATCGCCCGCCACAGCAGTTGTCCGAAGAGGAACAAGGCGATGGCGGTCTTTCCGACTCTGTCATTTCGTGCTTGCGTGAAATTGAACAAAACGAATCCAAAAGCGGACAGAATAGAAACGGAGACGTGCTTGTCTTCCTAAGCGGTGAGCGCGAAATACGGGATTTAGCAAACGATTTGCGCAAACTCAATCTACGCGATTTAGAAGTCTTACCCTTATACGCCAGGCTAACGCCTGCAGAACAGCAGAGGATTTTTGCGCCGCACCGGGGTAGGCGCATTGTATTGGCGACTAATGTGGCCGAAACGTCTCTAACCGTTCCGGGCATTATTTATGTCATCGATACAGGCTTTGCTCGTATCAGCCGTTATAGCGTACAAAGTAAGGTTCAGCGACTTCCTATCGAGCCAATCTCACAGGCCAGTGCTAACCAACGCTCTGGACGCTGCGGACGTGTTAGCAACGGTATCTGCTATCGTCTGTATAGTTTTGAGGACTTTCAAAGTCGTCCGGAATTTACTGACCCAGAAATCAGGCGTACGAACTTAAGCGCCGTCATCTTGCAGATGCTCATGCTCGGGCTGGGCGATATCGAAAACTTTCCTTTTGTTGAAAAACCCGACAACAAGGCAATCAACGATGGGTTTCGCCTGCTACATGAGCTGGGAGCGATTACTAAAGAGCGCAAAATCACACGCTCTGGCAGGCAGATGGCCACGCTCCCTACAGATCCGCGTTTAAGCCGTATTCTATTGGAAGCCCATCTGAGAGGCTGTTTAGATGAAATGCTGATTATTGTCAGTGCGCTCAGCGTCCAAGACCCCAAAGAGTCGCCACCAGACAAGCGACAAGCTGCACAAGAAAAGCACCGAGAGTTCATCCATCCCGAATCCGATTTTGCGTCCTGGGTAATCCTGTGGACTCACTTTGAGGAACAAAGGCAGGCACTCAAGCAAAGCGCCTTGCGTAAGTTTTGTCAGCAGCATTTTCTGTCCTATATGCGTATGCGCGAGTGGCGCGAGACGCATAGGCAATTACACTTGGCCTGCGCGGCCTTAGAGTGGAAGCACACGAGCTCCGGGGACAAATTACTGCAATGGGACGAAACTCAGTATGAAGCGGTACATAGAAGCATCATTCGCGGTTCGCTCAATCAGCTCGCTTGCAAGAATGAAGACGGAGTCTATTTAGGCAGTCGTAACCGCAAGTTTTCCATTTTTCCTACTTCTGCTCTTTTCAAGCGCAAACCAAAATGGATAGTCACAGGCTCGCTTATTGAAACCAGTCGGCTTTATGCCACCTTGGCCGCCAAAATCGCTCCACAGTGGGCGGTTGAGGCCGCGGGTGATTTGCTCAAGCGCGATTACTACAATGCGCACTGGGAGAAGCGAAGAGGCCAGGTCGTCGCTTTCGAGCGCATTACACTGTTTGGCTTGTGTTTAGTCGAAAAACAAGCCGTAAATTACGGCAAAATCGACCCGGCTTTATCGCGCGAAATTTTTATCCGTGAAGCTTTAGTAGAAGGGCAGCTTCAATCCAAGGCACATTTTTATCAACATAATCAAAAGCTGATTGCAGACTTACAAAAGGAAGAAGACAAACTGCGCCGCCCCGACATTTTGGTCAGTGACGATGAGCTCTATGATTTCTATGATAATCGTATTCCAGTGGATATGTGTGATGCTAGAAGTCTGGAGCGCTGGTTGAAAACCGAGAAGCACAAGCAGCGACAGCCACTGCATATGGCAATTGAGGATCTAGTTAAAGGCGATACCTCTGCCGCTTCGCAAGCGGACTTTCCTGAACGCACGAACATCCATGATAATGAACTCAGTATTGATTATCGCTTTGCCCCTGGCGCTCAGGATGATGGCGCTTCTATTGCAATCCCCTTGAGTTTGCTGAGTCAAATGCGCAGTGTCCATGTGGACTGGGCTATTCCAGGACAGATTCGCGAGCGCTGCATTTCTATACTGAAAGGTTTGCCCAAAGGCATCAGGAAGAACTTTATTCCTGTTCCCGATTTTGTTGACAGTTTCATGCAATGGGATCGCTATAAACAGGCGGCTCAAGAACAGGATGTTCCGCTTCAGCAATTATTGGCGCAATATAGTAAGGCCCGTAAAAATATTGCTTTGGATCCTAAAGCAATGAGTCAAATTGACTTGCCACTGCACGTGTATCCGCTATTGAAAATCGTGGACGATAGTGGAGAACTCATTGCGCAGGGTCACGATCTAAAGGCTTTGCAAGATCGCTTTGCCATCCCCAGCGAAGAATTAGCAGAGCAGTTGCCCAAACACCCCATTGAGAAAGAAGGTATTAAGGATTGGGATTTTGGCGAGCTGCCCCAGGAGTTAATAATAGAGGGAGACTTCAAAATTCTGCGTTATCCCGCTTTGATAGATGGCACAGATAGCGTTGCGATAAGACTAGCTGACAATGCCTATAGCGCTCAACAAGAAACCCAACAAGGCTTGTTGAGACTATTTATTCTGCGAACATCTCAGCAGAAAAATATGGTGCAGAAGAGCCTCAAGTCCTTAGAGCGCAAGCTAGCGCTTAAAGCCGCTTCGGCTGGGATAGATTTTGGCGATGATTGCTTGAAAAGCGTCTATGCCATGGCATTTGATATTCATAATATCAGGCTTGTCCGCAATAAAGCTGAGTTTGACGAGGCCTTATTGCAAGGACGCGGCGAGATAGTCGAGAAAGGGGAGCGTTTCTGTCGCCTGATGGAGGAGGTGATTGAGGCGAGTTTTGCTGTGAAGAGCCAAATGAAAAAGCTGCAATCGAAGTTTCCTCAAAGCATTGATGATGTCGAGCAACAACTTTCTCAGCTGATTTACCCTGGCTATCTGTTGAGTACTCCAGCGCACTATCTATTGGAATATCCCCGATACTTGAAAGCTATCCAGCATCGCTTGGACAAGCTTCCGGCATCCCCCCAAAAAGACTTGGATGCAACTGCAGTGCTCCAAGGCTTTAAACCGATATTACATCTGTATGGCGACAAGGATGAAGCCGTAAAGCCGCAAGTGATAGAGATGCGCTGGATGTTAGAGGAGTTGCGAGTATCGCTTTTCGCCCAAACGCTGAAGACTAAAATGCCCATATCCGCTAAAAGGGTAGAAAAGCGTTGGGAGGAATTTCAGCGCACTCAAATCTAGCTCGTATTGTGTTGAGAATGGGGCGCGGGTATAGCAAAGCGCTAGAATCCTGAGTTTTGATGATGAATTATCGACCTAAGGATGTTATTCACCTTGTAACTTTGGGATAATAACCTCGTCTACTTTAGACCCTTTTGGGGGGCAGAGCCCGCTCAGAGGGCATGATATAAACCACTATCAAAGCAACTTGGCTGTAGTAGCGCGGTGCATTATTCCCCTATTTTGGGGTGTAGCAGACTTGTATAGGCAATAGGATATGTCTTTTTTTAGCAAACTCTTTTCGTTCAATAGGACGCCCGTTCTACCTCAAGCCCTAGCCATGTGCCTTGGCGTAAGTGTTAGCACAGTTGCTATTGGGTCTGAGGAGACGGACCCTTGGCAAAACACCAATACAAAAATTTTCCGCTTTAACCAAGGTCTAGATACTTGGGTGTTAAAGCCGGTGGCAAGCACGTATAACAATGTTGTGCCTCGCGTGGTCAGACAGGGCGTGGGCAATTTCTTTAGCAATATTGATGACATCAATGTATTGGCGAATGACCTGTTGCAGTTTAAATTTCGTGACGCCGCTACCGATAGCGGTAGGCTCTTAGTGAATACAACGATTGGTATTGTTGGAATTGTCGACGTAGCCTCTTCTATGGGCTTACAGAAGAACGAAGAGGATTTCGGTCAAACCTTCGGCGCTTGGGGCGTAGAATCAGGCCCCTATGTGATGCTACCGTTTTTCGGTCCAAGCTCTGTCAGGGATTCCTTCGGCCTTGTGTTAGACACTGTGTTTAATCCTATTCAGTATCACGACGAAGACTCTGTGCGCTCGGCATTAACAGTAATCAAACAACTGGATAGCCGAGCTTCCGTGCTTGCCATGGACGACCTAATTACCGGTGATCAGTACCTCTTTTTGCGTGAGGCTTACTTGCAGCAACGAGAATACCTAGTGAGTGATGGTCAAGCGCAGCAGGACGATGAGTTTAATGATTTTGATGCCTGGGATGACTTCTAGGCGTCGAAGAAAACTAGCCCTGCATTTGCTTAGCTTTTAATTTAGTGCGAATAAAGTCGCTGTGATTTACGTAGATTAAATCGGCGACTTTACGAATTAGATGCTCTTCGTATTTGTCCAGTGCGCTGTCGGCAAAGGCGACTAACCATAGGTTTTCTAATAATTTCACTCGCTCTTCATAGCTATACTGCTCGTTGATTAGCGAAGTAAATTCGAACAAACAACTGGCATCCTCGGTTTCCAGCTCAGCCAGCTTAAGAACTTCTTCCAGCTCAGTCGACTTTAGATCAAAGCTCTCGCTCAGCACTTGCCTTATTGCCTGTCTTTCACGCTCATCTATATCTTTATCAGATTTCATGAGCTCAACGAGAAGGGCTGCACTGGCGAAGGCAAAGCGGGTCTTCGCCTGCTCCTGGGTTTCCTGTGCTTTCTCCTGCATACGCTCGTCAAAGAAGCTCTTGATAGCTGCAAGCATTGGGCTGAGTCCTCCTTAATATGATTAAAATTCGTTTACTAGGGCAAGTGCGTCTTCAATTACCGACAATCCTGAGCCTGGTTTATAGGCGTTCTCGCTAATATGACGGCGAAACGCCTTGCCCCCATGTACCCCGTGAAACAGTCCGAGAATATGCCGGCTAATATGTTGCAAAGGAGTGCCAGTGGTCAGCTCCTCAGCAATATAGGGCATAAACTGACGCATTATATCCTTTCGACTCAAGCCTTCTCGGGGCATAAGACCATAAAATAAAGTGTCGACGTCCTTTAGCACCCAAGGATTGTGATAGGCTTCTCTGCCTACCATGACGCCGTCTAGCTCTTCAGCGAGCTCCTGAGCCTGCTCAAGAGTCTTTATGCCGCCATTTATGATGAAGTTAAGCTCAGGGTAGGCACTCTTTAATGCTTTCACCCTTGGGTAATTAAGAGGTGGAATATCGCGGTTTTCTTTCGGGCTCAGACCTTTAAGTAACGCTATCCTGGCGTGAACGATGAAGGTATCGCAGCCACCGGCGGCAACAGTTTCTATAAATTCGCGCAAAAACTCTTCGCTGTCGTGCTGATCGATGCCGATTCGACACTTGACTGTCACGGGAATATCACAGGCTTTCCTCATGGCCTTCACGCCTTCGGCTACCAGTTTGGGCTCTGCCATTAGACAGGCGCCGAAACGCCCCGATTGCACGCGGTCGCTTGGACAACCCACATTGAGATTAAGCTCATCGTAGCCAGCTTCTTGAACGATTTCTGCGCATTGGGCAAGCTCTGATGGATCACTGCCACCCAGTTGCACGGCTACGGGGTGCTCAAATTCATTAAAGCTCAGGTGCCTATCGCGATCGCCGTGAATCAGAGCGCCTGTTGTAATCATTTCGGTATACAACAGTGCGCGTTGAGTGATCAGGCGCAAGAAATAGCGCTCATGACGGTCAGTCCAGTCGAGCATTGGGGCCACACAGAAGCGATGGGCATTATTACCGAGACTATTTTGTGAGCTCATGGGCCTGCCTCAAGCGCTAAAGGACTAGATGTGAATAAAAGGGGCCGCATTATAGCTGATCGCCAGCCCAGACAATAGGGACGCACTAGAACCAAGAATTTGGTCGCTCAGGGTTCGAAACACTGTCAACTAGCGTATAATCGCGCCCATTGTAAACCTTAGTGAATCAGCAGGATTTATATGCAACAAGTTCGAACTCGTATTGCGCCTTCTCCCACGGGTGATCCCCACGTAGGCACAGCCTATATTGCGCTGTTTAATAGATGTTTTGCTCAGCAACATGGTGGCGACTTTATTCTTCGTATTGAGGATACCGACCAAGCGCGTAGCACGGCCAAATCCGAGCAGGATATTTTTGATGCGCTTAACTGGCTCGGCCTAAGTTGGGCCGAGGGCCCGGATGTCGGGGGCGAGTATGGCCCTTATCGTCAAAGCGAGCGCAGCGATATATATAAGCGAGAGATCAAGACGCTATTGGACTCTGGCCACGCTTTTCATTGCTTTTGCACAGCGCAGCGCCTGCAGGAGCTGCGTGAGTCGCAAATGGCCGCTAAACAAACGCCAGGATACGACGGCCATTGCCAACATCTGAGTCCAGAAGAGGTCTCTAGACGCCTGGCCCAGAACGAGGAGCACGTTATTCGCATGACAGTGCCCACAGATGGCGACTGTGAGTTTAACGACATGCTGCGAGGCAACATAAGCATTGCCTGGCAACAGGTGGATATGCAGGTGCTGATGAAGTCTGACGGGTTACCTACTTATCACTTCGCCAATGTGGTAGATGACCACTATATGCAGATCAGCCACGTGATTCGCGGCGAAGAGTGGATTAATTCCACCCCTAAGCACTTATTGCTCTACCAATACTTTGGTTGGCAAGCGCCTGTGTTCTGTCACATGCCGCTGCTGCGAAACACCGATAAGAGCAAACTTAGTAAGCGTAAAAACCCGACTAGCATCGGTTATTACAAAGACATGGGCTATCTGCCCGAGGCGGTCGTCAACTATCTCGGCATGATGGGCTGGACGATGCCCGATGGGCGTGAAAAATTTTCCCTAAGCGAAATGTCAGAGGCGTTCGATCTCATGCGCGTCTCATTGGGCGGCCCGGTGTTTGATGTAGAAAAATTGAACTGGCTCAATGGCAAGTATATTCGCGAAGAACTGAGCGATAGCGATTTTGCGCAAAACTTCGCACAGTGGGCATTTACCCCTGAGAAGATCGCGCGCATTATTCCCCTAATCAGAGACAGGGTAGAGCGCTTTAGCGACGTGGAGGCCTTGGCTGGCTTCTTCTTGACCGGCTTGCCGGCCATAGAGGAGGCGTCTTTTGCCCATAAGAAACTCGATACTGCAGACAGTACTCGTATCCTCCAGTTCCTATTGTGGAAGCTGGAGGCGTCGAGCGATTTTGACCGTGATGCAATTGAGCGCATCTGCGTTGCGCTAGCCGATGCCTTGGAGCTAAAAATTCGCGACTTCTTGTTTCCGGTCTTTGTAGCTATCACGGGTAAAGGCGTTTCCGTCTCCGTAATCGACGCCATCAGTATTCTGGGCTTAGATATGACTAGAGCACGCCTTCGCCACGCCATAACAATTTTGGGCGGTGTATCGAAAAAAGAGGCCAAGAAACTAGAGCGCGCATTTCGTGAGATTGACTAAAATACGACTAATCGTTGACAGTTGTGGGAACGCTGCTTAGAATGCGCGGACTTTGAAATACGTCGGTCTTAATAGAGGTCTTTCAAAGCTAGACGATTTTGGATTTCTGCTATCGTCTAATCCCAATTATGGGGCCTTAGCTCAGCTGGGAGAGCGCAACACTGGCAGTGTTGAGGTCAGCGGTTCGATCCCGCTAGGCTCCACCAAACTCAAAAGCCTCGGTTTAATACCGGGGCTTTTTTTGTTGGCCTTGCAACTAGGCATCCATTATTTCACGCCTAGTCACTATAGCGGCACGATTGATCAGCAGTCGCCCTAGGCCAGTTCAACGCGATCACGCCCAAGAGACTTGGCCCTATACATTGCTTCGTCAACTCGCTTAAACAGTGTTACTAGCGAGTCATCCCTGTGTGCCTGTGCAACACCGGCGCTGGCTCGTAGCTGATCGATTCCTTCAAAGTCAGTATCACGTATTTTCTGCAGGAGTTTTTCTATCGCCAGCTGCGCTTGCGCGACTTGAGCATTAGGTAAAATAATCAGAAATTCTTCACCTCCCCAGCGTCCCACCGATTCAAAGCTGCGAATATTGTCCCGTAGTAATAGAGAAAACTCTTTAAGCACCTGGTCACCAATATCATGACCATAACGATCGTTAACCTGTTTAAAATGATCGATATCCAGCAAGGCAATACAATAGGGAACTCCACTGCGTTGAAAGCGCTCGTGCTCAAGGGCCAGAATCTCATCCAGTTTAATGCGATTATTAATACCAGTAAGCGGATCCGTCTTGGTTTGTTTTTCAAGCTCTAAGACTATGCTGTTGAGTTCACGAGTGCGTTGATCGACTAAGCGTTCGAGCTTTCTTTGCTCGGATACATCTTGTAGAGCTGCAAAAAGGGCAGGTTTACCCGCAAACGTAATAGCTTCTAGCGTAATATGAGAAAGAAACTCTCGGCCAGTCGTGGACTTATGCATCCACTCGAAACTGAGCTTGCCCTCATGCAAGGCTTTCTCAATTAAGCTTTTTGCACGGTCCATTGAGCGCATACCGTTAGGCTGAAATTCTGGGGAAATCATCCCCGGATGCAATTCTGTCCCTGGGGTTATTTGTGTAAATCCGACGAGTTCTGCAAAGGCCTTGTTGTACTCGATAATCATGCCAGTAACATCAACAATTGCCATAGGGTAGGGTGTTAGATGGAACAATACTTTATAGTCGCCAAGTTCTTCTGAGCTAGTGCTATTGCTGTTCATATACTTGATCTAGATTCTCATTACCTACATCGTAGCCGACTAATGCGTATCTGCCGTCATACTCTGCAAGACATGTTGCTTAAAAGCCTCGATAGGCATGGGTTTGCCTAATAAAAAACCCTGTGCCTCTATGCAGCCTAAGTCCTTCAATAAATCCAATTGTTGCTGCGTCTCAACTCCCTCTGCGACAATATTAATATTAAAAGAGCGCGCCATTGCGATGATGGCTCGCACGATCGTCTTAGAGCGTTGGCCGTCCTGAATCGAGTCCACAAAACTTCTATCGATCTTAATTTCGTCGATAGAGGCATCCTTAAGCATCGCCAATGACGTGTAACCGGTACCAAAATCATCGATTGAAACGCTTATGCCCTGACTACGCAATTCATCGATAAGCCCGCAGCTCTGTTCAAAGTCTCGCAATGTAGCGGTTTCAGTTATTTCGAGCCGTATCCGTTTCGATAATTGACCCAGTGTCTGCAGATGTTCTTGCAATGCTTTCATCTGGGCTGGCACATTAAATTCGGTAGCCGAAATATTAACGGAGACATGCCTCAATACGCCGCCTAATAGCTGGGCCTCGCTCAGCTCTGTGTTGCACTGAGAAAGTACAAACTTGGTAATTTCGTGCATTATTCCGCTTTCTTCAGCCAGCGGAATAAACTCATCGGGTGCGATAAAGCCATGTTCAGCATGCTCCCAACGTATAAGAGTCTCTGCACCGCAAATTTCTTGCGTGTCGATGCTATATTGGGGTTGATACACTAAATGGAAATCGTTGTTCTGCACTGCCGCTTTGAGCTCTAGCAACATGGCTCTGCGTTTAGTCACAGCTTGCGAAATTGCTCTATCATGATAGCAAACCTGTTGATCCATCTTCTTTGCCGTCACAATAGCAGCAGACGCTGCGGCCAGGAGCTCATCCGCAGTCTTACCATCGTCAGGATAGACAGCGACGCCAATTCTACAGGCGACATCTACATTCATTTTTTGTGCGACTGACGCAAACAAATCTAAATAGCTTTGCACACGAATCTGAATGCTATCGCTGTCGGTAAACTGCCTAGTGGCTAGAAACTGATCCGGGGGCAGGCGCCCGATAATAGCCCCAGGCCGTGCGAAGCGTCCTATCGCATTGCTTAACTCAATTAAGAATAGATCGGCTCCCTCATACCCCAAAGTATTATTGAGTTCTTTGAAATTGTTTATGTCCAAACAACCGAGGACTAACTTCTCATTAGGTTCTAAGGCTTTTAAGCGTCGGCCTAACTGCTGTTTAAACATATGGTGGTTCAAAAGCCCTGTAAGCCCGTCAAGTTGATAGACTTTGTGCAGCCTGATAGCCCCTATAAACTAAGAGAAATAGTAATCCACTGGTCACAACTACAAACAGGAAACCCTTGTAGGTCTGCACCTGGGTGATGAGCCGAACGTTTTGAAATAGTGCCGCGACGACGACATCGGAAAACAATATCCATAGGCTTGCGACTATGAAATAGATAACAGTGATGCGCATCGATGCATGGACAACGTGTTGCAAGAACGGGCTCCGTTAAAAGATCAACTGGTTTGCACCCAGCAAGCTAAACTACGAGCACTTCGAAGATCAGCTATCGATAGAGCATTATGTGAAAGAAACAGACTGTAAAATCGCTTTATTAGCAACGATTTAAGTGTAAATAGAGAAGAAGTGTCAAGGTTTTATTTGAGAGGGAGGGGCGAGCCACAATGTTTGAGGGCTAAGGTAAATCAAGCAAAGCACTGTCATTGACGACAGTGCTGTGCTCGTAGGATGGGACTAGGCAGGGTAATCGCGTTTTGCGTAGCCTTTGTACAATTGACGTGGTCTGCCAATTTTGTAGGAATTGCTGATCATCTCGTCCCAGTGGGCAATCCAGCCAGGTGTTCGGCCGATAGCGAAAATAACCGTGAACATAGACGTCGGAATGCCGATCGCTTTCAAGATGATGCCCGAGTAGAAATCGACATTAGGGTAGAGTTTGCGCTCGATGAAATACTCATCTTCTAGTGCAATCTTCTCCAGCTTACGCGCAATGCGGAATAGTGGATCGTTCTCGACTCCAAGCTCCGCTAGTACTTCGTCACAGATCTGACGCATCACTTTGGCGCGAGGGTCGAAGTTCTTGTAAACGCGGTGACCAAAGCCCATCAGGCGGAAGGGGTCATTCTTATCTTTGGCTTTCTTGATAAATTCTTCAATTCTAGATTCGTCGCCAATCTCACCAAGCATAGTTAAAACAGCTTCGTTCGCACCACCGTGCGCTGGGCCCCACAGCGCTGCAATACCTGAAGAGATGCAGGCGAATGGGTTGGCACCCGTGGAGCCGGCTAGGCGTACAGTTGAAGTTGATGCGTTTTGCTCATGATCAGCATGCAATAGGAAGATAGTGTCCATTGCTTTTACTAGAGTAGGGCTGATTTTTGGGTCTTCACATGGAGTGCTGAACATCATGTGGAGGAAATTTTCGGAGAAGCTGAAGTCGTTGCGAGGGTACATGAAGGGAAGGCCGATGGCGTGTTTGTAACACATTGCGCCAATGGTCGGCATCTTCGCGATCAGCCTGAAGGCGGCGGTTCGACGATGATCCTCATTAGTGATGTCGAGGGAGTCGTGATAGAAGGCAGAAAGAGCACCGACTACGCCTACCATGATGGCCATTGGGTGGGCATCGCGTGGGAAGCCCTTAAAGAAGTCGGCCATTTGCTCTTGTACCATCGTATGGTAGCGAATGCTCTTCTCAAAGCTGGCTTTCTCTTCACTAGAAGGAAGTTCTCCATTTAAAAGCAGGAAGCAGGTTTCCAGAAAATTCGATTTTTCTGCCAATTGCTCTATAGGGTAGCCGCGATGTAGTAAAACTCCATTATCGCCATCGATATAAGTAATCTCAGAATTACAAGAGGCGGTAGAAACAAAGCCGGGGTCATAGGTGAACATGCCCTTAGCTGTTAAACCACCAACATCTACTACGTCTGGGCCAATAGTCCCGCTATAGATAGGCAGCTCAATCGCCTCTGTTTCGCCATCCAGGGTTAGCCTGGCCACTTTATTAGTCATTTGTTACTCCCAATACAAATCATACAAATTCTGTTCTGTAGAACCTTTGGATCATACAAAATAAGCTTAAATTAATGCTGAAACTAGCCGCTAAACACTCCACATTGAGCGCTCAACAATTTTGAAAGGACCTAACTGTACCACAGTAATGCTATAATTTTACCACTTAGATTGTAGCAAAATTACATAATGACAACATGTTGCCGCATTTTGCATCGATAAAGTAGCTTTTATTGTATTCCCAACTTGATACTACTATACTCAGCGCCCTAGTTACGCGTACGCACCAAGGATTTAACGTGTGCCGCTTATACTAACTACAGAACAGGCGGGGCGAAAGGCTTTGCCGCTTTTAATAACCACGCTCTTTACAAGGGCCCCAATAAAAAAGTAACTCTGTGAAAGATCAAAGACCTCGAAATTTAGATTTCTCTACTCTCCGTCTGCCGCTTGCAGCTATTGCGTCTATTCTTCATAGAATTTCAGGCGTATTCATTTTCGCTGGCGTAGCAGTTCTTTTATACCTTCTAGGTGAATCCCTTTCCTCAGAGGCTGGTTTCAGCCAAGTAGGACAGTGGATGGACACACTTGTCGTCAAGTTAGTGGTTTGGGCTGTCTTAGCCGGGCTGCTGTATCACTTGATCGCAGGTATTAAGCATCTACTTATGGACATGGGCTATGGCGAAACGCTTGAGGGCAGTCAACTCAGTGCCAAGCTCGTCATTATAGTATCTGCCATAGCAATTATTTTAGCGGGGGTGTGGTTGTGGTAACGAATGTCACAAGCTTTGGTCGTAGCGGCCTATACGATTGGGTCATACAGCGCTTCACTGCCGTTGTCCTTGGTGTCTATTTTGTTGGCTTGTTAGGCTACCTATTCCTTACGCCAGACTTAGACTACGCCCAGTGGAAGGAATTGTTTTCCAGCACCTGGATGAGAATAGCAAGCTTACTGGCATTGCTGTCGCTGTGCGCGCATGCATGGGTAGGTCTGTGGACAATCTCTACAGACTATCTCACAACCGATATGGTTGGCTCTAATGCAACCGTGCTTCGCTTCTTATTCCAGGCAGCATGTTTTGTCACGATGTTTATCTACCTCGTTTGGGGTATTCAGATTCTATGGGGTATGTAAATGTCTGCTATCCGGACTCTCACATTTGATGCAGTAATTGTTGGTGGCGGCGGCGCTGGTATGCGTGCTGCACTGCAACTTTCTCAATCAGGCTATAAAACAGCCGTTATTAGTAAAGTATTTCCAACGCGCTCTCACACGGTTTCCGCTCAAGGTGGTATTACCTGTGCTATCGCAAGTGCGGATCCAAACGACGATTGGCGCTGGCATATGTACGATACCGTTAAGGGCTCGGACTATATCGGCGACCAAGACGCTATCGAATATATGTGTAGCGAAGGCCCGCAGACTGTTTTCGAGCTAGAGCACATGGGCCTACCATTCTCGCGCACAGAGAATGGTCGTATTTACCAACGCCCATTCGGCGGTCAGTCAAAAGACTTTGGTAAAGGCGGGCAGGCTGCGCGAACTTGCGCCGCTGCAGACCGTACAGGACATGCTCTTCTACACGCCCTCTATCAGGGTAATCTTAAGAACAATACTGTCTTCTTTAACGAATGGTATGCCACGGACCTCGTGCGCAACCAAGACGGCGCAGTGGTAGGGGTTATCGCCATTTGCATAGAGACAGGCGAAACCGTTTACATCAAGTCTAAAGCCACTGTATTTGCTACCGGTGGTGCGGGCCGTATCTACGCCTCTACGACTAATGCCTTGATTAACACAGGTGACGGCGTAGGCATGGCACTGCGTGCGGGCTATCCAGTACAAGACATTGAGATGTGGCAATTCCACCCAACGGGTATATACGGTGCTGGCACTCTGGTGACAGAGGGCTGTCGTGGTGAGGGCGGTTATCTTATCAATAAAGACGGCGAGCGCTTCATGGAGCGTTATGCTCCTAACGCCAAAGACCTTGCTGGCCGAGACGTTGTTGCTCGCTCTATGGTTCTCGAAATCTTGGAAGGGCGTGGCTGCGGGCCTAATGGCGACCACGTTAAGCTAAAACTGGATCACCTCGGTGAAAAGGTTCTTAACGCTAAACTACCAGGCATTCTTGAGCTATCACGCACCTTCGCACACGTTGACCCAGTGAAAGAGCCAATTCCTGTGGTACCAACTTGTCACTATATGATGGGGGGCATTCCGACCAATATTAATGGTCAGGCGCTCACTCAAGACGCCAATGGCAATGACACCATTATCGATGGTCTATTTGCCGTGGGTGAAGTTGCCTGTGTATCAGTACACGGTGCTAACCGCCTTGGTGGTAACTCATTGCTTGATCTCGTGGTATTTGGCCGCGCGGCAGGTAAGCATATCGAGAGCATGCTTAAAGACGGTATCGATCAGCGTGCAGCATCAGAATCCGATATTGAGCAGTCTCTGGCTCGATTAAATCGCTTGAACAACACGACTTCTGGCGAGAGCGTTGCTGATGTCCGTGCCGATTTGCAGAAAATCATGCAGAATCACTTCGGTGTATTCCGTCGCGGTGACTTTATGCGTGACGGCATTAATAAACTGGCCGAATTGAAAGAGCGCGTAGCCAATATTAATTTGGCAGACAAGAGTAATGCGTTCAATACGGCAAGAATCGAAGCGTTGGAGCTTGAGAACCTGTTTGAAGTTGCACAGGCAACCGCTATTGCTGCAGAAACGCGAACAGAAAGCCGTGGCGCTCACGCCCGTGACGACTATCAAGAACGAGACGACGAAAACTGGCTCTGTCACTCTCTGTATTTCCCAGAGACTAAGAGCATCAGTAAACGTGCAGTTAACTTCTCGCCTAAAACGGTTGAAACATTCGAACCTAAAGTGCGGACTTATTAATTCGCTTTTGGAAAAGCATTGATAACCTGACGTGTTCAGGAAAGGTAATATAACGTGTTAGTCAGCTTATATCGCTATAACCCAGAAACTGATACTAAACCCAGTATGCAGGATTATGAGATCGAATTACCTGAGGGTAAGGACATCATGATCTTAGACGTACTTGAGTTAATTAAAGCTCAGGACCCAACAGTCGCTTATCGTCGCTCTTGCCGCGAAGGTGTCTGCGGCTCCGATGGTATGAATATCAATGGCACGAACGGCTTGGCCTGTATTACGCCTGTCTCGGCAGTCGCCAAAAACGGCAAAATTGTCTTACGACCGCTACCCGGCTTGCCTGTAATACGCGACCTAGTTGTCGATATGTCCGTGTTCTACAAGCAGTTCGAAAAAGTGCAGCCGTTCTTGATCAATGATGCACCAGCCCCAGCTATCGAGCGTCTGCAGTCCCCAGAGGATCGTGAGAAACTCGACGGCCTTTACGAGTGTATTCTTTGTGCATGCTGTAGCACGAACTGCCCATCGTTTTGGTGGAACCCAGATAAGTTTATCGGCCCAGCTGGCTTGTTGCAGGCATATAGATTCCTAGCCGATAGCCGTGACACCGCTACCGATGAACGACTAGCAAATTTAGAAGACCCATTTAGTGTTTTCCGTTGCAGAGGCATTATGAATTGTGTTGCCGTTTGCCCGAAAGGATTGAATCCGACACGAGCAATCGGCCACATACGTTCTATGTTATTGCAACGGGCGACTTAAGTTTTTTCAATGAGGAACCAGCGTAGAATACCTGGGCATTCATAAGAGAGTTCTTGTGAGTCCTCAATAACCCGGGAATAAAATAGATGCATAACAGCATTATGGAGTTAATGTGGAGTACAGGACATTTGTCCGGCGGTAACGCCAACTATGTCGAACAGCTATACGATCAATTCTTGCAAGACCCCGATTCGGTTTCGCCAGAATGGAAACAATTCTTCCAAAGTCTCCCTCAAATATCCGACTCATCTCAGTCGGATATTTCACACTTAGAGATACAGGAACACTTCAAAAAGCTAGGTAAAACTAGCCGCTTTCAACCACTACTTTGCAATGACGCAGTAGTGAATTCCGAACACGAAAACAAGCAGGTGGAGGTTCTTCACCTGATTAGTTCTTATCGCGTGCGCGGACATCAGAAGGCCAGACTAGACCCATTGAATTTAATGCGCAGAGAGCAGGTGCCGGATCTCCAATTAGAGTTCCACGGCCTTTCTCCTATGGATAATTCAACCGTTTTTCAAACGGGTTCTTTGTTTATCAACAAGGAACGCGCTCCGCTAAAGGAGATCGTTGAAATTCTGGAAAATATCTACTGCGGTTCAATCGGCTATGAGTTTATGCATATCGTAGACCTTGCCGAGAAAAAATGGATCCAGAGCCGAATTGAAAGCAATCATGGTAAGCCTAATTTTCCACCAGAGGTTAAACTGCATTTGCTCGAGCGATTGAGCGCAGCAGAAGGGCTGGAAAAACACCTAGACTCCAAATACCCAGGCACTAAGCGCTTTGGTCTTGAAGGCGGCGAAAGTCTTATTCCATTATTGGATGAGTTGATTCAACGCTCCGGTGGTTATGGCGTAAAAGAGATCGTGATGGGCATGGCTCACCGTGGCCGACTTAATGTGCTGGTCAATATTTTGGGCAAAAACCCAGCCGATTTGTTTAGCGAGTTTGAAGGCCGAGCGACTTACGTTAGCTCTGGTGACGTAAAATATCACCAAGGTTTCTCCTCGAACATCATGACTCCAGGCGGAGAAGTTCATTTGGCCATGGCATTCAACCCATCCCATTTGGAAATTGTCTCGCCAGTTGTGGAAGGATCGGTTCGCGCACGTCAAGATAGACGTAGCGACCCCTATGGTAACGAAGTTATCCCTATTAGTATTCACGGGGATGCGGCATTCGCAGGGCAGGGCGTGGTAATGGAAACATTCCAGATGTCCAATACCCGCGCATACAAAACGGGCGGCACCGTACATATTATCGTGAACAACCAAGTGGGTTTCACCACTAGCCGTCAAGAAGATGCTCGCTCCACTGAGTATTGTACCGATGTGGCAAAAATGGTGCAGGCGCCAATTTTCCACGTCAATGGCGATGACCCAGAGGCGGTATTATTTGTCACTCAACTCGCTCTGGACTTCAGATACGAGTTTAAGAAAGACGTGGTCATTGACTTAGTCTGTTATCGCCGTCGTGGACACAATGAGACAGATGAGCCTGCGGCCACTCAACCGCTGATGTATTCGAAAATCCGCAAGCAGAAGACTACGCGCACCGAATACGCCGAGAAACTTGTCGCTCAGTCACTTCTGACACAAGAGCAAGCGGACACTTTAAACACGTCTTACCGCAACGCCTTGGATACTGGCGAGCACGTAGTGAAGTCCCTGGTAAAAGAGCCTTCAGTGCAATTGTTTGTAGATTGGAACCCTTACCTCGGTCACGAGTGGAGCCCAAGCTATAACACTTCCATGAAACTGGAGACTCTAGAGGCACTGGCTAGAAAATTGGTCGATGTACCTGCCAATTACAAAGTACACCGTCAGGTGCAAAAGATTATTAACGATCGCAAAGCGATGGCGGCGGGCGAAAAAGAGATTGACTGGGGTTTTGCGGAAACACTCGCGTATGCCAGCATTTTGACTAGCGGCAATAGCGTGCGCATAACCGGTCAAGATGTGGGACGCGGCACTTTCTCTCATCGCCATGCTGTGCTGCATAATCAAGAAACTGGCGAAGAGTTTATTCCTTTGCAGTCAATGGCCACAGATCAGCGTAGTTTTGCTATTTACGACTCTTTATTGTCCGAAGCTGCGGTATTGGCTTTCGAGTACGGTTACGCAACGACTACGCCTAATGCTTTGGTTATTTGGGAAGCCCAGTTCGGTGATTTCGCCAACTCTGCACAGGTAGTAATTGACCAGTTCATCACTAGTGGCGAGCACAAGTGGCAGCGTCTATGTGGTCTTGTTATGTTGTTGCCTCACGGCTACGAAGGGCAGGGGCCAGAGCACTCCTCCGCCAGACTTGAGCGCTTCTTGCAGCTATCTGCTGAGCACAATATTCAAGTTTGTCTGCCTACCACGGCGTCGCAGGTTTTCCACATGCTACGTAAACAGGTGTTGTGCCCTCTACGCAAACCACTTGTCGTAATGTCGCCAAAGAGTTTACTGCGCCATAAAGAAACCACTTGTTCTTTAGAAGAGCTAGCTAACGGCACTTTCAAAGTGGTCATTGGCGAAACCGATGAACTAGAAGCGAAGAAGGTTAAACGCGTCATACTGTGTAGCGGCAAAGTCTATTACGACTTACGCCAAGAACGTCGCAATCGTGAAATTGACGATATCGCCATCATCAGATTGGAACAGTTATATCCGTTCCCATCTGAAGACCTAAATGAAGCGATGAGTCAGTTCCCGAACTTCACGGAGGTTGTATGGTGTCAAGAGGAGCCAATGAACCAAGGCGCTTGGTATTCTAGCCAGCATCATATGCGACGCGTCGTTCAAGAGCTAAAACCAGAAATACATTTAACCTATGCAGGTAGAGAAGCATCGGCTGCTGCGGCAGCAGGTTATCCAGCACTGCATTTAGAACAACAACGTCAATTTATTGATCAAGCATTAACTCTGACTGAGTAATTTAGATAAGGATAAAAAATGACTATCGAAATTAAAGCTCCACAACTACCTGAGTCGGTACCCGATGGCACAATTGCCACATGGCACAAGCAGGCAGGCGAGGCTGTTAAACGTGATGAATTACTCGTCGATATTGAAACGGACAAAGTGGTTATTGAAGTCGTTTCGCCAAGCGATGGTGTATTGAAGGAAATCATCAAAGACTCCGGCGACACTATTGTTAGCAATGAGGTCATCGCAACAGTAGAGGCTGGCGCAGCCGCGACAGCCGAGCCTGCACCTGCTGCGGCAGAGCCAGAAACGACAAAAGTGGCTGCTCCAAGCCCGTCGGCGACTGAATCCAGCGAGCCACTACTAAGCCCCGCGGCTAAAAAGATTGCTGAAGAAAACGGCGTCAATATCGCCGCGGTAAAAGGCACTGGAAAAGACGGACGTATCACTAAAGAAGACGTTGTTGCCCATATCGCCAATCCACCGGCGGCGCAAACTGCTGCGCCTCAGGCGACAGTAGATGCCAGCACTGGCCGAGTAGAAGAGCGCGTGCCTATGAGCCGTTTGCGCGCCAAAGTGGCTGAGCGTCTTCTTGATGCAAGCCAATCAACCGCAATGCTAACTACTTTCAACGAAGTAGATATGGCGCCGGTAATGGAACTGCGCTCCAAGTATAAAGACCTATTTGAGAAATCCCACGACGGCGTACGTCTTGGTTTCATGTCATTCTTTGTTCGTGCCAGCATCGAAGCATTGAAACGCTTCCCAGCGGTTAATGCGTCTATCGACGGTAACGACATTGTTTATCACGGCTACCAAGACATTGGTGTAGCGGTGTCTTCACCTCGTGGCTTGGTAGTGCCGGTTCTGCGTAATGCTGACCACATGAGCCTAGCTAAAATCGAATCTCAGATTCGCGAGTATGGTCAAAAGGCACAGGGCGGAAAATTATCCATCGACGAAATGACCGGTGGAACATTTACCATCTCTAACGGTGGTGTTTTCGGCTCGCTACTATCAACGCCAATCTTGAACCCACCACAAACCGCAATCCTGGGTATGCATAAAATTCAGGAACGTCCTATGGCGATTAACGGCGAAGTGAAGATACGTCCGATGATGTATCTCGCTCTGTCCTATGATCACCGCATGATCGACGGTAAAGAAGCGGTTCAGTTCTTGGTAACTATTAAAGAGCTTCTAGAAGACCCAGCGCGCATTTTGCTGGAAATCTAATTCATTCGCATATTGAACATACGAGTAAAGTTATGAGTACAAAATACGATGTAATCGTTATCGGTGCGGGCCCTGCGGGCTATGTCGCTGCCATTCGCGCTGCACAATTGGGTCTCAAGACTGCCTGTGTTGAAAAGTGGGCCGATGAGAAAAACAATGCCGTCTATGGTGGTACATGTTTGAATGTTGGCTGCATTCCTTCCAAGGCACTACTGGATACTTCTCACAAGTACGCCGAAGCCAAGAAAGATTTTGAAGTGCACGGCATCAAGACCAAAGGCGTTGAGATTGACGTTAAAGCAATGATCGCTCGTAAAGCGAAAATTGTTGGTCAGCTTACCCAAGGGGTTAAATCGCTTTTTACTGCCAATAAAGTAGAAGGTATTGCGGGCACTGGTAAGTTGTTGGCGGGTAAAAAAGTAGAAGTCACTAAGCACGATGGTAGTACTGAGATTTTAGACGCCGAGAACGTCATTCTAGCTGCCGGTTCTGTACCGATCAATATCCCACCAGCACCGCTGGATAACGAAGTCGTTGTCGACTCTACTGGCGCGCTGGAGTTCGAAAGCACGCCTAAACGACTAGGCGTTATTGGTGCGGGCGTTATCGGCTTAGAGCTTGGTAGTGTTTGGTCCCGACTAGGTGCGCAAGTAACCGTGCTTGAGGCTATGGATAAATTCCTACCAGCCGTAGACGAAAAAATGTCCAAAGACGCTTATAAAATTCTGAGTAAGCAAGGCCTAGACATTAAGCTAGGCGCCAAGGTAACTGGCACAAAAGTAAGCAAAGGTAAGGCTAAGACTGTCACAGTAAGCTATACCGATAAAGATGGCGAGCAAGAACAAGTATTCGACAAGCTAATTGTCGCCGTAGGCCGTCGTCCACTTACCGAGAATCTCCTAGCCGATGATTCTGGCGTAGAGAAAGACGAGCGTGGTTTTATCGTGGTAGACGATACATGTGCCACTAAGGTGCCAGGCGTATACGCTGTGGGCGATATCGTTCGTGGTCCTATGCTTGCTCATAAAGGTTCAGAAGAGGGCGTAATGGCCGCTGAACGCATTGCCGGTAAAAAGACACAAGTTAATTACGGCCTTGTTCCTTTCGTTATCTACACCCACCCAGAAATCGCATGGGTAGGTAAAACAGAGCAGCAATTAAAAGAGGAAGGGGTTGAGTACAATACTGGCGCATTCCCATTCAGCATTAATGGCCGAGCCATGGCTGCTAACGAATCAGAAGGTTCCGTTAAAATTCTATCTGACGCTAAGACAGACCGAATCCTAGGTTGTCACATCATTGGACCAAGCGCTGCCGACATCGTTCAGCAAATGGTTATCGCTATGGAGTTCAGCGCCAGCGCTGAAGACATCGGCTTAACAATGTTTGCCCACCCAGCATTATCCGAAACTCTTCATGAAGCCGCGTTGGCTGCAAACGGACACGCCATTCACATGGCCAACCGACGCAAGCGCTAATCGAATTACTATTAACCATCTAATAAAGATGCACGAGGAAGCAGTATGAATTTACACGAATATCAGGCAAAGCAACTCTTTGCCGAATACGGCCTGCCAGTGTCGAAAGGCTATGCAGTAGACACCGCAGAAGAAGCGGCGGCAGCGGCAGACAAAATCGGCGGTGATAAGTGGGTTGTTAAAGCACAAGTACACGCCGGTGGCCGCGGCAAAGCAGGTGGCGTAAAACTGGTTTCTTCTAAGGAAGAGATTAAAGAGTTTGCTAATAACTGGTTGGGCAAAAACCTAGTGACTTACCAAACTGACGCGAATGGTCAGCCTGTTAGTAAAATTTTAGTAGAGTCTTGCACCGACATCGCACAAGAGCTGTATCTTGGTGCTGTAGTGGATCGCTCAACGCGACGCATCGTCTTCATGGCCTCAACAGAAGGCGGTGTTGAGATCGAGAAAGTAGCCGAAGAGACTCCTGAAAAAATTCTTAAAGCTAACATCGATCCTTTGTGTGGTGCACAGCCATACCAAGCTCGCGAACTTGCATTCAAACTTGGCTTGAATGCCCTACAAGTTAAGCAGTTCACTAAACTATTCCTAGGCTTAGCTAAGCTGTTCGCAGACTTTGACCTTGCACTACTGGAAATTAACCCCTTAGTGATTACCGAAGAAGGCAATCTGCATTGCCTAGACGGCAAAATCAATATCGACGGCAACGCCATGTACCGTCAGCCTAAGTTGCAAGAAATGCATGACCCTAGCCAGGAAGACGAGCGTGAAGCGAAGGCGGCTAAGTGGGAACTTAACTACGTAGCGCTCGATGGCAACATCGGTTGTATGGTTAACGGTGCCGGCCTCGCCATGGGCACAATGGATATCGTTCAGCTACACGGCGGTAGCCCAGCTAACTTCTTGGACGTTGGCGGCGGCGCGACAAAAGAGCGCGTAACCGAAGCATTCAAAATCATTCTCTCTGACGAGAACGTACAAGCCGTTCTTATTAATATCTTTGGTGGTATCGTGCGTTGCGACATGATTGCCGAAGGCATTATTGGGGCAGTATCAGAAGTAGGCGTTACAGTTCCTGTTGTTGTGCGTCTGGAAGGTAATAACGCTGAGCTAGGTAGAAAAGTACTAGGCGACAGCGGACTTAATATCATAGCGGCAACCAGCTTGACTGACGCGGCCGAGAAAGTAGTAGCAGCAGCCGGAGGTGCCAAGTGAGCATTTTATTAAATAAAGATACACGAGTGATTTGCCAAGGTTTCACTGGATCTCAAGGCACGTTCCACTCAGAACAAGCCCTTGCCTACGGCACAAAAATGGTCGGCGGTGTGACTCCGGGTAAAGGCGGTCAGATCCACCTTGGTCTACCTGTATTCAATACCGTAAAAGACGCAGTAGCCGACACTGGCGCTGATGCATCTGTCATCTATGTACCGGCACCATTTTGCAAAGATTCAATTCTAGAAGCGGCAGAAGCCGGCATTAAACTAATCGTTTGTATCACTGAAGGCATACCAACATTGGACATGCTCGATGTAAAAGTGAAATGCGACGAGCTAGGTGTGCGCTTGATTGGCCCTAACTGCCCAGGTGTTATCACTCCGGGTGAGTCCAAGATCGGTATTATGCCAGGCAATATCCATAAGCCGGGTAAAGTAGGTATCGTTTCGCGCTCCGGTACTTTGACATACGAAGCGGTTAAGCAAACGACTGACTATGGTTTCGGCCAGTCATCTTGCGTTGGTATCGGTGGTGACCCCATCCCAGGTTCTAATTTCATCGATATTCTGTCTCTGTTCGAGCAGGATGATCAAACTGAAGCTTTGGTTATGATCGGTGAAATCGGCGGTACTGCCGAGGAAGAAGCGGCTGCGTATATTAAGGCCAATGTGACTAAGCCTGTTGTGTCTTATATTGCTGGTGTCACTGCTCCAGCAGGTAAACGCATGGGCCACGCTGGTGCCATTATCTCCGGTGGTAAAGGTACGGCAGCAGAGAAATTTGCCGCGCTTGAAGACGCTGGTGTGAAAACGGTTCGCAGTCTTGCCGAGATCGGTAACGGTTTGAAGGAAATCACCGGCTGGTAAGGGCTGAGCGCTCGTTATATTTGACAGTTTAGTGACCTTTTGACGGATAAATTTTGTCTCTCAAAAGGTTCTAAACTTCAAATGGATTGTGATAGTCTTATCGCATAATCAAGTGCAGGAAGCTTGATTTAACGTAAAAAAAGGGTGTTTTGTCGCTAAAAGTTACCAAGCACCACACAAATTAAAACTGTGTGCAGATCGGTAACCTTTTTTGGCAAAGCCAAGCTGTAGAAAATTGCCCGTTTGGACTAGAAAGTACTGGTAGGGGAGTCCAAATAGGCGTGATACAGAATTTGTTTCAATAAAACACAAGTTGTCAGGTTAGTGACTTGCTAGCTTTCGCAAGACAAATCACCGACCTAGATTGATTAATACAATAATAGGATGGCACATGAATAACCGTCGATTATATTACAAGGCTATAGCTCCTTTCGCTTCATTGTTGGTAGCTGGCATCGTACAAGCAGCTGAGGTCGATACAAGCATTATTGATCGAGCCTTGAATATCATGGAACAGCAAAACCAGGCCGCAGTTGAATCACAGCAAAAAATTACTCGCCTATCAAACTCCGCAAGTGATTTGTTCTCAGAATTTAAGACTGAAAATGACAATTTGGAAGCAATGCTGGTTTTAAACGCTGGCCTGCGTAAGCAAATTTCTATTCAGGAAGAACAAATTGAAACGCTGCAACAGTCTCTGGAAGACGTTGCGGTGGTAACGCAAGAAATGCCATTACTCATGGAGAAAATGCTCACGAGTGTTGAGCAGTTTGTTGCGCTGGACATGCCATTCAAACAGGAAGAACGCCAAGCACGCTTAAAGTTTGCGCGCGATGCCGTTGATAGCCCTGATGTATCAATCGCTGAAAAATTCCGTCAAATCTTGGTGGTATACCAAGTAGAGAACAACTTCGGTCGTACTCACGAAACGTACCCAGCCACATTGACAATCGATGGCGTTGAACGCGACGTCGATATTCTTCGTGTTGGCCGTATCGCTCTCGTTTATCAAACGAAAGACCGTACGCTTACTGGCGCATGGGATAAAGAATCTCAACAATGGGTAGCCCTAGACACAGGCGAGTACAGAACTGCTGTACAGCGCGCTATCAACGTATCTAGCGGTCTAGTATCACCAGAAATCATGGATCTTCCTATTGCAGCTCCGGAGTCAGCACAGTGAAAACAATAACTAAATTAGCCAGTATCTCAGTTACCGGTCTTTTATTGGCCGTTGCAAGCCCTGTATTCGCTCAACAGCAAGCGAGCTCCCTAAACGAGCTGCTAAACAATGTAGAGCAGGATCGCGTCAACCAGTCTCAAGAGCACCGTGAGCGTGAGCAGCGTTTCCAGCAGCAGGTTGATAGCCAACAGCAAATTCTTGAAGAGACGCGTAACCGTATTCAAGAAGAAAACGCCCTTAACGAGCAGCTCGACAACACTTTCGAAGAAAACCAAATCGAAATTGGTCAGCGTCGTGAAGCTTTGCGTGAAGCCCGTTCAGACCTGAACGAGCTACTAGGAACTATTCAAGGCGTAGCCGGCGACTTCCGCGGCATCTTTGAAGACTCTTTGATCAGCGCACAATACCCAGGCCGTGAAGACTTCCTAGACGACTTTATCGCACGTGTTGCCAGTGATACTGAGCAAGTTCGTATCGATGAAATTGAGCGTTTCTGGTTCTTCATGCAGCAAGAACTCGTCGAGTCTGGCAACGTTGTTCAGTACAACGATGAAGTGAGCTTGCCTTCTGGCGAGTCAACCACGCGTCAAATCACTCGTATCGGTTCTTTCAACGCTATTAGTGAGGGTGACTACCTAAGCTACACAGGCGATATCGGCCACCTACAAGTACTGCCACGTCAACCTGCTAGCGGAGTTGTAGCTCGCGCAGCAGAGCTTGAAGCAGCGACTTCTGGTACTGTTAAAGTGGGCATTGACCCAACGGGTGCACTAGGCGGCAGCATGATGGCTAACCTCATCAACTTCCCAACACCTATGGAGCAAGTTCAAAACAATGCAGGTGAGATCGGCTTCCTCATTATCGGTGTTGGTATCATCGCCGTAGTGATTGCCCTTTACCGCTCGTTTGTTCTAACAGTCGTAGCAGCTAAAGTGAACTCTCAGGTTAAGAACGACAAAGCTAACAAGAACAACCCACTGGGTCGTGTATTGCTAGTAGCCGAGTCTAACCCGAATGTTGACACGGAAACTCTGGAGCTCAAGCTAGGCGAGGCGATTCTACAAGAAACACCGTCGCTGGAGCGTTTCCTCACTCTTATTAAGATTATCTCTACTATCGCGCCTCTCATGGGTCTGCTAGGTACGGTAACCGGTATGATTGCCGTGTTCCAGCAGATTACCGTTTACGGTGCGGGTGACCCAACTATCATGGCGGGTGGTATTTCCATGGCCTTGATGACAACAGTACTAGGTATCTGCGCAGCGATTCCTGCGATCCTGATGCACAGCTGGGTTAAGAGTAAGAGTGATCGCATTATTCACATAATGGAAGAACAGGCGACTGGTATTATCGCCAGAAAAGCAGAAGCCGCATCCACGACTAAGGCGTAAGCTGAAGAGGATTTCATTATGTATTTTGCTCTATTGGATGCATTCGATGCCATTAATGGCTTCATGGACAGGGGAGGCGGTGTACTTTGGGTCATCGCTACCCTCCTGTTGATCAAGTTCTCAATGGTATTCGACAGAATTTGGTACTTGCACTCCACTCATGCCAAGCGTGTTAAAAACACGCTGGCTACATGGAACGCAAGAGCTGACAAGAATTCCTGGAGAGCCAGACAGATTCGTTTGATGATGATTTCCGAGATTTCACTCGATTTGCGCTCCACTATGCCGATCATTGAATCTCTCGTCGTTATCTGCCCTTTGCTAGGGCTGTTAGGGACAGTTACCGGCATGATTGAGGTGTTCTTTGTGATGGCACTAACCGGCGGGGGCGATGCAAAGTCCATGGCTGGCGGTGTATCCAAAGCGACTATCCCAACCATGGCAGGCATGGTAGGTGCCTTGTCCGGTATCTTCGCCTCTAACTGGCTGAAGCATAAGATGGATCGCGAACTGGAACTCTTAGAAGACCATTTGGCTCTGAATAATTAAACACGAATAAAGGCATAACAATGAAAAGCGGTTTAATGAAAAAACGCGAGGATGAAGGCCCAGGGGAGATTGACCTTACCCCCATGCTGGACGTGGTGTTCATCCTGCTGATCTTCTTCATCGTAACCTCTGTATTCGTAACAGAGGCAGGTATAGAGGTTAGCAAACCAGAAGCGTCAACGGCCGAAGCTAAATCTAAGGATTTGATTCTAATAGCGGTGACGCCTGAAGGTGAGATATGGATCGACGGCGAGCCTGTCGACCCACGCTTTATCCGTGCTCGTTTTGAACTTCGCTTAGCGGAGGCTCCTAATTCATCTGTGGTAATTCAGGGTGATAGGGCGGCACAGAACGAACACGTTATGACAATTCTGCGAGCGGCACGCGATGCCGAAATCGCCGATGTCTCAATATCAACGTCGGAGGCATAAACTATGGTAGCTATCAGATGGGTTGTTTCCATGATATTAGCCTTGGCCATTACTCTTGTGCTGTTTTATTTGATGCAAGCGTTGATCGCCACGGGCCAAAAACTCGAGCAAAGCACCACTGTCGTTAAGATTGTGGACGCCACCATGCCCGAGATTGAGATGGAAGTGGTCAGGAATGTCGAAAAGCCTCAAGAGATTGAGCAGCTCGATACTCCTCCGCCAGAAGTACCAGAGCGCCAACTTGATATGGACTCCGGTCCCTCTCTTAATATTGAAAGGGCTGCAGTAGACTTGGATGCCGGTATGGAAATTGGTGGCGCTAGCCTCTCAATTACCGATGGTGAAATGTTGCCACTCGTGAATGTTACGCCTACGTATCCAACTCGTGCTGCCCAGCGCGGCATACAGGGTTGGTGCCAGGTTGAGTTCACAGTTACAGCGACAGGCGGCGTAGAGAATGTAGTGGTCATAGACGGCGAGCCAGCCGGGGTCTTCGATCGCTCTTCTATCCGAGCTGCAGAAAAGTTCAAGTTCCAACCACGCGTAGTCGATGGTGAGGGCGTACCTGTGCCAGGTGTGCAGTACGTGTTCCGCTATCAGTTGCAAGAGGATTAATAATGTTGAGACTAATGAAAGAGAAAAAACATAGTCGCAGCCTTATATCTTCCATTGCGATGGCAGGCGTATTGGCTGGCGCTTCAATCTATACACCCGCACTATTGGCAGCCGATGAAGAAGACGGGCAGCGCAAGCCGCCGCCCACTCGTTCATCGGACACACTGAGTGACCGTGTCTATAGAGCCGTTGAAGATATTCAAGCACTGCTGAGCCCAGAAGATGGTTCTGAGCCCAAATACGCAGAAGCTAAAGAAGAGTTAGACGATCTTTATGAACGTTACGATCGAATGAATAATTTCGAGAAGTCGACGATTCTAAACTTCTACACTAACTACTATCTGGGCATTGAGGATATTAATAACGCGCTGCGTATATTCGAGCAGATTCTGACACTTGAGGACTTGCGCGTAGACTCGCGTCTACGATCGCTAATGGCCCTAGGTCAGTTGTATATGGGTGAAGAGCGTTACGAGGAGTCCATTGACGCCTATACACGCTGGCGTGAAGAGTCCGACGAAGAACATAAGAATGTTTTTCTTGGCCTCGCTAACTCCCATTACAACCTAGAGCAGTACGAGCAGGCGATCCCTTTCCTCATTAGCCACATCGATATGCTGGTGGCAGGGGGTGAAGAGGTTCGCAAGAACGTCTATGCACTGCTTAACCTGATGTATATCGAGCTTGAAGACTATAACAGCGCATTAGACGTTACCAAGACGATGGTCACCTTGTTTGATGAGCCATCAGATTGGAGAAACCTAGCGGCTATCTACGGCTACTTAGACGACGATGCCAAGCGTATTGAGACTCTAGGTATCTCATTTGCTAAAGGGTATATGGAGAACGAGGCGGAATACCTCAATCTCTCACAGTCCTTAGCAGGCAATGATGCGCCTTATACTGGGGCTAAAGTCCTAGAAGCTGGCTTTGAAGCGGGTATTGTCGAGCAGAACGAAGACAATCTGAACAAACTAGTACAGATGTATATGCTGGCAGCAGAGTATGAAATGGCCTTAGAGCCAGCTACTCGTATTGCCGAAATGGCTGAAACCGGTGCAGGATACGACCAGTTAGGCTATTTGTACTATCTGCTTAATGACTATGCGAGCTCGGCTGACGCCATCGAGAAAGCCATTGAGCGTGGTGGCCTGGATGATTTGGGAGACACTCAAATGATGCTGGCTCGCGTATTAGTTGAGCTGGATCGCTATGAAGAAGCGGCAGTAGCTGCAAGACGAGGTGACGAATTAGGCGCCCGATCAGCAGATACCTATATCCGCTTTATCGAAAACAGCAAGACTCGTTACGAGACTCTACAACGCCGCAAACAAGACGCGATCGATTTTTATCGTTCATAATTCTGTTTAACGCTTGAAATTGGGGCGAAAGCCCCCATAAAAACCCAGCCCCCTGAAAAGGCGGCTGGGTTTTTTATTTAAGCAGAAATTCCAGGGAATAATTGATGACTACAGAAACTAATAAAGAAACACGTGGCTTTGAGACCGAAGCCAAACAACTGCTACACCTTATGATTCACTCGCTGTACAGCAATAAGGAAGTGTTTCTACGCGAACTCATCTCTAACGCTTCCGATGCTGCTGACAAACTGCGCTTTGAAGCCTTATCCAAGCCTGAAATTTTGGAAGATAATCCAGATGTAAAAGTACAAGTGGATTTCGATGCTGAAGCCGGCACAGTCACAATCTCGGATAACGGCATAGGCATGAGCCGCGAAGATGTGATTAATAACCTAGGCACCATCGCCAAGTCCGGTACCGCTCAGTTCCTTGAAAGCCTATCAGGCGATCAGCGTAAAGACTCCCAGCTTATCGGTCAGTTCGGGGTTGGTTTCTACTCTTCCTTCATTGTAGCCGAAAAGGTGGAAGTGCTAACGCGCAGAGCGGGCAGCTCCGAGAACGAAGCCGTACGGTGGGTGTCTGAAGGCGAGGCCGAATACACTCTCGAGAACATCGAGAAGAAAGAGCGCGGAACCACCATCATTCTTTACCTACGTCCTGAAGAAAAAGAGTTTGCCGACTATTACCGCTTAAGCCATATCGTTAAAAAGTACGCCGATCATATCTCTGTGCCCGTACTAATGCCTAAGCAAGACATGGGCGATACTGACGATAAAGAAAAGAGCGAAGACAAGCCTGTTGAATATGAGGCAGTCAATGCAGCTAAGGCGCTTTGGACGCGCTCACGTAGTGACGTCAAAGACGAAGAGTATACGGAGTTCTACAAACACATCTCCCATGATTTCCAAGACCCTATGACTTGGAGCCATAACAAAGTTGAAGGGAAGTTGGAGTACACAAGCCTACTGTACGTGCCTGCTCGTGCGCCTTTTGACTTATGGAATCGCGATGGTGCGCGGGGCTTAAAATTATACGTCCAACGCGTATTCATCATGGATGAGGCAGAACAATTTCTACCGCTATACCTGCGCTTCATAAAAGGGGTAGTGGACTCCAATGATATCTCTTTGAATGTTTCACGCGAGATTCTCCAAAAAGACCCAGTGGTCGACTCAATGCGCAGCGCTTTAACTAAGAAGGCGCTTGATATGCTCGCGAAGCAGAAGAAAAGCGATCCAGAAAAATACCAAGCGTTCTGGAAAGAGTTCGGCCAGGTGCTTAAAGAGGGTCCAGGCGAGGACATGGGCAATAAAGAGAAAATTGCCTCTCTATTATTATTCCAAACAACAGACGAGTCCTCGACTAAGCAAGACCAGGGTCTAGAGGATTACATCGCGCGCATGAAACCAGAGCAGGAGTCTATCTACTACGTAGTGGCGGACACGGTTAATGCGGCGAAGAATAGCCCTCACTTAGAGATCTTCAAGAAGAAAGGCGTAGAGGTATTACTGTTATCTGATCGTATCGACGAATGGCTAATGAGTCATTTGACCGAGTTTGAAGGCAAGCAGTTCAAGGATATTGCGCGTGGTTCTCTTGACCTAGGCAAGCTAGACGATGAAAAGGACAAAGAGAAGCAGGAAGAGACTGAGAAGAAGTTCACGGGCTTAACGGAACGCATTACAAAATCTCTTGGAGATGCTGTAAAAGAAGTTCGTGTTACACACCGTCTGACAGATTCTCCCACTTGCCTAGTCATTGATGATGGTGACATGGGCGAGCAGATGCGCAAGATCATGGAGGCCGCTGGACAAACACCTCCAGAAACCAAACCCATCTACGAAATTAACCCCGAGCATCCACTGATTGTAAAATTGGATGGGGAACAGGACGAAGAGCGTTTCGCCGACTTGGTTTCCGTATTGTTCGACCAAGCAAGCCTATCCGAAGGGCGCCAGTTAGACGATCCAGGTAGCTTCACCAAGCGCCTAAACAAACTCTTATTAGAGATGTGTAACTAAATAAAAAAGGGCCATAGGAAAACCTATGGCCCTTTTTAACTTCTCGCTTTTTTACATTTTTTCTAAGGTTTCTAAACCTAATAATTCCAACCCTTTCTGCAGGGTGTTGGCACTAAGCTCTGCCAATAGCAAACGTGACTGGCGCACATCGGCTTCAGCCTTAAGCACCGGGCATTGCTCATAAAACCGCATAAATACACCGGCTAATTCAAACAGATAATTGCACAGCAGGTTAGGGTAGCACTCCGTCGCTACATTATTGATCACTTCTGGGAACTGCAGAATTTTCAACAATAGGGCGCGCTCGGCCTCCTCTTTCACACTCAAAGAACCCGATGACTTATCGAAGGCATCTTCATTCTTGCGCAGAATACTCTTTATGCGAGCATACGCGTAGAGCATATAAGGCGCAGTATTTCCTTCGAACGACAGCATAGTGCTCCAATCAAAGATATAATCGCTCGTTCGATTCTTTGACAAGTCGGCATACTTCACAGCACTAATGCCTACGACTCTCGAGATATTCTGTCTTTCTTCATCGCTAAGCTGAGGGTTCTTTTCGCTCACAATATCGTAGGCTCGGCGAATAGATTCTTCTAATAATTCTTGCAGTTTGACCGTATCACCACTGCGTGTTTTGAATGGCTTTCCGTCTTGTCCCATCATGGTGCCATAGGCAATGTGTTCTAAAGAAACAGAATCATCTACAAAACCGGCCTTATGGGAAATGGCAAAGATCTGCTGAAAGTGAAGGCTTTGTCGCGCATCCACAACATAAAGTACACGTTGGGCGGCCAAGGACTTAGAGCGATATCTCACCGCAGCCAAGTCGGTGGTGGCATAGAGAAAGCCGCCATCAGACTTTTGCACGATAGCAGGAAGCGGAGCGCCTTCCTTGCCTTTAAACTCCTCCATGAAAACACATTTGGCACCTTCGGACTCACTGAGTAAGCCTTTGTCGTCAAGTTCCTTAACTAAAGGTGCCAAATCATCGTTGTAGAAGCTCTCGGGTTTTAGGTCATCTTCGCTGAGGCTTACCCCTAAGAGATCATAAATTTGCTCACAGTGCTTTAAGGACTCTGTGATAAAGGTATTCCAAGAGGCCAAGCAATGGGCATCGCCTTGTTGCAGTTTCACAACGTAACTTCTTGCTCTATCGCTAAAGGCAGGCTCGTTGTCAAAACGTTGTTTCGCTTCGCGATAAAAGGCCTCTAAATCGGATAGGGCAGCAGGGGCTTCGTTATTCTTGGCCACATCTTCCATATGCGCAATCAACATGCCGAATTGTGTTCCCCAATCCCCCACATGATTTTGACGAATCACATTATGACCTAGCGCTTCTAATACTCGCACCAATGAGTCACCAATAATGGTGCCGCGCAAATGGCCAACATGCATCTCTTTAGCTAAATTCGGGCCTGAGTAATCGACTACGATAGTCTGAGGCTGAGCCACTGGAGACACAAAAGGGCGCTTGGCTAGATTAAGCTCATTGCCCAGTTGTTGCAGCCAATCGTCACGCAAGAAGAGGTTAATAAAACCTGGGCCTGCCACTTGTACATCGCTTAATAATGGATTGTCTTCTATGGCAGCCACGACCTGCGCGGCTAGTTCGCGAGGGTTACGCTTAAGTTTTTTCGCAATAGCCATTACGCCATTGGCTTGATAATCGCCAAACTCAGGGCGAGTAGACAAATTGATAATTGCTTGGCAGTTTTGCTCACCAGTGGCCTTGTCTAAGGCGCGGCTTATCAAAGTGTCTAAAGATTTTTTGATGTTTAACATAGTAGGCTCTCAAGCATAAAAATCGCTGGCAATTGTACACCATTAGGGCGTTTAAAGTTGGGCATAATTAGCAGGGTTGCTATAATCGGCGCGCGCCGAGGCCTAATCAGTCTGCGACGTGCAAACGGTATATTTCTCCTACGACAGCGCGGGCCAGCATTGAGCAATTCCAACGAAGCAAACAGTAGTGATCTAAGCCCTTATCAGGGAGTCACCTATATTGATGTGGGAGCCCATGCCGATGGCCAGCGTTTAGACAATTTTCTGTCATCGCGCCTTCGCGGCGTGCCGAAATCGCGCATTTACCGTCTTATTCGCAAGGGGGAAATACGCATTAATAAAAAGCGCGCTAAGCCAGACTCCAGGCTCAACGACGGCGATATTGTGCGAGTGGCACCCATAAGAGTTGCCCAGGCAGCAACCATACAGCGTCCCAGCGATAAGCTGCTCAAACTATTGCAGGACAGCGTCATACACGAATGCCCTCACTTTATCGTCATCGATAAGCCCCAAGGCTTGCCCGTACATAAAGGCAGCAAACAGGACATGGGCCTAATAGAAGCGCTGCGTTGGCAATATAATCAAGATGAGGCCGCTGACGAGGTATTTCTAGAGTTAGCTCACCGCATCGATAGAGAAACCACTGGTTGTCTCGTCATCGCCAAGACTCCTAGCTTTCTAAAGTATCTACAGAACGAGTTTCGGCACCGCCGTGTGCACAAGGTCTATCACGCGTTGGTGCACGGTGTATGGCCCAAGAGCACCACAGTGGTGGATGCGCCCCTGCTGAAGCAGGATATCGACGGTCAAGAGAAGGTTGTCACAGTCGATGCCGACAAAGGCAAACCGGCCTTAACTCGCTTTAAGGTGCTCAAACAGCTCGATAAGGCAACGCTCATTGAGGCCAAGCCCGAGAGTGGAAGAACCCACCAGATACGGGTGCATTGCCAGTATGCGGGCCATCCTATTGTTGGTGATAATCGTTATACGCCCCTAAACGCTGAGGCTTTCCCTAAGCATAAGCGGCTGTGCCTCCATGCCGCAGCCATCGAGTTCAAACTCCCCGAAACAGGCGAAACTTTTCGCGCCACGGCAGCAATTCACGAGGGAATGGCGCGCCTATTAGAGGGGAATGGGTGAATGCAGCCTGATTTTAGCTAAAATCCCGAAAAATCATGCCGTTGTGGTCATATTTTTTTGACAGAACAGCTTTGGACGCCTATTATTGCGCGCCTATGGCAGACACCCTTATTCCAGAATATGTAGATGCACGCAAAATATTTGCCCAGCAAGCTACAATTGAAGGCGTAATGCCGGTGGATCGTTTCACCCGCTTTGGTGAAGCATTGACCAGCAATCAGGGCGAAGTGAGCATTAAGTTGAGCTTCGATTATGATGAGCGCCACAGAAGGGTGATTGACGGCAGTTTAACGACACAGGTGTATGTTAGCTGTCAGCGCTGTATGGAGCCGACTAAAATTAGCTTAAGCGACACGTTTCGTTTAGCTTTAGTCGAATCTGAAGAGCAGATAGAAAAGCTGCCAAAAGAATTAGATCCATGGATGAGCCTAGAGCCTAAGCTGGTCTTGGCCGATATCGTGGAAGAACAGCTGATATTGTGTATGCCGATCGTGAGTTATCACGATTACGAATGCCACCCAGTACAGCAAGAAACACCGTCTGAGGAGACAAACGGGAGTGGGGCAGAGAAGCCTAATCCCTTTGCTATCTTACAGACACTGAAAGACAAGCATTAGAAGACACAGTTTTACTACTAAATACGGTCATCTCGTGAAGAGATCACTATAGCATCAGGAGCAATTAGCATGGCAGTTCAAAAAAGTAAGGTATCTCGTTCACGTCGCAATATGCGCCGCGCACACGACGCATTGCCAAAACCTACCTTGTCTGTAGATCAAACAACAGGCGAAGTACATCGTCGTCACCACATCACGGCTGATGGCTTCTACAAAGGCAAGAAAGTATTGGATCTCGGTGACGAGTAAGTTTGACTTCGCTTAAGCGTATTGCGATAGACGTCATGGGAGGGGATTATGGCCCCTCTGTGGCAGTCCCTGCCGCCCTACGATGTTTGGCATTACACCCAGAGTTACAGCTCGTCCTGGTAGGGTCGCAGTCTAAGATTGAACAGCATCTTGGCAAGCTCGACCCTAATCTAGAAGGGCGGCTGGAAATCGTTCATACGGATGTATGTGTACACGATGAAGTAAAGCCCGAGAGTGTTTTGCGTAAGTACAAAGACTCCTCCATGTACTTGGCTGTGGAAATGGTCAAAGACAAGAAGGTAGAAGCTTGCGTTAGCGCCGGTAATACTGGCGCTCTGCTTCTAACGGGGCGACACTTACTCAAAACCATCCCAGAAATAGATAAACCCGCCATTATCGCTACTATCCCACTGCCTATGTCTACACATCACTGCTACATCTTAGATGTAGGGGCGAATGTGAGCGCAAATGCAGAACAGCTGCTTAGCTTTGCTGTCATGGGGTCGGTATTGGCCAGCGCTCTGGACGATATCGAAAGGCCACGAATTGGCTTATTGAATATTGGGCAAGAGGAGCACAAGGGAACGCAGCAGATTAGGCTAGCTGCCTCTCAGTTGGAACAATCTAGCAGCCTGAACTATATCGGGTTTGTAGAGGGTAACGAGGTCTACAATAACAAGACCGACGTTCTAGTTTGTGATGGTTTTGCTGGCAATATCACCATTAAGACCAGCGCAGGCGTAATAGGCACATTGAAGCGCTTACTGCGCGAGAGAATGGCTAAGAACTGGTATACTCGCGCGCTCGGTATGCTGGCCTGGCCACTGCTAGCGCCCTTGGCCGAGCAAGTAAACCCGGCCCGCTTTAACGGCGCTAGCCTGGTAGGTTTACAAGGCATCGTGGTGAAGAGTCATGGCAATGCCACTGCTGAAGGTTTTTTCTATGCCATTGAACAGGCGCTAAAAGAGATACAAGACAATGTGCCGGCCCTGATTAGCCAAGAAATGCACAAATTAACGAGTAAGCAATAGCAGCACTTTACAATTGATTTTTATAAACCCTAGACAACACTAAGGTTCGAGAAATGCCAAAAATAGGTTTTGTTTTTCCAGGTCAAGGTTCGCAAAAAGTAGGAATGCTTTCTGCTCTGGCCCAAGAGTATCCCATTATTCAACAAACTTTCGCAGAAGCCTCCGAGGCTATCGGCGTGGATTTATGGGAAGTGGCACAAAGTGACCAAGCAAATCTCATCAACCAAACGCATATTACCCAACCGGTTCTGCTAACAGCCTCCGTGGCAATCTGGCGTCTGTGGTCAGAGCAGGGCGGCGCCCTCCCTGATTTACTCGCTGGGCACAGCCTAGGGGAGTATTCGGCTCTGGCTTGCGCACAAGTATTGAGCCTGAGCGAAGCGGTAAGCCTAGTCCACAAGCGCGGTCAGTATATGCAAGATGCCGTTCCAGCCGGCGCAGGTGGTATGGCAGCAATTCTAGGTCTCGATGATGAACAAATCGGTAAAATTTGTGAAGACGTAGCCCAAGGCGAAGTGGTTGCCGCCGCCAATTTTAACTCTACTGGCCAAACGGTAATTGCCGGCGATAAGGCTGCAGTTGATCGCGCTATGGCGGCTTGTAAAGAAGCCGGTGCTAAACGCGCACTGCCACTTAATGTGAGCGTGCCATCCCACTGTGCGCTAATGAAACCAGCGGCCGAAAAGCTGGCGGCCGAGTTAGAAACAGTTGAATTTAAGTCTCCTACGGTGCCCGTGATTCAAAATACCAATGGTCGTGTGGTCAAAACACCAGAAGACATCAAGGCTAATTTATTGAAGCAGCTTTATATGCCTGTGCAATGGGTGGACAGCATTGTCTGTATGCATGATATGGGCATTGGTCACATCGTGGAATGCGGCCCAGGCAAAGTATTGGGCGGTCTCATTAAACGCATTGCGCCGGATGCTGAATGTTATAGCACGGAAGACGTGGATAACTTTAAGAAAGCGCTAGACATACACCTATAAACCATCAATAAAGCTAAGCGAGATAAAAGATGAGTAGCGAAAGCAAGAAAATTGCCCTGGTCACAGGTGCAAGCCGAGGGATCGGTAAAGCCATTGCCATCGAGCTAGGCCGTCAGGGCCTAATTGTGATTGGCACAGCGACAACTGAAGGAGGCGCACAAGCTATCTCCGAGTACTTAAAAGAGTCCTCAATCGACGGCAAAGGTCTATGCTTAAACGTGGCAGATAAAGACTCAGTAGCGGCGGCCTTATCCACTATTGAGTCCGAGTTCGGGACCCCGCAGATTCTGGTCAATAACGCCGGAATTACTAAAGACAATTTGCTTATGCGCATGAAAGAAGAGGAGTGGGATGATGTCATCGACACTAACCTCAATTCACTCTATCGCCTATGCAAAGCCGTATTGAAAGGCATGACCAAGTCACGTTGGGGCCGTATTATCAATGTGAGCTCCGTAGTGGCTTCTAGCGGCAACCCAGGCCAAACCAACTACGCCGCCTCTAAGGCCGCGATAGAGGGTTTCTCGCGTTCTTTAGCGCGCGAGATTGGTTCCAGAGGCATTACTGTAAACAGTATCGCTCCGGGTTTCATCGACACTGATATGACGCGCGCACTTGGCGAAAAACAAATTGATGCCCTGATGTCGCAAATCCCATTGTCTCGATTCGGCAAGCCAGAAGAAATTGCATCAGTGGCTGGATTCCTCGCATCTGACGCCGGAGCGTATATTACAGGCGAAACTATCCACGTAAACGGTGGAATGTACATGCCTTAACCGCTTAAATTACTCACTCTAACTTATTGCTTTTTAAGTAAAAATTAAGAAAGAGTAGAATTATTTTAGTGTTAAAGATTACAACCCACTTAAAATAGATGTAAACTTGCGTTTTGGATTATTCGGGCTGATCAAAAATTACACAGCCATAATCAAAAGCAGTATTTAAATTTAGTATTTAGGAGCTAATAAAAGTTATGAGTAGCATTGAAGATCGCGTTAAGAAAATTGTCTGCGAACAGCTTGGCGTTAAAGAAGAAGAGGTGAAACTATCTTCTTCATTTGTAGAAGATTTAGGCGCTGATTCTTTGGATACTGTGGAGTTGGTTATGGCTCTCGAAGAAGAGTTTGAGACCGAAATTCCTGATGAAGAAGCTGAGAAAATTACAACGGTTCAACTGGCTTGCGATTACATCAACCAGAACCTGTAAGCTTCTTTCGATAAAATACCAAAGCTACTTCGCCTTTGCGCGAAGTAGCTTTTATTTTGTCTGCAGTATTAAGAATTAGTCGGTGAGTCTTTTTAAGCATTGGAGAGCGATGCGGTGAATAGTAGAAGAGTTGTAGTCACTGGTTTAGGACTAGTAACACCATTAGGGAATAATGTGACAAGCTCTTGGGAAGCCTTGAAGGCTGGCAAGAGCGGTATCAACCCATTAGAGCACTTCGACGTAAGTGAGTTTTCAACTCGCTTCGGTGGCTCAATTAAGAACTTCGATTATTCGGAATTCTTAAGCACCAAAGAAGCTCGCCGTATGGATATTTTTATTCAGTATGGTCTTAGCGCTGGCGTGCAAGCCGTGGAAGACTCTGGCTTACTCGACTCCAATATGGCCGTGGAACGCATAGGCGTTGCCATCGGTTCAGGGATCGGCGGCATAGGATCTATTGAAGAGAATTCTGAAATCGTCAAGACCTCTGGTCCGCGCAAAATTTCCCCATTCTTTGTGCCTGGCGCCATCATTAATATGTTGGGCGGCACGCTGTCTATTCGCTACAACCTACAAGGCCCCAATATCGCCATAACGACTGCCTGTACCACGGGCACTCATAATATTGGCGTGGCAGCCAATATGATTGCGAACGGCCAAGCCGATGCCATGCTAGCAGGTGGCGCCGAAATGGCCACATCACCGGTTGGTTTAGGGGGCTTCTGTGCCGCCCGAGCACTTTCTACCCGTAACGACGACCCGCAGCATGCGAGTCGCCCTTGGGATAAAGACCGAGATGGTTTCGTTCTAAGTGACGGAGCCGGCATTATGGTGCTCGAAGAATACGAACACGCGGTTAAGCGTGGTGCGAAAATCTACGCCGAGCTTTCTGGCTTTGGTATGAGTGGTGATGCCTACCACATGACCTCCCCATCCGAAGGGGGCCGAGGCGCCGCGCTATGTATGCAGAACGCTCTGGCTAGTGCAGGGCTAGACTATAGCGCCGTGGACTATATCAATGCCCACGGTACTTCGACACTTGCTGGCGATGTGGCTGAGACCCAAGCGATCAAGAGCGTCTTTAAAGAACGCGCAAAGGACATTGCCGTAAGTTCCAGCAAGTCTATGATTGGCCATCTCCTAGGTGCCTCTGGCGCTGTTGAGGCGATCATCTGTGCGCTATCACTACACGAGCAGGTTATTACGCCTACGATCAACCTGGATAACCCAGACGAAGGCTGCGATTTGGATTACGTGCCTCATACTGCCCGTGACGCTAAACTCAATGTCGTGCTAAGCAATTCATTTGGATTTGGCGGCACCAATGGTAGTTTAATCTTCTCGAAAATGGACTAGCGCTCTTGCTAGTCCTCGCTGGTCCCCAAGGCAATTGAGACCCTCATATGCTGGTAGATGGAGAAGTCACCGAGAACCTTCCTCTTAGCGATCGCGCTATACACTATGGCGATGGCCTGTTTGAAACCATCTTAGTGAGAGATGGCAAAGCCATTCTTTGGCCGCAACACATGCAGCGCTTGGAAAAGGGCGCCGATACTCTCAAACTCCGAGTCGATACTGACCTAATTAAAACAGACGCAGCGCGACTATTGGCTCAGCATACCGGTTTAGGCGTACTTAAAATTATCATTAGTCGGGGCAGTGGTGGCCGCGGCTACACACCACCAGACCCAAGCAAGCCCCGCCGCATCGTCCAGCTACATGCGCTTCCCAAGGACTATCACAGCGCAAAGCGCGGCGGAATAAGTGCTCAAGTTTGCACACACCCTGTATCTTTTAACCCCCGCTTAGCCGGTCTCAAACATCTCAATCGTCTAGATCAAGTAATGGCAAGCCAAGAGCTAGGCCCCGATATCGATGAGGGCTTAATGTTCGACCCTTTTGGCAATCTTGTAGAGGGTATTAAGAGCAATGTCTTTATTATCGAGACCGGCACTCTGGTCACTCCTGCACTGGACAATAGCGGCGTAGCAGGGATTATGCGAGACCAGCTCATCAATCAAGCCAAAGCCTTGGAAATTCCCCTAGCGATAGAGAACGTCTCTCTGGAGAGGTTACAAAACGCCTCCGGAGCTTTCGTGTGTAATAGTGTTTTTGGTCTATGGGCAATCACCCATCTAAGGGTGAACGGTGCTGATATACACTATCCGCAAGCGGACATATTCCATCGCCTAGACCAGGCCATTGCCGATATACTCAACTCATGAGCAAACGTCTTGTCATCATTCTCTCTAGCTGCTGTGCAGGAATTATCTGCATTGCCTTAGTGGGCCTATTGACGCTTCGCAGCTACCTGCACACGCCCTATGTAACGCAAGACCATATTATCGAAATACGCCCCGGTAGCGGACTCCAGAGCATTGCTCGCCAACTGGCTAATGAGACGTCCTTACAATACCCCAGAGTATTCAGCCTATGGGGACGATTAAAAGGCTATGATCGTGTTTTGCGCACAGGTGAATTTCAGCTTAAACAGGGCATGAGTGCGAGTGATGTAGCGCTACAACTGACTTCGGGGCAAGTGGTGCAGTATCCAATCGCTTTTATTGAAGGCACGACTGCTAAGCAGGCCTTAGAAACGCTTTGGAATAGTCCCAAAATTAGCGTCACGCTACAGCAAAGCAGTGAGGCGGAAATTCTAACCGCCTTAGGCGCCGAATATGAGTCTCTAGAAGGGCTCTTATTTCCTGATACTTATTTTTACACGGCGGGCACCAGCGATCTCTCCGTGCTCAAGCGTGCCTATACTCGCTTACAAGAAGAACTCCAGTCATTGTGGCAGGCAAGAGCCGTGGGTTTACCCTATGAGTCGCCTTATGAAGCACTAGTATTAGCCTCAATCATAGAAAAAGAGACGGGTATCGATGCGGAAAGAGAAGACATTGCTGGGGTCTTTACCAGGCGCCTAAGTCGCGGTATGCGGCTACAATCAGACCCTACGGTAATTTATGGCATGGGTGAGCGGTATGATGGTGATATTAGAAGCGCCGACCTGCGAGAAACAACCGCTTATAATACTTATCGTATTAATGGCCTCCCGCCAACCCCGATTGCACTGGCTAGCCGCAGGGCTATCGAGGCCAGCTTAAACCCGCGTCCAGGCGATTCACTATATTTTGTGGCAACAGGGGATGGTGGGCACGTATTCTCTGTTACCCTTGAGCAACACAATGCGGCCGTGCGTCGTTTTCTAGAAAATAGTCGCAGACAGTGACCGTATAGAGGTTTGAAGACAAACGAGTATGACACAAGCTAGGCATGGAAAGTTTATTACAGTCGAAGGTACCGAAGGGGTAGGTAAGAGCACCAATCTTGCGTTTATTTCCCATCAGCTTGAGAAAGCGGGCATCTCTTATATTACGACCCGAGAGCCAGGCGGTACCGAGCTTGCTGAGCTTATCCGTACATTATTGATAAGCCATCATGATGAGCCCATGTGCGAGATGACAGAGCTGCTGTTAATTTTTGCTGCAAGAGCCCAACATATCGACCGTGTAATTGCTCCAGCAATGGCACAAGGCAAGTGGGTGCTATGTGATCGCTTTACTGATGCAACCTTTGCCTATCAAGGCGGGGGGCGAGGCCTAGACCAGAAACTTATCGAGCAATTGCAAGATCTCGTCCAAGAAAGCCTGCGACCCGACCTGACCATCATTCTCGACCTAGCCCCAGAAGTGGGCTTAAAGCGTGCTCAAAAAAGAGCCGACTTGGACCGATTTGAGGTAGAAAAAATCGACTTCTTTAATAAGGTTCGGCAAAACTATTTGAGCAGAGCGGCACTGGAACCCGAGCGCTGCAAGGTAATCAATGCTGATGCCACGCTAGAGCAAGTCCAGGCTGATATTGAGCGAGCGCTAGGGGTTCTGCTATGAGTGATAGCCTTCTTCAAGAGCCATTGCAATGGCATACCAAGGCCTGGCAGCACATCACAGAGCAACTAGAGCGCGATAGCCTGTCCCACGCCTATATACTGGCTGCAGAGGCCGATACGGGAAAGAGTCACTTTGCTAAATTTCTAGCGCACGCGCTACTGTGCAGCCAGCCTGTGCAATACCGAGCTTGCGGCGAGTGTAACGCTTGCAAACTCAATGCCTCTGGTAACCACCCCGATCTTTATAATCTGTCGCCCCAGGGCAATTCCAAGCAGATTGGCGTGGATCAAATTCGTGAACTGCGTAAGTTTCTAGAAACTAGCTCTCACGCCTTTGGGCGTCGGGTGATCATTCTCGATAGTGCCGAAAACCTAGGTATTAGTTCTGCCAACGCCCTGCTAAAGGGCTTAGAGGAGCCGCCCGCTGGCGTTTTATTCCTACTGCTAAGCGATAGGCCCAAAGCGGTTCTGCCTACCATCTCTAGCCGCGCGCAGACACTACGGGTAGGTAAGCCCACTAAATCTCAATCCCTGCAGTGGCTAAGCCATGAGCTGGAGCTTTCCGAAAATGAGGCTAATCTATTATTAGAACTTGCAATGGATAGGCCTATGAGCGCCTATGAGATGCACGAGTCAGGCCTCAAAGAGAGCCTGAGCAAGATAGCAGGTGCCTTGCTCGATATCGCTAAACAGGCCCAGAGCCCCAGTAAAATAGCGCGCGACCTAGCCAAGACCAATGCGGGCGATACGATAAGATTAATGCTACTGTGGATAAGCACCCTCATAAAGGCTCAACTCAGCGCTAATATGGCACTCGTGCACGATAAGGCACTGTCTGAGTTTGCTAATACGCTTAATTTACGTACAAATTTAGCAGATGAGCAGGCCAAAGCGCTGTTTTCCCTTTACAATGAACTAGTGAAGGCACAGAGACAGTTAAGCAGTGGCTCCAACCCAAATGCCCAGTTGGTCTTGGAGGATCTCTTTATTAAACTGCAGGGGCTAAGCCGCCAAAACGCAGTGGTAGTGAATTCGTAATTATGAAGACTTTAGAAGCCGCCAATAATAACACCAGCAAACACGGTATTTTATCTTTAACAATTAAAGACAAATCAGTGCTTTACGCTGCTTATATGCCTTTTGTTAAGAATGGCGGTCTGTTTATCCCGACAACGAAAGTCTACGATATTGGGAGTGAAGTCTTTATGTTATTGCGCTTAATGGACGACATCGAGCGCATTCCCGTTGCCGGTACCGTTGTGTGGATCACTCCAAGGGGCGCTCAGAGCAATAGAGCCTCTGGTATCGGCATTCAATTTAAAGATGACGATGGCAATGTTAGACAAAAAATAGAAGACATTCTGGCAGGACAATTAAACTCGGACAAACAAACCCATACGATGTGAGGTAAATATGCTTAGCTTGGCTTCCAGTTCAATCAAACAAATGGCTATTTGGGTGCTTTTCGGCCTTACTCTCCAAGCGTGCCAGAATGAGAGTAGTAGCGCCGCAGAGCCAGTAGAGGCCGATACTGCATTAGTGCAGTTAGACGTGCTCAAGAGCCCCACGTGCATGTGTTGCAGCGGATGGGTAGATCACGCACAGGAAAATGGCTTTACCGCCCAAATCAGCCACCCAGCAGATCTCAACGGCGCAAAACTGCGTTTAGGCATCAAGCCGGAATACCAGTCTTGCCATACGGCGGTGTCTAATGAAGGCTATGTCTTCGAAGGGCATATTCCAGCTAAACTGGTACAACAATTCTTGGCCAATCCACCCGCAGATGCCCTAGGCTTAGCGGTTCCTGGCATGCCTGTCGGCAGCCCAGGCATGGAAGTTGGCGACCAGTTTCAGGCCTATGACGTGTTAGTACTGAACAAAGATGGCAGTAGTAGCCTATTCGCTCATGTGGCAAGCCCTGAGGAGCAATACTAATCCAAAGCGAGCTCTTCACATTCGAACACATGCCGGGCTAGAGCAAGACTTGCTGTTAGCCCCGGCGACTCTATTCCAAATAACTGTATTAAACCCTTTACGCCGTGTTCTCGCTCGCCCTGTACCACAAAGTCTCGGGCAGGCTCGCCAGCGGCGCTTAGCTTAGGCCGAATTCCCGAATAGGCTGGAATCAATTGTCTTGCTTCGATTGCGGGATAATAGCGTTGTATCGCCTCTAAAAAGCCTTGCTTACGCCTTTCGTCTACTTGGTAATCAATAGCCTCTAAATACTCTACGTCAGGCCCGAAGCGCACTTGCCCGCCCATATCAAGGGTTGCGTGAATGCCCAGGCCCTGTTGATTAGCTTCGGGTACTGGATAGATCAAATGCGAGAAGGGGGCCTTGCCCATTAATGAGAAATAGTGCCCTCTGGCCAAATGCAGTGATGGAATACTACTGTGGACTACTCCTTCAATTCTCTTCGCTATGCTCTGGGCATGTAGGCCGCCAGCATTGACTAGACGCGAGCAGCTAAAGCGAAAAGCTTCTTTATGGGCTTCTGGCCCAGTTTCCACTAGGACATGAAAGCCCTTAGGAGACTGTCTAAGCTCCTGTACGCTAGTAAGATAACTATACTGGACACCTTTTAAGCTCCCCTGAGCCTCTAGGGAGCGCATAAACTCATGACTGTCAATTATGCCCGTCGACGGTGACAAGAGCGCGTGAGCAGCCGATACAGAAGGCTCTAAGGCATTGAGCTGAGCAGAGCTTAGGAGTTCTAGATCATCTACACCGTTAGAACGCGCATTTAGCGCTATGCGTTCCAGTTCTGCAGCTTGTGAATCGGCGGCCACTATCAGTTTACCGAGTCGTCTATGAGGCACATGAAACTGCTCACAATACTTATAGAGCAGGTCTTTGCCCTCTACACATAACTGAGCCTTTAGTGACCCTGGCGGATAGTAGATTCCTCCGTGAATCACCTCACTATTGCGCGAGCTGGTCTCTTCTCCGAAGCCCGCGTTTTTCTCTAAAACCAGTATAGAAAAGTTTTGCGGTGTCCCATTAGCAAAGTGCCGCGCTATGCTTAGCCCGCATACACCGGCTCCAATAATACAAAGGTCGAAATGATGCAAAGTGTTCGAATCCTGAACTCAGAAAAATATTGATCGCGTATTATTACACAAGTTGACGAAAGGTCAGGTTAATACGAGGGCCGCAAGGGCGACTCAGCTTCGGCAGGCGATGATGCCAGTAGTGTTGAGTTTCGCCCTCCATAATCAATAAGCTACCGTGCGCAAGCTCAATCTTTTGCCGCGGAGCACTCTTATCATAACGATGCCGCAGTTCGAAGCGCCTGACTGCGCCAAAGCTGGCAGAGGCAATCACGGGATTTACCCCCAATGACTTCTCATCATCACTATGCCAGTCCACACTGTCATTTTGGTCACGATAAAGATTTGCGAGCGCCACATTGAAGCGATGATCACTTAACCGCTCAATGCGCTGTAATATCTGCTTAGCCGCCTCCGGGAAAGGTTTTGGGGCAATGGTGATGCCGGAATAGGAGTAGGGGATGAGCCCATCTCCGAGTAAACACTGCAAGCGCGGGATCGCAATAGTTTTGCCAGCAATCTTAATCTCATCCTGCTGCCAAGATACCGCTCGCGTTAAGCTCTCTTCATGCCCATCCGCCTCAAGCGCAGCGAAAGCATTCGGAAAGTAGATCAAACGCCCATTAGGAATATCCCGCACAATGGCCTCATCCCCACCAAGCGAAAACAAATCCGACTGCCCCATAGAACCACTCACCCAAACCCTCCCAATATTTTGAATATTTTGGGGTCAGACCCCAAATTCACCACCATCAATCGGGGTCTGACCCCAAATTCACACGAAGCAATTCAGCGCCAAAGCCGCTAAACTACTGAGCCTACACTCGCTTTTGCTAAACCTTTGCACGGGGTCTGACCCCAAGTACTCTCATTTAAATCGGGGTCTGACCCCACTTATCAGTTACTGCGAAGCTGTTCAATGGTGTAACAATTTCTGCGATCATAGCCTCTATGATTTAAGAAACCCAAACTTAGAAATATTGACCGCAGCAACAGGAAGGAATGATTTGAGCGATTTTGACTACGACCTATTTGTAATTGGCGGCGGCAGCGGCGGCGTGAGGGCTGCTCGTGTGGCTGCGACTCTAGGCGCCAGAGTAGGGCTTGCCGAAGGGGAGAGATTAGGCGGTACTTGCGTCAATGTTGGCTGTATACCCAAGAAGTTGTTCAGCTACGCATCCCACTACAGTGCTGATTTCGAAGACGCTCAATCTTATGGCTGGGAGCAAGACGTAAGGCCAAAGATGAATTGGCAAACCTTAAAGCAGAACAAAGATACAGAGATACTGCGACTAAATGGTATTTATCAAGGCTTGTTAGAAAATTCTGGGGTGGAGATTTTCAGCCACTTCGCCAGCTTTGTAGACGAGCATACTTTAAAGGTGGGCGACCAAAATATTACTGCGCAGCGTATTCTTATTGCCACTGGTGGCACTCCATTCGTACCTGAATTTCCCGGCAGTGAACATGCCATCACTTCCAATGAGGCCTTTGCGTTAGAGAGTTTACCTGAGCGTATATGCATTGTGGGCGCTGGCTATATCGCCGTCGAGTTTGCTGGCATTATGGCTGGTCTAGGGGTTGAGACAACTCTTATTCATCGAGGCAGCAAGCTACTCAAAGAGTTTGATGCTGAACTGGGGGAGTTACTCATTGATGAGATGTCTCGCTATGCTGAGTTAAAACTCAATACAGAAATCACTTCAATTGAAAAAAATTCAAACGGCGCTTTAGTGTGTGAATTAAACAATGGTTCCACACTTGAGACTGACTGTGTGCTGTATGCAACGGGACGAATTCCCAACACCAAAGGCCTAGGTTTAGACAAGCTTGCAGTAACTGTGAATAAAAAAGGCGCTGTGGAGGTTGATGAAGAATTTTGCACGCAGGTAGATAATATTTTTGCAGTAGGCGATGTTATTAATCGTATGGCCTTAACTCCTGTAGCGCTAGCTGAAGGGCAAATACTCGTGAACCGTCTATACGCAGAAGACGGTAAAAGAATGGATTATAGTAATATTCCTACGGCTATTTTTTCCCATCCAAATATCGCAACCGTTGGTCTTGATGAGAAAACAGCGAGAGAACAATACACAGACATTAAAGTATTCAAGAGTAAGTTTAGAGCGCTAAAGCACACATTAAGTAAAAGGGAAGAGAAGACCTTTATGAAGCTTATTGTAGATGCCAGTACCGATAAAGTTATTGGCGCTCACATGCTAGGCGCGGATTCCGCCGAGATAATCCAAGGCATCGCTATTGCCATTAAGGCAGGCGCAACGAAGCAAGATTTCGATAATACTATTGGTATTCATCCGAGCTCGGCAGAGGAGTTTGTTACTATGAGAACCCCTGTTTAGCGCTTGGCGATACCATCAAGAATTGGACACTCGGGCTTGCCATCCCCATGGCATTGCTTAACCATCTCCATTAAGGCATTACGCATGCTTTGCAGCTCAAGCATGCGCTTGTCTATCTCCTCGACGTGAACTAGCGCCAATTTTTTCACTTCAACATTACTGCGACTGCTGTCATTCCACAAAGTTACGAGCTGAACCATTTGCTCACTAGAAAAACCCAAATCTCTAGCACTTTTTAAGAATTGTAATTGTCGAACATCTTGCTCACTGTAATAGCGGTAATTTGACTGAGTGCGTTTAACGTCTTTAATGAGACCAGTGCTTTCATAGTAGCGAATCATCTTAGCGCTAATACCCGAGCGTTTGGACGCCTCACCAATAGAACAGTAGTCCGTCAGGGAAGCATTAACACTGTTCCGGTGATCTTTGTTCAATTTTCGCTCCTCATACTTAATTGTTGAAAACGTTTTAGTCTTAAAGCATTCAATAGTACAAAGACACTTGATAGTGCCATAGCGCCTGCTGCAAAGACAGGCGACAGCGCAATGCCGAAAGAAGGATAGAAGACACCAGCGGCAAGAGGTATCAATGCAATATTGTAGGCAAATGCCCAAAACAAATTCTCATGAATATTTTTCATGGTAGCTTTTGCCAGACGCACTGCATTGAGCACTGCCGCAAGATCATCATTCATTAGCACAACATCTGCACTCTCTATAGCTATGTCTGTTCCGCCGCCCATCGCAAAACCGATGTCTGCTGCGGCTAGAGCAGGGGCGTCATTAATACCATCGCCCACAAAACCTAGAAAAACCCCATCGCCTTTCATGTGCTCCAAGGCTTTTACTTTATCCTGTGGCAACACCTCTGCCGTCACCTCATCTATTTCCAATGTAGCGGCAATACTTTGTGCGGTGTCGCGGCTATCGCCCGTTACCATCGCACTGCTTATTCCTAAAGTCTTAAGCTGTTGTATCGTCCAGGCTGAAGTCTCCCTGATTTTGTCTGCGACCGCTAAAATTAAAGCCAAACGCCCGTCAACAACCACCAGCAGAGGCGTCTTCGCCTCTTTGGCCAAAGAGCTGACCGTAGCTTCAATCTCTGTATCGCACCAATCACGTTTACTAAAAACACGAAGAGCGCCAATTTCCACAAAATGTTCTTGAACTGTTCCGCTGACTCCCACGCCAGGAGTCGCCTTAAAATCGACTACAGGCTGAAGGCTAAAGTCATTCTCTTTAGCGTAGTCTGCAATTGCTTTCGCAATTGGGTGTTCAGATTTTTGCTGCAGGCTTGCCACAAGCTCCATAACAAACTGCTCATCGAATCCCTCCTGCACTATAGTATCTCGTACCGATGGTTTCCCCTCAGTGAGGGTGCCCGTTTTGTCAAAGGCCAAACGCGTCACTTTGCTCAGTGCTTGCAGAGCAGTGCCATTTCTAAACAACACGCCAAAATTAGCGGAGCGGCCTGTTGCCACCATAATGGAAACCGGGGTCGCTAGGCCCATGGCACAAGGGCAGGCCACTATAAGAACAGAAACCGCCTTCACTAAGGCGAAGCTAAACCCTTCACTATTGGGAACAAGTAGCCATATTAAGAATGTAAGGAATGATATGCCTATTACGGCTGGTACAAACCAAAGACTAACCTTGTCTACAAGCGCTTGAATAGGAAGCTTGGAGCCTTGAGCCTGCTCAACAAGCTCAACAATCTTTGCCAGTGTGGTTTCCTCACCAATACGCTCTACTCGAAATGTAAACGCACCAGCACCGTTGACCGTTCCTCCTACAATCTTATCATCGACTTTCTTGTGTACCGGAACTGGCTCGCCTGTGAGCATGGATTCATCTATATAGGAGTCGCCTTCGGTAATGGAGCCATCCAGAGGAATTCTTTCGCCCGGTTTAATCGCAATTAAATCTCCAGGCTGGATAGTGTCTATAGCAACGCTTTCCCATTTACCATCCTTGTACAGTGTGGCAGTTTCCGGCTGCAGACTAATCAGCTGTCTAATAGCGTCACTAGTGCGACCCTTTGCGCCGGCCTCTAGCAAACGCCCCATTAAAATTAGAGTAACAATGACAGCTGCCGCCTCAAAATAAATATGTGCGCTGCCATGGGGAAATAAGGACGGAAACAAGACGGCAAAAGTAGAGTATAGCCAAGCTGTAAATGTGCCCATAGCAACAAGAGAATTCATATCTGGAGCAAAGCGTATTAGTGCTGGTACGCCTAGGCGATAAAACTGCCAACCAGGTCCAAACAATACAATTGTCGTGAGCACCAACTGCATTAACTGATTGTTGCGTGCCCCTAGAGAATCATGAATAAGCTGAGCCAACCCTGGAATGAGATGCGCCCCCATCTCCAGCATAAATACCGGTAAGGTAAGCGCAAATGCTAGCCAAAAATTACGAGTCAACCTACGCATTTGGCTAGCTTGCTCTTGCTCTCTAGCTTGCATTTCGGCCTTACGATCTTTGGCAAGCTTGGCATCATAACCAGCCTGTTTTAAAGCCGCTATTAAGGTCTCGCTTGAAGGGCTACCCTCATCCTCTAAAACGACATTCGCCCGCCCGGAAGCTAAATTCACTGAAGCCGTCTGCACTCCAGCCACATCGCTAAGCGCCTTTTCTACACGCCCAACGCAGCTACCACAATGCATGCCGCTAACAATAATCTCGATTTGTAAAGAAGTGGTTTTGCTCATAATTAGCCTCAACTTTAGCAATATACAACGATACGCGTTCACCAAGCACTATGAGCCTTACCACGATAGGAAGGTCAAGAGCAATCAATCGGTAATCAATCGGGGTCTGACCCCGATTAATGGCCAAGCGAGTGGGGTCAGACCCCACCTCAAGCGCGCCTAAGCGCTCAGAATTCGGGGTGCATTGCGCTTTGTCAGTGGGGTCAGACCCCGAATGGTTTTGGGGTCTGACCCCAAAGTGGATTACGATTGACAGGGGCTATAGCAGCTAGGCGAGCGGGGGCACACGGCGCCTCTGGAGCAAATTAAGCGCGCGTCTTTAGCTATGCCGCGCTCAATCCAATTGATACTGAGAATCTTCGATACGCTGAGCAGGTCTTTCTTAATGCTGTTGGGTATTTCTGCCGAACCGCCTTTAGCCACACAGGTGTCGCGTAATTCCCCGGCAATGGACAAGGCGTCTTTGCCTTGGGCTTGAATAGCCGGGTTTAGGTCAATGCCGGAGCACAGTACATGGCTGCGTTTACTCAGATCATGCACCTTGACGGATTCGCAGGCATATATACGGGGCTCGTCACCAACATTAAGAATCGAAATTTGGGCTGATGTGCCGCTGGTGGGCTCATTCACCATCCTAAAGACAGCCCAGTGCTGGCAGGGATCCTCTACTAGGCTCATATTGCCCCATGGTAGGGGAATGCCATTGCCGCGATACACGGCCTTCAACTTCCCCGGAGCGTAGGCATCAAAATAATGCCAATGGGGGTAGGGTGATACCGCCGTCATGCGCCGCATGGCGACCGATTCCGACACTCCAGCCAGCTGCGAGGAGCTAATTTCATAGCCATTCTTATCCAGTGCCTGTCTGAACGGAATTTTAGGGCAGAGCAGGGCACCAGCGAAGAAACTACACTCAAAGTCACGCCAGGCGTACAGGATGTCTTGTGCATCCATACCAGAGGACTTCAAACCAGTGCCTTTTTCCTGCAATGGCGAGATCTCGTTCCGGCCGGTCACCAACACATTCTTCAGCCCATCTTTATCGTGTAGCACGGTGTGACCAATATGCACGGCCAAGTTGTATTTTAGCCGCTGTGGGTGGGCCTTCATAAGCTGGTTGATATAGATGGTGCCCGGGGGATCGAAGAAGGAAGTCACTAGATGGCTTGAGTTCAAGTCCATACTATCCAAGACAGCCTTAGGGGTCTTTGTAAACCATTTAATCTTTAACCCCATGCTCTTAGTGATCGCAATAATCTCGTCAAGGCTTATTGGTAAACGCTTGTGCCCCACGTCCTCTGCCGCCCGTTCTAAGTCAGGAAAATGGTTTTGATGGTTTTCCTGATGGGCACGAATCAAAAGATGAGCAAATTGCCGCCCCGTAGTGCCTGTTTGCGCCAACATCTCCGGTATCGCTATCTGCAATATCTCTTTTGAAAACAAGAAATTGGGCTCTAAAGCCATCCCATTAATACCGCCTCCCGAGCCCTTAGCAGGGATGATGGCCTCTTCCTCGGGTATATCGTCTAAGAACCAGGCGACATTCTTTTGAAACACACTGGCAATGACCTCAAGCACATCTTCGCCCGGAATGCGGTTACCGCGCTCAATCATAGAAAGGTAGGAGACCGACGGGGCAGATTCCGCATCAATTTTGACACAACGAGAGGAGAGGTCCTCCATAGTCAAACCATTGCGTTTACGCAGGTTGCGTATCTTTGTACCCAAAAAATGGGCTTTGCGAGACAGACTATTTTTACTCTTCATTTTTGTAAAATTTACACTGTGTAATTTCTATTGTGAAATTATAGTTCTTTTATCAGTAAACTGCCACCCAAGCAATTGAGGACCGACATATTCAATTGCCTAAACACTCATTCAGAAACGCAGACCAACAATAAAGGCCTATTAGCGATGAATATGCCCCTAGCAAAAAACGCAATCATCAACAGCGAGTTCTACCGTTTTGTTAATGAAGAGCTTTTGCCTATCAATGAACTTGATTCCGCCACGTTTTGGAACGAGTTAAGCACAATAATCTCAGACCTGGCGCCCGTCAATCGTCAGCTATTGAACACTAGAGACGTGATGCAGAAACAGATAGACCAATGGCATTTGGAACATCAGGGCAAGGCATTTGATGCCAAGGCTTACGAGGCGTTTTTGCGAAAAATTGGCTATATAGTCAAACAAGGGAGTGACTTTTCTATCTCCACTTCCAATATCGACAAAGAGATTGCAACACTCTCTGGCCCACAGCTGGTGGTACCTGCAAAAAACGCGCGCTTTGCTCTCAACGCCGCAAACGCGCGCTGGGGTAGCTTATACGATGCGATGTATGGCACCGATGTTATTCCACAGAACTCAGGCCTAGAAATCACTCCCCAATACAATAAAGCACGTGGCGATGCAGTAATTGTCAAGGCCAAAGAGTTTCTTGATGCAATATTTCCGTTAGAGCGCGGCTCTCACAAAGATGTTGTGCAGTACGTGGTTTACTACAACCATCTACTAGCATTCGCGGCCGATGGCACTACCTCTGGGCTCGATAAACCCTGCCAGTTCGTTGCACTCTCAGGACATCGCGAGACGCCGGAAGCCATTCTATTGAAAAACAACGGGCTTCATGTAGAAATTCAAATCGATCGCAGTGACGACAAAGATAAGGCACATGTTAAAGACATCATCATCGAGTCGGCCTTAAGCACAATCATCGATTGTGAGGACTCCGTAGCTGCCGTAGATGCTGAAGACAAACTTGAAGTCTACCGTAACTGGCTGGGTCTAATGGACGGCAGTTTACAAGCGAGTTTCACAAAAGACGGCGAAACCCTAACACGGTGCCTCAACCCCGACAGGAAATACACCGCCATGGACGGGTCAGATTACATTTTGCCTGGCCGTGCACTCCTGCTAGTAAGAAACGTAGGTCACTTAATGGACAGTGACCTAATGCAAGACATCGATGGCAATCTTGTACCAGAAGGAATACTCGATGCCGTTGTAACTTCACTTATTGGCGCCATCGACTTAAAGCGAACACGAGGCATCAGAAACAGCCGAGAAGGCAGTATCTATATTGTAAAACCCAAAATGCATGGGCCTGATGAGGTTGCCTTTAGCTGCGAGTTATTCTCTCGGGTAGAACAACTGCTAGGCTTAGAAAAAAACACTATCAAAATAGACATCATGGACGAGGAGCGTCGCACTTCTTTAAACCTAAAAGAGTGCATACGCATGGCCAAAGAAAGAGTGTTTTTCATCAACACCGGTTTTCTCGACAGAACCGGAGACGAGATACACACCAGCATGCATGCGGGAGCCTTCTTAGCAAAGGGAGAAATTAAAGACCAGGCCTGGATAAAAGCGTACGAGAACCGCAATGTAGAAACTGGCCTAGAGTGTGGGCTAAAAGGGCGCGCGCAAATAGGAAAAGGCATGTGGGCCATGCCTGACGAGATGGCGGCCATGATGCGCGAGAAAATTGCGCACCCACAAGCCGGCGCTAGCACTGCCTGGGTACCGTCTCCCACGGCAGCTACTCTACATGCCTTGCACTATCACCAAGTTGATGTATCTGCTGTCCAGGAGAAAATTCGCGAAAGGGCATCCGCCAAATTCTCCGACCTACTGCAAATTCCACTGATGAAGACGCCCATCACTCTAACGCGAAAAGAGATTACTCGTGAGTTAGAAAACAATGCACAAGGCATTTTGGGTTATGTGGTTCGCTGGATAGACGCAGGCATCGGATGCTCTAAAGTGCCAGATATTAACAACGTAGGCCTTATGGAGGACCGGGCCACCTTACGCATTTCTAGTCAACACATCGCCAACTGGCTACTGCATGGCGTTTGCACACAGGCGCAAGTAGACGAGGTGCTAATACGCATGGCACGTGTAGTCGATGAACAAAACCAGGACACCCCTGGCTACCAAGCTATGACGGGCAATACCAAAACCAGTCAGGCATATCTAGCTGCACGAGATTTAATCTTTAATGGGGTAACAGAACCCAATGGGTATACCGAACCGCTTTTACATAAGCACAGAATTCTGGCCAAAAGAAAGGCAAAAGCCTAGCTAAAGTTTTCGCAACATACTTTAAAAATTACAGGGGAATTTAAGATGAACACATATAGAGAAACCGTACAACAAGCCACCAAGACCATCGAACAAGAAGGGCCGAGCTGGGCAGCTATTAGCGCCGATTATGTTGCCAGAATGAAACTGCAAAACCGTTTCAACACCGGTTTAGATATTGCCCGATACACTGCCAAAATTATGCGCGAAGACATGGCGGCTTATGACCGGGATAGCAGTCAATACACACAATCATTAGGGTGCTGGCACGGTTTTGTTGGGCAGCAAAAGATGATTTCCATCAAGAAGCATTTTGGCACAACACGCAGCCGCTACCTTTATCTTTCTGGCTGGATGGTTGCCGCCATGCGTTCAGAGTTTGGCCCACTGCCCGATCAATCTATGCATGAAAAAACTTCTGTTCCTTCATTGATTGAAGAGCTGTATACATTCTTGAAACAAGCAGACGCTCGCGAGCTAGAGCAATTGTTCAAAGACCTAGATGCAGCTCGAGAAGAGGGTAACGATATTGCCGAGCGCGCAGCGCTAGAGAAAATCGATAATTTCGAAACACACGTTGTACCGATAATTGCAGACATCGATGCAGGATTCGGTAACGAAGAGGCAACCTACTTGCTCGCCAAGAAGATGATTGAAGCAGGTGCCTGTTGTATTCAAATAGAAAACCAAGTATCGGACGCCAAGCAATGCGGCCATCAGGACGGTAAGGTTACTGTGCCCCATGAAGACTTTCTAGCAAAGATAAACGCTGTTCGCTATGCGTTCTTAGAACTGGGGGTAGACGATGGCGTCATTGTTGCGCGTACAGACTCTCTAGGCGCTGGCTTAACTCAGAAAATACCCGTTTCTCAAAAAGCTGGAGACCTAGCAGAGCAATACACCGCTTTCATCGATGGAGAAGAAGTAAACTCAATAGATGATATTGGCGCCGGAGAAATGGTGATTCGACAAGATAACAAACTTATCAAACCAAACCGCCTGCCCAATGGCCTTATTCGATTCAAGCCCAACACAGGAGAGGATAGGGTGGTACTGGATTGCATCACATCACTGAAGAATGGCGCCGACTTATTGTGGATTGAGACCGAAAAGCCTCACGTGGGTCAGATTGCCGCAATGGTTAACCGTATCCGAGAAGAAGTCCCCAACGCCAAACTAGTCTATAACAATAGTCCGTCCTTCAACTGGACGCTCAACTTCCGCCAACAAGTATTTGACGCATGGCAGGCGGAAGGCAGGGATGTTTCTGCCTATGAGCGCGAGCGTTTGATGTCCCATGAGTATGATGAATCCACGCTTTCGGCCGAGGCTGACGAGCGCATTCGTACCTTCCAAAGCGAAGCGGCGGCTCAAGCGGGCATCTTCCACCATCTTATTACGCTACCGACCTATCATACTGCGGCGCTATCCACCGACAGTCTGGCTAAAGACTACTTTGGCGAGCAGGGTATGCTGGGCTATGTAAGAGAAGTGCAGCGTAAAGAAATCCGGCAAGGCCTAGCCTGTGTTAAACACCAAATAATGTCAGGTTCTAATATTGGTGATGACCACAAGGAGTATTTCTCAGGCGCACAAGCCCTTAAGGCTTCTGGTAAGGACAATACCATGAATCAGTTTGAGGCTACTGTATAGTCAAAAAATAGTCACTCTGTACCAGTGTGAGGTGCTTTAGGCCAGTAACGTTGTCGTTGCTGGCTTTTTTTTGTGCTACTAATTTATCGATCGTCTTAAAACTATTTAAGTTTATCTCTATCTGTTCGATAACCATATGTATACGGGTGCATCCAAGGTCTTCATAAGGCCTTGCTAAACCGTGTGCGTCAGCGTCAAAAACAATTAAAAAGCTTGCCAGCCTACAATGGGCACAAAGGGTACATATGTTTCAATCACTAATGATCAAACATCGAATTTGGTTGCTTGTCCTGTTAAGTGTTCTTGCAATGGTTGTTGTCAGCAGCTTTGCGCTGTGGCGCTCTGAAGTCCAAATCGTCGCTGAGAAAAAACAAGCAACGGCCAAACACACAGAAAGCGCTGTGGCTTTAATTGAGGCCTATTATGAGAAGTTTCAAAACGGTGAACTCAGTGAAATTGAGGCCAAGACCCAGGCCAAATTCGCCGTTCAGAGCCTAGCAACAGGGCCGCGCAGCTATTTCTATATGTACCATGACGGTAACTTCATGGTCATGCACCCCCTATTACCAGGCAGCGTTTATCCAGACAGCACACAAGCTGACATTATCGCCTCAACCGAGAGTAATAGGCTGCGAACCGAAGGAATACGCGACGAGAAGAGAGTCGCAGAGGTAGACCCAACGCCGCTAGACATACTCCGACAAACTCACCCACGCACTCATGAGGGCTTTATAGAGTACCTTTATACCTCCGCTCGTGAAGAGGGCAAATACAGCCTGGGCATGCCCGATGCGGCGGATATTCACCCCGAAGCAGAGCAAAAAATAGTCTATGGTAAACCCTTCGAGCCTTGGGACTATTACGTTTTAACGGGTATCTATCTAGACGATGTACAAGCGGCGCTCATGCAATGGATATTTAGCGTCGCAGCTATTGTGACGGTCATGATTATTGCTTTGATACTTGTTTCCTATGCCATCACGCGCTCCATTACCAAGCCCATGGCCAATATCGTGCAAATCATGGAAGACATCTCCCAAGGCACAGGTGATTTAACCGCCAGGCTCAATGAAGAAGGTAATAATGAACTGTCCGCTATCGGTAAGGGATTTAATGTCTTTGTAGGCAAACTGAGCGACATAATGCAGCAAATTCTGAAATCCAACGCCGAACTGCGCTCACAATCGGAAATATTATCCGAAAAAATCGAAGGCTCCGCGTACCGCTCCCAAGGTCAGCTAAAAGAAACCGAGCTGCTAGCATCTTCGGCTACCGAGCTCTCTGCTTCTTTCTCTGAAGTAGCCGCTAACGCGGAAGGTTCCGTTAATTCGGCAGAAGAAGCGCAGAATTTAACCGAAACCGCTAAAGTAACCGTCAATAACAATCGAGAATCTGTAGAGCGGCTCAGCCAATCCTTAGCCACCGTACAAGTCACCATGAACGCCATGCAAGAGCAGAATGCTCAGGTTAACACGGTGTTAGAAGTGATTCGTGGCATTGCAGAACAAACCAATTTGCTGGCGCTGAATGCCGCCATTGAGGCGGCCCGAGCGGGTGAACAAGGAAGAGGCTTTGCGGTTGTCGCCGACGAAGTTAGGAATCTGGCGCAGAAGACCCGCGATGCAACCACCGATATCAACGTCATTATCGAGAGCTTAAATGAAGGCACCGACAATGCAGTAAGCGCCATGGAGAACGGCCTAGAAGACTCTAAAGCCTGCGTCGAAAGCGCTTCATCCTTAGACGGCACCTTACAATCCGTTATCGATGCCGTACAGACCATCGTGGCGCGCAGCAAAGAGATCGCCGGCGGTGTTCAACAACAATCACAGGTAACCGAAGAAATTGCGCAAAGCAGTGTCAAAATTGCCGATGGCAGCTCACAAACTACGGCCGATAGCGAGAGCTGTAGAGAATCCACCAATCAGATGAACGCCAATATCGATCGTCTAGACAGTATGATTAAGAAGTTTAAAGTTTAGAGGCTAAAAGCCGTAATAGGCTATCAACATATGCGAGATCCTCTAGTAAGTGCCCTATAAGGCTATTTCCGGTAATAGGAATTACCGGAAATAGTATAAGTGATTAATCGTTATAGTGTTTTCGCTGAAGCTTTTCAACTTCCCCAGTACTTCCCCTTCAATTGTCGTCAATCTCTAATAAAGCTCTGATCTAGTTCAACGCTATCTCGCTGGGGCTCGACAGCCTGAACAGTTGCCTGCAACAATGTTTAGTACTTTTCTCGGATAGAAAACCATTCAACTACCTGTATTATTTGAAGTTATTGACTAAGAATTTTTAGCGTTTTACTTGCTTGCCCAACGTATTCCTGTGTCACTTCTTAAACCTACAGTTACCAAAATTCCACCTTATCGTAGAAGCTGCTATCTAGAGATTAGCTATGTACTCAAAAATTATTGTTTGCTATAAACACGCCTGAAAATATTTTCATAACAACTACAACATAGATCCCCAATTGGCATGAACTCCACCAAGTGAGTTGACTGCATGGAATCTAGTAACAATTGAAAGGACTCATATGAAGCTTAGAATTTCTAGTTTTCTTGCTGCCCTCGTGCTGTGTATCAATGCTCACGCCATTTCTACTGACGAACGCCAAGCATTATTAGCTCTCTATAACTCCACCTATGGTGTGGGCTGGACTGATAACTCCGGCTGGTTGGGAACACCTGGATCAGAATGTAGCTGGTTTGGCGTATACTGCCTAAATGGGGCTGTATATGCCGTTGCACTCGAAGAAAACAATTTAATAGGACCTATTCCTGCAGAAATCTCAGCTCTTAGTAACCTAAATGTTCTAAGCCTATGGGGCAACTATCTGACGGGTGAAATTCCTGAAGAACTAGGACAGATGACTGAACTACGATTATTGTATTTAGATGACAATAATCTTACAGGTCAAATACCGCTATCACTAACCGATCTAGCGAACTTGTCGCAACTTAGTTTGAGCCAGAACTTATTGACTGGTTCAATTCACTCAGAGTTTGGCAATTTAAGTAACCTGACAGTCTTGGTTCTAGCAGAAAACACCTTGACTGGCACTATTCCTATAGAACTTGGCCAGTTAAGTAACTTACAAGTATTGTATTTAACCGACAACTACCTTCAAGGTGAGATTCCTTCGGAGCTCGGCAATCTAGGTGCATTAGTAGACCTTGATCTTTCATTGAATACTTTCAGCGGAGAAATCCCTGTAGAGCTTGGTAAGCTGAGTAACCTACTTGGACTATCTTTACAGTTCAACTATCTAACTGGCGCAATTCCAGTCGAATTAACGCAGTTAAGCCAATTACAGATTCTTCGTCTTGAAGTTAATGATTTAACTGGTTCTATTCCTGCAGCGCTATCGAATTTACAAAACCTGACTTTACTTTCTTTAGCGCATAATGAGCTTTCAGGAGAAATTCCATCAGAGCTTGGAGATTTGAGCAATCTAGAAATCGCGTTGTTCTCGAATAATGATCTAGAAGGCGAGATACCTGTTGAATTCGGTCAATTGTCTAATCTCGCTATCCTGTATTTACAAAACAATGAGCTTGCGGGAACTATACCCTCTGATCTTGGCAATTTGCCTGACCTAGAGCTATTGAACGCAAGTAACAATCAATTAATGGGCGATTTACCCGAAGAATTAGGTAATTTGGATGATTTAGCGCAGTTAAATTTCGCAGATAATCAGCTCACAGGTTCTATCCCTAGTGAGTTTGGAGACATGTCGGATTTAGAAAGTCTCAATTTGAGTAACAACGCATTGACTGGATCAATCCCTTACGAATTGGGTGATTTAAGTGAGCTTAAAGAACTCTCTTTAAACGATAATCAATTGTCAGGGTTTATTCCTAGGGAGCTTGGTGGACTTGAAAATTTAATTGCATTAAGTCTGTCTGGAAACGCTTTAGTTGGGACGATACCAGAAGAGCTTGCAGCACTAGACAAACTGGTTTCGCTTATCTTGGCGGACAATCAGCTAGTAGGAACTATTCCAAATCAGCTGGGAGAGCTTCCACAACTTGAAAGCCTAATTCTAGCAAACAATCGTTTGACGGGAGCCATTCCGTCAGAAATTGCTGACTTAAGCGAGCTAAAGTTCCTAATTCTAGATGGCAACGAACTTAATGGCAGCATTCCCACTAACCTAGTAAGTCTTAGTTCATTAACAATACTGACCTTAGCGAATAATGAGCTCACTGGAGATATCCCCGCGGAAATCGGTTCTCTAAGCAGTCTTATTCAGTTCGATGCATCGCGTAACGAATTGAGTGGGGAGTTTCCCGTTGAATTTCTAAATAATTCAAATTTCGACCGCTTCTTTTACACTGAAGACTTAGAGCTAGCGGTAGCAACAACTTTCAATGGCGTCTCCCCCGCTCCGTCGCTCAATTTAGACCTCAATCACATTGGCTTGCTTAGTGAAAATAGCAATCTAGTACATACTTGCGTAGCCGTATTCGAGGATGGAGAGGAAAGTACGGTTAACTTTTCTCATTACTTAGATGTGGAATTTGAGATCTATCCTGAAATGGATGCAGCGATTAAGGCTGTAAGTATGAGACCCTTTAACTCAAACTTTGTTACCAAGTCTAATAGTGATTTTCCTGACTGTAGTGGAAGTATAGATCTCACAACTTACGAATATTCTGACACTATCGCTATAGGTGATGAAGTTTTTGAGATTGATTTTTCTTTAGTAGATGCGGAAAATTTAGTTTTTCAAATTACAGAGTTTACCGCTCTCTAAGAATCGCGCGGAAAACCTAGTCTTAATTTGGGGTAATGCACTCTTTACCCCAAATTTCGCCTTCCTGATACATACTATTCTCCACCGAGGGTCGCCAGTCAAAGGGCCCACCAACCATGGTTGTCACTACTTAATAGTATATTAAAGATATTAAAGAGGACACTCGCTCATTCTAGCGATTTCACAAATCCACACTATCCTTATCAGAGTCGAGTGAGTGTTCTTTACCTTCCCAGTAGCCGATGCTTTACGCTGAATCCACCGAATTGGCAGCTCCTCACTTGTGGTTCTAAAAAATCAAACTTTTTGCGAATTTAGCAAGCAATCCTTTAGTTCTAAAACGAAGCTGTCTCAGCAACAGTTAGACGCTTAATCTATTCTTTAGCTGATAGAGAAACGGAGCGAATTAAAATATCGCTACTTCGCCGTTTATCCGACAAAAGGCTCGCTTCCATGCGCACTTTTTACTTGCAGTCAGGTGAGCATACTGGGCAACCTACGGATTGCGCATACACGCGTCTTGCGGCGGTAACTGCCGATTGACAGTTGGCGTGGGAGCCTAGTTCTAGGCGATCTTTGGCTTGAGGCAGGTAGCTACAGCTATCCACGTGAACTTCATGGCTTCCTTTAGAAGACTTGTTACGATCGGCACAGTACTGTGGCATTAGTTTCCCCCTAATCCATTGGAATTACAGTTCAAAATCTACCCAGCACTGAGCCGTTCGTCAACTAAAACTTACTCTGTTCATCTTAAAAAACAATATCTTAGAGTACAAACTTAACGACTTGGTGGAGTCCAGTCACACTCTTCACATTCATCCACTGACTTACCATATGAGGCCAACACATTAAAAATGAAGTCGCGCCAAACCTCGTTAGGCTGCCAAACCGTGTTCATATCGGCCTTGGCATCACTGACCGAGACACCCTCGTAGATCACGCGATAAAGAAAGCTAAACGCCGTAGCCCGCGCATTCACCTGACAATGCAGTAATGTTTTTTGATCGGGGTCGCGACGCATTGCATCGGCAAAGGCATTAAAATCACGCAGGGTCGGCGCATTAAAGTCCACCGGTATATGCAGATAGTCCATCCCTAGGCCTTTTACAATTTCGTCTTCGTTGGCCACAGCCGTAGGACCGCTGTTAAATGCTATATAAATGATACGTTCAAAACCGCTTTGTTGAATGAGCTCAAACTGCTCTTGGGTTGGCTGACCAGCGCTAGCGAATGTATCCGAATACTCTCTGTAATTACGAATATCGTCTAGGGAAGCCTGGGACTGGGCCATAGTAGCGCCCGATGCAAGAAGCACTAACAGGCCTAAAGTGCCAATAAAGCCCCTACCCTTTATTTTGATTGCTCTGTTTTTCATAAAAATTCCTTTATCACCAAAATTATCGTTATTCATTACGCGCCGCCCTATAGAAGAGCGACCGATTTTACTTGTGCATACAGCGACATACCCTCTTGTAAGCCGAGCTTTTCGCAGGAAAACGCAGAAACCCTAGCCAATAGCACGTCGCTACTGCCCTGGGGAAGCAAACTTAACAACACCTGCCCTTTCATATCTGGATGTCCTATCTGCTTTAGCCTTACCGGCAATATATTTAATATGCTACTGCCTACCGGCTGCTCCAAGCAGACACTCACGTCACGGGCACTCACTCTTACCCTTACAAAGCGTTTACCTTCAGCATCGATTGCTGGGATATAAAGTTTTACCTCTGAGCCCTCAATGACGAATTCAGCCAAGTTAGCGACCGGATCCAAGGCTTGAAAAGCACAGCGCAGCACACTAAACGCATCGGCCGATCGAGCCAAGGGGGAATCAGTCTTGGCTAACACTTCGCCTAACGGGCCTTGTGCCCGTATTTTACCGCCTTCCATTAACAACAAATAATCCGCCAAACGTGCAACCTCATCGCAGGAATGACTGACATAGACGATGGGAATACCCACACTGCGACTGAGCCGCTCAAGATAAGGCAATATTGCTTCTTTACTGTCTACATCCAAAGCCGCTAGAGGCTCGTCCATTAATAGAAGCTTGGGCCCACCCAGTAAGGCTCTAGCTATTGCGACTCGCTGCTTTTCGCCACCGGATAATGTCTCTGGGCTACGCTCAAGTAGTGGGGCAATGCCGGTTAGCTCTACTGCATCTTGCTGCGAAATCTGCACCGCTTGATCAGGTCTACGCTTAAGTGCAAAGTCCAGATTTCCCTGCACACTCAAATGTAGAAACAAGCTGGGGGCTTGAGATACATAGCCTACCCCCCTTTCATGCACCGCTACGCCCTGTCCTTGCTTAAACCAGGTCTGCTTGCCTATCTGCAGTTCGCTTATCGGCGATGCTTGTTCCAGCCCCGCGATACAACGCAGCAGAGTACTCTTGCCGCAGCCCGACGGCCCAAACACGGCAGTTACGCCTTCAAGGGGCACTTCAAACTGGGCATCCAGCGTAAAGGCGCCTTTAGTACATTGCAGGTGCGCGCGAATACTCATAGTTTCACCACGCTAAAACGACGATTAAGCACATACACGCTTACCAGCATGATGAAAGAGATCAGCAGCATAAAGGCCGCTAACCAGTGAGCGTTGGCGTATTCAAGGGATTCAACGTGATCATATATGGCAATAGACAAAACCTGAGTCTGGCCAGGAATATTGCCTCCAATCATCAATACCACTCCAAACTCACCCAGTGTGTGCGCAAAGCCCAGCACAATGGCAGTAAGGTAGCCGGAGCGAGACAGCGGCAAGACCACATGCAGAAAACGGTCAAAACCCTTGGAGCCTAGCGTGGCGGCAGCCTCCAGGGGAGCCTGGTCGATAGAGCTAAACGTGTTCTGCAACGGCTGCACGACAAAGGGTAGCGAATACACAACCGAGCCTATCACTAAGCCCGAAAAGCTAAACGCCAAAGGCTGCAGGCCCAAGCTCGCGACTAATTGGCCTATCGGGCCATTAGGGCCAAGTGCTATGAGAAGATAGAAGCCTATAACCGTGGGTGGAAGCACCAATGGCAATGCTACGGCAGCTTCTACTAAAGCCTTATAACGGCATTTAGATTGAGCAAGCCACCAGGCCAAGGGGGTGCCTATGCCAAGCAAAATTACGACTGTGACTAGTGCAAGCTGAAGCGTCAGCCAAAATGCCGTCCAATCGCCACTTGTCATCATACTAGCTCCCTAAAGACCTTCGGGTAAGCGGTAACCGCTATCGAGGATAATGGCACGCCCGGCGGCGCTTTCCATAAACTGAAGAAACTGGGCGACGGCCTCACTCGGACGAATAACCGCCAGCTCTTGCACCAAAGGGCGGTGATAATTATCGGGTATTAGCCAGTAAGTATCTGGTGCAGCGCGCTCCAGCACCTGTGATAAGGCCACAAAGCCTAAACTCGCATTAGCACTTTCAACAAATTGATAGGTCTGCGCTATATTCTCCCCGCGCACCAGGCGCTCGGATAAAGCCTCAAACAAACCAAGGGCCTCTAGGGTCTCAACGGCGGCCACGCCATATGGCGCCACTCGTGGGTTAGCGATGGCCACTCTATTCACGCCCTCTTGCAATAAGACATCGGCATTCGTGACCTGCCTGCCGGAAAGCCCACTCCACAGCACCAGACGTCCCAATGCATAGGGTCTTCTGTCTGCCCTAGAAATGGTGCCCGAACTCTCTAGAGCTCTTGGTTTTTCTGCGTCTGCGCTCAAAAACACATCAAAGGGCGCCCCATTGATTATCTGAGCATAGAGCCTGCCAGAGGAGCCACTGACCACTCGAATACTATGATTGCTCTGTTGTTCAAACTCCTGACGTAATTTCTCTAAGCTTGAGGTAAAGTTAGACGCTACAGCAACGGTTATCTCGGCTGCACCGCTAAAGGCGCTGAAGCCTGATAAACAAAGAGATAGAAGAAATACTGCTGTGGTGCGCATGAAGACTCGCTTGGTGAAGTTTGGTTTGCCGCAAAGCGTTATGCATCATAGTATATAGCGATCAACCCAGACAAGCCCGAAATCTGGCCCTAAACGGCGGCATAAGCAGTAATGAGCAAGAACAAAAGCCCAAAAGCCTTATTCGATACATTAGAGGAGATGCCTAATCCCTTTAAGCACCCCGCCCAGTCGGTCGAGCACCTGTTGGAATCCCCCATAGATCACGCACTGGACGAATACCGCCTCGCCTGCGAGTTTCTCTATAGCTATCGTGGCAGTCCGGACACTTTCTCCACCTATCGCCGAGAAATCGAACACTTCATTCAATGGTGCTGGTTAATCGCCAAAACGCCTATCAAGCACGTTCACCGCGAAAACATTGAAGCTTACGCCGAATTTGCTAAATCACCGCCGCAGACTTGGATAGGGGAAAAAAACGTCGCCCGCTACGTCAGCCGAGGGGGAGAAAGACAGCCCAATAGTGATTGGCGCCCCTATGTGAGTACCAAGGGCGAGTATTTAATATCCCAGTCTGGGCTACAGTCCTTGTTTAGCGTGCTAAGCAGCTTTTTTAATTTCCTCATTCAAGAGTCTTATCTAAGCGCCAACCCTGTTTCCCAAATAAGGCAAAAGAGCAAGTTCCTACGCCGCAGCCAGGCTAAGCAGCAAATTCGCCGGCTCTCACCCGTTCAATGGTCCTTCGTAATCGAGGTTGCGGAGAACCTAGCAGCAGAGGATCCAAAGAATCACGAGCGCACTTTATTCATTATGAATGCTCTATTTGCGATGTACCTGCGTATATCTGAGTTAGTAGAGACTCCAAGATGGGCGCCTCAGATGGGGCATTTTCAGCCCGATCCAGAAGGCAATTGGTGGTTTACTACCGTCGGCAAGGGTAATAAAGAGCGTGAAATATCGGTCAGCGACAATATGCTTGAAGCGCTAAAGCGTTACAGGCGCTCTCGCAGCCTTAGCCCTCTACCCATGCCAGGTGAGCTAAGCCCATTGATTCACAAGACTCGTGGCAGAGGTGGCATTACCAGCACTAGGCAAATTCGCCTCATCGTACAAAAGTGCTTCGACTTGGCCGCCGATAAAATGCGCCAAGAAGGCCTGCCAGAGGAAGCGGAACGCCTATCAGCGGCTACCGTGCATTGGCTGAGGCATACCGGTATATCAGAAGACGTGAAGTTTCGGCCCCGCGAGCATGTGCGCGATGATGCCGGACACGGCTCTAGCGCCATCACCGATCGCTACATCGATGTGGAACGGGCCGAGCGACACGCCAGTGCTAAACGTAAGCTCATCAAGAACTGAGGGCGCTGGTCGCTACAAACTGTAACGAGAATTAACTGTATATAGTGAATTAAGGCCATACACTGTAGAAATGTAAAACGAATAATCCAAAGCAGGAGCCAATGCGGCAATTTGTACTAGCATTTGCGTATTGGCTTGTTTATAAAAGGCTTGTAGATAAGCAATATACTTAAGTTTATTAAGTCAGCGGGGCAATATGAAGAAAACAAGTAAGCCACTAGCATTCACTGCTACCATTGGGGAGCATTTCACTCGTATTGTAACTGTCCCTATTGTTAGTCTGGTCTTAGGTTTTGGTTTCAGTACCAGTTATGCGCAAGAGGCCGAAGTTCTAGACCTCGTTCTGAACCCAGAGGAACTTTATACAAGCCTTAGCGCTGAACCCATCTACGGCCAAACCGCTGTCGAACTCTTGAACGAACTAGAGGAAAAGCACTACTCCCGCGTAGTCTTTGACGATCGTTTCTCGGGCAAAGTCTTTGATGAATACATCGAAGCCTTAGATGGCTCAAAGATGTACTTCCTAGCCTCGGATATCGAAGCGCTAGCGAAGTATCGTACCGTTTTGGACGACACCCTGCTCAGCGGCAGCGTCGACCCTGCCTTTGAAATCTATAATCTTTACCACAAACGACTGGTGGAGCGCCTAGTCTATGCCATACAGCGCGTGGAAGATCACATCGAAGAGATGGACTTTACGATAGACGAAAGCCTAGAGGTGGATCGTGAAGATCTCCCCTTCGCCGCCAATGTGGACGAACTGGACGACCTATGGCGCCGACGCGTTAAGAACAGCGCCCTAAGCCTTAAACTCGCCAACCAAAACTTGGAAGAGATAAAAGATCGCCTAAGCAAGCGTTATCGCACTCAGCTTAGTCAGGTATTAATGACCAACAACCGGGATGTATTCCAGTCTTACTTGGCGACGGTTGCTCGGACTATTGACCCTCACACTAGCTATTTCTCTCCAAGAGACTCAGAGAACTTCAATATGAGCCTGCGCCTGTCTCTTCAGGGAATTGGCGCCCAGCTTACTAGCGAGGACGAATACACGAAGGTGGTGGAGCTTATTAAGGGCGGCCCTGCCGAGCGTGGCAATGAATTACAAGCGGGCGACCGCATTATTGGTATCGCCCAAGGCGAAGATGGCGAGATACAGGATGTAATTGGCTTGCGCCTAGACGATGTTGTCGACCAAATACGCGGCGAGAAAGGCACGGTGGTAAGGCTCAGAGTCATTCCTGCCGAGGCTACAAATGAGACACAGGCTCACGAAATCGCCATTACGCGCGATACTGTGAAGCTAGAAGATCAGTCTGCCAAGAAGGAAGTACTCGAAGTTAGCTATCAAGACGATACTTACCGTGTAGGCATTATCAAGCTCCCTACGTTCTACTTCGACTTTGAGGCTGCTGCAGCAGGTGAAAAAGACTATAAGAGCTCCACAAGGGATGTAAAAGTGCTGCTTGAGGAACTCAAAGATGAAGGCGTAGACGCAGTAGTCATGGACCTACGCAACAACGGCGGCGGCTCACTAACAGAAGCAAATGACCTGGTCGGCCTATTCATCGATACCGGCAGCACAGTCCAAATTCGCTATGCTGGCCTTCGTAACGGCTTTGTTCGCGCCTATGGCGATGGTAACCCAGAAGTGACCTACTCCGGCCCCCTTGGCGTTCTCGTTAACCGTGCCAGCGCTTCTGCCTCCGAGATCTTTGCCGGTGCTATTCAAGACTATCAACGCGGCATCGTGATGGGTGGCCAGACTTTCGGCAAGGGAACCGTACAGGAAATCATTCCAATGAACTATGGGCAGGTTAAGCTCACTCGCTCCAAGTTCTATCGCATCTCTGGCGAGAGTACTCAGCACCGCGGTGTAATCCCCGACATTCTGTTCCCCGACCGCTATGAAGCTGTGGAAGAGATGGGCGAAAGCCAACTTGACGGTGCCTTACCCTGGGATACCGTACGCCCAGTCGAGTACAATACTTACTTCCCAATCAAGGAGATACTGCCAACTCTTCAAGCAAGACATCAAGAAAGAGCTAGCCAAGATCCTGATTTCATCTATCTGCGTGACCAGATCGAACGCTCCAAGGAATTGCGCGCTAAAACCACTGTGTCTCTCAATGAAGAAACAGTAAAAGCTGAGCGAGAGCGCAATCGCCGCGAAGAGTTTGAAGCGAATAATCGTCGCCTCATTGCGAAAGGCCTAGAGCCTAAAGAGTGGGAAGAAAACCCATGGAGCGAGGACGAAGAAGAAGCTTCCGAAAGCACTGATGCAGCTGACACAGCAGACGTGGAGGCAGCCCAGGTCGCCATAGAAGATACTGAGGAAGCTGAAGAAGAGAAAGAAGATGACCCTCTTCTGGTGGAAAGCAGCCACATTCTAGTGGATATGGCAGCACTACTCGGCCGCCCCATGCACGCAGAGCTCAGCTCCATTGAGCCCCAAAACCCCTAAATAAAAAACGGCCCACTTCGTTTCAGTTCGAAGTGGGCCGCTAGTGGGGATATCATGAACCCTAATCAAGGAGGTCGATCTTTAAGCGACACGAGAATCGCTTAACTGCTTCCAGTGAAACAAAAAACTCTTACGCCGCAAGTCTTAAGTCATAGCAAAGCTATGATCAATAGTGGCAGAAATCTGACAACACCCTCCAGCTTAAGTCCCTAAACGATAGCGTAATTTCACTACTAGCTCACTGCCCAGCGGCTCATCCCAAGAGTTTTCGAACAGCTCATCAAACTCCAAGAATGCCGTGCGGCGGCTGTCCCCCTTGGTATAGACAATAAATAGGTCCGACAATGGCGCTATTTGCCAGCGATAACGCAGCTGAAAGTTCAGCTGAGAAAGACCGAAATCATCGCTAGGCCCAGCAGGCTTAGCTACCTGGACCAAATCTCGGTTCTTGGTCGGCAGATGAGATGGAAGATTATAGAATTCATCCTCGCTCGCCTCTATGCCCACCCACTGCAGCGCCATACTCAACTGCTGACGTGCTGTTAGAAAGTATTCGAAACTAAAGTCCATGCGCCACTGGTCAGCATTGAAGGTGGTAAAATCCTGGTTCTGCTGATGCAGCAACCAGCCATTACGATTGTTATAGCTCACATCCGCCTCGAAAGAGATATTGTCCCTCGGGCGCCACACCACGCCGGTATTCCACTGGCTGCTATTGCCCCCCACAAACTCACCAGAGCGCCCGAAGCCAAACTTATAACTGACGGGCTTGGCAGTATTGGTTTGATAGCTAAGATTAATATTGGTTCTCTCAGCAGTGGCAAAGGTGCCATTGCCGAAGCTGTTTAAATCATCATAGCGCTTAGGAAAGTGAAACAGGCCTACGCTTACCCTATCCAAATTATTCAGGGTGATATTAGTATTGAGCACAGGAAAGGCATTATTGGTGCGATCCCCCTCCCCGTTTTCCTCATAGCGCAGAAAAGGGCTAAAGCGTAGTGTTCGCGCCCAGTCCATGTCTGTCTTAATCCATTCAAAGCGGTACCATAGTTCGCGCGAATCATTACGCTCTTGGAAGCCAAAGTCATTCACATACAGCTTGTCGTCCAGATAACTCATTTGCAGGGTGTGTTTAAGCCCTTGGGATGGGGTATAGACGATATCGGCGAAGGCGCCGCCGCCCTGGCCCTTCTCGTCGGTGTCGCTGCGGATAATCTGCGCATCGATATTCCAACGACCGCTTGAACTTAAAAAGTGACCGTCCACCGCGTGCACCTGAGCGTCTGACTCGGGGTGCTGCACCAGCGAGCCAATATAGCCAAGCCCCCGGTAGGCTGCGCCCTTACTGTCCTCATAGATCATACGCAACGCGGTGAAGTCACGCCCATCTTGCACTAAACGGCCATTATTGGTCTTGAACTCGCGCTCATCCTCGAATGCGCTCATTAAACCATAGCGAACTGAGCCGATTTGCCCCGTCGCTTTTAATGCCCCCAATAGCTCCGTGTGCTCGATGCGCTCTCTAGTGGAGATACTAGTGCCCGTTGGAAGATCGGGAACCCGCGCCCTTGCACCTATGCGGCGAGTATTCACGATGGATAGCCGTTTACCATTACTACCCGTAGAGCGTGGCGTGGTATTAAATACCTCTTGTCCCTCTTGGAAGAACAAACGCTTTTCAGGGAAGAAGGTCTCATTAGCGGTAAGATTCACCACTACATTATCGGATTCAGCAGAGCCGAAATCGGGGTTTGCCGTTGCCGTTAATTGAAAATTACTAGAAGGCCGCCAGAAGACATCAAAACCACCTTTGTAGTCTATATCCTTATCAATTTCGTCAAACGTGGTAGAAATATAAGGGAAAAGGCTCCATTGCTGACGCACATCGACCCCATCGAGGCCAATACCGGGCAAAGCACTCATAAAAATGGCATTGGACTCGGGAATCGGTGGCCACGCCCAGGTTTCATCCAAGTGCGCCACTTTACGCTCGGTATAGATACCAATGCGACGCTCACCATCGGCGCGTGGCATAGCCATTTGCCCCCAAGGCACATAAAACTCGGCACTCCAGCCGGTGTCCGTCACGCTGGTAGCGCCGTACCAGGCGCCATCCCACTGGGAAGCATACTGGCGCTCAGGCAACACGGTTCCATCTGCCTGGTTGTCCCCTAGCGCAAGAGTCATCCAGTAGCCAAATAGGCCTTCGCCGGAGGCATCGAGAGTGATCGATACCGTATCCCTATCAAGGTCAATATTGTCTCGCGTACTGATGCGCTGAATGATGGTCTCATTGGGCTGTTCTAGGTCGAAGCCTATGTAGATGCCGCGCTCGGTATACAAAATTCGTACATTAGAGGAATAAGCGGGCGCATCGAGAGTCTCGGGTTCAATAATGCGCATCTGATTGATCGCAGTAGCAGTGCTCCACGCCCCTTCACTCAGTCGCCCATCTATCTCCATATCGATATCCCTATGTACCAAGCGCTGAAGCTTTATGGTCTGGGAGTCTAATGCTACGGACAGCTCCTGCTGGGGCTGGGCACAAATATAAGAAAAGGGTAAAAGCGTAAGCGCCAACGCTACGCTAAACGGTCGTTTTATCACTAGGTAAAGCCTCTTAGATAGTGGTATTGATTGCGCTACCCGATCAGCTCATCACTTATCTGGAGGCATCATTGCTAGAGTATTGGAAGTCCGTAGCCGGCCAGTCGTGATGACAGGCCGGCGGTATTAGCTTTTATAAGGCAGGACAGCTATCGCCTAGGTAACCACTGCCACCGCAGTAGTCCACATGTTGCAGCTGAATATGGATGCCATCTGGGTCAGAGAAATAGAGCTCAGGCGTGCCTTCTTCTGCGCCCCCTCTATTGGCCATTCGCATAGACACCCAATGGGAGAGCGGAGGCGTCTCGCTAGCATCTTCTCTCGCGCTTAGACCGTAATCGCTCAGCTTCGCCAAGATGCCCTCTACATCGAAATCCTTAACACTCATACTCACGTGGTCTATCCGCGCGGGCGATGTAGGCGTACCCTCTTGCTGGCCGCCAACATACATGAGGAACTGCTTGCCATCGCCCACCCCGACGGTTGGGAAATTAGGGCCCTGGTAAGACAGGTAATCCAAACCAAATAGCTCTTTGTAGAATGCATTAGCTCTTGGTGCATTGCTCATATAATTGGTGAAATGATTAATGCCCACTAGCTCTATAAACCCTTCAGTTGGTGAGGGCTCTAGTGCATCGCAGGCTTGCCCTCTATTACCGCCGCCACCGCAGTGGTCTGTACTACATAGCTGAAATACTAGGCCTTCCATATCCGCTAGATACAAATCACGAGTATGACCGGCATCGTGGGACCTACGATGGGTCCACGTCTTCATCGCATAGCTCAATTTTGGCCGCCCTGGGGTAAGCCCTGGACTGCGAATAAAGCCATGATTCGACAGCTCGGCCACAATTTTATCGACATTGAAATCGGGCACACTCAAACCGATATGGGAAATTCCTGGGGTTTCGCTCCCAGCGGTAGGCGAGATACTAAAATACATAGGCCCTTCGCCTATTCGCAAACAGACTGTATTACCGTAACGAGATTGAATAGGCGCACCAAATATATCTTGGTAGAACTTCACGGAGCGCTCAACATCCGATACCTTGAGGCCAAACAGATGCAGCTTATGGACCGGTACATGCCCTGGCCCTTGCTGAGCATAGACGCTCGGAGTAAACGACAAAGCCGCCAGCGCCTTCAAAACATTGCGTCGCGTAAGCCCTTGTGTCTTACTCGACGGCTCTACTAAACTCGGCTCATATTGCTCTGTGTCAGAAAAATGCTCAGACATAATGCTCTCCGTTTAAACCCTATTGTTGTTGATGCCTATGCAGCAAAGTCCTTCGCAGCTCGTCGCCGCTCATAAAGAAACTCTCATAGGCCTTTAAGACGATCTTATAGCACGAAAACCCCGCCCAGTTCACGATACAAGGAAGCAAAATCGTGACGAATAGTTACCGCATAGCGCCTATTGGCGCGCATGGTCCTGAAAATTAGCTAAGCACAGATCAGCGCTTAGCCGTATTTACTGTACTTGTTAGTTGTAGTTCCTCTCCCCCTAAGCGATTATGCTCGCTTAGCTTACTAGTTTGATTTTATGGATAGAGAACTCAAAACCCTTTGCCTTACCGTCCTTGCACTGCTTTTGCTGGGCAGTGCCGCTCTTGCGAGCCAATTGGGTATGGCACCAGCACTTCTTTGTTTGCTGGTAAGCACTGGCACCTGGCTTATCATTTACCGAGCCGCATGGAATAAGCGCGAGAAAAACCGGCCTAGCGAAGATGCTCCTATGCATATGCGCCTTGGTAGCGCCAACCGGATAACTCTGCTGCGGGGTGCCCTAATCGCCATGCTCGCCGGTTTCCTAGTATTACCCCACGCCAATACCGCTCTAGTGTGGATAGCCGCCGGCCTGTATAGCATGGCAGCCATTCTCGATCGGCTCGACGGCTATATAGCCCGAATCAGCAAGAGTCACAGTCTAATGGGCGCAGAGTTAGATACCTTTGTGGATGCTTTGGGTTTACTTATAGCCCCCGTGCTCGCACTTATGTATGGGAAGATTCATCCGCTTTACCTGCTCGCGTCTCTTGCGTTTTACCTGTTCACCCTAGGCCTTAATCATCGCATCAAGAATGGTCTTAGGGTGGCGCCTCTGCCACCCAGTAAACGCCGTAGAATATTCGCCGGTTTTCAAATGGGTTTCATTGCCTTCGCACTTTTTCCACCCTTTCAAAGCGAGCAAACCGTCATTGTTAGTCTCGTGTTTCTTACCCCATTGCTCATAGGCTTTATTATTGATTGGATGGTGGTCAGCACTTTTACCACGCCCCAGCGAATGGAGAGCGTTCTAAGCGCACCGCTATACTATCTCGAAACCGTTCTGTTGCCGCTACTACGTCTTGGCATTGTCGTTGGCTTGGTATTTTTTGCTCTTGAGAGCGCTATCCCTATGGCACAATTATTCATCATTGGCGCCGTAGTGCTGGCATTACTCCTTGGTATACTAAGCACAGTCGCCAACTGCATCGTGCTATTGCTGCTGTGCAGCCTATGGAGCACTGACCTTCCCGCCCTGCACTCCACTAGCCTGTTAATAGCCGCTAGTTTCAGCGCAATTCTTGGAGCCGGAAAATATTCGCTGCTACGCTGGGACGACCACTGGATTGCGCGGCGCGATGGTGAAGCGCAGTGATGAAGTGGCTTATTACCATAAGTTTATGGCTGCTTGCATTGGGGCTTTGCGCTTGGTTGCTGCAAGACTTCCCTCTAGGTGATGCATTTGACGCCATTAAAAACCTAAACCTCGCGCAGGCAAGTATTTGGCTGGCGCTTAATGCGCTCATTCTTTGGCTTAGTTGCTATCGCTGGCAATCACTAGGAAAAGCGACTGCTCAGCTTATCGGCTTATGGCCTTTGCTGCTTATTAGATTAGGCGGGCAAACGATCAGCTTTATTACACCCGGCCCACAATTTGGCGGCGAGCCCTTTCAGCTCTATTGGTTAAGAACACGCTGCGCGATAACTCTATCCAAAGCGGCAATAGTTTTAGCTTTGGATAGGGCCTATGAACTTTGGGTCAATTTTGTCGTACTCATTACTTGTCTGTTGAGCGTCCTTCTATGGTTGCCATGGGCTGCAAACAATTTTGTCCTTAGCCCTTCTAGTGCGACTTTAATTCTCATAGGCCTAATACTAATACCCATAGGCCTGGCTCTATTGCGTGGGCAAATTAAAGAGAAACTAAGCCTTGTACTGGAAAAAATTCAGTCCGTTGAAAAGCAAGATCAAAGCAAACCCAGACAAGCTAAGCGATATTATTTTATTGCTTTACTCGTATCTTTTTTTGTTTGGGGCGGAATATTTGTAGAGCTAGACTTAGTGCTTACCTTCGCCGGCATTGATATCAGCCTGCTCGAAACAGTGGGCTTACTATGCGTTATAAGGCTTGCCATGCTGCTGCCCCTGCCCGGTGGCATTGGCAGCATAGAGGCGGGAGTTTTATTTTATTTTCAAGCGCTCGGTCTAAGCACAGAAGCCGCCTTTACGTTTATTGCGCTGTCACGCTTACGTGATGTTGCCCTATTATTAATCGGTTTTCTTAGCCTGTACTTGCTTCACAAAAACAACACAGACACTAAAACTCTTTAACGTAGGCGGCCCAGCAGCTTTCGTTCTCCCACAGCTTTACTCGCAATTGCCCCGACTCAGGTGTCTTAATTGAGGCCAATAATTTCTCGCATAATATTCGACTAAAATGCTCGATGCTTGGATTAAGCCCTGCAAACTCAGGCTTATCGTTCAGTGAGGCATCTTGAAAATAAGCCACTATTGAATTTAAAGATTCCTCGATATCGACAATATCAACCAGATAACCATGCTGGTCTAATTGGCTGCTACTAATTTCGACTTGTGCAACATAGTGATGAGAATGCGGAAAATTCTCGTCCCCCCAATCACCCCCGATCAAATGATGCTGAGCAATAAAATCTTTTCTCACTGCAACGGTATACATAACAATGCCTTCTAATAAGTAAATATGGTTTGAACGTCTTGGTCTTCGCCCGTATCAATTCTATGGTATACATCACTAGCGTCAGTCAACTCGACAGTCTTAGCAATAAATTGTTCGGGACGTAGCCTTCTAATGGCATCCCATACCACTTCAAATCGCCTTGCCTTGCTCCAACGAGCCGTCAAGTGTGGTGCAATAGAACTCACTTGGCTGCTATAGATATTCAAACGATTACGATGCACTTTGCCGCCCAAGTTTATTGCAGCGTTTTTTGTGCCATACCAACTTCCAATAATAATTCTGGAGCCGTAGCCGCTCAAATCGATAGCCAAATTGAGTGCTGCAGGGGCCCCGCTAACTTCAACAATAAAATCCGTCCCGCCCGCACTAGATTCCAATGCTGCCTGTAATTCTTGCAGCTGTGCATCGGGGTCAAAGCTTTTCACTTTATTGAGCGCACTGGAGAGAACTCGGCGATTGATTTGTTTATCAACCGTACAAAGCGATGCCAAGGGAAACTCAGATAGAAGTGCCGCTGTTAACAAACCAACGATACCCTGCCCGATTACCGCGCCCGTTTCTCCCACTAAAGGTTTAACGTCCTGCACCAGGTTAATCGCAGTTTCCATATTGGCAAGAAACAAGGCGGCCTGAGAGCTCACATCATCGGGAACAATCTGGCAGCTATCTAAATCGCTGATAATAAAATTACTATGAGGGTGAAAAACGAATACTCGCTTACCGACTGTATCCCGCGCGATATTCTCACCTACCGCAAGTACCTCCCCCACACAGGCATAGCCATAGGGCATAGGATACGCATCGTTATCTGACAGAGAAGAGAGCGAAGAATCGACGTCCATCTCTGTCGGCAACTGCCCTCTGTAAACCAGCATCTCAGTGCCCGCGCTGATGGCCGAGCAAAGTGTCCTAACCAGCACTTGCCCTGCTGCCAGAACTGTCAGCGATTCTTCTCTGATTTCAACGGATCGTTGACCGCTAAAATAAAGAGTCTGCTTACTGCACGATTGGCTCATATTAATTATTACCAAACTCCATATTGCCCCACATAATGAGGTCGTCTCCCAATACACCTGTGTGCATGGGACTAATTCGTGGCAATTGCCCCTTATTGCTGTAGTCCAGCTGCCCTACTGCCTTATAACCGCCGACAAAAGTGGGCGCCATTGTGATCACCACTGCGTCGGCTAAGCCTGCCTTAATGAAAGCGGTAATCAATTTAGCGCCGCCCTCAACCATGACGGACTTAATTCCTTTTGCAGACAGCACCCGCATCGCGCTATGCAGACACACTCGGCCTTGCTCATTTGTCTCTATTTGCATTATCTCTAAGGCCTTATCGCTTAGCGTATCTTCGGCAACGGTGGTCAATACCCAGCACTTGCCCTGCTCTAATTGACAAAGCTTAGCAGTGGCAGGAATGCGAAGATGGCTATCCACAACGATAGGCTGAGGATTCTCGCCCTTACACTCACGCACAGATAAGCGTGGGTTATCAGCCAATACGGTTTCGACGCCAACCATGATGCCATCATGGGTCGCGCGCAATTGATGAGTCAGGCGAGTAGATTCCGGCCCACTCAAGGCAAGAGAGCTACCCGACTTAATAGTAATGCTGCCGTCTATGCTTTGAGCATAGCAAAGGGAAATAAAAGGGCGATCTGTCAGCGCTTTTGCACTAATGCTTTGCTTCAACCACTGCTCAATCTTCTGTTCGAGATTCATATACGCCTTTGCCATGCACTACACACCATGCGTAACGCGTAATAATTCCTTAATCGAGGAATGGTACGGTGCACATGCCTATTAGGCAAGGCCAACACTGAACAAGGCTTTGTATTAAAAACTTTATATTGTGAGCACCGCCAAACTAAGGGAAAATTCCCCACACTAAGCTATTTAAATGGAGCAGTACGCTGCAAAAAGGAACGGACTTGAAGCCAGATATTTTTTTTGCGATCCCCGGTGATATTAAACAACTGACCGGAGGCTATGCCTACGATAGAAGAATGAAGAGTGAACTTGAGCTATTAGGGCATAAAGTTCAACTTGTTCCCCTTTCCCCTACCTTTCCCCACCCTAATCAAAAAGCATTAGATTCGGCCAACACAAGTTTCAACAAAATCCCAGACGGCTCAGTTGTCCTAATAGACGGCCTAGCACTGGGTGTTTTAGATGATGTGATAGCAAAGCATAAGTATCGCTTACAGTTGTTCGCCCTTTGCCATCACCCTCTGGCAATGGAAGCCGGTCTTAGCGACCAGCAAGTCTATGACTTGGGTAAGTCGGAGTCGCGAGCACTATCGATCTGCGAGCACGTCATCACAACCAGCCAACACACCGCCACAGTGCTAATGAGCGACTATGGTGTGCCAGATAGAAAACTTAGCGTTGCTAGGCCCGGCACAGACCCAGTGGAGTTTGCCCTATGCAGTGGCCAAGTGCCGCGAATCCTTTGCGTGGCCACTCTGACTAAAAGAAAGGCCCATGATGTCCTGCTGCGAGCGCTGGCAAAATTAAGCCATCTGGACTGGCAGTTGATACTGGTGGGTTCCAAGAGCATGGACCCCGACTGGTTCCAGCAATTACGAACTTATGTCGAACAGCAACAACTGCAACAGCGGGTTGAGTTTCTAGGGCCACTAGCGCAGGTAGAGGGCGAATATCAACAAGCCGACTTATTCGTATTACCCTCTCTATACGAGGGCTATGGAATGGTTTTCGCAGAGGCATTGGCCTATGGGCTTCCGATCATCGGTTGCGAGGCGGGTGCCGTACCCGATTTAGTTCCTCAAAGCGCAGGCATTCTAGTCCCCCCAAATGACCAAGAGGCACTGCGTGTTGCCTTAGAAGACTTATTGGCACACCCAGAAAAGCGCCAAGAGCTGCAATTAGGCGCACAGGCTGCTGCCAAACAGCTTCCTAGCTGGCAAAATGGTGCCCAGATAATTTCCACCGCAATATCAGGAGAGTGAAAGACCTTGAGTGAATTTAGTATCGACTGGCTCGACTTACGTGAGAGCAGTGACGAGAAGGCACGAGACCCCAAACTACTAAAGCTAGTCTCGGATAGCATAGAGCGCGCTGGCGCGGCTGTCGTAGTCGATCTAGGGGCAGGCACTGGCTCGATGTTAAGAGCCTTAAAGAAGCGCGATGCGCAAGTGGCTTTATGGCGGCTAGTGGATCACAACGGAAAGTCTTTAGATGAGGCCCTAAAACGCCATATGGCAGATGAGCTAATGGAGGACCACCAGGCAGATCTCACGGTTATTGACGAGCTACCCTTGATTGGCGCCACGGTAGTAACGGCATCGGCTTTATTTGACCTAGCCTCGACAGATTTTGTCGATGGCCTCATTGCGAGACTACAAAAACAAAATAGCCTTATCTATGCGCCCTTGAATTATAACGGGCAAGTGCTGTGGAACCCCAAACACCCACTGGATGAGGCTGTACTGGAAGCCTTCAATGAAGATCAAAAACGTGACAAAGGCATGGGCCCGGCATTAGGGCCTGCGGCCAGCGACTACCTGGCAGACGCATTAGAGCAAGCTGGTTACGAAGTCGCACAGGCACCCTCCCCCTGGCAACTTGGCTCAGCTGACACGGCGCTCATGACACAATTAGCCCAAGGCGTTGCACAGGCAATAACAAGGAGCACAGAGCTGAGCGGTGAGCAAATCGAACAATGGCTGAACTTTCGCCTAGAGAACATGAAGCACGGTCAATGCGATGTTGGGCATACGGATGTTCTGGCTATCCCTAAGGCCCTAGCCTAGGCGTAGCGCCCTCTCGTCAAGCGCTCGCCACGGGCGCATAAATTTGCACGCTACTGATCAGTCTTGAGGCAGCTCAGACGAGAAAGCCTGAATAAACTCATCCCGTAAGGCGTCCATACGCCAAACGGGTCCCTCAAGGCTAGGCAGCATTCCTTCTTGCCACTGCCAATGCTCAATGGCGGACATCACTGTAGAGTCTCTAGCGATAATGTGTACGGGCACGTCACGACTAGGTGAGTTGTCCGTCACATAAGGCATGGGCTGGTGATCGCCCAGTATCAGCACCACTAAATCCTCATCTCCATATACCTTAATATAAGACACCAACGTATTAAGCACATACTCCACGCTTTCGCGATACTGGCGCATTACACGTTCTTTATCCTGCCATACCACCTCTGGGGGCTCACCAGAAAGGGCTTGCTCGTTAAAAACGGTGCCATCCCCTACCTCATCCCAGTCGATTAAATACGGCACTGGTGTCCATGGCGCATGGGAGGAAAGTAACGCGATCTCAGCCACCAAGGGCTGTTCCTGTCGAGCCTGACCGCGCTCCAGCGCTTGAAACTGAGCCAGCGTGAACTGATCGGGCATAGTCACGTAATTAAACGGCTCGCCTCTATAATTTAATTGTGGTGCCGCCAATAGTGAGTCGTAACCAAAATAGCTTCCCTCGGGCCAAGCCATGGATATAGCTGGCATTACGCCTACTGAGCGCCAACCAGAACGCTCAAAAAGGCTAAGAAGTGTTTCTCTGTCGCTCAGCAACAAACTGTCATAGCGCACTTGGCTATCAATCCATAAACCAGACAGCGCAGTGGCATGGGCCAGCCAACTAATCCCTCCTACCGTGGGTGAGTGCAACAAAGCACTGCGACTGCTAAAACCATGGCTTTTCAGGTTTGCAGTGGCCTCCTCTAGGGCCGTCCTGATTTGCGGGGAGTACTCGGTTTTTTCCAACAGTGTGCGGCCATAGGACTCAATAAAAACTATCAAGACGTCTTTGCCTGCCAGCCTATCGAACAAGCCGTCCTCTTCGGCGTAGGGGTCTGCGTCCACCACACTCCTGAATTCACGTATATCCTTGACGCTATGGGCAATTCGGACCATATGAGCGCTAAACTGATCGATAAACCACATGGAAGCCCTGGGCCAGTCGCCGAGGTACAACACGGTCCACAGAATGATTGTTGGCAGTAATACCAGCACACTGCGCTTGTGAGAGAGGTTAACTAAACGAGCGATACGCCCAAGCGCCCAGTAACTCAAGTAGAAAATAAGGCCGATAAGCACAAGCAGCAAGACAGCGGTCAGCAGCGCGGCAGCCGTGCCAAAACTGCTTCGCACAAAACCATAGCCATCAAGCAATAAATAGGCGTCAAATACCGGGTTAAATGAACGGGCAAAAATCTCAAATGCACTAATATCGGCCAGTCTAAAAACAAGGCCTAAGCCCAGCAAAACCGCCACAATGCCGCGTATATAGAGCTTTGCAAATGGGATAAGCAGTATCGCGCCTATCAGCATAAGCTCTAGGGGGAAGTACAGAAGATTGTCTAATCTTATCCAATTCAGCCGGTCTGACAGCACCAGAATCAAGTAAACAAAAACTATGGCAATTGTGTCTAAAACGTTACAAATTTTTGACTTCAAGGTATACTAGCTTCCTATTCCAATGGAGATGCAACGGATACTGCGCTGGAAAATAAAAATAATTCTTAAGCAGCCCTATAGATTGCACAAACGCTAGCGGACTCTGGTATCGAATATGCCACGCCCACTAAGTGCTTTGGCGCGGTCGTATTATAGAGATAACAAGAGCAGTCATTCCATGCCCCACAGCACCGATTCTGATAGTACTCTAGCAAGGTACAGCCGCGATAGCGCGGACCTGCTATATAGCAACAGCCTTTCCGGCAGTTTAATTAATATTGTTACTGTTACCGCTCTGGCCTTCGGCTTTCCAGGCGATCACCACGCTGCTTTAAAGTTTTGGTGGTGGGCAACTATGATGGTCATCGTCGTGGCGCGCCTTATTGACGCTGAACATTGGCGCAGGTCCTTACGTCACACTGATTACGATGGCCGCGCTGCCATTAGACGCCTAGCCACCGGCGTTATAATCACTGCCTGTGGTTGGTGCTTTTACTCTCTGGCAGTTTTTGACACTGTCGGCACACTGGAGCTTGCCGGTCTTATCTGCGTTATTGCCGGAATGGCCTCTGGGGCCACCAATGTTTTTTCCGCCAACCGACTCATCGCCACCGCTTACGTTGGCATTTTAGTCCTCCCTCTATCCATTCAGGGGATAGTATCGGGCATGCAAACATGGCAAACCCTAGGCATATTGGGGATAGCCTATTTTGCAGTCACCGCTACTACGGCTAAGCGCGCCGCCCTATTCACCCATAAAGCTATTGTGCTCAAAAGCTATAACACCGAGCTAATGGAAGAGATGGAGAAAGAAAAGAATGTTGTCGGGCGCATTAATCAAGAGCTAACCAATGCCTATGCCCAGCTCAATATTGTTAATAATGAGCTGGAAGCCCGAGTAAAACGTAGAACCGATAAAATTTATGAGTTATCTGCCCTAGACCCCTTAACAGCACTATACAACCGCAAAGCGTTCCATTCTCATTTGCGCCGAAGACTAGTCAGCTGCGAACAGCAAGGCAAATCGCTGGCCGTTTTGTTTATTGACTTAGATGGCTTTAAAAAAGTAAACGACTCCTTAGGCCACCAGATAGGCGATGAGGTTCTGGTAAACACATCCCAGCGCCTATTAAACAGAGTGTCGGATAAACATAATTTATGTCGCTGGGGAGGCGATGAGTTTCTTATCTTGATGGAAGAATGCAGCGATCAAGAAATAATTGAGTTCAGTGAAGAGCTCATTGCCAGCGTGTGCCAACCTATAAGCACTAGCGCAGAAACCGTCACTATCGGCGCGACAATTGGAATATCGTCCTATCCACAACATGGCAAAACTGCAGAGCAACTCATACAGCTGGCCGACATCGCCATGTATTCACAGAAAAAAGTAATGAACCCGGCTCCCACTGTTTTCAGCGATGTCATGCTTATTAATTTGCAGCGGGACCAGCGCATTAGAGACGGTTTAGCTAACGCGTTACGGGAAGATCAATTTCATATTGTTTACCAACCAATTATTTCAAATAGCACTGGCAAAACCAGCAACTGCGAGGCTCTGCTGCGCTGGACGTTTGACGGCGAAGTTATTTCCCCTGACGAGTTTATTCCGGTGGCGGAAAAATACGGCTTTATACGTAAGATTGGTGCCTGGGTACTTGAGCAGGCCTGTATCGATGCTCAGTCCTGGGTGGATAAAAGCATTGCCGTCAGTGTCAACGCATCCATTATACAAATGCTTGCAGAGGACATGGAAAGCACCATAAAGAAAGCGTTAGCAATCAGCAAAATAGACCCACAACGTTTGCACCTTGAGCTAACAGAAACCGTCTTCTCCTCTGACACTCCTACTTTGCAAACTAAGATTGCGCGCATTCAAGAATTGGGCGTAAAGATTTGCATCGACGACTTTGGTACCGGCTATTCTTCGCTCTCTCAATTACAATCTTTAGCTGTCGATGTCATTAAAATTGACAGAGCCTTCATTAATCGTTTGGATGGGCCAGGCAGAGCCATCATTCAAGCGGCAATGCATATTGCGAAGGCGCTGAACTACGAAGTGATAGCTGAAGGGATTGAAACCGAAGAACAGGCGAAAGAGATTAAAGAGATGGGCCTAAAGTATATGCAAGGCTTTCTATATGCTCGCCCAATGAAGAAGGAACAGCTTGTACAGTGGCTAGAAAACCAGAGCGATACAACCGTTATTGATCTTCCTAAAATTGCGCATAACCCTTAAAGGCTTACGCGCTACCTTAATTTAGCACTTTTTAAAATAACATTGAGACATCTGAGCCCAGCCACGGAAGCAGTATCGCTGATCGAGACACGCCGTTAATACTTCCCTGTAGGCTCCACTCGGGCATCCCTGCCCTCGAGGGTCTCGCTCAGCGACACCACTCCCCTGTCTCTTAAACTTCAGTGATGCCCACTAGAAATTCACTAGTTTTAAAAAGCACAAATTTAGCACTAAGCTCAAAGGCCTATGTTTGATATTGATTGGGGTGACCGTCGCCAGCAGGGATGCTGGCGAAGAGCGTATAGGGATATATTCACAGCGTGTCACCCAAAACAATATCAAATATAGGCTTAGTACTTTTTAAAGCAGCCTTGGGATATTTGTGCTCAGCGACGGAAGCAGTATCACTGATCGAGACACGCCATTAATACTTCCCTGTAGGCTCTACTCGGGCATCCCTGCCCTCGAGGGTCTCGCTCAGCGACACTACTCCCCTGTCTCTTAAACTTCAGTGATGACCATTGGGAATTCACTAGTTTTAAAAAGGCACAAATTTAGCACTAAGCTCAAAGGCCTATGTTTGATATTGATTTGGGGGACCGTCGCCAGCAGGGATGCTGGCGAAGAGCGTATAGGGATATATTCACAGCGGGTCACCGAAAACAATATCGAATATAGGCTTAGCACCTTTTTAAAACAGCCTTGGGACATCTGTGCTCAGCCACGGAAGCAGTATCGCTAATCGAGACTCGCCGTTAATACTTCCCTGTCTCTTAAACTTCAGTGATGACCATTAGAAATTCACTAGTTTTAAAAAGGCACAAATTTAGCACTAAGCTCAAAGGCCTATGTTTGATATTGATTTGGGTGACCGTCGACAGCAGGGATGCTGGCGAAGAGCGTATAGGGATATATTCACAGCGTGTCACCCAAAACAATATCGAATATAGGCTTAGCACTGATAACAACAATTCTAGTTTTGGGAGCTTACGCACTCGGTTCAATTGCTGCGCAATTGCTCGAACTCTAACGTTCGAATATCTCCTCCGCCATTAAACGGAAGCAGTTTCTAGGAGATTGGTTTGGGGAATAAAAGAGGCCACGCTCGACATGGGAGAAAACTAGTAGGGAGAGATTACTTAAAACAGCCTTAAGGCTGTTTTAACACTACGTGCTTCGCGCTTAAGCGCTCGGTTCAATTGCTGCGCAATTGCTCGAACTCTAACGTTCGAATATCTCCTCCGCCATTAAACGGAAGCAGTTTCTAAGAGATTGGTTTGGGCAACAAGACAGGCAGGATTTAAAAGTTGGCGGAGGAGGAGAGATTCGAACTCTCGGTGGGCTATTAACCCACGCCGGTTTTCAAGACCGGTGCATTCAACCGCTCTGCCACCCCTCCGCAACGGTGGGCAATCTTACTATAATCCCGTTCTCAGTCAACTATAGATTGCATTTTAAGCCCAGAAAATCACAAAGCATTGCTTTTAAACCGGCCATGCGTATGATTACCAGCAAACACTATTGAAAAATACAGGTTCACCCCAATAGTTTTTATAGCAATCAACAACATATCGCGAAAGATTGCGCATAGCTACAAGGTCTTCTTTATCAGTTATTAAGACAAAATCGACTTACAACGGAGCAAATATGAGTCAGTTTGAAAACATTAGTGCAACACATACCCAGTCATCGGGCGTTGCTGTCAATAAAGTACTAAAGAACACCTATCTACTATTGAGCCTCACACTCGGCTTCAGTGCAGTTACGGCCGCACTAAGCACTAACGCTGCCCCTATGAATATATGGGTATACATCATTGGCGTTTATGGACTGCTCTTTGCCACACAAGCACTGGCTCGCAGCGCTTGGGGTCTTGTGACAGTATTCGCCTTTGCTGGCCTCATAGGCTACGGCACAGGCCCACTAATTGGTTATCTCCTGTCCTCTAGCGGTGGCAGCGAAGTTCTAACAACCGCTCTAGGCGGCACCGCCTTTATTTTCCTAGGCCTTTCTGGCTATGCACTGGTTTCCGGTAAAGACTTCCAGTTCCTCAGCGGCTTTATTACTGCGGGCTTTTTCGTCCTGATTGCCGCAATGATCATGGGCTTCTTCTTCCAAACTCCGGCACTGCAACTGGCTATTTCGGTTGGTTTCATGGTGTTCTCAAGCGCCATTATCCTGTACCAAACTGGACAAATTATTAACGGCGGCGAGCGTAACTATATTCTTGCGACTATTACGCTGTTCGTATCCATCTATAACTTGTTCATGAGCCTAATTCACTTGCTCATGGCCTTCTCTGGCGACGAATAGTCACCAAGGGCAATACTTGTTGTACACTAAGCCTCGGCCCCGCCGGGGCTTTTTATTTATGGCTTATCAGCCCTAAACTTTGATAGTGGATTGCAGTGAATATTAGCATCGTTGTTTATAGCGCACCCTACTCCTCCCAGGCCTCTTGGAGCGCCTATCGCTTCACGCGCGAGGCCTTGGCTCAAGGGCAGCAGATAGGCCGCGTATTCTTCTACTACGATGGAGTTCACGCTAGCAATGCCCTGAGCACCCCACCCCAAGACGAGTTTGACTTAGTGGCGGCCTGGCGAGAGCTCATCAACGAGCACGGTATCGACAGCATCAGCTGTGTCTCCTCTGCCCTCAAGCGCGGCATTTTGAATGCCCAAGAGGCTCAACGCTATGAGAAAGAATGCGCCAACTTAGACCCTAGTAGCGAATTATCGGGCCTTGCACAATTGGTGGATGCCTCTCTCAATAGCGACCGAGTCATAAGCTTTGGAGCCTAATATGAGCGAGCCACACATTAAGACTATTAGCTTTATCAGCCGCAAGGCTCCCCATAGCCAAGGCTTAGCGAAGGCTTGTTTGGATATGGTACTTTCAAATGCAGTGTTTGAGCAGAACATCAATTTTATCTTTATGGGCGATGGCGTTTATCAGCTTAAAGATCAGCAGGCACCCAAGCTCATCGATAACAAAGACCTTAGCGCAGCGTTCTCGGCCTTACCCTTATACGATGTCCATAATATCTATGTGGAAGCCGACGCGCTGCCTAAGCGCTATATGACGGCGGAGGATCTCGTGGTGGAGGCCAAAAGCATCAGCAATGAGCAGATAGCCCAGCTATTGGCCGACTCCGATGTGGTATATGCCCTATGAGTAGTTCTAAGCTTCACACCGTTAATAAGCCCGCGCTCAACAACGATAGCCTAGTGAGTTGCTTGCAGGTGTCTACGGACCAAGACTGTGTTTTGCTGATTGAGGATGGCGTGTATAGCGCGCCCATGATAACGGCCGCTATGGCCAAAGATGCCTCTGCGCTTACCGATCAAGAAGCGGAGTTAAAGGCACTCATAGGCCAAAGAGAGATTCGTCTATGCGCCTTGGAGGACGATGTGAAGGCCCGTGGCCTCGACCCCGCCGCGCTCAGTCGCGATATAGACATGGTATCCTATGCAGAGTTTGTGCAATTAGTACTGCAATACCCCAAGACTATTTCCTGGTTCTAAGTTAAGCATTAAAGAGCGCCATGCAAGCCATTGTATTAAACGACAAACGCAGCATCCCCGTGGATAAAGACGGTTATCTGCGGCATTTGGACGACTGGAGTGTCGAGGTTGCCGAGCAACTGGCCAAGGCGGAAGGCATAGAGCTTTCGCAGGCCCATTGGGAAGTTCTGACGGCTCTGCAGGAGTTTTACGCGGCGCATGGGCTTTCTCCAGCCATGCGCCCGCTAGTAAAACTCGTTTCCCAACAACTGGGGGCAGACAAAGGTCGCAGCCTTTATTTGATGAAGTTATTTCCCGGCAACCCCGCCCTTATTGCCAGCAAGATAGCCGGGCTACCACGTCCCACAAACTGCTTTTAACAGGCGCAATATTCTGGAGAATTGCGCCAACTCTGCTAAGATTGCGCGTTTTCCTGTTACACAAAAATCGATTTAGCGACTCTTTTACTGATAGGCCATAGGACACCGTTATATGACATCAAGCAAGCGCCTTGCCGACAGCGTTCTCGCAGTAAACAATGACTTACCCATTCGTACGGACAAGCCCGTTCACAGCGGCAAAGTACGCTCTGTCTACTGGCTCACCGAAAGTGATAGCAAACGCTTGATTAACGAGCGCGGCTACGACGTAGCGCCGGACGCCCCCTTGGCCATTATGGTGATCAGCGATCGTATCTCGGCGTTCGACTGCATTTGGCGAGGCGAAGGCGGCATGAACGGTGTGTTCGGTAAAGGCGCCGCCCTCAATGCCATCTCCAACCACTGGTTTAAGCTATTTAGCGAGAACGGCCTGGCCGACAGCCACATCCTAGAGATCCCTCACCCCTTCGTGTGGATTGTACAAAAAGCACGTCCAGTGATGATCGAAGCTATCTGCCGTCAATACATTACAGGCTCTATGTGGCGCGCTTACGCTAAAGGCGAGCGCGTCTTCTGTGGTATCACGCTTCCAGATGGCCTTGAGAAAGACCAACGCCTACCAGAACTGCTCATTACACCTTCGACTAAAGGTATTTTGAAGGGCATCCGCGGTGTGCCAGAGGCAGACGATGTGAATATTACGCGCCAGAACATCGAAGACAATTACCAAGCCTTTAACTTCAAGTCCTCAGATGATATCGACTACTACGAGAAACTACTAAAAGAGGGCTTCAACCTAATCAGCAAGGAGCTCGACAAAGTCGATCAGGTATTTGTCGATACCAAATTCGAGTTCGGTTACATCACCGACTCCAAGGGCCAAGAAAAACTCATCTATATGGACGAAGTGGGTACACCAGACTCATCGCGCATTTGGGATGGCCCTTCATACCGCGAAGGCAAAATTGTCGAAAAGTCCAAGGAAGAGTTCCGCCAACAGCTACTTAATTACTTCCCTGACCCAGACATATTATTAAACAAAGACAGAATGGCGCAGCGCACAAAACTGGCCGAAGACAATGTGCTACCAGAGAGCATTCTGATGCAAGTATCCAAAACCTATCTTGGAATAGCAGAAAAAATAACCGGCTCGCCTATTAAGCTAGGGGATAACCCCAAGCAAGAAATTATTGAAATTCTAAGAAAGGATTTCGATTTAATCGACTGATGCTCCACAAGGCTTAGAGTTATTTGATCTTAATCAAATAACTCTAAGTTCCCTCTCAAGCCCTTCGCCAAAACTTTCCCTCTTTTGATCTAGCTCAAAATTCAAATCGCTCTCCCCTTGCATACTAAGGCCTAGTTTAATCCACTCTTTTTATTCGAGGTGTTCTATGTCTACGCTGAAAAGCAACTTCCTTAAACTTGGATTTGTACTAATGATGGTTGTTGTGCTACTTGTCACGCTAAGCCTCAGCCTCGCGGCATCTTACGATAAGGCGATTGCAGAAAAAACCTCAAACTCTTCATCTATGCAGAACGCATCCAATACAAAGTTTGATGGTGGGCCTATTCCTTTTTCATAAAGAATAAAGGGCACTGGCGATAAGTCGCTGTCAGTTGAAACTGAAGTACTCTATAAGTAGATGGCTGCCCATACAGTCAGGGTGAACGGCAATCCCAATTAATTTTTAGAAACAAAACGCCCAATGTTTTGCATTGGGCGTTTTTTATCTAACAGCAAAAACTACGATCAATATTCAACTACCCGGCGCCTCGAACCAAGCATATTTATCCTGCAGTTTAACCACCCTGCCTACAATGATAAGCGTTGGGGCTTGGACCTCTGTTTTCGCTACAATATCAGGCATTGTGGCCAATGATCCTATCAATACCTTTTGGTTCTTGGTGGTCCCTTGTTGCACTAAGGCCACCGGCATGTCCTCGCCTAGACCATGGCTAATAAGCTGCTCACAGATGGTGGCTAAACCGACCAAGCCCATATAGAACACTAGCGTTTGATTCTCTCTGGCGAGCGACGGCCAATCCAAATCGATGCTGCCGTCTTTCAGGTGGCCGGTGACGAAACGGACAGACTGAGAGCAGTCCCTGTGAGTTAACGGTATTCCCGCATAGGCCGAACAGCCTGATGCCGCAGTGATGCCCGGTATTACTTGGAATGGGATTTTAGCTTCGGCTAGACGATCAATCTCTTCGCCGCCACGGCCAAAAATGAACGGGTCGCCGCCCTTTAGGCGCAATACTCGTTTGCCCTCTTTAGCCAAGCGCACTAATAGCTCGTTAATCTGCTCCTGTGGAACAGAATGATTTGAGCGTGCCTTGCCAACGTGAATCTTGTCGGCATCGGGGCGAATGCGTTGCATAATTTCTGGTGATACCAGGCGGTCGTACAACACCACATCGGCCTCGTGCATAATGCGCAGCGCCTTAAGGGTTAGCAAGTCAGGATCACCTGGGCCTGCACCTACGAGAAACACTTCGCCATGAACAGGCTTATCATTGGCCAGTCCCATCTCATAATCGATATACTCGCGCGCCTCCTCTTCTTTACCGGAGAAGACCATCTCTTGCATGGGGCCAGAGAGAATACGCTCCCAGAAGCGGGTGCGCTTTTTAAAATCGCTTATGGTGGTTTTAACCTTAGTGCGGTACTCGCCCAGCATTAAAGCCAAACGGCCATACGCAGCCGGAATAAGTATTTCCAAGCGTTCTTTTAGTTTACGGGTAAGAATAGGAGAAGATCCGCCACTGGAAATAGCAATCACCACTGGTGAGCGATCAACGATAGCGGGAACAATAAAACTGCATAGCTTGGGTGCATCTACAACGTTCACTGGCATGCCACGTTTCTTTGCCTCGATAGACACGAGCTCGTTGAGCTCTTGATTATCGGTGCCGGCAATAACGAGAAACGCGCCGTCAAGATCGCTCAGTTGAAACTCGCGCACAAAGCTCTCGCCCTGCCCCTGTTCTATGAGCTCTCTTAGTTCTTCACAAATCTCTAGCGCAACGACGCGCAGTTTGGCTCCGGCCCGGTTGAGCAAAACGGCTTTTCGATAGGCTACCTCGCCGCCGCCAACTAATAGGCAGGTTTGCTCACGAACGTTCAGGAATATTGGTAAATTTTGCATGGCTTACTCCAGCGTATTAGAAAATAAGATGGGCACAAAAAGCGCCCGCCCCTTATGCAAGAGTTTCTAAACCACCCATATAGGAACGTAATGCTTCGGGCACAGTAATCGAGCCATCGGCATTTTGGTAGTTCTCTAAAATGGCTACTAATGTACGGCCAATGGCTAGACCAGAGCCGTTAAGCGTGTGCAGCAGTTCCGGTTTGCCAGTCTCTGGATTTCTCCAGCGGGCTTGCATGCGGCGCGCTTGGAAATCACCAAAAGTAGAACAAGAGGAAATCTCTCTATAACACTCCTGTGATGGTAGCCAAACCTCTAAGTCGATGGTCTTAGTGGAGCTGAAGCCGAGATCGCCACCGCATAACAACATAGCACGATAAGGTAGCTCTAGCGCTTGCAGAATATACTCAGCGTGGGATGTAAGCTCATCCAGCGCCGCATCAGAGTCTTGCGGACGCACCATTTGTACAAGTTCTACTTTCTCAAATTGATGCTGGCGAATCATGCCACGCGTATCGCGACCATAGCTGCCGGCCTCGCTTCTAAAGCATGGCGTATGACAGACAAACTTCAAGGGCATTTGATCGGCTGGCACGATAGTGTCGCGCACAATATTAGTCACCGGCACTTCGGCCGTGGGAATTAGGTAGTACTCGTTATCACCCTCTAGGCGGAACAGATCTTCGGCAAACTTAGGCAATTGCCCGGTTCCCATCAAAGAGTCACGGTTAACAATATAAGGTACATACACTTCTTCGTAACCGTGGCGGCTACCGTGAGTGTCTAACATAAACTGAATCAAGGCCCTGTGCATACGCGCAATGCCTGCACGCATCACTGCAAAGCGAGAGCCAGTTAACTTGCTGGCCGTGGCGAAGTCCATGCCTTCTAATGCCTCGCCCAAATCCACATGGTCTTTTACTTCAAAGTCGAATGTGCGCGGCGTGCCCCAGCTTCTAAGCTCTTGGTTGTCTGTTTCGTCTTTACCTTCGGGCACTATATCCTGAGGAATATTCGGCACGCCCATCAGTAGCTCATTAAATTCGTCCTGCACGGCGGCAAGGGCCGCTTTGTTTTCGTCCAGGGATGTTCCCAAGTTCGCCACGTCAGCCAGAAGCGGTGCTACATCTTCGCCTGCAGCTTTTGCCTTACCAATGGCTTTCGATCGCACATTACGCTCATTTTGCAATTTCTCGGTTTCTTGTTGCAGCTCGCGTCTTTTGACATCGAGACTGTTTACCAACGCCACATCGAGTGTGAAGTTTTTCTTTTGCAAAGCCTTAGCTAGTGCCTCGGCGCCTGTGCGTAATAATTTGGGGTCCAACATGGAAAACTAGTCCTTACCTTTAAGAGCGTGTGCGCTCCAAACTTTCAATAAAAAGCTCGCATGAGGCTAATGCCCATGCCAGCTGCCAAAATGCAAATAACTACGCTGGCGAGCACGTAGCCAAATGCCTGTATATAGTGACCGTCTAGGATGAGTAACAAGGCATCCAAAGAGAAGGTCGAAAATGTTGTAAAAGCGCCCAAGTAGCCTACCAAGATAATGGCGCGCCACTGCTCGGGCACACTAACTTTCTCGGCTACCAGCACATAGAATATGCCAATCAAAAGAGAGCCTAATGCATTGACTGCAAAAGTGCCCCACGGCAGTCGCGTAGGCAACAGCAAGGCAATATAGTGCATAGCCCAGTAACGCGATAGCGCTCCTAATGCGCCGCCCAATGCTATCGAAAGTGAATAGAGCATTATGACTTGTGTCCGGTATCTTTCCCATAGCGCTGAATCGCACTATTTCGGTCACATTCTCTCAAATGTGCCAACTTCTCACCAATCTTGATTTCCAAGCCCTGCTGCACAGGGTAATAATACTGCGTGCCTTTCAAAGCTTCTGGGAAGTAATTCTCCCCTGCAGAATACGCGCCCGGCTCATCATGGCTGTAGCGATACTCTGCCCCATAGTCTAAAGACTTCATCAAGGCCGTTGGCGCATTGCGTAGATGCTCGGGCACCTCATAACTTGCACCGCTCTTAACATCTGCCATCGCATCATTGAAGGCCTTATACGCTGCATTGCTCTTAGGAGCACAGGCTAGATATAACACCGCTTGCCCTAGGGCCAATTCGCCTTCTGGCGGACCAAGACGCGTTAAGGTATCCCATGCCGCCAAGGCCATCTGCAAGGCTCTCGGATCGGCATTACCCACATCCTCGCTGGCCATTCTAACCAAGCGGCGGGCAATATATAACGGATCACAGCCACCGTCCAACATGCGGGCCATCCAATAGAGGGCGCCATCGGGGCTGGAGCCCCGGACTGCCTTATGCAGAGCCGAGATTTGCTCATAGAAAGAGTCGCCACCTTTGTCAAAACGTCGGGCGCTTCCCTGTAATACTTGCTCGATCACACTCTCATCGATCAGCAGACGCCCCGCTTGATCGTCGGCCAAGTCGACTGCAAGCTCTAATAGACTGAGGGCTCGGCGCACATCACCGTCGGCCGCTAGGGCCAAGCGCTGTTTATTCTCTTGCGACAAGTCTATGGATAGCTGACCATAACCGCGCTGCTCATCGGCGATTGCACGGTCCATCGCGAGCACGATGTCTGCAGCCTCTAAGGAGCGTAGGACATATACCCTCGCCCGTGACAGTAGTGCATTGTTCAGTTCAAACGAGGGGTTTTCGGTAGTAGCGCCAACAAACACCAGAGTGCCATCCTCGATATGAGGTAAGAAGGCATCCTGCTGGCTCTTATTGAAACGATGGACTTCGTCCACGAATAGTACGGTGCTCTGGGATTTGCTTTGCCTGGCAAGCTGCGCCCTTTCTACTGCGGCGCGAATGTCTTTTACGCCGCTGAGTACGGCGGAGAGGCTCTCGAAGCGCCCACCACTGCTGCTGGCCACCATCTTTGCAAGAGTCGTCTTTCCAACGCCCGGCGGCCCCCAAAGAATCATGGAGTGAGGAGTACAACGCCTGATGGCCTCGCCCAGTGGCTTACCCGGCGCTAATAAATGTTGCTGCCCGATAAAGTCTTCCAGAGTGCGAGGACGCATTCTGGCTGCCAGAGGCTGTTGGTCGAGGTTCTCTCCCTGCGCCTCAGCGGCCGCTTCCTCTTCTTCCTCGAACAAAGACTGGTTCATTAATCCTCTAATGCCGCCACTCTAGGGGCGTCTTGTATTGTCGATGATGTCGATATCGTCGGGCGGGCTAAAGCTAAATACCTCGTCTTCTATCGGCTCATTGATCTGGTGATTCTCAAACTCCCAGAAGGTTCGTTGACCATTGCCGCTGTCTATGTGGATAGAGTCGAGCAGTTCACTGCCAAAGAATAAGGTGACACGACTATAGACGCTGTTCTCATCCACGGGATCTAGAACAAACTCCCAAGACTCGTCAGTATTCACCATGCCCCACTGAATATCGTAATCCTGCTCTACTTCCTCAATACGCCCACTCAAGAGCTTGGCCGCCAGCTCAGACTCATCGAAACTCCAAGGCTCAATGGTGACCTGCAGCAGATCAGGCTGGTAATTCCACAAGCGCTCACCATCGGTAACGATTAACTCAGGAAATGGGGCTACCGTCTCCCAGTAAAAGCCATTCGGGCGCTTGAGTTTGAAGCGAATTTCGCTCTCTTCCAATACCCCGCCGGAAGACTCGATAATGAGCTGACGCACATCGGCTTTAAAAGTCTCGATATCGCTTAATAGCTGGGTAAGCTTCTGTGTCGGCGACACTTCTACCTGCGCTTGAAGGCTGCTGCTTAGTAGCGCCAAGCAAAGCATTAGCAAGGGTCTTATAGTCATAAATATCCAGTGCTCAATTAGCGCGGCGGAGGTGGAGCGATAACCTCTCGGCTACCATTACTGCCCATGGGAGATACCACGCCAGAGGCCTCCATTGTGTCGATCATACGGGCGGCGCGATTATAACCAATACGCAGTTTGCGCTGTACCGCAGATATCGAGGCCTTACGAGTCTCGGTAACAAAGGCCACGGCTTCGTCATAAAGGGCGTCGCCTTCATCGCTGCCGCCATCATCGCCACCACCGAAGGCTCCAATATCGCTATCATCCGCGCCCTGGGTAATCTCATCGATATAGACTGGCTCGCCGCGAGACTTCCAGTCGGCAACCACTCTATGTACTTCATCATCACTGACGAAGGCACCGTGCACACGTGTTGCAACGCCACCGCCCGGTGGCAGATACAGCATATCGCCGTGGCCGAGTAGCTGCTCTGCCCCACCCTCACCGAGGATGGTGCGTGAGTCGATCTTAGACTGAACCATAAACGATAAGCGAGTCGGCACATTGGCCTTGATGAGACCCGTAAGGACATCCACCGATGGACGCTGAGTGGCGAGAATCAAATGAATACCGGCGGCACGTGCCTTCTGGGCGATACGAGCAATAAGCTCCTCAACCTTCTTGCCCACCACCATCATCATATCGGCTAGCTCATCCACGATAACGACGATCATAGGCAAGGCCTCCAGAACCGGAGCCTCCTGCTCTGTTAAGGGCTCCATTGGGTCTGGTTTCCACAGCGGATCTAAAATGGGCTCGCCTTTCTTCTGGGCATCCGTCACCTTCTTGTTATAACCAGCCAGATTCCTCACGCCCAAGGCAGACATTAGCTTATAACGACGCTCCATCTCGCCCACACACCAGCGCAGGCCATTTGCAGCGTCTTTCATATCCGTAATTACAGGCGTTAGCAGATGGGGAATACCATCGTAAACCGATAGCTCCAGCATCTTGGGGTCGATCATGATCAGTCGCACTTGTTCTGGCGAGGACTTGAACAACAAGCTCAATATCATGGCATTAATACCAACAGACTTACCGGAGCCTGTAGTACCTGCCACCAGCAAATGGGGCATTTTGGCTAGGTCAACGATGACCGGATTACCCACGATATCGTGCCCAAGCGCCATACTGACGGCAGAGGATGATTTATCGAATTCGGGCGATGCTAATACCTGGCTGAGCATAATCATTTCGCGATGCTCGTTAGGTATCTCGATACCGATAACGGTCTTGCCAGGAATAACTTCCACTACCCGCACGCTTACAATGGCCAAGGAGCGCGCCAAGTCTTTGCCTAGATTCGTAATACGGCTTGCCTTCACACCTGGCGCTGGCTGCACCTCAAAGCGGGTAATCACCGGGCCTGGGTTTACGGCTGTCACTTCTATTTGAATGCCGAAATCATTCAGCTTTAACTCTAGCAAACGCGACATAGCCTCTAGTGATTCGCTAGAGAACCCTGACTTGCCGCTGCCGGTGTATTCATCCAAGAGACCAATGGCAGGCAGATCCCCGGGATTAGGCGCTTCGAAGAGCTTGCCTTGACGCTCTTTCTCTACCCTTGCGCTCTTGACCGGCGCCTTCTTCATAACGGGCGCAATTTTAGGCGGAGTGCGCTTTTTCTCTTTTTCTATGTAGACATCCAGCGCTTTCTTACGATGCTTTATTATCTCCCTCGTGCCTTGAGCCTCTTTGCGTTTAGCCTGCCATTGCCCCCACATGGAGCCAAGGCGAGCAAACAGGCTAATGGTGGCAAAGCCTATATCATCTACCAGCTTCACCCAGGAAATTTCCACCGTAATGGTTAAACCCAGTAGGAATATGGCGAAGAACAGCAAGGTACTGCCTACAACCGCAAATATGGGCACAGTAACGTCCACCATCAACGAACCGATGATGCCGCCAGCCATCCAGCTCACATCCGGATCAATGGTGAAGTGAATTGTGGCCAAGGCGCAGGCGCCCACGGCTAGCAAGACGCTGCCCGTAATCTTCAGGGTGAGCATAGCGCCTGAGAATTCTTGCGCGGGCTTGGAGTGTTCGCGCAGCAAATTTACTGCCTTCCAGCCTAAGGCAATTGGAAACAGGTAGGCAAAGAAGCCAAAGAGGTATAGCAGCACGTCGGCTATCCAAGCGCCGGACTGCCCAATGACATTCTCAACGGGCCCGCCATCACCGGTGGTCGAAAAGCCAGGATCACTTGGCGAATAGCTCAAGAGTGCAATTAAAAGGAATAACGCACTCAAGAAGCATAGAATCAGCGTGCCCTCTTTCACGATCCTTTGTGTGACGGAGCTCAACTGCTCTTCCTTATCGGCCTTTTTTACTTTGCTATTTTTCAAACTTTTCAAATACCTGCAAATATATTTTATATCTAATTCTAGATTTCAATGGTGGCTATCATAATCAATTTTTAGCGCTGGGCAAACCAGCGCGAGCAGAACTAGTGCACAAAAAATTACATGAGCTTAGAACGTGATTCCTTTAGAATAGCAGCCAATTACATTAAGTGGACTTGAAAACTGCTCAATGCGCCTGCAAGTAATAGTTTTCGCTGGCCCTAACGCTTTGTCAAAGGAAGTATTTACACATGAAAGAAGCTCAACATCACCGCCTAATTATTCTTGGCTCCGGCCCCGCTGGATACACGGCTGCAGTCTATGCCGCTCGCGCTAACCTCAACCCAGTCATACTAACCGGTATGCAGCAAGGCGGACAGCTTACTACGACAACAGATGTCGATAACTGGCCTGGTGATGTAGAAGGTTTACAAGGACCAGACTTAATGGAGCGCATGAAGCAACACGCCGAGCGCTTCGATGCTAAAATTCTATTCGACCACATCAACAAGACTGACCTGAGCAAGCGCCCATTCACGCTTTGGGGCGACTCGGGCGCCTACACTTGTGATGCGCTGATTATTGCCACTGGCGCCTCGGCCCAATACCTTGGGCTACCATCAGAGGAAGCGTTTATGGGCAAAGGCGTTAGCGCCTGCGCCACCTGTGACGGTTTCTTCTACCGCAATAAACCTGTTGCCGTAGTCGGTGGTGGCAATACTGCCGTTGAAGAAGCCCTGTATCTGTCCAATATCGCCTCAGAGGTGACACTGGTTCACCGTCGTGACTCATTACGCGCCGAGAAAATCTTGCAAGACAAACTGTTCGAGAAAGAGAAGAACGGCAATATCAAGATTCTTTGGGATCACCAGCTCGATGAAGTGCTTGGCGACGACATGGGCGTTACAGGCCTACGCCTAGCCCACGCAAAGACTGGTGACACTCAAGAGATTACGGTCGATGGCGTCTTTATTGCGATTGGTCACAAGCCTAATTCCGATATCTTCGAGGGCCAACTCGACATGGAAGATGGCTATGTGAAGATCAATAGCGGCATAACCGGTAACGCCACGCAAACTAGCGTACCCGGCGTCTTCGCCGCTGGCGATATTGCCGATCACGTGTATCGACAAGCCATTACATCGGCTGGCTTTGGCTGTATGGCTGCACTGGATGCCGAGAAGTTTCTCGACCAGTAAGCCTCTCTAAAATCGGTCTTTCAGAGCTTTTGCGATGAATCAGATAACGGCACTAGATGATTCTGATTTAAGCTTTCCTCCTGTGGAGTTGGCTTTGGAAGACCCCGATGGCCTACTCGCTGTCGGCGGCAACCTAAGCAGCGAACGCCTAATTCTGGCCTATTCCCAGGGCATCTTTCCCTGGTATCAGGACGATCTTCCCATTCTGTGGTGGTCTCCGGGTACCCGCATGGTGCTATACCCTGAAAAGCTCCATGTCTCACGCAGTATGCGCAAAGTCATTAAGCAATCTCCCTATCGAATTAGCTTTGATGAGGCATTCGACCAGGTCATCAGCCAGTGTGCCGAACTTAGGCTTGACGCCGAAGGCACGTGGATTACTAGCGATATGCAAAAGGCCTATATCACCTTACACAAAATGCACTTCGCTCACTCGGTTGAGGTTTGGGAAGATAATATTCTAGTGGGCGGCCTTTACGGTATTGCCATGGGACAAGCCTTTTTCGGCGAGTCGATGTTCAGCACACGCAGTAATACTTCCAAGCTAGCCCTTATTGCGCTCAGTAAGCAGTTACAGGATTGGGGCTATCAGCTCATCGATTGTCAGGTTCCTAGCGAGCACCTTGAAAGCCTAGGCGCACAAGAGATGCAAAGAGAGGACTTTATGAAAGAGCTAGAGCGCTTAAGAGCCCTTCCCGGCAAACAGGGCCCTTGGCACTTTGAGCGAGAGAGCCTATGAATGAAGAGGAACTAGCGCAGATTCGCTTCTACCAGACGGCCCCGCACGCCTGTAGTTACCTAGAAGGCGAAGAAGCCATTACCATCTTCATGGACCCAGAGGTAGAGCTTAATAAGGCGCTCTATAGCCGCTTAATTAATGGCGGATTTCGACGAAGCGCCTCTCACCTCTATCGCCCTGGCTGCCCCCAATGTAGCGCCTGCATCTCAAGCAGAGTCCGCACACGGGAGTTTGAACGCTCAAAGCGCTTTCAGCGAGTGTGGAAACGCAATGATGACTTGGAGGTTAAAGAAGCAAAATCAGTCGACAGCCCCGAGTTATACGAGCTTTACGCTCGCTATATCAACACACGCCATAAAGACGGCGATATGTACCCGGCCGATCAAGAGCAATACCAAGGCTTTATTCAAGCCAAGTCCTGCACCACGCGCTTCTTCGTTTTCTACCTAGATCAACGTCCCATCGCCGCCTGCGTCACGGACGTACTGGACCACGGGCTATCGGCCATGTATAGCTTCTTCGATCCAGATTTGGATAAACGCTCCCTCGGCACCTATATGATCCTATGGCAAATAGAGCAGGCAAAGGCAATGAATCTGCCCTATCTATATTTAGGCTACTGGATAAAAGAGTCCGCCAAGATGAGCTATAAGACACAATACCGCCCCTTGGAGCTGCTTATTAACGGGCAGTGGGCTTTGCTGACTTAGGGAAAATTAGTGCGCAGAGACTCACCGCCGAATAAACGCTTTTGCTAATCTGGCCTAAATGAGGCAAAATGCGCGCACCGAAACGGCCTGAGCGCCTTTCAGACACGCAATTTACCCATACAGGACTTATTGTTAATGGCAAAAGAAGATCAGATTGAGATGGATGGCGAAGTGGTTGATACCCTTCCTAACACCATGTTTCGCGTTAAGCTAGAAAACGGCCACATCGTAACGGCTCATATCTCCGGCAAAATGCGCAAGAACTACATCCGCATCTTAACCGGCGACCAAGTAAAAGTAGAGCTAACGCCTTACGACCTCAGTAAAGGCCGCATCACTTACCGCGCCCGCTAAAAAGCGAGGGTTCTAGCCCTCGCTCTTGCTTAGCTCCGTTTCTCGCGCATTCTTTCGGCTCGTAATAGCCAATTTCACTTCATCATTCTCGATAGAGACGGTCACTTCACCGCCTTCGGTAAGCTCACCGAACAGAATTTCCTCTGCCAGCGCTTTCTTCAGCTTATCTTGAATGAGACGACCCATTGGCCTTGCACCCATTGTGGGGCTATAGCCATGCTCGGCAAACCAGGCGCGAGCACTGTCGTCTACATGCAGCGTGACCTTCTTATCATCCAGTTGTACCTGAAGCTCAACAAGGAACTTGTCAATTACGGTACCGATAGTCTGAGGACTCAGAGCACCGAACTGAACGATAGCATCCAAACGGTTTCTAAACTCAGGCGTAAAGGTCTTCTTAATCGCCTCCATACCGTCTGTCGTATGATTCTGCTTTGTGAAACCAATAGAGGCACGAGACATTTCCTGAGCGCCCGCGTTGGTCGTCATGATAATAATGACGTTGCGGAAGTCCGCCTTGCGACCGTTATTATCCGTCAGGGTACCGTGGTCCATTACCTGCAGCAGCAAGTTAAAGACATCCGGGTGCGCCTTCTCAATCTCATCCAACAATAAGACGCAATGGGGGTTCTTACCAATAGCCTCTGTTAGCAGACCGCCTTGGTCAAAGCCCACGTAACCGGGGGGCGCACCGATGAGGCGCGACACCGTATGACGCTCCATATACTCGGACATATCAAAGCGCAACAGCTCGATGCCCAGTATTTTGGCCAACTGGCGTGACACTTCGGTTTTACCTACCCCCGTTGGACCGGAGAACAAGTAAGAGCCAATAGGCTTATCTGGGAGGTTCAGGCCCGCTCTAGAGAGCTTAATGGCCGAGCCGAGATTGCTGATAGCCTCGTCCTGACCAAACACCACCATTTTCAGTTTGTCTTCCAAATTACGCAGAGACTCCTTGTCCGAATTGGAGACATGCTTTGGCGGAATGCGAGCAATAGAGGCCACGATCTTCTCCATATCCTGGGCCTGAATAAGCTTCTTACGCTTACTTGCTGGCTGCAGTCTCTGGAAGGCACCGGCCTCATCGATCACATCGATAGCCTTATCGGGCATATAACGGTCGTTTATATAGCGTCCCGCGAGTTCCGATGCGGCTTTCAAGGCACTATCGCTGTAGCGTAGTTCGTGGTGCTCCTCAAAGCGTGACTTCAGCCCCTTGAGGATTTTATAGGTAGTTTCAACATCCGGCTCGTCCACATCGACCTTTTGGAAACGGCGCGATAAGGCACGATCTTTCTCAAAAATGCCGCGATATTCTTGATAAGTGGTGGACCCCACGCAGCGCAACTCTCCCGTAGTAAGAACGGGTTTTAGTAAGTTCGATGCGTCCATGACGCCACCAGAGGCAGCACCGGCACCAATAATGGTATGAATTTCGTCAATAAATAGGACGGCTTTATCGTCCTTACGCAACTCTGACAATAAGGCCTTAAAGCGCTTCTCGAAATCGCCGCGATATTTGGTACCTGCGAGCAGAGCCCCCAAGTCGAGTGAGTAGATAACATTGTCTTCCAGCACATCAGGCACATCGCCATCGACAATCTTGCGCGCCAAACCCTCGACGACCGCCGTTTTGCCCACGCCCGACTCACCAACTAGTAAGGGGTTATTCTTACGCCGACGAGACAAAATTTGAATGACACGGGAGACTTCTTCTTCGCGGCCAATTAGGGGGTCAATACGCCCTTCGGCCGCCAAGCGGTTAAGATTGGTCGCAAAATTCTCTAGGGCATTGGAAGAGCCTTCAATATGCTCATCGTCACTGTCACCCATTGCGCCATCGTTATCGCCCTCTTCTGGCTGGCCGTGAATCTTGGGCGTGCCATGGGTAATATAATTAACGACATCGATGCGCGCGATATCTTGTGCCCTTAGCAGGAACACTGCCTGGCTTTCCTGCTCGCTAAAGATCGCGACTAGAACATTAGCACCGGTGACCTCGGCCCTACCCGAGGACTGAACGTGGAAGATAGCCCGCTGTAATACGCGATTAAAGCCTAGGGTCGGCTGCGTATCCCGCTCTGCTAATTCTGTTTCTGGAATTAATGGGGTCGTCGAATCGACAAACTCTATTAGTTCACCCCGCAATCGGGCGATATCGGCACCACAGGCTAGCAGCACATCGGCAGCCACATCGTTATCTAGCAATGCCAGTAACAGATGCTCTACGGTCATATACTCGTGGCGTTTTGTCTTCGCACCAGCAAAGGCGGTATTCAATGTAATTTCGAGTTCTTTACTCAACATAGATTGCCTTCCTCTTAACTATCGACTTCCACATTACATAAAAGCGGATGCTCGCATTCTTTCGAATAGTCATTCACTTGCTGTGCCTTTGTTTCAGCAACATCACGTGAATACACACCACATACCGCCTTACCTTCTGTATGTACCTTCAGCATAATCTGTGTCGCCTTCTCCACATTCATGGAGAAGAATGTGCAAAGCACATCAACTACGAAATCCATTGGGGTATAGTCATCATTAAACAATACCACCTTATACATGGGAGGCCTCGCAAGCTTGGGCGGCGCAATGGATGTGGCGAGACCGTCATCGCGATCATCACCTGTATGGTCATTCGCCATCGCCCTTTCAGCACATCGAAGCTGGGCTTCCTCATACTTCATGTCTAACATCTTACTCTCATTCCTTACTAGGTTTCTAACGAAATTTAACGCTTTTCACGATTCCATTTACCTAATACTTTAGTCATATGATACGCCCAAGAAACGGCGGTTTGGAAAGATTTTTATTGATCATTTTTTAAGCAAATAAGGTATTGCATATAGCATTTGATCTATAGCAGAATGGTGAACTAAGTCAAACACAAGGAAAGCCCATGTTTGACTTCACAAAAGCAGTGCGTTATACGAAGCACTGCACATGTGCATCCTAAGTATAAAAAACGCCACAGAGCGTATAACAATTACAACAAGATATTACACGGGAGTTTTGCCATGAATACTGGGCAAGTAAAGTGGTTTAATAATGCAAAAGGATTCGGCTTTATTCTACCCGACAATGGTGGCGATGACTTATTCGCACACTATTCGGCCATAGGTATGGAGGGTTATAAGACCCTTAAAGCCGGTCAAACTGTTTCCTTTGAGACCATCGAAGGTCCAAAAGGACTACATGCAGCCAATATAGTCCCTATCGGACAAGCATCTAACTCCAGCGAGTAGCACATAAGCGGTTGAGTTCAGCCACTGACTGGCCCCTACCGACGTAATGCACTCTAGATACTAATAGCCCCTTGTTTTGCCAAAGCAAGTCACAAGGGGCTAACGCTCCCTCTGCGCTTATAACAAGCCTAGCGCTTCATTCAAGGTCGCGCTTGGACGCATCGCTTTTGAGGCCTTTTCAAAATCAGGCTGGTAATAACCGCCTATATCCACAGGCTTACCCTGAGCATTGTTCAGCTCTTCAACAATTTTCGTTTCATTAGCGGCCAAGAATTCAGCCACCGGTTTAAACGTCGCCTGCATCTGCGCATCATCCGTCTGCGCCGCTAGCGCTTGGGCCCAGTACAGTGCCAAATAGAAGTGACTACCACGATTGTCCAGCTCTCCTACTTTACGGCTCGGCGATTTATCGTTATCCAAGAACACGCCCGTTGCAGCATTCAGAGCGGCGGCAAGCGCAAGCGCCTTCTTGTTGTCGGTTTTAGTGCCCAGGTCTTCCAGGGACACGGCCAATGCCAAGAATTCACCTAGGGAATCCCAACGCAAGTGACCTTCCTCCACAAACTGTTGCACGTGCTTCGGCGCAGAGCCGCCCGCACCAGTCTCGAATAGACCACCACCAGCCAATAGCGGAACAATTGACAACATCTTGGCACTAGTGCCGAGCTCCAGAATTGGGAACAAGTCAGTCAGGTAGTCGCGCAATACATTGCCGGTCACAGAGATAGTGTCTTTACCTGCCTTGATGCGATCGAGTGAGAACTTAATTGCCTCCACTGGAGACTTAATCAAAATCTCTAGACCTGATGTATCGTGGTCTTGCAGGTACTTCTCTACCTTCTTAATAAGCTGCTGATCGTGAGCACGATTTTCGTCCAGCCAAAAAACCGCTGGCGTTGAAGTGGCACGCGCGCGAGTAACAGCGAGTTTCACCCAGTCTTGAATTGGCAGATCTTTAGTCTGACACATACGCCAAATATCGCCTTTCTCAACCGCATGCTCGAATACCGTATTGCCATCAGCATCAACAACACGCACAACTCCTTTCGCCGCTATTTTGAAAGTCTTGTCGTGAGAGCCGTATTCCTCTGCTTTCTGAGCCATGAGTCCGACATTGGAAACACTGCCCATAGTGCTCACATCGAATGCGCCATTTTTCTTACAGAAGTCGATCGTTTCTTGATAAATACCGGCATAGCAGCGATCAGGAATCATAGCCTTAGTATCGTGCAACTTGCCGTCTGTTCCCCACATTTTACCGGAAGAACGAATAGCCGCTGGCATGGAGGCATCGACAATTACGTCGCTTGGTACGTGTAGGTTAGTAATGCCGCGATCGGAGTCCACCATGGCTAGGGACGGACGCGTGGCATAAACCGCTTGTATATCGGCCTCGATTTCTTCGCGCTGCGCCTGTGGCAAGTTCTTGATTTTCGCGTAGACATCGCCGATACCGTTATCGGGGTTCACGCCTAGCTCTTTGAATAGCTCTGCATGCTTAGTGAAAACATCTTCGTAATACACAGTAACCGCAAGACCAAACATAATGGGGTCAGACACCTTCATCATGGTGGCTTTCAAGTGTAGCGATAACAAGACATCAGAGGCCTTAGCATCTTCGATCTGAGCGCGGAAGAAATCGCGCAGAGCCGAGCTACTCATCACGGCAGCGTCGATAACTTCGCCAGCCTGTAGAGCTGTCTTCTCTTTCAGCACTTCAACGCTGCCATCCTCTGCAACGAGCTCAATGCGCACGGCCCCATCCTTTTCAGATACTGCAGACTGCTCCGATGAGAAGAAGTCGCCATCGTCCATGTGAGCCACGTGAGACTTAGAGTCAGCGGACCATTCACCCATGGAGTGAGGGTTTTTCTTAGCATACTCTTTCACAGGAGCGGCTACGCGGCGATCCGAGTTACCTTCGCGCAGAACCGGGTTTACGGCGCTACCCAACACCTTGGCATAACGAGACTTAATCTCTTTCTCTTCGTCATTGCTCGGCTCTGCTGGGTAATCAGGCAAATCGTAGCCATGATCTTGCAGCTCCTTAATGGCCGCTTGTAGCTGAGGAATCGAAGCACTGATATTAGGAAGCTTAATGATATTGGCTGCTGGTGTTTTAGCGAGATCACCAAGCGCCGACAAGGCATCTATTTGCTTCTGCTCATCTGTAAGACGCTCAGAGAAGTTAGCGATAATACGACCTGCCAATGAAATATCTTGAGTCTCAACCGCAATAGAGGCTGGTTGAGCAAACGCTTGAATAATGGGCAAAAGCGAGTATGTGGCCAAAGCGGGGGCTTCATCGGTAATCGTATAGATTATGGTAGATGCGTTCGTCATTGTATTTCCTTAACTCCTAAAAAAGGTTTAAAAACTAACAATTTGATTAAGTCTCAGGGGAGAGACAATCAGTGGCAGGATTAGAAAGTCTGATCGTGTGCACTGCGAGGAATAGAAACCTAGCATCTTTGCTGCGGTCAATTTGCGGCGCATTATAGCAGGCTAGGACCTGTTAGAATAGCGCCCAAAACTAAGCTAGCTCCCTGTTGCGAGACCCTCTATGCCCAAATTGATACTATTAAACAAACCCTTTGATATGCTTTCCCAGTTTACCGACGACACCGGCAGACGCACCTTAGCCGACTGTATCGACCAGCCTGGCTTCTATCCGGCGGGCCGCCTAGATAGGGATTCCGAGGGCCTACTACTGCTTACTGACTGCGGCAAGCTGCAACAACGCATTAGTAACCCCAAGAACAAAATGCCCAAGGTGTACTGGGCGCAGGTAGAAGGCGAAATAAGCGACGAGGCTCTCAGTCAGCTAAGCCGTGGCGTCACACTAAAAGATGGCAAGACACGCCCAGCCAAGGCAAGGCACATTGAACATCCCGACCTATGGGAGCGTATTCCCCCCATTAGAGAAAGGAAAAACATTCCCACATCGTGGATAGAGTTAACGATTACTGAAGGGCGTAACCGACAGGTAAGACGCATGACAGCCGCAGTGGGCTTTCCAACGCTCCGTCTCGTGCGCCATAGCATCGGAGAATGGACTGTAGGGAAATTACGACCGGAGGAGTCAATTATGCTCGAGGTGTGAGCTAACGCCAGCGCGACAGCGCCTCTTCGTCCTGCTCACGAGCCTCTACCCAATACTCGCCAGCACTGGTGTTTTGTTTTTTCCAAAACGGCGCTCGGCTTTTGAGGAAGTCCATAATGAATTCGGCCGCGGCAAACGCATCCCCTCTATGGGTGCTAGCCACCCCAACGAAAACTATCTGATCCGACGCTTTTAACTCACCGACGCGGTGAACCACCTCCGCGGCCAGCACATCCCAGCGCTCCTTGGCATCATTGACTATAGACTCTAGGGCTTTCTCGGTCATGCCAGGGTAATGTTCAAGGGTTAAGGAGAGCACCCTTGGCTCATCGCTATCCTTAGGCGGCTCATAGAATTCGCGCACCAGCCCAGTAAACGTGGCTATAGCGCCCGCATTATCTGCATCGCTACGCAGCCGTTGATACAACTGCGCGACGTCAAAATCCTCTGTAGTGACCGTGATCACCCTCAGCCTCCAGTCATGGGTGGGAAGAATGCCACCTCACTATTAGCCGAAATCGCAGTTTCTGGCTTCGCCACTTCCTGATTCACTGCGATCAAGACCTGTGTAGAATCACTAAGAACCCGCCAGTCATCACCTTTAGTATGAGCCAAATAGTCACTAAGCTCACCGACAGTGCCCACCCCCTCGGGTAATTCGAGGTCTAAGCTGGCAACGCCTAATTGTTCCCGCAAACTGGCAAATAAATTAATCTTTAACATCCAATACTGCCCTATGCTAAATAGCATATTTCACTTTAGCTATCTTTTGTAATGACCTGATTTTCCGCCTAATTTCTCTTCTAGCTGCACACGCTCAATAACCATACCCTTGTCCACGGCCTTACACATATCGTAAATGGTCAGAGCTGCCACAGAGGCCGCAGTAAGCGCCTCCATCTCCACGCCAGTCTTGCCATCTAGACGGCAGGTAGCGCTAATATTGATTCGATTATCCGCCTCATCGACATCAAACTCCACTTTCACCGAGCTCAGCATCAAAGGGTGACATAAAGGAATCAAATCCGAACACTTCTTAGCCGCCTGAATACCTGCAATACGCGAAACGGCGAGCACATCCCCCTTCTTGCTACCGCCCGATACAATCAGCGCAATAGTCTCGGGTAACATAGAAACACTGGCCGTCGCTGTCGCGCTGCGGCTGGTCACATCTTTACCGCTAACGTCGACCATCGAGGCATTGCCTTGGTCATCTAAGTGAGTCAATTTACCCATTTTTCGTCTCCATAATATTACTGCGCCGTGAAGGCTGGCTATTATCCACACTATGGCCACCTAGCAGAAGCCACAAAGAGCCGACTTGGGCGCTTTTTCAGAAGAAACTTACCCTAAAATAATGTAGGATTGCGCCTTTAATTTTGGGTCTACCTGCAAAAGTCACACACATGAGCCAATGGCACCCGCATCAGACGGTCGCAACTATCGTCGAGAAAGACAATAAGTTCCTCTTGGTAGAAGAGCTAATAGACGGCGAAACGGTCATTAATCAGCCGGCCGGCCACCTAGAGCAGAATGAATCGCTTATCGATGCAGCTATTCGTGAGACTTTCGAAGAGACTGCTTGGAAGGTACGCCCCTGCGCCCTTTTAGGCGTATACAAGTACACGGCCCCGAGCAATCAAGTCACGTATATCAGGACCTGCTTTATTGCCGAAGCCATTGAACATATTCCCTCCAGCCCTTTGGACCAGGGGATTATTCGCGCTATATGGCTCAGCGAGCAAGAGTTGGAACAGCGACAGGCGCAACTGCGCAGCCCGCTAGTATTGAGCGTAATCAAAGACTATTTAGCAGGAAAACAATGCTCTCTGGAGTTTATTCAAGACTTCGATGCGACACTCTCATAGCCAGACAAAGAATTTAATAAATCACTATGCCAAGTAAGCAGCAAAACGCTGATAACAGTAATATTCGAGTCATCGTCGGCATGTCCGGCGGCGTAGACTCGTCGGTCGCCGCCCTACTCCTCATTCAGCAAGGATATGCTGTTGAAGGGCTATTCATGAAAAACTGGGATGAAGACGATGGCACCGAGTACTGCACAGCCAAGGACGATCTCGCCGATGCCCAAGCGGTATGCCAGACATTAGGCATCCATTTGCATACGGCAAACTTCGCCGCCGAATACTGGGACAATGTATTCGAGCACTTTATAGCGGAATACAGGGCGGGCAGAACGCCAAACCCCGACATCCTATGCAACAGGGAAATCAAGTTCCGCGCCTTCTTGGACTACGCCACAGAACTTGGGGCCGACTACATCGCCACGGGACACTATGTTCGCCGCGCCGAGCGTGAGAACCCTGAAACAGGCAACGCCCAATGCGTTCTACTAAAAGGCCTGGATGGCAATAAAGATCAAAGTTACTTCCTCTGCGCCGTGAACGAGGACTGCCTCAAGCGCAGCCTGTTTCCAGTGGGCGAGCTAGACAAAAGTGAAGTCAGGGAAATAGCGGCCAAGCACGGCTTTGTTACCCATGATAAAAAAGACAGCACGGGCATTTGCTTCATTGGTGAGCGTAAATTCAAGGACTTCCTGCAGCAGTACATACCAGCGCAGCCCGGCATTATCGAAACCATCGATGGCGAAGCAATAGGCAAGCACCATGGTTTGATGTATCACACCTATGGGCAAAGACAGGGCTTAGGCATTGGCGGCTCAGCAAAGCACGGCGAAGCACCATGGTATGTGGTGGGGAAAGACCTAGAGCGCAATGTGTTAGTGGTCGCTCAGGGCAATGACCACCCCCTGCTATTCTCAAAATCGCTACAGGCCTCCAAGGTGGACTGGATCAATCATGAAACGCCATCGCTACCGCTGCGCTGCACTGCTAAAATCCGCTATCGACAGCCCGATCAAGAGTGTGTCGTCACAGCCAACGACGATGGCAGCGTCAGTGTTGCTTTTGATGAGCTGCAGCGAGCGGTCACACCGGGCCAATCGATCGTTTTCTATTCCGGTGACATTTGTTTAGGGGGAGCTACCATTGAGCAATACTATCGTTAAGCTAAGCCAGTGGGAGCACCGCAGCTTGGCGCTTGCCTCGATGATTCAGTGCGCTCAATTGGTCGACTCTTTAGCCACCACGGGCTCAGCCAACAAGACTCAAATGGCGGCCTGTCTTGATGCCCTATACGTACTCAACCCCAAGAACGTAGATGATGTCTACCCGCAACCTGCGATCTTTAATTCCGGGCTTAGCGCCTTAGAGAGCGCGCTCGGCCCTAAGGGTATGCAGGCTCTCGGCGACACCCTGCCTTACGTTCTAGGCATGACTGTCTTGCAGCAGCAGTTAAGTAAAAAGCCTAAAATGCAGGATCTCATACGAAGACGCCTGCCCATGCTCGATAAGCGCAGTGAACTACTGCCAGAGGACAACGATGACCCATTGGCACGCCATGACATCATCGGCCTAGCCCGCCTATACCAAGACAGTATTAGCAAGCTGAGCTTTAGAATTCACGTAAAAGGTGAAATCACCCAGCTCAAACAACAGAGCGTAGCCGATAGCATTCGCGCCCTTTTGTTAGCCGGTATCCGCTTTGCCATGCTCTGGCAGCAATTGGGTGGCAGACGCTGGCACCTATTCTTTTACAAAAAACGTATTCGCGATAGCGCCATCACTGTGCGCCGCAGCCTATTAACTTTACATTAAACTACCGCTAGGAAAGACACCATGACAGCACTTCCATTTAGCAGCCTAACCGCTATCTCGCCTATTGATGGGCGCTATCGCAGCAAAGCCGAGGATCTAGCTGAGTACTTCAGCGAATTTGCCTTAATTCGCTACAGGGTAATTGTGGAAATTCGCTGGTTGCAGCAATTGGCACAGCATCCACAAGTTACCGAGGCTCCGGTTCTCAGCGCAGAAGGCAATGCCGCACTTGAGGCGATTATCGATGACTTCTCCATCGAAGATGCCAGCCGTGTTAAGAATATCGAAGCCACAACCAATCACGATGTCAAAGCCGTAGAATACTTCATCAAAGAGAAGGTCTCTGGCCATCCTGACTTGGCCAAACAAATTGAGTTCGTGCATTTTGCCTGCACCTCTGAGGATATTAACAATCTGTCCTATGCACTGATGCTTCGCGATGGCCGTGATAAGGTCATGGTGCCTCTCATGGAGAAGATCGTGGGCGAAGTGAAAAAACTGGCCCTGGAGCACGCCGAACAGCCACAATTGTCTCGTACTCACGGCCAGACTGCCTCCCCAACGACCGTGGGCAAGGAACTCGCTAATGTTGTGCACCGCTTACAGCGCCAACTAAAGCAGTTCGCCAACAACGAAATTCTAGGCAAAATCAACGGTGCAGTAGGCAATTACAATGCTCACCTATCTGCCTATCCAGAAATTGACTGGCAGGCCAATGCCGAGCAGTTTGTGACTAAACTTGGGCTAACATGGAACCCCTACACAACGCAGATTGAACCCCACGACTATATCGCAGAGCTATTCAGCGCTATCTGCCGTTTCAACACTATCTTGATAGACTTAGATCGCGATATTTGGGGCTATATCTCCCTAGGCTACTTCAAGCAAAAGACCATCGCGGGCGAAGTGGGCTCGTCCACTATGCCGCACAAAGTAAACCCTATCGATTTTGAAAACTCAGAGGGCAATTTGGGCATTGCCAATGCCGTCATGCAACATCTGGGAGAGAAACTTCCTATTTCTCGCTGGCAGCGCGATCTTACCGATTCTACTGTTTTGCGTAATATCGGTACCGGCTTCGCACACAGCGTTATCGCCTACAGCGCCACTCTTAAGGGGCTATCTAAACTCGAGATCAATGCCGAAGCCCTATTGGCCGACTTGGACGCGAGCTGGGAAGTATTGGCTGAGCCTATTCAAACCGTCATGCGCCGCTATGACGTAGAGCAGCCTTATGAGAAACTCAAAGCCTTAACCAGAGGCCAGCGCATTACCGCCGAAGTGCTCAACACCTTCATCGACACCCTGGATATACCAGAGGACGCTAAGGCTGCACTGCGTCAGTTGCGCCCCGAGAACTATATCGGCAACGCTATCGACCAAGCCAAGGCTATCTAAGTCGCAGGCCTAGGCAACTCGCTAATGAAATCAGCGTCCCAGCTACTCCCTAAAGGTTTTGACAGAGAGCTTTTTCTGCGCCAGTACTGGCAGAAGAAGCCTCTGTTGATTCGTGCTCAATCGGCAGAGTTCGTGGATCCCATCACGGCGGAGGAGTTGGCAGGCCTGGCCTGCGAGGACTGCGTCGAGTCGCGGCTGATTATTCAAAACAGCGATAAAGCCAAATGGGAGCTCCAAACCGGGCCTTTCGGCGAAAACACATTTGCTCGGCTCGAGAATAAAGTCTGGACCCTATTGGTGCAGGCCGCGGACCAATGGCACGAAGGGGTAAGAAGCATGCTGAGCAGCTTCGACTTCATTCCCAACTGGCGCATTGACGACATCATGATCAGTTACTCAACTGACTCCGGCGGCGTCGGCCCCCATTTCGATTACTACGATGTGTTTCTTATTCAAGGCAGCGGGCAGAAACGCTGGCGCCTTGGTGGCCACAGCGACAGCAACAGTCAATGTCTGCCAGATAACTCTCTGCGGCTATTGGCTGAGTTCGAGTGCGAGGAAGACTGGGTATTAAACCCCGGCGATATTTTGTACATCCCACCAAACTGGGCCCACTACGGCACAGCCATTGGTGAGAGCATCACCTACTCCGTCGGATTCCGAGCACCCTCGATTGCCGAGGTCATCGACGATTTCTCCCATGAAATCCTCGCTGAGCTTGCACCAGAGCAGCGCTATTCGGACGCAGCCCCCTACACCATCGGCGCTACTGGCGAGATGCGCAGCGATGCTGGAGAGCAACTCAGTGCCCTGCTAAGTGCCACCTATACGGACCCCGACAGACTAGGCCACTGGTTTGCACGCTATATGACACGCCCCAAATACCCAGAGCTATTCGAGGCCCTTGAGCCGCCTCTGACTCCAGCCCAGTTCGCAGAACAAGCCAGTAAGCGTGGAGCGTTATTAAAAAACCCCTCTTCTCGCTTTGCCTTTAGAAAGCTTGATACCCATTGCGTGCTATATGTCGATGGCGAGGACTTCGAGTGTAGCTTCGAGTATCTGGATATACTGCCCATACTTTGCGACACTCAGGATATGGATCGCGACTGGACACCCCTATTGCAACCGCTTACTCATGGCATGGAAATAGCCACTAGCCTCTATAATCAAGGCAGCCTATTATTTGCCGATGACTATGAAGAATAAGAGCGCTCGCGCGCAATGGAATAGCTAAAGCATGTCACAAGCACTTAAAAGCAAGGCTCTTGGCCACTTTGTCCTACAACCCCCAGCGACTCTCGCGCTAGCCTGTGTCTTTCTGTTGTCGTTTTTTAGCCATGCAGTGCTAGCGCAGAACGATAACGCCGCTGCCATCGAAATTATCTCTCTTAATAACAGGGCTCCCGCTGAGATTCGCGAGGCTGTAAGCCCTTTTCTAGACCCACGAGGCGCTATCAGCCAGATCGATAATAAGCTCATCATCAGCACCACCCACGGTAATCTAGAGCAGCTAAAAGCCCTCATCTCTGAGCTGGACATTCCCCTTAAGCAGTTGCGCATAAGCGTCGACTTTCACTATATGGCGCCTAGCGAGCAGTTAAACAGCTCTACCCGCGTCGATAATGTCAGCACTCAAGACATAGAGCCTGATACTAGCAGCATCGTCGTCACCGAAGGTGAATATGCCTACTTCAACAGCAATTCCAGTACCCCTCGAATAAGTAGCATTCTTACCGATCAGGGGCTGCTGCTCAATGAGTCTCAAAGCCCAGAAGCCCAGAGTTTTGCCGTCACGGCTAGCTACAGAGGCAATCACTTTGCCGCCGAGATATCGACGCTACTCACTCAGGAGAATAACGAAACCGACGTGCGATCTTCCGTTCTTCGGACCGAAATAATAATAGAGCCCGGTCAATGGCATGTTTTAAACCCGCCAGAACCCTACAGTTCCATGCAAGACCCAGAGCAAAACAATACTACTCGTGTCAGCAGCACGGCCCAGAGTGAGCTTATCGCAATCAAGCTCGAGCTCGTGCGCTAAGCTCGCCCTCCACCTTATTCAGCCTTCAAGCAGTTAAATCGAAACATGAACGACTTTGTCATAGAAACACTAGAGTACAGCAGCGACAGCTCGGAGCTCCTCAGACGCCTGCAGAGTCTGCCAGGACTCGTCATGCTCGACAGCGGCAAGCAGAACCGTGTCGATCAGCGCTACGATATAATTAGCGCCCTACCCATCATCCGTCTGGCACAAGATGGCAATAAGCTACTGTGCATCGATCAGGATGGCACTAACAGTATTGACGGCGATATTTTCAGCGAAACCAGTGAGCTACTAGAACGTTTCTGTCCCGAGAGCTACCCTGACCCTATTAAGGACTTACCTTTCTTAGGTGGCGCAATAGGCTGTTTTGCTTACGAAAAACTATCAGAAGTCGGGATATACACCTGGGCGATCATCGTCGATCACACCAAGCGCAAGAGCCTATTGTTTGCACTCCCCTCATGCCCACCCAGAGCACTGGAGCGTATCCATATGGCGCTAGTGTCGGCTCCACGCGATATGAAGCCCTTCGCGCTCAAGAATGACTTTACCCCAAATTTCGATGCCCAGAGCTATCGCCTAGCCTTCGATAAGGTCCAAGCCTATATTCAGGCTGGTGACTGCTACCAGGTCAATCTGGCCCAGCGCTTTCGCGCCCAGTATCAAGGCGAGCCCCTAGAGGCTTATTTACGCCTGCGCGACAGTATCGACTGCCCTTTTGCCGCCTATTACTCCCATTTACAAGGAGATGTGCTGTGCTTCTCGCCTGAACGCTTCCTGAAGGTCTGTGATGGCAACGTTGTCACCCAGCCCATCAAAGGCACAAGGCCAAGGTCCAAGGACAAAGACGAGGATAAGCGCATGGCAGACGCGCTGGAGAATAGCGCCAAGGATAAGGCTGAGAACCTAATGATTGTGGACCTACTGCGCAATGATCTGGGAACTCTATGCGAAACTGGCTCGGTTCAGGTGGACGCGCTATTTGAACTAAAGAGCTTCCCCAATGTGCATCACTTGGTGAGCACCATCAGCGCCACCTTAGCCCCAGAACACTCGCCCATGCAATTGCTTAAGAACTGCTTTCCTGGAGGCTCTATCACCGGCGCCCCCAAGAAGCGAGCTATGGAGATAATCCAAGAGCTAGAGCCAGATGGCCGAGCGGTCTACTGCGGCAGCATTGCCTACCTGTCATTTGATGGCAAGATGGATAGCAATATCACCATCAGAACACTATTTTGCCACTCTGGCACTGTTGATTGTTGGGGGGGAGGCGGTCTGGTAGCAGACTCGAATTGCGAGCAGGAATACCAAGAGTGCTTTGACAAAATTAACAATATTATCAAAGCACTATAGGATATTTTTAAAGTAGTTTGCTAAAGCGATAGCTGGCGCTCACTGCCAGCCAAGAAAGCCTTTTTGAGGTCTTCATACTCGGTCACCGCTTGATATTGCGGAAACTCTTCAATGACATTAGCCGGCGCTCGGAATAATACGCCCAAGTCGGCCTCTGAGAGCATAGTCGTGTCGTTATAGGAATCCCCGGCTGCCATCACGCGATAGTTCAAACTGTGGAAAGCCTTAACACTTTGGCGTTTAGGGTCTTTCTGACGCAGCTTGTAATCCACGACCTTACCAGCCTCATCTGTCACTAGACGGTGGCAGAACAACGTTGGAAAGCCTAGCTGCGCCATCAAAGGCTGAGAAAATTCATAGAAGGTATCCGATAGAATCACAACCTGGAAACGCTCTCGCAGCCAATCGACGAACTCGCGTGCGCCTGGCATGGGACTCATCCCCGCTATCACTTCTTGGATATCGTTTAGACCCAAGTTGTTCTCATTCAAAATCCTAAGACGCTGCTTCATCAGCACATCGTAGTCCGGAATATCACGTGTCGTTGCTTTCAACGCGTCGATACCTGTGCGTTCCGCGAATCCAATCCAGATCTCTGGAACCAACACTCCTTCTAAATCAAGACAAACAACTTCCAACGTAATTCCCCTTTGCGATAAACCTAAAAATAAGGTGATTAGTAATGACGCGTAAATGTAACCACATAGCCCAGGCTATGCAAGGAAGTAAACGCGCAATTGCGTGGCTTAGCGGTTTACCTAGATCCTTAAATCATAGAAAATGGCGCGCACATTCGATGTCCTCAACGCCCAATACTAAGCGGAAGAATTAATCACCATGATCAATGCCCAAAATATTGACGAGCTCAATGACCAATTCCAGTCGATGGAGCCAAAAGAGATCTTGCGCAAGGTTCTTGCAGACGTTTCTGAAATTGCTATCTCATTCAGTGGCGCCGAAGATGTGGCACTAGTGGCGATGGCATGGCGATTAAAGAAAGATATCAAAGTGTTCAGCCTAGATACGGGCCGCCTTCATCCGCAAACCCTGCGCTTCATCGACAAAGTGCGCAAGCATTACAAAATCGACATCGAGGTGCTTTCACCCGATAAGGACAGCCTAGAAGCCTTCGTAAAAGCCAAGGGCCTATTCAGCTTCTATGAGGACGGACACGAGGAGTGCTGCGGCATTCGCAAGATTGAGCCTCTGCGCCGGCGCCTTGCCTCCCTCGATGGCTGGATAACAGGGCAACGTAAAGACCAGAGCCCAAGCACTCGAAGTAGCGTACCTGTCGCCGAGATCGACAAGGCCTTCTCTACTGCCGACAAGCCCCTGTTAAAGTTCAATCCCTTCGCCAACTGGAGCTCCAAGCAGGTGTGGGACTATATCCGTATGTTCGATGTGCCTTATAACGAATTGCACGACCAAGGCTTTATTAGTATCGGTTGTGAACCCTGCACACGCACCGTGGGGCCTAATCAGCACGAGCGTGAGGGTCGCTGGTGGTGGGAGGAGGCAACGGCGAAGGAGTGCGGGCTACATAAGCCTGGTGTCATCGCCACAGATAGCTAGCACTCTTTATTGGCCATACAAGGGAATGGGGACTTGTGCAAACAACTCATCGAGCTCGGCTTGTGTACGGCAGTTCAGGGCTCGATTAACGATGTCCAAGCTCAGGTGAGGCGCAAACCTCTCCAAAAACTCGTACATAAACTTACGTAAATAAGCCCCTCTTCTGACACCGATCCATGTTGTGCTGAATTCAAAGAGATGACTGACATCTACTGCCACTAAGTCAGAGTCCTTCTCGACGTCAAAGGCCATGGAGGCGACAATACCGATCCCCATGCCTAGACGCACATAAGTCTTGATCACATCCGCATCGGCCGCCGTCACCACCACACGCGGCGCTAGTCCGTGTTCGCTAAAGCCCGCATCCAATTGTGCTCGCCCCGTAAAGCCAGAAACATAGGTAATGAGCGGATATTGGGCAATATCGGCATGGCTTAGCTGTTCCTTGTTGGCTAGCGCATGATCCTGGGGCAGCAATAGCACCCTATTCCATCGATAACAGGGCATCATCACTAGCTCCTCTGCCATGGCAGTTGCTTCGGTAGCGATAGCAAAATCGGCCACCCCTTTAGCCGCCAATTCAATGATCTGTGCGGGTGAGCCCTGATGCATATGCAAATTGACCTGGGGATAACGCTCCACAAAGGACTTGATGATCAAAGGCAGGACATAGCGGGACTGAGTATGAGTGGTAGCCAACGCTAGAGCGCCAGAATCGTCAGCAGAGAATTCCTTGGCAATGCCCTTAATATTGTCAATTTGCAGCAGAATATCCCCTGCCACCTCTAGTATTTTCTTCCCGGCCGGGGTCAGGTCTGAGAAGGCCTTACCGCTACGCACGAATATATCGACGCCAAGCTCCTCCTCCAGCAGGCGAATTTGCTTACTAATGCCGGGCTGGGCCGTGTGTAAATTACGGGCGGCGGCAGTCACACTCATGCCTTGGCGACTCACCTGCCAGATATATCGCAGCTGCTGTAGCTTCACCGGTGTGGATTCCGTTTTCTGAAGCCGGCTGCCATAGGAGTAATAGCCAGCATCTTATGCCTCTTCTTTGGGGTTCGCCACGCCACTGGGTACATGACCGGTGGCCACATGATTGCGGGCAGAGTCACAATGCCCCTGCTGGTCATCAAAAAACACATCGGCATTATAGGCTTGCAGGAAAGCCCCCTTATCCATGCCGCCTAGGAATAAAGACTCATCAATACGGATATTCCAAGCCCTGAGCGTCTTCACCACACGCTCGTGGGTGGGCGCCGAGCGAGCCGTCACGAGACAAGTCCTAATGGGCGACTCACCCGGTGGAAACTCCGCCTGCAACTGCTGCAATGCCGCCAGGAAAGGCTTGAATGGGCCGCCAGACAAAGGCTCGTTCGCTGACAGCTGTTCGCTTTGAGTAAAAGCATCCAAACCGCTGCTCTTGTAGATTTTCTCAGCCTCGTCGGAGAACAGCACAGCGTCGCCATCGAAGGCGAATTTGAGCTTATCCTCATTCTTAGCCGATACCGTGGACGGCAGGATAGTCGCCGCAGCTATCCCCAGCTCCAGCGCATGCCGAACATCAGAGCCATCCGTGGACAAAAACAAATGGCTATTAAACGCAGAGATATAACGGTAAGGGCTATCCCCACCGCTAAAGGCCGCTCGCGTAATATTGAGGCCGTAATGGGTAATGGAGTTAAAGATTCTTAGCCCCGTATCGGCGCTATTGCGTGAGAGCAAAATAACCTCTACTCGGGGGGCATCGAGCAGGCTATTTATCCTCAGTAGCTTTTCGACTAATACAAAGGCATCGCCAGGCTCCAAGGGCTCCTCTTCGTGACTGATCTGGTACTGCTGATAAGCCTCCAGCCCTTGCTCCACAAACACCTTATGGCTCTCCTCTAAGTTAAAGAGAGCGCGTGACGAGATGGCAATCACCAACTTGTCAGTCTTTTTCTCGGCCATAATCTAAATAAACCCTTGGCAGTAGTGAAGAAACTTCGTCTTTGAACGACAGTATAGTATATCTATGGCTAGGAAACCGTAGCTGTACCCGCGATTGAAACAATGACAGGCGATGCAACAGGATGGTATATGCAAAACCATAGCTTTCTGCCCACAATGACGGATAGAATCCCGAGCATTAAAAAACTCGCAGATGCCATCAAGCAGGGATTTGAAAGACCTATGGAAACAAAGGTGCCAAAACGCGCGCTAGTACTCTCTGGCGGAGGGGCGCGCGCCTCGTATCAAGTCGGGGTATTGCGCGCCATTGCTAATATCCTACCCAAGGATTCATCGAACCCCTTCCCCATTATTTCTGGCGCCTCAGCTGGCGCTCTCAATGCGGCCTCTCTAGCTACTCATACCCAGCGGCTACGCACGGGGGTGCGAACACTCGAATACGCTTGGAGGAATATCACTAGCGATCAGGTCTATCGGCTGGATTCCAGCGCCATTATCAGCAATGCCTCTCAGTGGGTATTCTCCTTTCTGGCTCATCGCCCTCGCGAATCCCAGACGTCTTTATTAAACAATGCACCGCTAGAGGCCTTATTGGCTAAACTGATTAAGTTTGATCGTATTCAGGCGGCAGTGGATTCAGGTCGACTAGAGGCCTTAGCCGTCACCAGCTCCGGCTACTCTAGCGGGGAGTCTGTCTCTTTCTTTCAGGGACAAGAGTCACAAGCTAATTGGCAGAGGCCCCACAGAATAGGCATCCGTACCCAACTCAACCTGCAGCATCTACTGGCCTCGACCGCTATTCCCACTCTATTCCCAGCGGTCAGGATCAATCGAGAATTCTTTGGTGATGGTGCTATTAGGCAACTTGCCCCCCTTAGCCCCGCAATTCACTTAGGCGCGGATAAGATTTTCGCCATTGGAGTCAGTGGCAATAAAGCTAAGCGCCCGCCGAAGGGAACGGTAGTCAACCACCCCTCCCTAGCACAGATATTGGGCCATATTCTCAATAGTGCCTTTGTCGATACCATGGACAATGATCTCGCCAATTTGCGGCGCTACAACACCCTACTATCGCACCTGCCCGAAAATGTGGAGGCCCCTGAGCTCGAAACACTCAGAAAAATCGACCTACTCGATATCTCCCCAAGCCAAGACTTAAATGTAATCGCTAGCGAGCACTTCGACGACCTACCAAAGGCAATGAAGCTATTCGTTCGTGATAGTGGCTCCAGCACTATTTTGAGCCTACTGCTGTTTGAAAAAGCTTATTGCCAGCGCCTTATCGAGCTGGGCTATCAAGATGCAATGGAGAAGGAAGCGCAGATTCAAGCCTTCTTCGCTAATCCTAAGTAGGACAGCTAATGCCAAGCCCTTGCAGCCCACAGTAACCATTAGGATTCTTCGCTAGATACTGCTGATGGTAAGTCTCCGCCAAGTATAAAGCCTCCAAGGGCGCAATCTCGGTGGTGATCGGGCCAATGCCCGCAGCATCTAATACGCGTTGATATTGCTCGGCGCTTTGCTGCGCATAGGCAAGCTGCTCATCATTACTTGTGTAGATCGCAGAGCGATATTGAGTGCCCTGATCATTACCTTGGCGCATTCCTTGTGTGGGGTTATGAGCCTCCCAGAATGATTTCAGAAGCTGCTCGTAGCTAATCAGTTTAGGGTCGAAATACACGGCCACCACTTCGGTATGTCCAGTGCGACCAGAGCATACCTCTTCATAAGTAGGATTAGGCGTATAACCGCCGGCATATGCGACCGCAGTAGAGTAAACCCCACTCAACTGCCAGAACAGGCGCTCCGCTCCCCAGAAGCAGCCCAGGCCGAACACGGCTAGCTCTATTCCATCGGGCATCTCTCCAGTAATCGGCTTACCATTCACATAATGTCGGTTGAGCACCTCCAATGCTTGCTGCCTCCCTGGAAGTGCGGTGTCTCTATCTGGCAAGCTAAGGTTTTTCTCTCTAAACATTCAATTGCTCCGTCAAGCATAGACTTTTGCATAAATTAAGCGATTTACCTCGGCAGAAGCTGTCATAATCTTGAATGATCTCAAGGCTTAAGGCATGATCGCGCCTCGGCTTTACAGCGGGCATAATACCCGCAAGACTCATACATATAGCGACACGACCTCTAAAAGGAAGCTTTCCCATGACCTCTGCACTAATGAGCAACTATGGTACGCCAGAACTGGAATTTGATCACGGCAAAGGTAGCTATTTGTATACCCAAGACGGCAGTGCCTATTTGGACTTTACCAGTGGCATTGCTGTTAATTGTCTCGGCCACTGCCACCCTCATCTTATTGAGTCTCTCAATAGCCAAGCCCATAAGTCTTGGCATACCTCTAACCTATTTCGCATTCCTCAGGCCGAGCGCCTAGCCAAGCGTTTGGTAGAGCTTAGCTTCGCCGATCGAGTATTTTTTAGTAATTCGGGTACCGAGGCGATAGAGGCGGGTTTTAAGATGATGCGCCGCTACCACTACAGCAAAGGCAATGGCGAGAGAGTTCGCATCATCGCTCTGAGTCAGTCTTTTCACGGCCGCACTCTCGCTCCGATAGCCGCCAGCGCAAACCCGGCCCACTGTGAAGGCTTTCTGACTGGAGATGCAGGCTTCGATCAGGTCCCGTTTGGCGACATCGAAGCTCTACAAGCCGCTATTAGCGACAAGACTGCCGGCGTTATCCTTGAGCCAATTCAAGGCGAAGGCGGCATTCGCGTGGCCAGCAAAGAGTATCTGCAACAAATACGAGAACTATGCGACTCCAAGGGCATACTGCTAATGTTTGACGAAGTTCAATCTGGAGTTGGGCGCTCAGGACATTTGTACGCTTATGAGGCTTCTGGCGTGGTGCCCGATCTATTGGCGTCCGCTAAAGGCCTGGGTGGTGGTTTCCCCATTGGCGCCGTATTAGCAAAAGAAAGTGTCGCACAGCCCATGGTGGCGGGCACGCATGGCAGCACATTCGGTGGCAACCCACTCGCCACCGCCGTAGGCAACGGTGTTTTAGATATTGTGGCCAAGCCTGAGTTTCTTACCCAGGTGCAGCAACGATCGACGCAGCTTCAGTCTGGGCTCCAGAGAATATGTGAGGATTACCCCAGCATTGTATCTAAACACTCAGGCATGGGCCTCATGATAGGCCTATATTGTGTTATCAATAATTTGGAACTCAATAGTGCCCTGACAAAGGCCAAGCTCCTAACCGTTAAAGCGGGCGCCAACTCCATTCGCCTCCTACCGCCACTAAACGTTTCACCACAAGAAATAGACTCAGCACTGGATATTTTGCGTCAGTGTTGCGAGCAATTAAGCCAAAAAAAATAATAAGCAATTGAATATATTAATATTTTTAGAGCTTTGCATTGTTTACCAATGCATTACTATAATGTGACGCATAATTATTTTGGTTGGCCGAATAATAACAATAATAAGGGACTAAAAATTGTATCTATGCCGCCGATATAAAGCTTAGCCTAATTGTTTTTATAGCAAGCTAAGACCAACACTCTCTAGAGTCGGCATACTATGGCAGTTGCTCAAAACGATCAGATAATGCAGCATGAACTGACAGAAAACGAACTGTGGAAGCTCGTAGGTCTTGCTGTTGAATATTATTGGCAGGAAAATACGGCATACAACTGCACGTTTATTCAGACTAAAGCCGACGATATTTCGCTTAGCTCTTCCGCCCTGTCCAAGCTTAAGGGCAACACCCTATGGGATTTAGGCGCTCATATTCCAGATTCTACGTGGAATGAACACAAAGCGCTGCGAGACCAACGCAAACCATTTACCGACCTTTTGTGTGTCATCCCTAAAGCAAGCGCTAATCCCAACTCTAAAGAATTGAGTTTACGAATCCACGGCCACCCCAGGTTCGATGAGCAGGGAGCATTCATTGGCTACCACTGCATTGCCCGAGACGTCAGCAAGCAACTTGAAACACAACGCTCACTCAACCGCTTCAGAGCCGCCATGGACATGTCATCGGACATGATCTACCTCGTTGACCCAGAGGCATTACGGTTTATCGATGTGAATCAGACCGCCTGCCGTCTGCGTCAAATAAGCAAGGAAGAATTACTCAAGATCAGTCCTCCCGAACTAATAGGCCAAGACGAGGCTGAGATTCGAGAACGCTATGCGACATTGATTCGTGATCAAACCACAAGCAGGTTCGAAACCGAGACCACCGACAAAGACGGCAACGTAGCGTTCTTTGAGACTTTCAGTAGGGCCACAGAAATAGACGGCAAGTGGGTCGTGATCGCCGTCACTCGCATCATTACCGATCGTCGACACTCCGAGATGCGCGCGCAAAAGCTACAGCAAATGTATTCCGCCTTAAGTGAGACTAACGCTGCCATTCTTCGAGCACGCACACCACAAGATCTGTACACAAACGTATGCAATGCTGCCATCAAAGGTGGGAAGTTCAATATAACCACGGTTATGATCCCTTCCAAAGACGGCCTGTATAGAATGGCCGCCAGCGCCGGTGCCAATTCACCAAGAACAAAAGAAGTGATCATTTCCACTGATCCAAACTCACCAGAAGGAAAAGGCTTAGGAGCCACCGCGTTGCGCACTGGAGAGCCCTGTATAAGCAATGACTATATGGCGGATCCTAGAGTGGCAGCTTGGCATGATATTGGTCGTCGCCAAGGTATTCGAAGCGCCGCGGCCCTGCCCCTTTTAACGAAAAATACCGAACCCAGTATTCTCTTAATTAACTCTACCGTTAAAGACACCTTCGATGAAGACATCGTTAAACTACTCAAAAACATGGCAAGCAATATTGCCTTCGCAATCGATGACTTTAAGAATGACGAAGCACGAGCGCGCTCAGAAAAAACACTGAGAGAAAGTGAAGAAAGATTTCGCAGCCTCACGCAACTATCCTCGGATTTTTATTGGGAACAAGATACCGATTTCCGTTTTACCAAATACGAGGGGAAAATCGTTGGCCCAAGCAACCAAGAGGCCGTAGACGAGCTGCTAGGCAACTACATCTGGGAGCATAGCGGCATTACGCCAGTATCGTTCACTTGGGAAGAATTAAAGAATGTTGTCCTAAGCAGAGAGCGGTTTCGTGATTTCGAATTTCGCTTTGTCAATTCAGAGGGAGTTAAATATTACTTTTCCCTAAGCGGCGAGCCGATGTTTGACGACAACGAGGCCTTCAAAGGTTATCGAGGCATTTCCAAGGACGTCACCGAAAAAAGAACAATTAGCGAGCGCATTCAATATTTAGCGACACACGATAATCTTACAGGCCTTCCCAACAGAGTTGCTTTTTCGGAACTGCTAAGCTCCGCAAGTAAGTTAGCAGCTCGCAACAAAGAGCGCGCTTTTGCCATACTCTTTATCGACCTAGACCGCTTCAAGCTAGTCAACGATACCCACGGCCACCACGTGGGTGACGCATTACTAGTAGAAGTAGCCAAACTCTTACGCACCCCCTTAAGAGAAAGCGATATCGTTGCACGCCTTGGGGGCGACGAATTCGTGATTCTCCTGCAAGAACTAGTCGACAAAGAAAAAATTAGCCGCATTGCTAACACAATTCTAAAGTCCTTTGACGAACCCCTTTACATCAATGATCGCGAATGCAAAGTAACCGCGAGTATTGGCATCAGCGTTTACGGTGTGGACGCAATAGATGAAGAAACCCTAATGAAACATGCCGACGTTGCCATGTATGTCGCAAAAGATAAGGGGAAAGATAATTTTCAATTTTATTCTCGCAGTATTCATTTACGCACAAAAGCCAGAATTGAGTTGGAAATCAATTTGGCCAGCGCCATTAAGCGCGACGAGCTGCACCTGTTCTATCAGCCTAAACTGGATCTCATCACAGGCGAGGTGACCGGTGCCGAGGCTCTGCTTCGCTGGCGCAACCCGCAACTAGGCAATATCTCTCCCGCACAGTTTATACCTGTCGCTGAAGAGAACGGAATGATTCTCCCTATAGGCGAATGGGTATTGGTCAATAGCTGCCAACAACTTAACCAATGGAGCACTGGGTTACAGGATCGCTTCTGTCTTTCTATTAATCTTTCGGCACGGCAATTCAACGACCCTAACCTGCTCGATACGATTAAACAAACACTAGATCACTACAAGCTTCACCCCAAACAATTAGAACTGGAGATCACCGAGAGCACGGTAATCTCTGACCCCAGGAAAGCCATTGGTATTCTTAGCGAACTGCAAAAAATAGGACTAAAAATTGCCTTAGATGACTTTGGCACTGGCTACTCCTCTCTCGGGCAACTAAAACATTACCCTATCGACACGCTTAAAATTGATAGAGCATTTATAAAAGAGATTCCATACGACAAAGAAGACAAGGCTTTAACCACAGCCATTATTAGCATGGGGAAAACACTCGGCATGACGGTGGTTGCAGAGGGTGTAGAGACCATAGAACAGTTGCAGTTTTTGCAAGAGAACAACTGCGACCAAATACAGGGCTTCTATTTCCAAAAACCATTGCCTGCGGAAGAGTTTGGGAAATGGTACAATAGCTATGCGCCAGAAAGCGTGGCAACGCTAGCCCGTAAGGCTTAAGACTGGCATGCAGCCCAAGCTTCAAAGCCACCGTCAAGACTGTAGCACTGCTCAAAGCCACACTGAGAAAAATACTCAGCCGCGCCCTGACTCGAGTTTCCATGATAACAGCAAACGACTAAAGCTCGGGTCTTGTCGCTTTGTTGCACAAAATCTTGCACATTGTCATTGTCAATATGAATGGCCCCTTCAATAGCGCCCGCACTGAAAGACACTCCATCTCTAATATCAACGACTATCGCGCCATCTTGGATGAGCGCCTTAGCTTGCCCAACGTCTATACGAGAAAATCCCATCGAGGCATCCTATCTAATTACTAAAAACCGCAAAAACTATCAGCATCGCACACGGATCGCAAACGCGATTGAAAAGCTGTCATATTGCTTAGCCAGTATGGCGCTGATAAGCTCTGCTGCAAATTGCATAAATTAATCGTGGGAGAGATCATGAGCAAGGCTGAGCAAGAACTTGCCTTCTGGAATAAGATACTAAGCACCGCTGAACATCTAGACGAATATAGCGATACTGACGGGCTCCACGAGTGCAGGCGACAGCTTGACACTTTGATTGAGGCCTTTGCCAGCAATTGCGACCCAGTGGAGCACTACGAACCCTATGTGCTGATGAGACTTATTAAAAGCATACAAAAACAGTTGGAAGCTAACAGCTAAAATAGGCGCTCTATCGAAACAGTTTATGGGGTTGGTAGTTGCTCACCCACTCCAAGGCTTGTTCTCCATTCATAGGCCTGGCAATAAAATAACCTTGCAGCATATCGCAACCCAAATCAGACAAATGCTGCAGAACCTCTTGATTCTCAATTCCTTCAGCGCTGGTGCGTAGGCCAAGCTTTGCTCCCAGCGCTAACACCGACTCTACCACGGACAGGGACGAGTCTGATTCGAAAACGGAAAATACGAAGGACTTATCTATTTTGATTTCCGAAAACGGCAATTGCATTAACTGTTGCATGGATGAGTATCCCGTGCCGAAATCGTCCAAAGAGAGCTGCATACCCTTTATTCTGATGCGCGTGAGCACTGTCAGTGCTTTAACAGAGTCATCCATTACACTCGTTTCCGTAATCTCACAAATCAGGCGACTAAGATCGAATTTGTAACTGTGGCACATCGCGGCCAGACGATCGGCAAAGTCCACATTTCTCAGATTACGAGCCGAGACATTAATAGATAGTTGAATAGATGAGGAGCTAAAGTGTTTCGAGTACCATTGAAGCGCCTCATCCACCACATAAAATGTTAAGGGATCGATAAGATCGCTGTTCTCAGCAATAGGAATAAAATCATCGGGAAAAATGAGGCCACGCTCTGGATGCTTCCATCTCACCAAGGCTTCAAAACCTGCAATTTCACCCGATCCACGTAGAATTTTGGGTTGATAGACGACAAAAAGCTCACCTTGCTCGATGGCCTGCCTAAGTTCCTCATAGCTCGGCTCGCTAGTTTGCACAGCTGAGTCACTAGGCTTAGGCCAGCTATCGTCAAACTCGGGTTTTTTATTTAATAGAGTCTTTAAATCATTGAGTAAAAATGGCTTTCCGAGGCAGCCTAGGGTAATAAGATTATGCTCTCGCGCAGACCTTATGGCCGCGCTCATCACTGCCGCTCCTAGACCACTGAGAATAATGATTTTAGAGCGACACTGAAGTGACTCAAGCTCTATGAGAACTTCGACGCCGTCCATATCTGGCATGGATAAATCGATTATGACGAATTCAGGCTCATATTGAGTAAGAAGCTCGAAGAAGTGCTCGGCAGACTCCGCCACTATTGCTTCGAAGCTTAGGCTCTCAACTGCCCGAGCCACTGTCGTTGCGACAGCCCGCTCATCATCTAAAATCAGTACCTTGTTGCCAAGCACATAACACCTCAATTTTAGCCTGCAGACGCACAGTATAAACCGATACGAAACGCTTTAGGCCGAGATGTTAATGCGATCTCGACCTTCTTCCTTTGCCCTATATAGTGCTGCATCCACTCGGGTCACTACAGAGTCCAAACTCTCACCGGCTAGGGTTTGCGAAACCCCACAACTGATAGTAACGCGAATTTCTTCCCGCCCATAGGAAACTGGGTACTTCTTTACTGCCTTGCGAATATTCTCTGCTATTTCTGCAGCCTCGACTGAAGAACAGCAGTTTAATAATAGCAAAAACTCCTCCCCGCCCCAGCGGCAAAGCACATCCGTGTCGCGCGAGTACTCTCTAATGATATCGGCAACTCCTCGAATTACCGTATCCCCTGCTTGGTGGCCAAATGTGTCGTTTACCTCTTTGAAATGGTCAATATCAATGCATATCACAGACACAGACTTGCCTTTTCGTCTTGCCGCCTTGCTCAACTGCTCGAACATACCATCTACAACATGCCTATTAGACGCCTTTGTGAGCATATCGGTAGTGGCCATCTCCTCAAGTCGTCCCTGATACATTCTCAGTGTAAAGTGTGCGCCGGTAAGAACAATCATCAGAATGACGCCGGAGATGAGAATATTGATCAGCAGGGTCTGTCGAATAATTCCTTCTGCCTCGCTACCGCTCTGCTCGACGATCAAATACCAATTAAACTCAGGCACGAACCGGCTATTGACAAAGACTGTGGAGCCAGAGGTATCCGTATAGCTGAGCGCCGCGCTAGGTGTGGTCAAAATCTGTGTGCTCAGTGAGGCGATACCAGGCGTATTTTGAATTCGAGTGCTGAATCCATCCCCATGATCTAAAGCGTGGTTACCTTCTCTGTCGATAAAGTAGATATCGCGGTTATAGCGCTGCTTGTAGCTTTCTACCAATTCCGATACCGCCGTGACTGCTAAGCCAACGCCAGTGATGCCGATAAAATTACCACGCCCATCAAATACTCGATAATTTATAAAAATGCTCATGCGGGACTGATCGGCTGTGTCTAAGTCCACATTGACTTCATAGTCCCTATTCAGGCTTCTCGCTCTGTAGTACCACGCATCTGCCGGGTCAGACTCAGACAAGACTTTAATAATGCCATCAGGATGATAGTAGTTCTGGGTTTTGTCGGAGATGAAAAATGCCGTTATTGTGCCGTATTCTTGCTGTATTTGGCTTAGATAGGAGCGAATTTCGTCTAATTCATCCTCACCATCGTTTACCCAGCTCAGCACAAATGTATCCGTTGCCATCAGCGAAGAGATTAGAATTGGCCTTAGCAGATCGCGCTGTATTTCGGAGTAAATATTATCGCTGGTAAGGGGCAGCATTTGGTCTGAAATATTGCTGGAGAGAGACTCTCTGGCCACATAGTAACTAGTTAAACTAGTTGCTAGAAAGCCCAGAATCATAAGCGCACTCAGTGCGACAACAAAATATATCTTTCTGCGCTGCATATTCTCAATATTCTCATTATTTAAGTAAGCCCAAGTATTAAAAAATACCGCCATTACCAATACTTAGGCACGAGTAAGCAATTTGGCCAAGTATAGCAACTCCCTAGGCCTTACAGCGACAAAGAATGGCCAAAAGCTCCCCTTAACTTCCCTCAGAAATTAGTTAAAGAATCCAATAAATAGGCCGCTAAAAACCCTAGAGTCCAATAAACGCACGGGTGGGTTATGGCAAGCCGAAAAACTTTTCCTGCTAGCGAGAAGCTAGTTTCAACGACAAATCCCAAAGGTGTCATTTCGTACGCCAATAGAACTTTCATCAGTATTTCTGGATATTCCGAGGACGAGCTAAGCGGCTCTCCACACAATATCGTGCGTCATCCCGACATGCCTAAAGAAGCCTTCAAGAGCCTTTGGGACAATATAAAGCAAGGTAAACCTTGGATGGGAATGGTGAAGAATCGCTGCAAAAACGGCGACTACTATTGGGTTGACGCCTACGTCACACCTATTATTGCCCATGGCGAAGTAAAGGGCTTCCAGTCTGTGCGAGTTGCGCCCGAGGAACAGACAGTTGATAAGGCCGAGGCCTTATATAAGCGAATAAAAACGTCCGGTTTCAGACTATCGCCCTTAGCAAAGCTGAGCTGGAGAGCCAAAATCGCCATTGCTTATTCTCTGCCTTTGCTGCTTAGCATACTGGCGCTTACCCTCCCCGCTTTAGAGGGCTTTGGGGGATATATCATCACTGCCCTCAGCGTTCTTGCAGGTGGTGCGGCCTTAGCCTGGCTACTAAACCCTCTGGCAGGTATCGTGCAAAAAGCCAAAGCCGTCTATGACGATGAATTAGCCCGTGAGGTCTATACAAGTCGTCAAGACGAGTTCGGCGCGATCGAGCTTGCTCTAAAAGCGCAAGATGCGAAAGTAAACACTATCCTAAGCCGCGTAGATGATACAGCCAGCACACTAGAAGAGCTTTCCCATCAGGCTAATATCGCGGTCATGGATACGGACACAGCCATTCAAAGCCAACAAGGTGAAATCGGCCTTGTCTCTTCCGCGGTACACGAGATGTCGTGCGCCATCCTGAGTGTCTCGGAAAATACTACGCAAACCTCCGATGCGGCAGAACAAGCAGATCAGAGCGTCGAGGTTGGCCGAAAATCAATCGATGAAAGCCTGACAGCAACAAGCCAACTAGCAGACTATATCGATGAGATCGTCAAGACTATCGAAAAACTAGGCGTCGATAGCCAAGCCATCGGCTCGGTGATCGATGTGATTAATAATATCGCCGAACAGACAAACCTATTGGCACTTAATGCCGCCATTGAGGCCGCTCGTGCTGGAGAGCAAGGGCGAGGGTTTGCCGTGGTTGCCGATGAGGTGAGAACCTTGGCGCAAAGAACCCAAGACTCCACAATCGAAATTAAGGATATCGTCTCGCGTATTCAGGATAGCACTGGCGCCTCTGTGCGCAGCATGGGCATAGCGCAAGAAAAAGCACAGGAATGTGTTGAGTACAATCAAAATGCTGGTAGTTCATATACGGTGATTAGCGATGCCGTGTCGATGATACGCAATATGACGCAGCAGATCGCCGCGGCTCTTGAACAACAAAGCCAGACCTCTGAAGAGGTTAATCGTAATATTACTAATATTCAGAGTCAGTCAGAAGATACCGCTAGAGCCTCGGAGACCACCGCTAGAACCAGTGAGTTACTGCGCTCCAATATCAGTGAAACCCGTGAAATGGTAAGGCAGTTTAGCCACTAATGCGGCGCTTTGGGCCTTGGTTTCACAAAAAGCCAAGGCCTAGAGCTGTATTTGATTAAAACTTGTCACCACCTGATGGGGAGACTTGACTCTTGCACGCTCTGGATCCAATGAAGTGTCCTGAGGGCGTACTAACCAGCAAGTCATAAAGCCTACCTCTTTTGCACAGTCCAACTCTTCCTTACAGTCTGAAAGATACAATATTCGCTCAGGCGGCAAAGCAATGGCCTGGGCGATATTGCGATAAGCCGCCTCGCTTCGCTTCTCCCCCATTTGAGAATCAAAATAGCCAGAGAAAAGCAGCCTAAGATCTCCCATATGAGAAAAGCGAAAGAACAATTGCTGTGACTTCACTGATTCGGAAGAGAAGGCGTAAATATTCAGCTCTTTCTCGAGCCAAAGCTGCAATACCGGGGGCACGTCTTCATACACGGGGGCTTGAAAAAGGCCTTGTTTATAGGCTTTTTCAAGCACCATGCCCTGGAGAATTTTCAGATCGGGATAGCTCTCTTCATCGCGAGTCCAGAGCTCAAGCAGTTCGATCATCCCATTAACATCGTGACGTGGAATGCCTGTAGTCTTGCTCAGGCGACCCAAGACCCGAGAGACGTCTCGCTCTTCTTTATTAGCCCTTATATATTTGCCCAGATTGGACAATAAATAAGGTGACAATACATCGTGTACAAAACCAATACTGCTGGTTGTGCCCTCAATATCTGTCACAATAGCCGCAATTTTCATTAATTCTCCGTCGCCTTTAACATGCGTCTCATTCTTTCTGCTACCTGCTGTATAGCAGGAATCGAGCCACCTCGTGAACGCGTGGCCGTAATCTAGGTTTTACGCTCATTGAAGTCTTCAACATTCAAACCCGCGCAATTATAGCGAGATCAGTCCAACCTGCACACTAGCCCCTTCAGATATAGACCTTCCGGAAACGCTAAACCGATAGGATGATCCTCCGCCTGATGCAAGTAGTGGACAATCTGGCCGCTCCTGCCTGCATCCAATAAGCCGTCTGCGGTTATTTTCTGAAATAAGGATAAATCGATAGCCCCCGAACAAGAATAGGTCATTAACATCCCTCCTGGTCGAATTAAGTGCGAGGCCTGTAAGGTAATGTCTTTATAGGCCCTTGCCGCTCTCTTGAACTGAGCCTTGGTTTCAGCAAATTTTGGTGGGTCTAAGATAATCAAGTCGAAGGATTTCTCTTGCTCTCTATACTGACGCAATAAATCAAACACATTGGCAGTTACATTGCTAAAGCGATCATGGGTAAAGCCATTGGCGAGGAGATTCTGCTCCGCTATGTGCAAAGCCGGTGCCGACGAGTCCACATTAGTGACATGCTTCGCTCCACCTTGCAGAGCGGCGACCCCAAAGCCTCCGGTATAGGCAAAGCAATTTAACACCTCCAAGTTACGAGAGAGTTTGCGCAATAAACTCCTATTATCGTATTGATCCAAGTAGTATCCCGTCTTATGGCCCTGGGCTATGCTTAACTTATAGACCCTCTCGTCTTCATTTATCTCGACGAGTTCGGGTGGTTCCTGCCCCCAAAGCGAACCTTGCCGAGACTCTAAGCCCTCACGCTTGCGCGCGCTCAGATCCGATCTTTCGTAAATACCGCTGCACTGCACTAGGCCTCTAAGGTGCTCAACGATAATGTCGCGCCAAGACTCCAAGCCCACAAATGAAAACTGACAGACCAAGTACTCACCATAACGATCGACGATCAAGCCGGGCAAACCATCAGACTCACCGTAGACTAATCGACAGGCAGAGCGTGTAGGCAGATTCAACAAATGCGATCGTCTAGCGATACTGCGTCGCAATGCTCGCCCGAAGAATGCCTCGTCAATTTTCTCGCCTTCTTTAAAGCTCAATACTCTCGCTCTAATCTGAGAGCTGGGAGAAAACGCCGCAGTACCCAAGTATTGTCCTGCGAAGCTACGCACAATCACCACCGATCCAGCCGAAACTTCGCCCTCAACCTTGGCAATAGCGCCTGAAAATATCCAGGGATGACGACGCAAAAGAGAGGATTCTTTCCCCTTCTTTAGAAATAGAGTTGGCATGTAGGCAGGCTCGTAAAATTGAATGACTAAAAAAGCACTGCAATTCTACTCTTTTCACACCTCAAGCGACACTGTAATACCCCAGCAATCGACGGCTAATTTAAAGACCAATAATCACAAACTGCCGGGATCACATCGATACAAATGCTTCAGATAAGCGGCGACCGTATCCTCCCAGGTAAAGCGAGTAGCCTTCGCCTTTGCACACATTGACCTCCAACGTTCTGGGTTCTCCATTGTTGATAGTGCCTCGTCAAAACATTGCAGCATTCTTAAGGCCTGCTCGTCTAGGCCATTGCCCTCGAAGGTAAAACCATTATGCCCGTTGCTGATAGTATCTCGCAGCCCCCCTACCCTATGAACTAAGCAAGGAGTACCCGCCCGCATGGCAAGAAGCTGACTAATACCGCAAGGCTCAAAACTACTAGGCATCAGGAACAAGTCGGCGCTAGAGTACAGAGAGTTTGCCAGCGGCTCCGAGAACCCACACAGAAAAAGAAGATTATTATTGCGCGCCATGGCCTGGCGAAAGAAGTCCTCAAAGCCGCTATCGCCACTCCCTAATACAATAAAGTGAGACTTGGGATTATTGCGTAAAACAATATCCAATGTCGCAGTTCGCTGATTCTCAATGCTTGGCGCTGGATGACATAGCAAGCTTGCCTTCTGTGCGGTTAATCTGCCAATAGAGGTAAATAGAAAATCCGGCCCCTTTCGTGCCTTACGCCACTCATGCAGACGTTCTAGGGCCAAAAAATGCGATGTTAAACATAAGCGTTCGCTTCCTACCCACTGCTTAAGACTCTGTTCGATCATATTATAAAGCGCTGTTCGACTGGGTTTTCTATCTGCACTATTGGAGTAATCGCAGCCGTTCAGAATGCCGAAAAGGCGCCCATCTTCCCAAACCCGTTTTAAGTCTGCCTCCAAGCCTCCCCCCCCAACAAAGGCCTGTTCAGGGTCGCTTGGCTTTAAAATCTCCTGAGCGTAGCTTGGGGAAACGGCATGGACTTTGTCGGCCAGATTAATGCCTGCACGCATGAGGTTTATACAGTCTTTATGCAGAGGGTCCTGTACTAAGTCCACTTTGACCTGCAGTTCAGGGTACCAGGCATGCAAGGAGGAGATATGCCCCGAGAGCGGCCTTATCCCTTGAATAGCAAGATTGTGTATCGTGTAAACCAAGGGGATATGGCGCAGCTTTTCGTAATATGTCGAGTAGCGACTCAATAAGGCCAAGGGCGCGGCGTGCCAATCGTGCAGGTGTAACACATCTATCTCGCCCAGGGTTGTTTCCTCTATCAGCTGCGCAACTGCAAGACATAATAAGGCAAACTTACTGGCGTCAGTGGCAAAAGGTCCCTGATCATCATTGCAATAGATTTGCCCTATGCCGCCCGCGGCAAAAAGCGGATGCTCTAGCAGTAAGTGTCTTACCCCTTCACTTGGCGCCGTAGGCCAAGCCTCGTAGAGCTGCAAAACCTCCGGCCTACCGAGAAAAGTAATTTGCTGCTCACCCCGATACTCCGAGGCATTCATTTTACTCAGGCTAAGATAGCCTGGCGTAATAACGCTTACTGTGTGCCCCTGCTCGGCCAATGCTTTTGGTACATCACGAATGACATCGGCAATGCCACCAACTTTTCCCCCAGCCAAAGCTCCGTTCTCGGCGGCTAACATTAAAATGTGCATCGAATTTTCCTAAGGCCTCTAAATGCCCCCGACAGACTGTCCTAACATTTCACGTGTCACCAGTGTGACACCTTGCCGCGTCACTCGAAAGCCTCGAGCCTTATCCTGAGCTTGATCAAAGCCAATCACTGTTCCCTCTGGAATTGTACAACCGCGATCGATAATGACCTTCTTCAATTTACAGTAGCTGGAGATTTGCACATCGGGTAAGACAACCGCCTCCTCAACTGTCGAGAATGACTGGACTCGCACATTAGAGAACAGAACCGACTTCTTCACAATCGAACCAGAAATAATGCAGCCACTAGATACTAAGGAATCTATAGCGCAGCCTCTCCTATCATCGTCATCAAACACGAACTTCGCCGGTGGCAATTGCTCTTGGAATGTCCAGATAGGCCATCGAGGATCGTATAAATTGAGAGGCGGTATAGGCTCTGCTAACTCCATATTAGCCAACCAAAACGAATCTAGGTTTCCGACATCACGCCAATAGGCTTTCTGTTCAGAGTCTGGGTCGCAAAAACGATACGCCACTACTTTGTGTTCAGAAATAATGGTTGGAATGATGTCTTTGCCGAAATCATGATTAGAGCCTTCTTTCTGCGAATCGCGGCGCAACTGCTCAAAGAGAAACTCAGTCTTAAAGACGTAATTCCCCATTGAGGCAAGGCAATGAGTGCTTTTGTTCGGCAAAGGGTCCGGCGACTCAGGCTTCTCACTAAAGCCCAGAATGCGGTCGGAATCATCTACGCTCATCACACCAAAAGCGCCTGCCGCTTCTTCAATGGGCACTTCCATACAAGAGACTGTCATGTCCGCATCGCTTTCGGCGTGATAGGCCAGCATCTCACCATAGTCTTGGCGATAGATATGATCACCGGAGAGAATCATGACGTAGTCGGGTATTTCGCCTCGTATAATATCGATGTTCTGAAACACCGCATCGGCCGTCCCCATATACCAACTATCTGAATGACGTTGAGACGCGGGTAGTATTTCTACCCCCTCGCCCAATTCTTTTTTAAAGTGTCCCCAGCCGCGCACTAGATGCTTAATCAGCGAGTGAGCTTTGTACTGAGTAACCACCCCCACCCGGCGTACACCGGAGTTAATACAATTGGATAAGGGGAAATCGATTATGCGAAATTTCCCGCCAAAAAATAGCGCTGGCTTTGCTCGCCAATCTGTCAGTTCGTGAAGTCGAGATCCTCTCCCCCCAGCCAGAATCAAGGCATAAGTATTTCTTGTTAATTTACTAACATAACGCGGTCCAGAATCCATAAAGACACCTCATGTAGAACCGATCGATTTAGAGTTTCCAAATTTCTTCGGCATAGCTTTTGATGGTTCGATCACTAGAAAAATAGCCGCTACTCGCACTATTTAAAATACTCATTTTTTGCCATAGAACAGTATTTTGATAAGCCTTGCCTACGGCCTCTTGGGCATCCAGAAAGCTGCGAAAATCTGCCGCAGTCAACCACATATCATGGGGACTTCGAATGCTATCCACTAAAGGTCCAAAGACATTCTCGTAACCGTCATTAAATAGCTCGCTCTCTAGCATTTTCATTACCGCGCTAAAGTCTAAGTCCGCGGCGATAATGGCAGAAGGATTATAGGATTCTCGTATCTGGGAGACTTGTTCGGCGCTAGCCCCGAACAAGAAGAAGTTATCTGGCCCCACGGCATCGCGAATCTCGATGTTTGCGCCATCGAGTGTGCCTATGGTAATGGCGCCATTCATCATGAACTTCATATTACCCGTACCAGATGCCTCTTTCCCTGCTGTGGATATCTGCTCAGAAAGGTCAGCACCGGAACAAATCACTTCCATAGCAGTTACATTATAATTAGGAATAAAGGCGACGCGCAGAAAGGGCTTTGCTTTTTCATCTGCATTCACTACAGCGGCTACATTGTTTATCAAGCGGATAATCAACTTGGCAATATAATACCCCGGCGCAGCTTTGCCACCGATGAGAACACAACGCGGCGTCATACCATCAGTGTCACCGTCTAATATTCGTCTATACAAATGAATAATATGCAAGACATTGAGCAACTGACGCTTATACTCGTGAATGCGTTTAACCTGAACATCAAATAGCATACTCGCGTCAAAGTTAACATCACATCGCTTCTTAACTAGTTGTGCGAGTGCACGCTTATTGTCTTTTTTAACGGCCGCCCATTTCTTTCTGAACACCGCCTTTTGCGCATAGGGTTTTAGCTTCTCCAGCTGGTCTAGTTCGGTCAACCACCCATCGCCAATCGTCTGCGTGATTAAGCTTGCCAAACTAGGATTGCAGAACCCTAACCATCGTCTGGGTGTAACCCCATTCGTCTTATTATTGAATTTTTCAGGCCATAACTCGTAGAAGTTCTTAAATAGCCCTGTCTTGAGCAACTCAGTATGTAGACCCGCCACACCATTCACAGAAAAACTGCCTACAATGGCAAGATGCGCCATGCGGATCTGAGGGAAGTCCCCCTCTTCGATCAAAGACATTTCTCGCAAACGCCCCTCATCGTTAGGCCACTTAAGCGCAACTTCGTCTAAGAAACGGCTGTTAATCTCGTAAATTATCTCAAGCAGCCTAGGCAACATTTCCGAGAACAGTTGAACTGGCCAGCGCTCCAAAGCTTCTGGCAAAAGTGTATGGTTCGTGTACGCCATTGTGTTCGTTGTGATCTTCCACGCTGCACTCCAGGACAGGCCGTATTCATCCAAGAGCAATCGCATGAGCTCCGCGACAGCGATAGAGGGATGAGTATCATTGAGCTGAAAACAGTTAAACTCGGGAAACTTACTAAAGCGCTTGCCGCTTTTCTTTATCCATCTTGCCAATACGTCTTGCAGGCTAGCAGAACTTAAAAAGTATTGCTGACGAAGCCTCAATGCCTTACCGTTCTCGCTTACATCATTCGGGTAAAGCACCATTGAAATCTGCTCGGCCTGATTCTTCTCGGCCACCGCCTCGGCATAACCGCCCGCATTGAACTCGTGGAGATTAAACTCCTCTGTGGCCATGGCCTTCCACAGGCGCAGCGTATTAACGGTGTGATTGTGATAACCGGGAATAGGCATATCATAGGGTACGGCTAGCACATCCTGAGTGTTGTCCCAGGTGACACTCAATTTTCCGCTCTTAGATTCATGGATGCTCGTTCGCCCATAGAACTTGACTCGTCTAGCATCTTGGGGGGCTTCGAACTCCCAAGGGTTCCCCTTCTCCAGCCAATGATCCGGATACTCCACCTGTTGGCCGTTTTTAATTTTCTGATGAAACATGCCATAGTCGTAGCGAATGCCATACCCAGTAACGGGATACGCTAGGGTGGCGCAACTGTCCAGAAAGCAGGCGGCTAGACGACCGAGGCCACCATTGCCTAAACCCGCATCTCGCTCCTCCTCTACCAGTTCCTCAAGCTTCACGCCATAGGCGTAGATTGCCTCGCGAACAGAATCCTCCATGTCCAAATTCAGTACCGCATTGGAGAAAGAGCGGCCAATAAGAAACTCCAGAGAAAGATAGGCTACTCTCTTCACATCATTTTCGGCGTAGGACTCGCGGGTTGAACGCCAACGCTCAACTAAGCGATCGCGAACAGAGAGCGCTGCGGCAGTATAGAGATAATAGTGCGTATCACTACTCTGATCGCGACCTAGGCTATATTGAAAGTGGCGGCCTAGGTCCTGCGAGAAAGACTGGGTGTCCACCCCGAGCCCCTCTACATTCTTTCTCTTTACTACTCTGGTCTTAGACGCAGATGGAACGGTTTTACTACTCATAACACTCACCTCTGCCAATAGTTTAAGTAACCGCTTAAGTATTACTGCCTCTCGGCTGAGCCAGTAACACAACGGTGGAACACGAAAATAAATGTAATGTGGTATTAACGTGACAGTTATCCTCTTTAGGAATTCCAAGCTGAGAGGAACTATCTAGAAGTATTTCCCATTGCGCCACGTTCGCTAAAGTTGGCAGGCGAAAACGCTTTGCCGATCGCTCCGAGTGAAACACTATATAGAGCATTTCGTGCTCAGAACTTTCTGGGTTCTTACCCGCAATAAGACAGCCTAGGGTCTTCACATTGTGCTCTTGCCAATGGGCACTCTGCATTTTCTCGCCACTGTGGCTGAACCAGGAAATCTCGGGATCGTCGGCATCCATGGGTTCATGGATATAGCGATCGAAGAACAAATGTGCGTATCGTTTACGAAGCGCAATGAGATGACGCGTAAAGACTTGTTGTGATTCCCCAGCGCTGGAAATTTGATCCCAGTTGAACCAATTAAGCTCATTATCTTGGCAGTAAGCATTGTTATTGCCTTGCTGACTACGACAAAACTCATCTCCGCCAAGCATCATGGGAACGCCCTGAGAGAACATTAGCGTCGTCAAGAGGTTTCTCTGCTGACGTAGGCGCAATACTTGTATTGACGTGTCGTCGCTATCGCCCTCAACACCGAAGTTATCACTATAGTTTTCTCGATGACCATCATGGTTCTCCTCCCCATTGAGCTCATTATGGCGATCTCGATAGCTCACAAGATCGTTCAAGGTAAAACCATCATGGCTAGTAACGAAATTAATACTGGACGAAGGCTTTCTCCCCTCCCTCTCGAAGATATCGCTAGAGCCGTGAAGCCGTCTGGCAAACTCCGGCAATACACCGGCATCGCCGCGCCAGAATCGTCTAACGGTATCTCGATAGCGATCATTCCATTCCGACCAGCCCGGCGGAAAGTGCCCCAACTGATAACCGCCAGGGCCAATATCCCAGGGTTCCGCAATGAGCTTCACGCCCGCTAACACGGGGTCTTGAATTAAGGCATCAAAGAAACCACTGCCCCTATCAAAACCATAGGGCTCTCTCCCCAAAACAGTCGCCAAGTCGAATCTGAATCCATCGACCTGCATACTCGTGGCCCAATACCTCAAGCAATCCATCACCATCTGCAACACGCGAGGGTGACTTAGATTCAAGGTGTTTCCGCAACCCGTATCATTTATATAGAAGCGTTTGTCCTCCGCTTGCAGCCGGTAGTAGGAAAGATTATCGATTCCCTTGAATGACAAGCTTGGCCCTAGCCTGCCTCCCTCACTTGTATGGTTAAAGACAACATCTAGAATTACTTCGATGCCCGCCTCGTGAAAGGCGTCCACCATTGCTCGAACCTCCACAATGGAGTTCGAACTTAAGTAACTCTGATGGGGGGAAAAAAAGTTCAGCGTGTTATAGCCCCAATAATTACTGAGTCCTCTCTCTTTTAGAAATGGCTCGCTAATAAAGCTCTGTATAGGTAATAGTTCTACGCTGGTAATGCCGAGGGCTTTGAGATAATCAATACTCCATTGATGCCCCATAGCGGCAAAGCTCCCGCGTATGTTGCTCGGCAAATTCGAGTTCGCTATGGTGAAGCCTTTCAAATGAGTCTCGTAGATAATGGAATGACTCAACTTAATATTAGGGCGCTGGATAGAGGGCGCCTCTAAATCGGCAACCACCATGCACTTTGGCATTAGCGAGGCATTGTCTCGTTTATCGATGGCATGTTCTTTATCGGGATTCTTACTATCGAAGGCCAAGTGAGAGTCTGACCAACGAAACTCACCCGCTAACTGCTTTGCGTAAGGATCCAGCGATAATTTATTAGGATTAAAACGATGCCCAAGATGAGTTTGCCATGGCCCATGGACACGGTATCCATAAAGAAGACCTGGCTCGGCCTTATGCAAGTAACCATGCCATACTTGATTGCTTAACTCAGGCAAGTCGAATCTTTGTATCTCCGTGCGTCCATCTGCCGAGAAAAGACAAAGCTCGACACGCTCAGCGTGGGCAGAAAACAAGGCGAAATTGACCCCTTCTCCATCCCAGTTGGCGCCCAAAGGGTACGGCATTCCGCTTAGTAATTTTGCTTGCTGTACGAGGCTACTCAGACTCATTGCGTTTCAAGCCTGAATATCACGGTGGCCAATGGGGGCAGTTGAATCTCCACGGACCAGTCTCTTCCATGGCTGGGAATCTCTTGCGCCCAACAACCCCCATAGTTGCCCATATCTGTGCCAGCGTATACTTTACTATCCGTATTTAGCAGTTCGCGATAAAAACCAGGAGCGTTCACGCCAATACGATAGCTCTCGTGAGGCGTTGGGGTCATATTGGACACGGCCAACACTGTCGATTGACGCCCAAGCGAAAATCGCAAAAAGGCAAATACACAGTGGCCAAAATTATCCTCCTCTACCCATTCAAAACCGGCACCATCGTAATCCAGCTCATGCAGTGCCACTTCGTTTTCGACAAGCGTATTCAGGTCTCTCACTAAGCTCTGCACGCCACGATGATGCTCCCAATCCAAAAGAGTCCAGTCCAAGGCTGTATCATGATTCCACTCAGAGCGCTGAGCAAACTCTCCTCCCATGAACAGCAACTTCTTACCTGGATGCGCCCACATCAAACCATAGTAAGCGCGAAGATTGGCAAACTTCTGCCATTCATCCCCTGGCATTTTTTCGACCAATGATTTCTTACCATGCACGACTTCGTCGTGACTCAGAGCCAGAATAAAGTTCTCTGAGAAAGCATAAAGCAGCCCAAAACCGATATCGTTAGCGTGATATTTCCGATGAATAGGGTCATGACTCATATAACGTAAGGTGTCATTCATCCAGCCAAGGTTCCACTTAAACCCAAACCCAAGCCCACCGTCACTCGTCATGCCCGTCACGCCGAGCCAAGCAGTGGATTCCTCCGCAACCATAGCTATGCCAGGAAACTTGCTATAAGCACGCTCATTTATAGTTTTGAGCAAATGAATCGCCTCTAAGTTCTCAACGCCGCCATGATGGTTTGGGACCCACTCCCCCTCTTCTCTACTGTAATTGCGATAAAGCATCGAGGCGACGGCGTCAAAACGCAGACCATCCACATGGAACTCTTGCAACCAATACATGGCATTGCTCAGCAAGTAGCTAATGACTTCTGCACGCCCGTAGTTATAGATAAGAGTATTCCAATCGGGATGAAAACCTTGGCGTGGGTCTTCATGTTCATACAAGAAGCTCCCATCAAATTGACTTAGTCCATGCTCATCATTGGGGAAATGAGCGGGCACCCAGTCAAGCAGCACCGCAATACCATTTTGATGGGCGCAATCGATAAGATAGCGCAGGTCATCCGGGCTACCGTAGCGTGACGTCGGCGCGAACATACCAATAGGCTGATAGCCCCAAGAGCCATCAAATGGATATTCTGTAATAGGCATAAGCTGCAAAGTATTGAAGCGCATCTCTTTGACATAGCTGATGAGTTGATCGGCTAATTCTCGATAGCTCAAATAAGCGTTGTCGTGCCAGTGCCTTCGCCAAGACCCTAAGTGCACTTCGTAGATATTAAGGGCACTGGCGTATAATGCGCGATCGGCGCGAGAGCTCATCCACCCTTCATCAGCCCACGCATACTGAGCCTTACTGGGCACCACCGAGGCATTGTCGGGGCGTAGCTGCATTTGCCGAGCATAAGGGTCGGCTTTCCAAGGACCAATGTCGCCAGACTCACTAATGATCTGATATTTGTAGTAAACCCCCTGCTTTATTTTTGGGACAAATAGCTCCCAAACGCCAAAGCCAGGATGCCTGTTCATTCTGTGAGAGTCTGGATTCCAATCGTTAAAGTCACCAATGACAGAGACCATCGTTGCTGTCGGCGCCCACACGCCAAATAGAACACCCTCTACCCCATCAACGCTATAGTGATTCGCCCCCAAGAAACGCCATGCAGACTCCTGCTCCCCGCGGCTAAACAGGTATAAGTCCTCATTACTAATATGCAGTTGTCGCGCATCAAGCTGCTCTGAATGTGACTTAGTCTTTTGAGCCTTTTTTGCGCGCGTTGGCCGAGTAGTCACGCTCGCTTTCGCGGCTGTCGCGGCACCCTTGCTCTCAGAGGAACGAGGCGTTTTAGAACTGCGCTTTTTCTCTTGCGTCATAATGCTTGCTCGATTCTAGATGATCATTTAGTCCTGCTTTACCCTTTTAGCTTCTTTCTATTGCAAAACCTTCAAATAGCTTTTCACTTTGTGCTATGGCGAACAGCTCGTTTGTAGAGTGAGCTAATTTTCTTTGCCAGTTTGGATACTCGGATGAAGTGCCTGGAATATTGACAGGTAATTCCTGCAGCGACAGATCCTCTAACTGAACCGAAACGAGTTGCGAACTGGATCGGGCACAGAGCCTAAAAATGGCGCTACACAATGGGTAGTCCAGACGATCTGCCGCTCTATCCAATGTGCGTCCCTCGGGAGCCAGCCATTGATCGTGAAGTAAATGCAATACCTGTCTTCTCTCTTCATTGCGATAATGAAGCTGACTGGCGAGTTCTTCATCGCTACTAATCAATTCTAAATTTCGGCGTAGTCGCAGATCTGAGCCATTCCACCAGGCAGCCAATGTCGGCACATCATGATTCGCCACCATGACCAGAGCTTTACCTTTATAGTGCTCCGGTTTCTTAAAGTGGTGCCCATCGTATTTTTCGAAATAGAAAAGAATATTGGAAAAGATTCCAGAACTCTCTAGATGTCCACGAATTTCAGGCGGGACTACGCCTAAGTCTTCTCCGATGACCACGCATTTATTGCGCTGGCTTTCTAGGCGCAAAATGGCGAATAGATCGGTCACGGGATAGCCCACATAAGCTCCTTTTCCCCGGCCAGGAAAACGAGGACACCACCATAACCGCATTAACGCCATAATATGGTCAATTCTTAATGCCCCATAGTGACTCATATTGCAGCGCAGTAGCTCAACGAAATGAGCGTAGGCCGATTGCTGTAATTGAACTGGGTCCATTGGTGGCAATCCCCAGTTCTGGCCTTGTGGAGCCAAAGGGTCAGGTGGCGCCCCAATACTGGTCTGCAGACTAAACAATGCGCGATTTTGTCTAAGCTCACTGCCTCCCGCACTGCTTCCCACGGCCAAGTCCCCGATAAGGCCAATCGCCATTCCCAGGCTATGTGCCCTTTCTTGACACGAGGCCAATTGCCGGGACGCCAACCACTGCAAGTACATAATGAATTGAAAATCCTTTTCCAAGCTATGGGTGCCCCTGGCGAATTCGCGATTAACTTCTGCACGAGCAAACTGCTCCAAGGACTCTCCTTCGGTCTCTACGAAGCTCAAAAATGCCTTAGCCCTGTCGCTAGCGCTCTCCATCTCCGTTGTCAGGAAGTACTCGTACATTAATACCAAAATGTCTCGCTTACGTTTGGCCACTTGCACATAATCAATGACATTTTTGTTGCGCAGCCTAGCCTCTGCGTTTTGCCACTTACGCGTACTGACAATTGCCTGAACCTGACTGCAGTTTCTATAATCAGGTTCGATACTGGGATCAATATACAAATAATTAAGACGGCGTCTGTCGTTGGGGCTATAGGGGCTACAATGCTCAGGCCTTTGCATGTCGAGTGCATGCAGGGGGTTTAAGGCTAAGAACTGTGCCCCAGAATTAGCGCTCAATTCGATCAATTTGGCTAAATCTGAGAAGTCACCTACTCCCCAGTTACTCTCTCCTCTCACAGCGTACAGCTGAACAGAAAACCCCCATATACGCTTATTTTCTTGAACCCAAGCAGGCTCATAACAGCGATGCGGAGCAATGATTAGGGTCGTTTGCGCTATTGGCTCTTTGCTCTGACCATGGAGCAATAGCCTGTGATAGCCAAGTGGGGCCAGTTTAAGCACCGGCAAAGAAAGGCGACGGGCGCTATAAGCTTCTCCCTCTATAACAGCGTTCTCGGACTCCTCTAAATACAAGGGCAAACACTCGCCCTCATTGCTATCGCCGTTCTCCCAAAGCAATTGCCACCTTAACTCGGTATTGAGCAAGCCAGCGGGCAATCGCATAAGAATTTCATCGCACTCTTCTCGGTTAAACACTATGACGGAAGGAAACACATCCTGCCACTTTAATTGGGATAATTGACTTAACTCGGCTTCCAATTTATCAAGAGATAAGCGAGAGCCATTCAACAGATTCACGCCTTTTAGATGCAGAATATCCCATCGATCCAATAGGGAGATAGCCTGTCTATTACCGGAGTAGTCGATAAAACTGTCGTGAATTCCATGATGAGAAAGCAGCAACTCTAACTTCTCTAGCTCTTCAGATGACAAGGCTTCACACGCCGAAGACAACACATCGAAGGCGTTCTCTTTGCTATCTTCCTCGAAGTTATAACTCATTGACTAGACCTGCTGGCATCCATGTATTGCCCATTTTCTCTGCGTTACGCTGAGCGTAGACAGAGCACCCCAATAATCCAGGGTAAGGATGCTTTATGCGATAGATAGGCACTTCCTTACACCAGCCCCTAAAACTTCCTTTGTCACAAAATCTTTCCAAAAAAACCTCTACCTCAAAGACGTCGGCAATCTTGTCCAAAATGGCTCCTGTCAAAAACAGTCCGCTAAGACAGGAACTAGCCAGTGCGATATCCCCGCAGACAGAGCCCAGAATTGCGTTAAAATCTCGCATGCTGCGTTGTGCTAAAACATTCCCATCGCGAGCTAGTTCAACCACGTCTTGCGCACGAACATCGTCTCGCGACAAGCTACTCATACCCGGTCTTCCCTGCAGCAATACATTGGCAAAAAAGATATTGGCTATGCCTGAACCAGAGAGCAGATGCTCTATCGAGACTCTCGCATAGCTATCCCATAAGCACTGCAGCAAGGCCAGTTCATGGGGCGTACTTGGGGCGAAAGTGCACTGCCCCATTTCCGATTCCAATACCTCGCCTGCTTTACTGACAACACATACACCAAAGCCAGTGCCCGGACCGACGATTGCCCTCGCATTATGAGACTCCTTCGCAGTGCCTACTCCTTTGGCGCCAGCCTGCCACTGCACAATTTCGGCCGGTAGCAACGCTGGCAGACAATAACCCTGAGCAGAGAAGTCATTGAGATAGGCACTGCTAAAGGAGAATTTCTGTGCCATTCTCTGCTTGTCTATCACCCACTCATTATTCGTTAAATGTATTTCATTGTTATGAACAGGCCCCGCTAATGCGAAACAAGCAAAACTTGGGTAAGGCATATTCAAGTCGGCCAGCAGAGAAAGATATGCCTGTATAGCACTCTCCAGACCAGAGAACTCAGAGCACCTAAACACATGCACACACTCCAGCAACTCACTGTTAGATACGCTCAATGCGAAGCGAGCATGGGTTCCTCCCACATCCGCAATTAGGCATGTCTTATCGACTGACTGGCTCATAGAGACTTACTCATACTTCAACATTTTAGGCCGCCTTACTGGTAAGTTTGGCGCTACAGGCCCCGGCCAGTTGTTCGATGCCCGCCCAATCCTTGTTCGCAATAAGATTGGGCGCCACCATCCACGAACCGCCAATACACAGCACATTAGGCAATGCCAAATATTGCATAAAATTCGCCTCACTAATGCCGCCAGTGGGGCAAAAAGCAATATCGGAAAATGGTGAGGAAAAGGATTTAAGAAGATCAATGCCGCCGACGGCTTGAGCCGGAAATAATTTAAAACAGTCATGGCCGTTCTCCTTACCCAGCATTAACTCTGAAGCTGAACTAATACCAGGTAGAAAAGGCAAACTCAGTTCCTGAGCCCGGTGAGAAAGACTCTTGGTAAAGCCAGGACTCACAGCGAAATCGACGCCGGCTCTAGCAACCGCCTCCATATCCTGCACGGTGCGCACCGTGCCTGCGGCCACTATAAAATTTGGCATCTCGTTTTTTACCGCTCGAATGGCATCCAATGCAGAACCCGTTCGCAGAGTAATCTCCACCGCTTTGAGTCCACCGGCAGACAATGCCTTGGCAACTTGCAAGGCTTCGCCGACACTATTGACCGTGAGTACAGGCATTATCTTGACACTTTCAAGCTGACTTCTAAGGCTATACATAAGCTCCCCTTCAGGCTATCACTTTAGAAAAAGCTCGCTCCCGTACGAGCTGACGTGGCTTCATGCCGAAAACTATCAAACAAATTTCGTCCCAATGTGTTGCGTTTTTGCATCTGAGCGGCGTCAAAACTTGGAGGCGTCGGCATGCGGGCAGCAAACTCCTTCGCATCAAGCAATACTTCCAAAGATCCCGCATCTGCATCTAGGCGCAGAACATCTCCGTCCTCAAGTCTTGCCAGTGGTCCGCCATCCAAAGCTTCTGGACTCACATGAATGGCAGCGGGCACCTTGCCGGATGCTCCAGACATGCGTCCATCCGTCACTAAGGCTACTTTGAATCCTTTATCTTGCAGCAGACCAAGATGAGGCGTTAACTGATGGAGTTCCGGCATGCCGTTCGCCTTTGGCCCCTGGTAACGCACCACGGCTATGAAATCCCTCTCAAAATTCTGAGTATTAAATGCCTCCAGTAGTTCGTCTTGATCATTAAAAATGACACATGGAGCTTCTATTCGGCGGTTCTCGGGTTTCACGGCAGACACTTTAATAATTCCCTCACCCAGATTACCGTGCAACACTCTAATACCTCCCTCGGTATCAAACGGATCAGAGGCGCTGCGAAGAACTTCAGGCATGGAAGAGCTTTGAGCAGCACTGCACCAAGTTAAATTGCCGTTAGCATCTAGCGTTGGTGCAAGTTCGAATGGATCGAGCCCCTCTCCCATAAGCGACACAATATTTTCATTGAGCAAGCCCTCTTCTCTTAGCTGCTTAACCAGAAAAGACATGCCGCCGGCTCTTTGAAAAGCATTCACATCCGCATCCCCATTAGGGTAGACCCTAGCCAAAAGCGGGGTCACACTGGAGAGTTCATCAAAGTCTTTCCAAGTTAGAATAATGCCTGCGGCTTTGGCGATCGCAATCATATGCAGGGTGTGATTGGTCGAACCCCCGGTGGCCAACAAGGCGACTAAGGCATTCACAATACTCTCTTCGGTTACCATTGCCGCTAAGGGAATATGAGCACCTGCAGTGTCCGCCGCAGCTATTACTCGTAGGACCGTCTCTTTGGTCAAGGCATCGCGCAATGCAGTACCCGGGTTTACAAAAGAGGCGCCGGGCAGCTGCACGCCCAGCATTTCCATGAGCACTTGATTACTATTTGCCGTGCCATAGAACGTGCACGTCCCAGGGCTATGATAGGACGCCGATTCGGCCTCAAGTAGTTCGTCCTTGCTGGCTTCTCCTGCAGCATAGCGCTGCCTAACAGCGGCTTTCTCCTTATTCGGAATACCCGATGGCATTGGCCCCGCTGGAATAAACCCTGCCGGCAAATGACCAAACTGTAAAGCCCCAATTAACATTCCCGGCACAATTTTGTCACAGACTCCTAAGCATAAAACACCGTCAAACACATTGTGACTCAGGCTTAGCGCAGTAGACATGGCAATCAAGTCTCGACTGAACAGACTTAACTCCATACCCGCTTGACCTTGGGTCACCCCATCGCACATAGCGGGGACGCCACCGGCAACCTGGGCAGACGAACCAATCTCTCTAGCCACCGACTTGATAAGATCGGGATAGGTCTCCAAGGGTTGATGCGCCGATAACATATCGTTGAACGCCGTCACTATTCCTAGATTGGCACTTTGCATTAGCCTTATGGTTTGTTTATCGGTATCACCGCAAGCCGCAAAAGCATGGGCCATATTGCCGCATGATAGTATTCGCCTAGGCGGAAACTCAGCACGAGTACAGTTAAGCCTTGCCAAGTAGGCTCTGCGAGTATCAATACTTCTTGCTTTGATATTGGCCGTGACTTTTTCGATAAGCGCTTGCATTCAAACTCCTAAAACTTATTGATCAGCGTAATAAACTTCCACACAATATTCTGGTCGGCACAGCACTGCGCTGACGGGGTAAACATTAACGTCCACTTGAACTTGAGCTTTTTCAAACACCTCTCTTTTTTTGCTGCCAACAAAGTGGAGAAAGAGTCGCTGTGAGTTTAATAATGTTCCCAATGTCAGGGTCATTCGCTCATGGGGGGCCGAAGGCGGCACTACTCTCGCGCACACTGTAGTATCTGTGAGACTAAGCGCTTCGCTTAGCTGGGGAGCCCCGGCAAAGAAAGAGGCGGTATGCCCATCCTCGCCCATCCCCAATACAACCGCGTCCAAGGGCAGCACCTTATCCTTAAGCTCATCACTTAATGGCCTTACTGCCGACGAAGGGCTTAAGCCTGCTAACTTAAGCGGAAAAAAATTCGCCTTGGCCGCTTTGTCTTGCAGTAGGTTTTCTCGCAGCAGCTTCTCGTTAGAATCCTGATGATCGGGCTCCACCCAGCGTTCATCAACGAGAGTAATACACACTCTTTCCCATGCAATTTCGATTGCAGACAATTCCTTGAACAGTAATAACGGTGTACTCCCACCCGATACGGCTAAACTTGCCCTGCCCCGTTTGGCGATTTTGGAATGCAAGGTTTCGCTGATTTCCGTCGCCAGAATCTTCACCAGCTCGGCATTTGAATCGAAAGCATTAAACTCAATACTCATACGCTATTCCTGCCAAGTTCGCCCGTCACGAGCGATAAGAGCTATCCCCTCGGAAGGCCCCCAACTGCCCGCGACATAAGGAAGGGGACGCTGTTTGGCACAACGCCAACCCTGAGCAATACGATCCACCCAATCCCATGCCGCCTCGACCTGGTCCGCTCGCATGAATAAGGTCGAGTTCGCTCGCATCACATCAAATAACAGACGCTCATAGGCATCGGGAACTCGCTTATTGGTAAAGGCATCGTTTAAAGAAAGATTGAGCGCTACGAGCTCTAAAGGCTGCGAATCATCAAGGCCGGGCACCTTATTGCAAACATAAAGCCGAATGCCCTCATCCGGCTGCAGACGAATGATCAGCCTATTGGCATTACCCGGTCGCATTTGCTCGCCAAAAATAGCATGTGGAACTTCGACAAATTGAACGACAATTTCAGAGTAGCGCGCCTGCATACGCTTGCCAGTACGCAAATAGAATGGAACTCCTGCCCATCTCCAGTTATCTACTCTCGCCTTAATAGCAACAAATGTCTCGGTATTAGACGCTGGTTTGGCCCCTTCCTCCTGAGTATAGCCGGGCACGCCTTTCCCCGCACAGGTACCAGCGGTGTATTGACCTCTTACAGTGCACTCCTGCACCTCTCGCTTAGACATTGGTGCAAGGGAACGCAGTACTTTCAGTTTTTCGTCATGAACGGCCCAAGGTGCCAGAGAGGCAGGTGGCTCCATGGCAACCAGACAAAGCAGTTGCAGCAGGTGGTTCTGCACCATATCGCGTAAGGCGCCTGCCTCATCATAGAAATCCCATCGCCCTTCTGCGCCGACGGTTTCGGCTGCACTAATTTGGACGTGATCGATATAGTTACTGTTCCATAAGGGCTCAAATAGTGCATTCGCAAAACGCATCGCCAAGAGGTTTTGTACGGTCTCTTTGCCTAAGTAGTGGTCGATTCGATAAATTTGTTCTTCGTCAAAGATGGCCGTCAAGCTATCGTTAATGCTGCGAAAAGACGCTAAATCGCTTCCCAGAGGCTTTTCAATTACGATACGCATATTGTCTCGAACGAGGCCGACTGCCCATAAAGACTGACAGATCGGCGCAAAAATCGCTGGCGGCGTGGCCAAATAGACGATGAGATCTCGTCCCTCATCAGTGAATACTTCATTGCGCAAGCGTCGCAGCTCCGCCTCGCTAGTAGCGTTTATCTTCAAATGTTTCAAGCGCTTAGCAAAACGGCTCCAGACGCTTTCGTCGACTTTTTCGGCACCAATAAAACTATTGAGTTTAGCTTTCACGTGCTCGGCAAAGCCGCGTTCTGGCTCGCTTTGTCTAGAGACACTTACGACTCGCAAGCAAGAGGGAAGATTGGAGTCCAGATCGAGATGATAAAGCGCCGGGTATAGCTTTCTTAAAGCTAGATCACCATCGCCGCCAATGATCAGGATGTCGCAAATCATGCCTATCTCCTCTGGGGTCAGACTAGCGAAGGCAGAGAGTTCACCGTTGAACAGTCTTTATTGACCTCGCTCGCTGTCGTCCTAGGCTATTACAAGCAACTCTCTTGCCATCTATCGTACTAATTGAATATGACAGCTTGGCGGCGAGGCATTGCACAAACTGATAAGCTTGCTTATTATATGCATCAATATGAAAACTCCAATTGAACAAAGCCTCGGCTTCTCTATTCACGATGTGGCCCGCTTGCTACGCTACAGCTTCGACAGGCAATCTCAAAAGATAGGGATGTCACGGGCCCTTTGGTCGGTCCTAGCGCATCTCCATCGAGAAGACGGCATGCAACAAAGCGTTCTCGCTCGCGCTATGGATATCACCCCTATCACCCTAGCTAGACATCTGGACAAGCTAGAAAAGGAAGGCTGGATCGAGCGGCGCAGCGATCCCAGTGATCGACGAGTTAAACATATTTTTCTTAAAGCAAAAGCGGACCCGGTCATAGAGCAGCTTACTGAGCTCTCACAGGATATTAAGTCCCAAGCGCTACAAGGAATTAGTCGCAAGGAAGAGAAATTATTCATGGATGTATTAAGCAGAATGCGGGAAAACCTAAATACCAGTGATTCACCCCACCGCTAAATATTCATGAGGAAAACTCACTAGTGAACATCAAAACTATGTACGGGCGCTCCACCATCGCCCATATCGCACTTATGCTCCTAGGCCCACTGGCCATTGCAGGCATTGCCTTGTGGGTCTATATGCAAGGCGGTCGTATAGTGAGCACCGACAATGCCTATGTAAAACACGAGATCGTCTCTATTGCCAGCGAGATATCGGGCCGAGTCGTAGAGGTTAATCTGCGAGACAATCAAAGAATCAGTAAAGGCGAATTATTATTTCGCATTGATGATCGCCCCTACCAGATCGCCCTAGCAAAAGCACAAGCTAAGCTGCTAAGTGTTAAGGGTAATATAGAGGCCGAGAAAGCGAATTATATCGGCGCACAATTAGACATCGATAAAGCTCAAACAGATTTAGAGTTTGCGCGCAAAGAGATGGAACGCATACGCGAACTCACTACCACCCGATCATTGCCAGAAGCCCAGTTTGACCAAGCCGAATACGCTTGGCGAAGTATGCAGAATGAGTTAGATAGCAAGAAACAAGCTCTGCAAGTTGCCAGAGCACAGCTTATTGATCCAGACATGCCTAGCGAGATGCATCCAAGCTACCTTCAAGCACAGGCCGAACTAGAGAAAATTCAGCTAGACATAAGTCATCTCGAAATTCGCGCCCCTGCCGATGGTGTGGCCGCGAACGTATCGGTCCACGAGGGAGAGTATGTCATTGCCGGAGCTCAACTATTCAGTCTAGTCAGTGATAACCGCATGTGGATTGAAGCCAACTTCAAGGAAACCGACCTTACCTGGGTAAGAGAGGGACAACAGGTAGAAGTTACCATTGATACTTATCCCGGTCGCAAATGGCAAGCAGTCGTTGCTGGTATTACACCGGCAACTGGTGCGGAGTTTTCGCTTCTTCCAGCACAAAACAGCTCTGGTAACTGGATAAAAGTGGTACAGCGGATTCAAGTCAATATTGAACTAACTAACTACGACAAAGATGTACCGCTATCCTCTGGAATGAGCGCTATTGTAGACATCGACACTCTGCGCGATCGATCTCTTCCATGGATTAGCGAATAAGCTAAAGGCTGCTAATGTCGCACGCTACGCAAGAAGTTCCCTTTAAAGGCTTTATTACCGTATCCATAATGCTGGCGACGGTAATGCAAGTCTTGGATACCACCATCGCCAATGTTGCCTTGCCGCATATGCAAGGCAGCCTCTCTGCCACTCAAGATCAAGTTGCGTGGATTCTCACCTCGTATATTGTGGCCTCGGCAATTATGACCTTGCCCACGGCTTGGTTATCTGGTCGATTCGGTCAAAAGAAGATTTTTCTATTTGCCATTACAGGCTTCACTATAAGCTCGGTACTGTGCGGCCTTGCCACTTCAATTGAGCAAATGGTCGCCTATAGAATCATACAAGGGATATGCGGCGCCTCTATTGTTCCCTTGGCGCAAGCGACCCTGCTGAATATCAACCGCAAAGAGAATCACGGCAAGGCTATGGCGCTTTGGGGAATGGGCGTAGTACTAGGCCCTATCCTAGGCCCAACTCTCGGCGGGTGGCTGACGGAGAACTACAATTGGCGGTGGGTGTTTTATATCAATATTCCTGTGGGCATAATCGCCTTTCTTGGAGTGGCACTGTTTATGCCAGACTCCGAACGCTCCGATCGCCCCTTCGACAAACTTGGCTTCTTTTTCTTGGCGGTTTTCATTGGCAGTGCGCAGATGATAATGGATCGAGGTGAGCAGCAAGGGTGGCTAGAATCGCGAGAGATTCTGCTGTACATCGCCTTTGTGGGTTCTGCCTTATGGATGTACGTCATTCACTCGGGGAGAGTGAAACACCCCTTTCTTACACCGGGTATATTTCGCGATCGCAACTTACTAACGGCTACGGTCTTTATCTTTTTCATTGGCTTGATCTTACTTGCCACCATGACATTGCTCCCGCCCTATATGCAAACACTCATGGGCTATCCTGTTATGGACGTAGGAATGCTAATGGCACCTCGTGGCATGGGCACCATGTTTGGAATGTTTATAGTGGGCCGCTATAGCAACCAAATAGATCCAAGAATTTTTATCAGCATCGGCCTGTTGTTAACCCTTATCTCGCTCTATGCCATGACCGGCTTCACCACCTATGTGCCACCCTTCGACATCATTTGGACAGGCGTTCTTCAGGGCTGGGGCGTCGGGCTTATTTTTGTGCCTCTGAGCACAATTGCCTACTCAACCCTCGATCCAAAACATCGCGCAGAGGCTGCTAGTATTTTCAGCCTTTCACGCAACCTAGGCAGCAGTATGGGGATATCTCTAGTAGTCGCTCTGCTCACTCGTAGCATACAACGCAACCATGCTTATCTTTCAGAGAATATTACAGCCGGAACCATTGGCATCAATTGGCTTCAGGTGCCTAACTCAATAATGGAGAATGGCGCTGCAGCACTTACTGCTCTCGATATGGAAATTACTCGACAGGCTATGACAATTGCCTATGTCAACGACTTCAAAATTATGATGTGGGTAGTCGTATTTGTTTCACCGCTGGTGTTGTTGTTGAAAAAAGGGGACATTGCGCCCCCTACTGAACCCATCGTCGATTAACGCGATATCGCAGCTAGCGATTAAACTCTTGGTGACAACTCTCGCAAGGCGGATACAACTCGTCATTGCCAATATTGAACATACGCTCTTCATCTTTGTCTGCTATAGCTCCTCTTATTGCCGTAGCAGCATCCAACATCTGCTGCGCATATAGTTGCCATTGAGCATTTTGAGCCAATGCCTGTCCCGATTCAGTGCCCCCACCTTTTAGCGTGGCCTCGCTTGCCTTAACAAGAGTCTGAGCGGCTTCATCTAAGCCTGCCCACTGCTCATCTGTAATCTGATAGGCGCCCCAGATAGTGGCAGTAGTGGGCGTAATAATGGTGGTCATTATCTGCTCTTTACTTAACTCCTCGGGCTGTTGTGCGAGCACTAAGGATGTCGAAAACACGCTTAGCGCACCTAGTATCGCAACAGATCTCACTATCATCTCATTTCCCCTTTTCATGGCTAATTATCCCCATCAGTATACTTGGCAAAAGTAGATCGCCCTACCGCCGGTCTATAAACAGAAGCAAATACGCCACTAAGTGCAAAATGTTGCAATTTGCTACAACAGATTATGCCATTTCGCCCGTATGAGTTCTCATGATTGTATTTAAGCATTCTTTTTAGGAACTAATGAATGAGTCAACAAGATAAGCCTACACAAGAAGAACAAAGCGCTGCGCTTATACCGCCTCATCGCAAGGCAAAGAGCAGGAAAAAGCTAATCTTTTCAGCGTTGTTGCTCGCTATGCTAGCCATTGCCTATTTCACTCTGAGCGATTCTGACGAGGTCGCCCAAGACGAGCCGCTAATAGCTTTAGTAGAGCGTGGTGATATCGAAAACACCATCTCCTCTGCCGGTAGCCTAAAGCCCAGCGATTATGTCGATGTCGGCGCCCAAGTCTCTGGCCAACTGCAAAAGCTCTATGTTGAGGTGGGAGACCTCGTCGAAGAAGGCCAGCTCTTGGCCGAGATCGATGCCCGTACCCAGCAAAGCCGCGTCGAAGCTAGTAGAGCGGCTATTGAAGCCTTGGAAGCACAGATCGAGTCTCGTACGGCATCACTGAATCTCGCCCGCGCTAACTCCGAAAGACAGACGCGCCTAATGGCGGCCAATGCCACTAGCCAGCAAGACTACGATACCGCAATTTCCAATCTTGCCAATGCTGAGGCCAGTCTGATACAGCTACAAAAGCAAATTCAGCAAAGCCGCTCGAGCCTACTGACAGAAGAAACCCAATTGGAGTACACCCGAATCTACGCCCCCATAACAGGCACCGTGGTCTCCATTGAAATGAACGAAGGACGAACGCTGAATGCTAATCAACAGGCCCCTACAATTCTGCGCGTTGCCGACTTAACCACGATGACGGTGGAGACGGAAATATCTGAGGCCGATATCGGCAAATTAACTAAAGGAATGCCCATCTATTTTACCACCCTAAGCGGTGGAGATAGACGCTGGTATGGTGAGCTCAGACAAATACTTCCCACACCGCTGGTAGAGAATAATGTGGTGCTATATACGGGCCTGTTCGATGTGGAAAACCGTGATGGTTCGCTCCTTCCAGAAATGACCGCACAGGTATTTTTTATTACCTCCGCCGCTAGAGATGTATTGACTATCCCCTTCGGAGCTCTCAGTTTTAATGACGAGATGCAGCAAAGGCAGGCCGGCCCTAGCGGCGATCGCGAAGGCGCGACTCCCGCTTTTAACGGCCGTCCCACTGCACAGCAAATAGCACGCATGCAGCAAAATTCAAACGGCAATTTTAGGCGTCGGGCGGCCACACCGCTAAATGGAGAAACAGCACGCCGCAAGGCACAGGTTCAAGTGATAGCCCCAGACGGCTCGCAACAGCAGCGCGAAGTTGTTGTTGGAGTCACAAGCCGCGTTCGCGCCGAAGTCATTGAGGGCTTAAGTGAAGGAGAGCAAGTTGTTGCAGGAATTGTTCAGGCACAAGGTCAGAACAATAATAATGGCGGCAACACCATGCCTGGAATTCCTAGGTCCTTCCGATGAGCTCAATAACCGCAGACAATAGTACTGCACTCGGCCCTAATTCTGGCGAAGCAGCGTCTAGCATGGATAGCGCTATTCCCATTATTGAGCTACGGGATATCAAGCGAAAATTTGTCACCGGTGGCGGCGTTGAGGTTAATGCGTTAAGAGGCATTTCACTCAAAATTCATATGGGCGAGTTCGTTGCCATTATGGGGCAATCTGGCTCTGGCAAATCCACCATGATGAATATCCTCGGCTGCTTGGACAAACCCTCTAGCGGAACCTATTTGTTTGCTGGGCGAGATATTAAAAATTTCGCACCAGACGATCTTGCATGGTTACGACGCGAAGCGTTTGGCTTTGTGTTTCAAAGCTATAATCTTCTGCCCCACTCAAATGCTATCGAGAACGTCGAGATACCCGCGATCTATGCCGGTTACTCCGCCCAAGAGCGACACATCAAGGCCGAGGCACTGCTGACATCCTTGGGCTTGGGCGATCGCCTGGATCATAGACCAAGCCAGCTCTCGGGCGGGCAACAACAACGAGTCTCCATCGCCCGCGCGCTAATGAATGGCGGCAATATAATATTAGCGGATGAACCCACAGGCGCTCTGGACTCTCAAAGTGGTATCGAAGTCATGGCTCTGCTCAAGGACTTAGCCAAACAAGGGCATACCGTTATAATCATTACCCACGACCCTAAGCTTGCCAAACAGGCAGATCGAACCATTGAGTTTCGCGATGGTAGTGTTATCGAGGACAGTACTAAAGAGGGAGTTGAGCCCCCCACCAAGAGCAATAATAAGTTACGCGATTTGTTCCTTAACCGCCGACTGACTTCTCCATTAGCCAGCGTTGCGGAGGCCATAAAAATGGCATTCCGCTCACTGACGTCTAATATTTTCCGTACCTTTTTGACCCTTCTCGGAATCGTAATTGGCGTGGCCTCAGTGGTCGCCATGCTAGCCATAGGCGAAGGCGCCAGACAGCAGATTGTCGACCAAATTAGCTCCGTCGGTACCAATCTATTGATGCTGCAGCCCGCTCGCATTCCTGGGCAGCGCCGTAGCCGAGACTCGCTGACCTTTGATGACGCCGATGCCATTCTCGACGCTGTTCCGAATGTTTCTGGCACGCTAGCGGAGATACAGGGAACATATACTGTACGTTATGGCCGAGAGGACTATCGCACATCCGTCACCGCCACCTCCGAAACACTTCCCGAGGTCAGAGGCTGGCCTTTAGCTAGAGGCGTGTTTTATACCCGAGAGGATAGCGAACGCTATACGGCAGTGGCAGTGCTTGGGGCCACGGTCGCCGAGGAGATTTTCCCCAATGGCGAAGATCCCCTGGGCGAATACGTTCTTATTAGCAACGTGCCCTTTCAAGTCATCGGTGTGTTAACGCGTAAAGGCGCCTCAGGCTTCGGCGGTAGAGATCAAGACGATGCTATTTTTGTCCCCTTAAAAACCGGTGCTCTTCGACTGTTCGGTACCAGTTACGCTCGGTCAATAACGGTCGCCGTAGAGGACATAAACACCATCAATACCACTGAGCAGCGCCTAGTAGAATTTCTAACCGTCAGACACGGCAGCGAAGACTTCCGGGTATTTAATAGCGCCGAGCTACTGGATACTGTTTCCGCCTCTCAAGACACCTTTACGATGCTCTTAGGCTCCGTTGCGGCAATCTCACTGTTAGTCGGCGGTATTGGTGTAATGAATATCATGCTGGTGTCGGTAACCGAGCGCACTAGAGAGATCGGCATTAGGATGGCCACCGGCGCTAGGCAGTCCGATATTCTTTCCCAGTTTTTGTCCGAGGCCATTGTCGTGTCCGGCATTGGCGGTTTAATGGGAGTTGGTATTGGTATAGGCGTCGGGTTGCTCCTTCAGCGTTTCGGTGTGGCCATACAGTTTACCACCGCGCCAATGGTCATTTCATTTTGCTGTGCCGCGGCAACCGGGCTCATCTTTGGATTCACGCCCGCGCGTAAAGCGGCTCGTTTAGATCCAGTTGTAGCACTGGCAAATGAATAAGGAAATAAATGTGAAACCACTAAAGTCTCTCGCCATTGCCGTGAGCTTATTGAGTCTAAGCGCCTGCCAGCTTTTGGAAACGCCGGCGCCTGCTCTACCGGAAAATTTAATACCCCAGACATGGACGCAGGCCCAAGGCAATGATTCAAGCAATTGGCCTGCCAGTGACTGGTGGAATGAATTTGAAGCAGCAGAGTTAAGCGAACTCATTGCCACAATTTCACAGCAAAATTTTGACCTCAGCAATAGTAGGCGCAACTTAGAAAGCGCTCAGATTAGTTTAAAGGAGGCTGGCTTCGAGCTTCTACCGCGGGCGACCGTGAGTATTGGTACCGCCGCTAGCTATATCGAGACTCGCAGCGATGACTCTCGCAGTAGCGACAGTCCCAATACGCCATTCGAACTCAATGGCAATCTTAGCTACAGCAATATCCTCACAAAACCTGCCGTCTATTCGCAAGCCATTGCCGATTACGATACTAGAGTGGCCCAGGATGCTGCGCTTAAACTCAATACTCTTGCAACCTCGGCTTCTACCTATTTCCAGTTGCTTCTGACGCGCGACAAGATCGAGGCAGCACAGCAGAACGTAGAGAATGCACGCGCTATTAGTGAAATCGCCAATGCCCGTGTCGAGGCCGGTGTGGCGGTTCCCATCGAGGCACTGCAACAGCAGATTGCTTTGCAACGTGAACAGGCCAGCCTAAGCGCCCTACAACAAAATGATCTCTCGGCTAGGGCGGCTTTAGCCCTACTCAGTGGCACTAATGTGCAAGGCTTCAACATCGAGGGCCAAACGCTGGAAACCATTACAGTACCATCAGTCAGTCCAGGGTTAAGTTCGGAGTTATTGCTGCGTCGACCAGACCTCGTGCAGGCTGAAGCACAACTGCGTAGTGCCGCCGCCAATGTGGATATTGCCAGGCTAAGCTATTTCCCGACCATTTCCCTCACAGGCAACGCGAGTGCAAGCAGTACCTCGCTAAGCGAGCTTTTGTCCTCGCCTGACACTTTCCTAAATATAAACGCCTCGCTATTGCAGACACTGCTAGATACAGGCCAAAGAAGCCGCGCCTTAGATCAGCGCAAATTGGCCTTGGGAAACGCCCTGGACAGCTACCAGAAGGCAACTCTGGCCGCATTTAATGAGATTGAGGTGCTTCTTAGCAGCCTCCGTCTGCAGCAGGAGCAACTTGCCGTAGCCCAGCGCAATTTAGAAGCCGCAGAAGAATCCTTCCGCATCGCGCAGGTTAGGTATGAAGAAGGCGTTAGCGACTTTCAAACAGTCCTCACCTCACAAAATACTCTATTCGCGAGTCGCAACTCCTATTTAGACAATAAATTGGCTCAGCTCAATATAATCGTCAACCTATATCAAGCGCTTGGAGGCGGTTGGGTCGCTGAAACTCCGTAGCATCGCCCCCGCTTCAGTAGACTCTAAATCAGCGCTCATCAAGCGAAAATCAACTGCCGACAATGCCTATTCGATATTCACAGCATTGGAGGGTAAACTATGGCCTCGCAATCAACCCCTAAGAGGCCTAAACCTGCATGTCCACGACCTCAGATCAGCGCCAACTCAGTTTCAAAGAAAAGCTTAGAGATGTCATATTTGGCTATGACACTCCTGCGGGCAAAACCTTCGATCTCATTTTAATCCTTGTCATCACTCTTAGTGTATTGGCCTTAGTGCTCGACTCAGTCGAGGTTATTCATCAACAGTATAGACTTCAGCTATTCGCACTGGAGTGGCTATTTACCTGCGCTTTTACTGTTGAGTACGGCCTGCGTATCTATAGCTCTGAAAAGCCGAGACAATATATTTTTAGTTTTTATGGCATTATCGATTTACTCTCGATTCTACCAAGCTATATTGCCCTGCTATTTCCTCCAGTCAACTTCCTGGTCGTCGTACGAATACTGCGCGTATTGCGAGTATTCAGAGTCTTAAAATTATTTCGTTATATTGGCGAGGCCAATTTTCTGTGGTCCGCCATCTATAACGGTAGACGAAAAATATTCATTTTCATGTTTACCGTAATCAATCTCATCGTCGTCTTTGGTACTATGATGTTTGTGATTGAAGGCCCCGAAAATGGATTTACCAATATCCCATCCAGTATTTACTGGGCCATTGTCACCATCACCACGGTTGGTTACGGCGACATCGTTCCACAAACCGCTCTGGGACAAACCATAGCGGCTATCGCAATGATTAGTGGCTATGCCATTATTGCAGTGCCTACGGGGATTATAGGGGCCGAGCTCATGCAGGAGTTTAGGCGCGGCGATACGCTAAAGCGTATCGAATCTCACATCGTTTGCCCCCACTGTGGGTTGAAAGGACACGATGTTGCGGCTAATTTTTGTCAAGGCTGTGGCGGCAGGCTTGAATAGACGGAAAACAATAATTTCAAGGAATTTAGTATGAATAAGAATAAACCAAGCGGCGAACTAGAATCTGTAAAACGCAGAAATTTCATGATGACCAGCGCCGCCGCACTGTCGGCCCTTGCAGTATCCAACTCGGCCTTTTCTGCCAATACGAAACGTCCTCCTAATGCGGGTTTTTCCGACCTATCTACTAAAAAGCTTTGGGCGCTTAGAAACCTGAGAGGCGGTGAATCTTTCATCCTGCCAAGCGTCGGGCCAGACCTAAAAACAATTGACGAGGAAGCCATACGCCGAGAACTAAGGCACTCCATAGCCAACGGGTTTTGTTCCGTTTTGCCAGTCCCTGTCGGCCTAGACAGCGCGAATACGGCGTTGATGTCATCCATCATCGCCGATGAAGCCAAAGACGATATTCTGCAAGTGGGACTCATTCGCCCCGGAACCCTAAGCCAGATGGAACCTCAGCTTCGTGAGATGGAACAGCGCGGCGTGAGCCACGCACTGATGTATTTTAACCCCGAGCTAGCTAGTCAAGATGCTATGGCCGAGCAGATGCTCTCGATCATTGAGAACACATCACTTGCGATTGTCTTATATGCCAAACCAAGCGCTGCCATTACACACTTAGACCCCACCGGCTTACCTCTGGATGCATTCGACCGTCTGGCCGATCATGACAGCGTCGTTGCTGTTAAGTTTACGCAAACGCTTCGTCCCGCTACCGCTTATGCTCTGGCAGAGCGAGTCGGCGATAGGCTGCTACTGGGCGTCGTGGACATAGAGCTTATGCTGGCACTATCACTAAAATATCCAATACAGTGGACCGGTCAGTGGGCCATAGAATCCCTGCAATCGCCACAGAAACCTTGGATGAGCGAATTTCTTAATCTCATGCGCAAAAAAGACTATCAAGATGCCTATGATCTATACTGGCAGTACGAAAAAATAGCGTCTAACTTCTATGCTCTGCAAGAGCCCTCTCTCAGCATTGGCGGACACCCGTGGATGCATATCAAATATATGAAATGGTTAACTGGGGGTAATGGCGGTTTGCTGCCACAGCTCAATGAGTCGCCTGAATTTGTGCCGCATTTAGACGCAGAGGCTCGCGCTCAGTGCCGAGCAATCTATGCCGAAGTCGGCATTCCAACTGTCGACCTTCCAGACGAGGCCTTTATTGTGGGTAATGCCGCTTATGAGCGCGGTGTACGAGCCTCAGACTTTGCGTCTCTACCACAGTATATTCGTTAGTACTTGGCTTACTGGAGCTTTACGCTCATACCGGCTCGCTCAAGGCGCGGTGGATCCTGAAAGTCTTTGAAGGCTCCACCGTCTATGGCTTCCAGCAATGAATCGACTTTCCCTTTGTCTAGCGCATTTAAGCTCTTATAGGCATCCCGAGCCCTTTGCATCATCCACAGACTGTAAACTCGCATAATTCGTGACCCGGTTTTCCCTTCTAGTTCAAAAGAGTGGAAACCAATGACGCGCGGAATATCCGTATTGGGGTTCTCTGCAAGCCAAGCGCCGAAACCCGTGGACAGATCACGTAGAGCCGGCAATTGCTCTCTCATCATACGGCGCAATATGGGTAATAATGTAGGCGCAATAGCATCGTCCGCTAGGAACTCACCAATCTCCTCTTCCTTCGGTTCGCACATGCGCTCTATCCACTTAAGGAGATTAGGCGCTAAACGACGCATTAGTTCGCCACTTTTGGGGTCACGAAACTGATGTGCGTATAGGGGACCGAATAAACCAAAATCAGCAATGCTCGCTCTAGCACCTAACAGATACTGATGCTCGGCAAAGTGTGCGTCCAGCTCAGCTAGTAGGTCTTCATACGATTTTTCAATGGCCTCATACATATGAGGCTCCGCCCCTAGCATGAGTGCCGCTTTAGCGAAGGGCTGTGCTCGTTTCTCCCCGATTTGTTTTTGCTCGGCCTTGGTCGCATTAGGCGCATTGGTCGCGCCAAACTGCTCTATCGCCCAATCTCGATTATGATGCCAGCGATAATGCATGGCCGGAATCACCAACCATTCATCACCATAAATTTCCAATAAAATCGCAACGAAATGCTGCACAGGGCTAGTGGGATAGATAGAGCGCTGAGGGAAACGTTGCTCTAAAGTATCCATTATGTGAGTACTGTCTTGTAGGGTTTCATCCTCGGGAGACACGACTACGGGAATAACAGGAAAGCCTACACGCGGAACAATGATGTTCTTATACACTTGCGCCGTAGACAGGGTTTCCTCATAAGGAATCTGTTTCCACTTAAAATAAGACCTGACTTTGCCTGTGTAATAACTAATAGGCGCCCCATATAATTGATACTTTAAATTCGACACTTATTTAGGATGTTCCGTATTAAGTTTCTCAAAGGGTTGTTGATGAGTTTGTGAGAGTTTATCTAATGCTTGACGAAAATCTGCCACCAAGCGATCAGCTAGCTCACCATTGAATTCTTCCTTTACATTCAGCCGCATGACATTGATTTTATCGGCATTGGCCGGCAAAGAGAACGCCGGAACAATCCAGCCATGCTGAGCCAAGGCCGCAACCAGATCGGCCGCATTAAAACGCTCTTCACTCTTGAGCTTCAGGATTACCGAAGGAGTGTACCTACCATCGCGTAGTACTTCCAATTCTTCAAATTGCTGCAGCTCACTGGCGAGATACTGGGCAACATCACGCAGGTGCTCCATTATGCGGGTATAACCCTGTTTGCCAAGGCGCAAGAAATTATAATACTGCGCTAAAATCATCGAGCCCCCGCGCGAAAAATTAAGGCTAAACGACTTTTCCACAAAGCCGAGCACATTGGTTTCTGTTACCAGCTCCTTAGGAATATCGTCTTCGTCGCGCCAAAGAGCCCAGCCTATACCCGGATACACCAGGCCATACTTATGGCCAGAGGTATTGATTGTTTTAACTTGTTCTAATTGAAAATCCCATTTTATTTCCGGATTGAGAAACGGCGCGATAAATGCTCCACTGGCTCCGTCCACGTGTAATGGTATGTCAAGGCTCTTTTCCTTTTTCAAACTTACTAAAGCGGCGTTAATCTCTTCAATGGGGTCGTAATCGAAGGTATAGGAAGTCCCCAATACCCCCACCACACAGATCGTATTTTCATCGACTCTCTCGAGCACTTCTTCTGCCGTGACGGTAAAACGATCCTCCTGGAGGGGAATTATCTTTTGCTCAACCTCAAAATAGATAGCCGCTTTAATCCAAGTCAAATGAACGTCATTGCCCATGACTATATTAGGCTTATCATATGGCTTGCCTTCCGCCTTGCGCCGTTTTTGCCATGCGCGTTTATGAGCTAGAAGTGCGAGCATGAGTGCTTCTGAGGAGCCCACACATTGAGTACCCCACACTTTATCGACATCCGGTGCGCCAAATAGATTACCCAAGATCTTCACACAACGATCATGAACTTCAAGATTCCCTCTATAGACTTCGGTGTCAATGAAATTAACCCCGAGATTCTCGTGAATAAGATCGTCACACTCTTTGTCCATAATAGTGGTTACAAAGGAGGCCATATTCAACGCGGGGTTGCCCTGAGTCTGCAATTCACTTTTGACCAACTGATAGGCATCATGAGCGGACATGCCTGTCTCAGGCAACTCGTATTTGGAGAGTTTGAGCGAGATATTGCGGTTGTTTACTACTTTATACGCGGAATGATCTTTTTCCATATGCTGCATTCAAGGCTAAAGCCTGCCTCCTTTTTATAAACGCTTGTCTTTGCGGATTTCAAGCACTAGGATTGTGCTAAATTGTCCATTACTAAATCCGATTAGGTATAAAAATGAAAAGAAGTGTGACTAAAATTCTTAAATCCCCCTACCTTAGCCTGACCGCTGCTATCGTTCTGCTGGCGACTGCAGGGTTCGAGGTATACGAAGGTCTAGAAGAGTTTCATATTGGGTCTGAGCATGGTCTATTCACTTTTGCTCTCTTCCAAATCTTAAAAGTCGTTCCCGATATAGCGGAAGCGGCTGACGATTTAGAAGAAAGCTTCGAGCGTAGAAAAGAAAAAGTCTAGAATCGCTTGTTCACTTGGAACATGACGACATTCGAGTATAAATCTAGACTCGCGTCGAGAGTCCCTCTCGGCGCGTTATTACCGCCAGCCAAGGCAATCTCTACTTCTTTAAATTCCAAATACATATAGCCGAAATCGAATTTCCAGTCTTCTGAGGGCGTATAGCTCAAACCAACTGACGCGTACATACGATCATTGTTTGGCGCACGCGGACTCACTGTGTCCGCCGGAGTGGGAGTCCAATCGTAGGCAATACCACCGCGTAGCTTAATGGTTTCGCTGTACTGATAGCCTGCGCCAATACCTACAAACCAACTATCGTCCCAGCCGTTATCGACCGATACAGTGGGAAAGCCATTGTCGAATAAGATGTGTGTGTCTTTAAACGCGCTCCAACCGGTCAGGTTGGCATTGCCGTAGAGTTCCCATTTGCTATTGGCTAATTCGTGGACCACTCCAATTTGAAACATACTAGGCGTATTGATCTTATACTTAGTATTACCTTCTAGACTAGTAAGCGTGGGCACTTCCGCCATAAGCGTTTCTAAATTCTGTTGCGTACCCTGAAAATCGCTACGGCCGCTAAACTTATGTTTAATCTCGGAGCGATAGGAGACGCCAATACGCGTTCTCTCACTAGCCTGATACTCCAAGCCCAAGCTAAAACCGTAGGAGACATCTTCCGCGCTTATTCGAGACTCTACATCGGTCGAAATATCGGGGTTATTGATATCCGTTGGTACCATCGTATTCAAATCATTCTCATACAGCTGAATATTGATACCACCAGCAATGGCTAGTTTATCGTTTACCTGCCAGGCTACCACCGGGTTTAGGTTGTAAGCGTATAGCTTTGTGAGTGTCGCAAAATAACGGCTAGCGGCTGTGTTGGGATATTCCGAGACATAGGCAAAAGGCGCGGTAAAGCTAACACCAATAAACCAATCATCGTTTAATTGATGGCTCATATAGGTGGCAGCGCCCTCGGCTGTATCGATGGGCTGAGAGGGCTCTACGGGCGTGCCGCTCACTGGCGCGCCGGAAACGGTCGCCGTTGCCGTAATATCGGTGAGGTTAGAGCGCGGAAAATCGAGAACGCCGCCGGTAGAAACGTGAGTACCCGAAAATCGTGTGATAGAGGCGATATTGGAAAACATGGCACTGATATCGTTAATCGCGGTGCCGTTAGCGGCATAAGCGGTGCCAAAGCCTTCTGCACTTTGGTGTAGGAAGTGGTAACCGTTTGCCTGAACCTGGGAAGTGGCCGCTAAACAGCTTGCGGTGACCGCAATGCTAAGTAGCCTTCGCGGTGAGTTAAACATGCTCATATTAAAATCCTATTGTGAAAGTTTTAAACTTTTTGGAAAGGCGCCTTCGAAAATCAAATCGCCCTCACTGCCCTCGCAGCGCTCTAATGGCGAAGCCTGATAGGCATAGTAAAGTAAACTGCCAACGTGCAAGTCGTTTATATAACGACCAAAGCAACTATGCAGACCAACCCCATATGTAAGGTAATTCGAATTAGGCCGCCCCGGAGCTACTGTCAGTGGCTTGGTGATAAATTTAGAATCACGCATAGCCGTATAAGTCGAGGCAAGCACAAAATTGCCCTTTGGTATTACGTGACGATTACCAAAGGAGAACAATTCAACCTCCGCGGAGGTCTTGCGGAACAAGCCTGGGTTGATGGGGTTCAAACGAGTGAGCTCCTTCGTGTAGGACACCGCGCTGTCGAGGTCATTAGACTGAAAGTATTGACGAGTTGCCTGCGCTTGCTCAAAGCTCTGAGTCGCATAATCAAAGGCCATAGCCGCGGATTTTGCCGTGGTTGGTACCAGCCCAATCAATAGCCCAAGAATATTATTGCGAATATTAGTATCATCAAAACCCGGCACATTATCATCGCGCAACTTCAGGCAACGCCCCAAAACGGTATTGCCCCCCGCTTCTCCAAGTGCAATCTCATTATCGAGTGCCTCTCTTAACTCCTTCGCGTACTCAAGCGCTCTGGAGGTCACTTGTGGGGTGTTCGCTATATCAATGAAGATATAATCGAACAGACCAGCAGTCACTTTATGCAGCCATTGCGGTTGGATTTTCGAGAAGCCAAAATACTCTATTGCAAACTCTGCTGGAATTGGGGTGAAAAAATCGGCGACTAAATCTTTATTTTCCTTAAGCGCTGGGCTGTGCTTATCTGCCAATTTCTTTAGCAATGGCTTTATGATGATGTCTATATCATCGCGGCGAAACGCCAACTGCATATTAATTCTATCGCTAGCTCCTTTGACGCTATCATCGTCCCAGCCAAGAAAGAAACCAGCCCCTTCGGTAATGGCACGCATCTTATCGTCATAGGTAACATTAAAATCTTGATCGCGACTCAACACGTCTTTGACTGCATCAAAGCTCGTCACAATAGAAATATTCTTGATGGTAATAACAGGTCTTAGTTTATGCAAAGCCGATAGAATTTTTCCAGGATGCCCTTTTGCCCAGTTAGTGAGTTCCTCAGTAAAGTGAGCGATACCCGTTCCGTCCATTTTGGCGAACTCATCTAACTCATGCCCCAGCGGATGTTTTTCATGTAAATCGTCTAGGCTAATTCCTTGAAGTCTATCTTTCAAAAATGTCATTAAGCTCATTCTAGCTTCCTAGTATTATCATTATTCTGTGAGCAGTTTCGCTAGCGCTGTCAACTGATCGATTTGTTCCTCGACAGCCTTTAATGAGGCGTCACGAAGCTTCTGTAAATCCTTGGCCTGAGTATCGTCCATATTTTGCGGCAGATCGTGCAAATCGATCTGATAACGATGATAACTACTACCCGGCTTTCCGGAGAGAATTTCTTTAACGACTTCTTCGGTATAACTGGACTGCGCATCACCTTGCAGATCAAAAATACTCTTGATCCACTCAAGCTCGCCCCAATTGCTTGCCTTTACCACGTTCAAGGGCTTAATAATTTGACCTGTTCCCATGGACACGTAAATGCAGGGTCTATTTTGCGTTAGCGTACTAGTCTCTGCGAATGCCAATGTACCGGGGTTATTAGTACTGACACCTGCATCCAAGAATGTGCCCTTCACCTTGGAGTCCACACTCGAAATAGGCGCCGACGGAAAATATGTGGGAGCCGCAGTCGCCGCACGTATGACGTGTTTGACATGGAAATTATCCGAATCAGATTTAGACGCCTTAGCTCTAGAGAACACATGCATACGCAAGTCTTCAAGCTCGATAGAAGGCACGGCAACCTCACTCAACAGATCCTTCAGTGTGCTATCACCGAAGTAGTCGCTCAAAATTTTCTCATAACCCACAGCGTCATAAGTCGGATGGGTTACCCCGTCGAGTATCTTGAAGAGTTTTTTCTTTTCATGAAAAATTTGACTGCCTAAATTCTGGTACATGTGCACAAAATCTAAGGCGCTGTAGCGTGGCTTCGTTGGGTCGTCTTCGCTAGGAACATTCAAGCCTACCGATAGAATAGAGCCAGTAGAGGTACCCACAGCTATATCGAATAGGTCAGCGATGCCCTTCCCAGTTAAAGTCTCTAGCTTCTCTAAGAAAGTAGCCGGTATTATCCCTCGCATACCTCCGCCATCAATACACAGTATCTTGAGCGGTTTTGAATCCATATTATTATTCATTTTGCTTCTCTCTCATTACAACCATGCTATCTAGCATCAACTTCGTTGCTTGCCATAAGCCTTATGCCCGTGAGGCTTGGCACGAAGAAATAATCGCCGCCGCATAAGCGCACGAATGTTTTCATCTCGGTACAAATGAATGGCTCTTCGCCTTTCGACGTGTCTCCCGGAATTACATAGCTGCGACTGGACTTGTGATTACCAATAACGGGGTCAGATTGCTCACCTTGATGAAAATCATTGCCATAGTTCATCCATTGCTGCTGCACAAACTCAAACTGTCGTGAGAGATTGGCATTCAAAGCAATGAATATTAAGCCCCGTTCTTCATCGGCATTAGAACCATCTGCATTGAGGTAATCGCCATAAGATATCCCTCGCCTGATGATTCGACGACGATCTGTCAAATTATCTTTAAAGCCTAAGGCGTCTCGTGGATTTGCCCGGCGTACGTGAGCGCCAATTGGACACTTGAATCCCTCTGGGTCGTCTCCGTACTTAAAATCGTTTATTAAGTCTGGGTTTCCCGAAATAGTGGGGTCGGCTTTATCTGGAGAGAGTGCGACGGGCGTCCCGTCCTCCCAGCGACCCACAAATTTAGCTCGCAATTTGGCCTCTGAACCTGGGTACTTCTCTGCTTGCTCACTCATATACTGCCTGAAGCTGACCACGTCTTGTTCTAGTTTGCGGTAAACTAAAAACGTTCCGTTTTTGGAGAGTAATAATGGTTCGGGGTAGGCCTCAATCTCTTTTGCTTCGTTACCATAACCAATCAGAAAATCGCCCGTCTCTAAAGGCGTCCACGCGCCATGAGACGCTAATTTCCCATCACCTGCGGTGTGTCTAGAATGACTATGTTTAAATTCTGGCTGCGCAATACCATCGGTAAAACCAAAGTGCTCCTTGCTTGAAAGACTGCCATCAACAGTCAATTTACCTGCCCTTTGGCTGCCGATAATGCTGACACCGCAAGCCTCAGCAATAGCGCCTAATTGCTCCATGTGAGCCTCACAGTCATTGTCCGTCTGGCCATATATGGATACCAATGCATCGACGTTCTTCTGCCACACTTCATCCCAGTGCTCGGGGCTAGACTCTTCCACATCTCCAAGGGTTAAGGCTCTTTCGGCCATACCCTGCATAAACTCATTAGGGAAGCTAGACAGCGTTGCCTGAGGAAGCTCTAGAGTACGTAAGCCTGATGCAGATATCGCCACATTAAGCGTCGCATTAGGCTTTTCGTCTGGCCAAACTTCGGCGGTGGTAATTAAGGGTAGAAGTTGAGCAAAGAAGCGCTGCCCAGCGGCCGCGTCATTGAGAGCAAGCTGTACGAATCTCGCATGGGGAAAGGCATACGCTCGTAAAATATTACCCTGAATATCGCCTAAATCTAATTCATTATCACGCATTGTTAAAATCCAATTTTAATCGCCGATGAAACCGCCAGGCGCCGGTATCTCAATGTGTTTAAATTGCTCCGCCAAAGCTTTAACTAAGGCCTTACGTTCTTCGGTGCTAGCGCCCTGCCCGTTCTCTATTAGCTCGGCTACCTTACGCTGTAGTAATAGAGCCTTTAACGTGGACTCTAAATTAGCGCTGGCGTCTACATATAAGAAAGAGGTCGTTACTTGACCTTTGCGCAGCTGCTCAAGCACTACCTCATGGGCGGGTTTCGATGCATCTACTGAATGGCAATGGGCCATAACACGGCCCCAATCCGACTCGCCTAGGCTCGAAATTCGACTGGCCAAGTCTTCCAGCTCGCCGTCGAAGGTCATGGACAATACTAAATAACAATTCTTTAGATGCTCTTCCACAGTGGGGTGCCCGTTGTAAACGACATCATCCAATATGAAAAATCTCGCCCCATGCACCAAGCCTGTTCGAGAAAAAAGAGACCCGCGATCATTCGCTAAGCTAGACAATAAACTGCGCAGCTCGACAAGATGGTTATGCCCTTCCTCATTGTCCAAAACAGGGAATAAACCGGTATAACCGTAAAATTTTCCGTAATAATTACTCACGAATACTCCCTCACTAGCTCATCTGCGGGCCGTGGCCACCGTTGATGCCTATTTTATTTTGCGTTTGGCCCAAAAACTTCAGATATGCTTTATCAAAGTCTTCATCAGAGCTTTCCAACTGCCCCGCGAGCGTATCGAAAGCATCCGCAACATCGATAGCATTTTTCACATCGCTTACCGCTGAGCCAGGGTAGGCCATGTAGTAATAGTCGTTATACTTCTGATTGTGCTCAATATAGGCTTTGAACGGCGATAGTGGCACAGAGCCTGGAAAATTTTCGCTCCAATACCAAACCAAATTTAATTTAAAGGCTAAAGCAGCGTTAAAGGCATCGACATACTCGTTCCAAGAGCCGTTAAAATTGCTCTCAAACAGTAAATAATCGAATTTAGTTTTATCTATTCGGGTCTGCTGGGGAAATTTAGGAAAGCCGGTAGCCGGAATAATGGTCCAACGGGCAAAATGGATAAAGGACAGGTCTCGCAGGTCCTTCTGAGTAAAGCGGATAGTTAGGAGCTTAAATGCGGCATTGAGAATGATCGACTTCCACCTCTTCTGAGGTGTGATGACGTTCATCGCATAAGCCTTACCTCTAATATTGGACATAGAATTCACTCATCACGTGTCTAATTATTAGCTCCACACGTTACCTTTCAAATGGATGATTATCAACCACTTTCAGCTCTTGTCCATCGAGTGAATAAACTCAATGCATGAGTGCGCTACCCCTAAGCTTTGGCACGACGACTCAAATAAAGAGTAAAACCATAGCTTACTAGCAGCAATAGTAAGACTAACCCAAGTACGCCTAGTACTTTATTAGCACTGCTATTACCAAGCCATTGTAAGTAATGAACCTTATACAGGGTATCAATTAGCCAAGTGTCCCTACCATACTGGCTAATTCTAAGGTTCTGCCAGTCCAGAGTTAAAGAAACACCTGTAGAGGTTGAATAGCTACTCCCTTCCCCTTCCAGTATTTCGCCATAACGCGCGTTATTCGCGCTCACAGCATCGCGTAATAATTGCGCAATTTCCTTATCACTAGGAAGCGCTCGCACTTTTCCGCTAATTGGATCGAGATGCAAAGACTCCTGCGGCGTTTTAACCAGTAAATGGTAACCCAGTACCGTGCGCAATAAGCGGGCATCCAACCAGTCGTCTTGCGGTTGAATGGAAATATTCTCCTCAATCTCATAGAGCTTAGGAGATATCATCTCGTAAGCCCCTTGGTAACCTGGCTTAACTAAGAATACTGCGCCGGTAGCGCACCACGCTACCAAGGGAAGCAGCATGAGCAAGCCCAATATTTTATGGATACGGCTAATATTCAACTGCTTCCCTCACCAATGTCGCCCACGTTTGCAGCTTAGTTAAGATTCTTAATATCTTCTTGTGAAAATGGCTTAAGCTGGTCGAACTGACCGTTTTTCACCTTATTGGCCCAATCGGGGTTTGTTAGCAAAGCTCGGCCAATCGCAATCAAATCGAATTCATCGTTCTCCATACGCTCAATAAGATTATCGATATTGGCTACCTCCGCTCCTTCGCCCTTAAAGGCCGAAATAAATTCTTGATTGAGGCCTACGCTACCGACACTGATGCTTGGCTTTCCTGTTATCTGTTTAGTCCAGCCCGCCAAGTTCAAGTCTGAGCCATCGAACTCACTCTCCCAGAAACGACGTTGACTACAATGGAAGATATCAACACCCGCCTTGTTTAGTGGCTCCAGAAACTGAGCCAGCTCTTCCGGTGTCTCAGCCAATTTCGCCGTGTAGTCCTGCAACTTCCATTGTGACCACCTGAACACAATAGGGAAATCCTCGCCGCATAGACGACGTATTTCCTTGATAATCTCTACTGCAAACTGAGTACGCTCAACTAAACCGCCACCATAACGGTCTGTGCGATGATTGGTGCCCTTCCAGAAAAACTGATCCACTAGATATCCGTGAGCCCCATGAACTTCCACCCCGTCAAAACCTAAGTTCTTCGCCTCCAGTGCTGCTTGCCCATAGGCTCTAACCAATGCCTCTACTTGCTCAAGAGTAATCGGTTCGAACATCTGCTTATCCACGTTTGTGTAGCCTGATGGAGAAACAGTGGGTGCGTCTGGGTGCGGCCCGGTACCTGGTCGGCGAGTAGAGCCCACATGCCATATTTGCGGCATCATTTTTCCACCGGCCGCGTGTACCGTATCGATAACGTTTTTCCAGCCAGCCAGAGCTTTTTCACCGAAGAAGGAAGGATAAGTAGTGCTTTCAGTCGCCGCTGGAAAATCAATCAGTGTGCCCTCTGAAATAATAAGACCCGTGCCACCCTCTACACGCTTACGATAGTACTCAGCAACATTATTCCCGGGAATGCCATCAGACGAAAAACCTCTTGTCATCGGTGCCATGACAATACGATTGGCCAATTGAATTTTAGGGTGGGTAAACGGTCTAAATAAAACTTCTGAACTCACGTCTTTCTCCTAAGTAAGGGTCATATCTCATGCTTTAAATGGGCACGGTGAAAATACCGGTATATTGGGGTGTTATGCGGGTTTATGAAACTCGATCACATTGGCATCGGGATCTCTAACAAAAATAAACGTGGCTCCACTGGGTATCGTAATGGGACCGCCTGTGATCGGAATGTGTTTTTCGGCAAGCTGGCGCTTAATGCTTTCTAAGTCTGTCACTTCCAAGGCCATATGGGTATAGCCAGTATGTTTCACTGGCACGTCCATCAAGCAATTGGTATCTGAATCTTGAGAGGCATTCAAAATAAAATTTATATTGATGCCACTAGGATGCTCCATGACGGCCACTGGCTCAGGGCCAACAGGGCCTTCTATAAAAACAAACCCCAATTTCTCATAAAAATCGCGTGAAATTTGCAAATCCTTAACACGAATTCCTATGTGATTAATTCTGGTAATTTCTTGCATTTAGTTCCTCCAACTATACTGCAACCACTAATCAGTAACCTAAGCAGCTAAGCTGAAACTTCTTATCGAGACTCATCAAGTAATATGCGCAGTTTTTTTAATAATGGCAGCAGCTCTTCAAATTCTTCCTCTGAAAAGCTCTGCCTTACTGTATGAAACACCGGGCCAATATTCTTCAAACACTGCTCCCGCATTTCTAAACCTTCAGGCGTAATATAGACTCGCTTGCTACGACCATCGACAGGATCGGGTAGCACCTTAACTAAGCCTCTCGTTAGCAAGCGATTGACGGTATTGGTCATTGCGCCTTTTGTCACCTGAAACGCAGACGCTAGTTGCGCCGGCGTATTGCCATCCCCTAGTCGAACACAGTGATTCAAAAGAGTGAACTGAGACAGTTTAAGTCCATCGGGTAACGCCGATTCAAAAGCGCTGGATGCCAACTGGTGAATAATGCCAATTTCATTAAAAACTTGAAAGCTGACTGAATCACTCTTTTTACTCATCAACTACTCACCATACAATGACATTTAGGCCTCTATACGTGTTGTTAAAGGCCAGCGAGGACTTGGTTCTACTTTGGGGCCTTTGCCAATCCGAGCCAACATTTGAATTCGCTTAGGGCTAGCGACGCCAAGCATATCATGGAGCTCGTCGTAGTACTGCCCTACCTGCGCATACTCCTGCAAAGCTTGGCTTACCGGGTGCATGACGAGACCAAAGGCGGTTGCCGCCAAATTCAAACGCACATAATCTCGCCCGGCACGCAGTTGATCCTCACGCGTATTGTTCGGGGTCACCAGCCATAAGTAATTGCTAGTGGCGTTGAGCACATCAAGCTGAGCCTTTAGATTAGCGTCAAACATAGGGGATTCAATATCCGCCATGGTTTCCTGAGTAAGAATGCCAGCCGCATTTAAACGGGTAAACTGAGGCCCAGCTAGATCTATGCCATCGGGATTGGCGGCAATTGCTGGGTCGCCGATTCTCATTAGCTCAATGCTTTCCATTAAAGCGGTAGGCGTACGAGTCTCTGCTATGAATGCATCTACGGTCAGCCTGCGTATTTGACTAACAATATCTGGGTCGGAGGTGAACGCTGCCAAGCTGCTTACACCGCTTAAGCCATCGCGATCTCTTCTCGTAATCAACTCACTAGCAAAAGCTTCTTTGGTCGAACGCCTGTGACGAATTTGCTGAAACATGGGATCGCTTGAAGCACCTGAGCGAAAACTAACGCGCGCTACAGGGGCCTTATTCAAACGCGGTTGAGGCTCACCTGTGGGAAAATGCTCGACCTCTAATGCAAAGCCGTCTTCAGCTGCCGCAAGGCGTAACAACTCCAAAAAGCAACCAAATCCGATAGTGATTTGCCGGTCAAAGGGGTCCGTTGCCGGTAATCTACGCTCTAGATCGCAACTGATCTCCAATGAGTCTTCACCAAGTAAGCGTACAATCCAAGGCTGTCGGTTATGGGGGCTAGGCGCCAAAATAGCGAAAGACAACGCCCGTAGCCGGGGATCTGTGTAGTCGGTTCCAGCCCTATGCCACGGTTGATAAGGCCCTTCAATATTGGTATCTGCTTCGCTACCCCACACAGGCATATTAAGTTGCGCTGCGTATACAATTGCCCCACTGCCTGCCAATTTTATAAATTTTCGTCTTTGCATTTCGCCTCTCCATTCGTTTAACGTTAAACCATTATTAATTTAACGTTAAACCATGTCAAGCACTTAAGCCAAAAGCACCCATCGGGGTCAGACCCCACCCCACACTATCGCACTCATCGGGGTCTCACTCATCGGGGTCTGACCCCACCGCAGAGCATCGTAGCGCCTTGCACCACAACGCCTGCGCTAAAAACTAATTGGGGTCTGACCCCAAAAATCGCCAAAAATCGGAGGCAGTAATCGGGGTCTGACCCCAAAACGGGAACAGGGTTGGCTGCTTAAGAGAGTGCTGTCGACAAGGCTTGTTAAGGCAAGACGAAAGTCACTAGCTCTGGCACGGGGTTGCCTAAGATGCTTAGGGAGATGTATTGCTTGCCGTCGATGAAGTAGCTCATAGGTGCGCCGCTCGGATTGGCGGGCAATGGTACCGATGCGATCTCTGCGCCTGTCTGCTTATCTCGCGCCAGCAATACGGCTCCATCAAGAGTTCTTTGGGCGTGTATCAGCAAGCTTGGGGTCACCAAGACGGGGTTTTTGCCACCGCCGCCCAACGCGGGTAAGTCCACTCCCTCTAAGTCGGGATGATTGGTGACAACGGCGTGATCTTTACCATTGGGGACTTGCCACAAAATCTCGCCCCTATTCATATCAATTGCCGTAATGGTCGAATAAGGCGGTTTGATGATCGGTAGGCCCCGGGGGCCCCTAATGGACTGGTTAGAGCGCCGCAAGAAATTAAAATTGGACTCTTCCTGCGGAAGGCTCGCCATTAGAGGAGCATTGGGATTGTCGCTGGAGGGAATAAACAACACCCCAGACTCCGGATCAAAACCGGCTCCTTGCCAATTGGCACCGCCTGCCGTACCAGGCAGAATAACCGTGCCCCTATTCTCTCTTGGCACCACTAGAGAAGGTGGCGTAAACAGAGGGCCATACTTATAGTCAGCCAATATGGCTTCAGCTTCTGCGCGTATCTCTGGCGTAAAATCCACTAAGTCATCGGGCGAAAACCCTTGTCGAGCGAATGCTGGCGGTTTAGTTGGGAAAGGTTGTGTGGGCGAAAGCTTCTCGCCTGGCAATGCGCCCTCCTGCGGCACTGGACGTTCTGGAATTGGCCACACAGGCTCACCGGTGATGCGATCAAAAACATAGGTAAAGCCCTGCTTTGTCACCTGTGCGACCGCCTTAATCTCCTTACCGTCGACCGTAATATCCATTAAGTTCGGCGCGGCCGGGTTGTCATAATCCCAAATGCCGTGATGAATCATTTGAAAAGGCCAAACTCTCTCGCCTGTCCGGGCGTCAAGGCAGACAATGCTCTGGCTAAATAAATTATCACCTGGCCTGTGGCCACCATAGAAGTCGTTGGTCGACGCCTCCATAGGAAGATAGATATAGCCTAACTCCAAGTCGGCACTCATCATGGACCAGACGCCATTATTGCCTGCGGTTCGCCAAGAGTCCTCCTCCCACGTGTCGTTTCCGAATTCGCCTTCTTGGGGAATAGTGTGGAACGTCCAAACAAGCTCACCGCTACGAACATCGTAGCCTCGAATCCACAACGGCGGCCTTTCTTTGAAGCGCGGGCGATTAGAAGTAATCTGAGAGACTACTACGATGTCACCAATAATAATGGGGGGTGAGACAGCGCCCAAGGGTTGGGAGCCTTGATAGTCGAGCTCATCGCGCGTTGCCCGAGGAATACCAACAGTCAGATCAATCTTACCGTCGCTAAAGCCTTCATCGACCGAGCCGTCTTCGGTGCGCAGGGAGTAAACAAAACCATCGTTGGTGGCGACAAGAATGCGCGCTTCTTTACCATCACTCCAATAGGCAACTCCCCGCTGGTGGAAACCCAATGCTCCCACAGGAGCCGTGTTTTTATAAACCTCAGGGTTGAATGTCCACAAGCTCTCGCCAGTAATAGGGTTAAGGGCGCTAACTTGATTGAGTGCGGAGATCATATAAAGCACCCCATCAATCATTAAAGGAGTACCTTGCAACCGTCCGAACGACACTTCGCGCTCTACATCGTCGAAATTTAGATCGCCGTCCACGGAACGCCAACGCCAAGCCAACTCTAATTTCGCGAAGTTGTCCGGGTTTATTTGATCCAAGGATGTGTATTTCGTAGAGCCCGCATCCCCAGCATAGCTAGGCCACTGACCGTCTTGAACTCCGTGTTGCGCCGAGACAGAGGTCCCAAACATCAACGATGCCGCGATTAAGGCCGACATTAGCGCACTATTGCCTGTTATTATTTTTTTCAAGGCACTTCTCCCCTAACGTAAAGAGCATTAGCTAAGGGGCAGTGTAACCAAATCTATGGCTATAGAGTAGAGCCTATTCCAAAAGCGAATAGGCGACGCTTGAAGGCTTAGCTAAAAGAGAATTAAGAAGGGATATTGCCTAATTTTCGAGAGTTCTTGTCATCTCGGTAAAATAGCAGAGGCTTCACCTCATCAGCACAGACCACTGTATTCTGAGCTTTCTCGACCTCTTGGGTAATAAGACCATGGTGTGTCGACTTGGCGCAGACCGGATCGGCATTAGTGGCATCACCCGTGAGCATATAAGCCTGACAACGACAGCCACCAAAGTCCTTGCCTTTTTCGTCACAGCTTTTACACGGTTCCTTCATCCATGAGTCACCCCGATAGGCGTTAAATGCGGGTGAGTCATTCCATATCCATTCGACATCGTGGTCGCGCACATTCGGAAATTCCAATCCGGGCAACATTCTCGCCTCATGACAAGGAAGGGCTAGACCATCGGGAGCGAGATTCAAGAACACGGAACCCCAGCCGTTCATGCAGGCCTTAGGCCTGTCTGCGTAATAATCCGGCACCACAAAATACAGTTTCATCTTGCTGCCAAGCCGCTCCCGAAAACGATTGGTAACGGCCTCCGCTCGTTCTAGCTGCTCGCGGCTTGGCATTAGGTACTCTCGATTTTTTAGAGCCCAGGCATAATATTGACTATTGGCCAGTTCAACATGATCAGCCTCCATTGCCTCTGCCATTTCCAGGATCTGCTCGATATGATCGATATTCTGTCTATGCAAAACGACATTAAGTACCATTGGGTAATCGTATTTTTTAATCAGCTTTGCCACTTTCTGTTTCAGCTCGAAAGTTTTGGTGCTACTCAGAAAGTCGTTTAACTCTTTAGTGGAGTCTTGAAACGATAATTGTATTTGATCTAGCCCGCCTTCTTTAAACGCGGCTATGCGCTCTTCGGTTAAACCAATACCTGATGTAATGAGATTAACGTAATAGCCCATCTTACTGGCCTCGGATACTAGCTCTTCTACGTCTTTTCGCACTAAAGGCTCGCCACCGGAAATTCCAAGTTGTACCGCGCCGAGTTTACGTGCCTGTCTAAAGGCGTTAATCCATTCCTGTGTGGATAACTCAGAGTCATAGGTAGACGTATAGTCTAATGGGTTATAACAAAACACACAGTGCAGCGGACACTTATACGTAATCTCTGCGTTAACCCATAAGGGCCCTGTAGGTTTACTATTCGACATCGATCCAGCCTTTTTCATGAGCGTGCTCTAGAAAAACAATAACGTCTTGTCTTAAGTCTGCACCGGGAAAAGCCTGCTCTAAGTCCTTAATAATATCCTCTACACTATTCTTTCCATTGACTCGCTTAAGAATATGTCCGGCACTTTCATCCAGTTTTACTAGCCCCTCCGGATAAAGCAGTACGTATTTTTCTTGGGCAGGCTCCCATTGAAACTTAAATTGCCTATGCAGGCTTATTGCCTTGTTCTTAGCCAAGCTCATGGTTTCATCCTGTCTATCGCCCCGGCATTGGATTCACCTATACCATAACTCACTTGTATTGAGTCGAGCATTGACCAAAGAATATCGAGTTTAAACTGTAGTATACCCAAGGCCTTTTCTTGTTCTTCACGGGTTTTAAAATGCTCTAGGGTCACTCTTAAACCATGCTCCACATCTCTTCTGGCTTCTGACAATCTCTTGCGAAAATATTGATAACCAGTAGGGTCAATCCATGGATAGTGTTCAGGCCAACTATCCAAACGCTTTTGGTGAATCGTTGGTGCAAACATTTCGGTCAGGGAAGAGCACACTGACTCTTGCCACGGAGCGGTTCTTGCAAAATTCACGTAAGCGTCTACGGCAAATTTAACACCGGGGCTTACTCTCTCTAGAGACAAGACTTCTTCTCGCGTTAAGCCCACCGCTTCTGCTAAGGCCAGCCACGCTTCAATTCCCCCTTCGTCACCTTCAAATCCATCGTGATCAAGAATGCGTTGAATCCATAAACGACGATGCTCCTTGTCAGGCATATTCGACAAAATGGCGCCATCTTTTATGGGAATCATAATTTGATAATAAAACCGGTTGAGCACCCAGCCTTGAACTTGTTCTTTGGTGCACTGACCACTATTCATGGCAATGTGAAACGGATGATGTATATGGTAGAACTTTTCTTTGCCGCGAAGTTGGGCTTCAAACTCTTCTTTGCTTAAAGGCACTGTGTCGCTACTACTCATTTTTTCACTCTCCGTCAAAATGCTTATACCGTAAAATCCATTCCATCGAAGGCGACCTCTATACCCTCGCTCTCCAGTATTTTGCGCTCGCTGGAGTCTTCCCTCAGAATAGGATTAGTATTATTAATGTGGATGAGAATTTTTCGCGAGGCTTTAAGAGGCTTCAGTGTTTCAATCATACCGCCTTCCCCAGATTGTGGCATATGGCCCATATCCAGAGCCTTTTTATTATTAATGCCTAGTGTCACCATCTCGTCGTTAGTCCAGCAAGTGCCATCGACTAGAAGACAGTCTGCTGCCTCCATATAAGGGACGATCTGTGGCTCTATTGCCGCTAAGCCAGGGGCGTAAAAGACTTTTTGCCCAGTATTGGTATCTTCAATTTGAATACCTAGATTATCGCCATCGTGCGGATCATTTCGGTGAGGAGAGTAAGGCGGCGCCTTGCTGCTTAGCGATACCGCAGTAATACGCAAACCCGGCACACCACTCGCCTCAAAGCTATTGTCTTTAGCGGTAGACACCTTGTGCCAGTTAACCCCGCAAAAGTGATCAAGAATTTTAAATATGGGGTTACCTTGGGTCAGGTCTTCATAAACCATGTCGGTACAGTAAATGTTTAGCGGCGTATTACCCTCTCGAAGCATGAAAAGCCCCGTGGTGTGGTCGATCTGCGCATCCATGAGCACAATAGACTTGACCGCTGTATCGCGGATGCTTCTGCCGGGCTGTAATTCAGGAAAGCTTTGAAACTGGGTCAATATATCGGGGGAGGCGTTGAACAATAGCCAATTCACATTATCACCAGACACGGCAATGGATGACTGTGTTCTGCGTTTTGCATTAATGGTGCCTTTTCGCACCCCATCACAATTTGGGCAGTTGCAATTCCACTGGGGAAACCCTCCACCAGCGGCGGACCCAAGTACTCTAATCCTCATATATCGACCTTAATTCTTTGTTTAATAAGGAAAAAGCCCCTTTCGGGGCTTTTCTTAAGCAATAGCGTTGAGCTTATCTATTAGCAACATACATAGTTACTTCGAAGCCGAAACGCATTTCTTCGTATGAAGGTTTAGTCCACATACTGACGATCTCCTATAACAATAATGATTAAACCTAAGCCATCTTGTGACTAGAGACTTAGCTGTTATCACCCCAATACACACGGCATTGACTAGCGATGTAATGATTGTGCTCCCCCTGCCAAGACCTTGCTGCGGGATAATCAGCAAATGCCACTCATGATTTTCATTAGATTTAAACAATCCCTATTGGCAAAGCGAACGTACTTAGGTAAACAGGCTCAGCACATTTGCTTTTCAACCCTAGGCAGCATCACTATTACCACTATGTACCCAGAAATAGACCCCTTCTATACCCATATGCTGCCCGTTGGCACTGGCCACTCCATTTACGTGGAACGCAGTGGGCGCAAAGGCGGATGCCCCATCTTCTTTATCCATGGCGGGCCTGGTAGCCGCACTTTGGCGACCCATAGGCGTTATTTCGATCCAGACTTCTACGATATTGTTCTATTTGACCAACGTGGCTGCGGGCAAAGTGAGCCCTTAGGAGAGGTGCAAGGCAATGATTTGGCCTTTTTGGTAGAGGATATTAACGCTATTAGGGCCGAATTAAAGATTGATCAAGCCATAAACCTATTTGGGGGCTCATGGGGCAGCACTGTGGCTCTGGCCTACGCCATGTCCTACCCTGATAAGGTCCAGGAACTCATCTTACGAGGGGTCTTTTTAGGCTCAGAGCGAGAGGTAAAGTGGTTTACCAACGGAGTATCGCGTTTTGCCCCTAAAGCGTGGGAGTTGTTTAGCGCCAACAGCAAAGGCAAGCTGCTGGATTACTACTACGAGGCAGTCAACTCCAATGAGCAGGCAATTGCATTGGCCGCAGCGCGAAGCTGGTGTGAATATGAAGCAAGGCTTATGCGCATTGGAGCAAGCGAGCACGTACAGAATACTCCGATCAGCTTACCCAGCGACGAGCAACTACTAGCGCGGGTTCGCATTCAATTGCATTTTTTGCATAATCGCTGTTTCTTAAAAGATAATCAGCTTATGACCATGGCATACCAACTAAAAAACCCCGTCACCATAGTGCAAGGCGAGCAAGATTTCATATGCCCTCCTTCGACCGCATACCAATTGCACCAGCAGCTACCCCATTCGACACTAAGGCTCATACCCGGCGAGGGGCATAATGCAGTGGGAACTTCATTGGCCCAAGTTCTCTGCGATGAAACTGATCAACTTCGCGATCGCATAAGGATGAAAGATGAGCCTGCGTTTTAGAGTAAACCTTGCTATATCCTTAATTGGCATCATCTTTGTCGTCGTGACAGCCTATATATTAATAGACTACAAGCGACGCTCCATTAACGAAGAGATAGACGCCGGCACCAGAGTGACTATTCAGTTACTAGAGTCAATCGCTGCCAACCCTGCCGCCACCATTCAGGGCGTAGAGCCATTAACAGCCTTAACACGCTATTTACAAAGTGTAGGCCGCGTGCGCGCAAACGAGGTACGTCTATACAACCTAGAAAACTCACTTGTGTATGAATCCCCTCCTTCCGAATACAAGAAAGGACGTTGGGCCCCAGACTGGTTCTCTAGACTCGTCTCCCCTGACACCCCCCAGGTCAGGCTCGATTTTAGCGTAGGGTATATCGTCATTACGCCAGACTCATCACGCTCTGTGCTAGACGCATGGGACGAACTGCGCAGCTTCGGTGTTCTTATTCTCGTCTTCTTTGTATTGCTTAATTTTGCCGTATTTCGAATGCTAGGCCGATCACTGAGCCCACTTCAAGGCATTCTAGCGGCCATGTCGAATATGGAGAAAGGTTCGCTGACTTCGCGTTTGCCCGAATATAGTTCTCCCGAATTCAATGCTATTGGCCATACCTTCAATAGAATGGCGCAATCGCTTGAAGATGCCTTAGCACAAAATGCCCGCCTTGCACTTATCGCGAAACAATCCAGTGACGCCATTTTGATTCGCGACTTAGACGGTACAATCTCCTTCTGTAATCCATCTGTAGAACGACTCTTCGGCTTTGAGCTTGAGGAAGTTCAAGGCTCCAATACGAATATCCTAGTACCCGCGCACTGTGCAGCTCGCATGGCACAAGTGCAAGAAAGAGTCGTCAACAAAAGGACGAACGAATACCTAGAAACACAATTGAAGACCAAACAAGGCGATATGATTGAAGTGGCTATTTCTATTGCGCCCTTGATAGACCCGAGTGATGAAGAGTTGATTGGGGAGATTTATGCCATTAGGGATATGAGCGAGCATAAGCAACGCATTGCCGCAGAGGTGGAGCTAGAGCAGAGTCGAAAACTCACCCAATTGATTCATGAAAAGCTAGAAGAAGAGAGAAAGAGTATTGCCAGAGAGCTACACGATGAACTTGGGCAATGCGTCACCGCAATAAAGACAATTGGCACCGCTATAGCCAACAGAGACGATGACGATCACGCCCAGACTAAAAGCAATGCCGAGTCCATCGTCTCCATCGCCTCGCATATTTACGATGTTGTTCACTCTATCATTAAGCAACTTCGCCCCAGCGCACTAGACCATTTAGGCTTAGCAGATGCCCTTACCGAGCTAGTAGAAAAGTACAAACATCAAAACCCAGCGACAGAAGTTACATTAAGCCTTGGACAGTCTTTAAATAGCTTTAATGAGAAGATCAATATCACCGTTTACCGCGTCGTCCAGGAATGTCTCACTAACGTCAGCAAGCATGCCGCCGCCTCTCAGGTGAATGTGAATATTCGCTTGAGCGCTGTTGATGAGAACACTATAGAAGTCGAAGTAAGCGACAATGGTAAAGGGGTTGATTCGCAGCACACCCAAGGGGAACGCTTTGGACTACTGGGAATAAGAGAAAGAATCGAAGGATTTGGCGGCCACTTAGTGATAGATTCTAAGCCCAGCGAAGGAACCACTGTTCGCGCTAGCCTACCTATTGACGACAACAAAACCGAGTAGAACGGTTAAGAGCAATTGGATACACGATGAACAAAGATAAAATATCCGTCATGCTGGTAGATGACCACGCCGTGGTCAGAATGGGTTTTAAACTGCTCTTAGAGGGTTCGAAAGAAATTGCCATTATTGGCGAAGCGAATAGTGGCGAAGAAGCCGTAAGAGAGTTTGTGGCTTTGGAGCCCGACGTATTAGTGATGGATATTTCCATGCCTGGCATAGGCGGTCTAGAGGCCATCGCCCGCGTACTAGCCAAAAAACCACAGCAGAAAATTCTCGTATTATCAGCACACGAAGACATTATGCATGCTAAACGCGTACTCAAAGCCGGAGCATCTGGCTATGTTACTAAACGCAGTGCCGCAGAAGTGCTTATAGAAGCCATTAAGTCTGTGCACAAGGGCAACATCTACTTAGAACCCGCCATTGCACAGGAACTGGCAGTGGAACAAGTTTCCGGCTCAAAGAACCCTGTAGACGCACTTAGCGAAAAAGAGTTTAAAGTCTTTCTAGCCTTAGCAAAGGGACAGTCCGTCCAAGAAATAGCAGACGTCATGTCCCTAAGCCCACGAACGGTAGGCACGCATCTGTACAATATTAAACAGAAGCTGGACGCTTCCAATAGCGCCGAGCTCGCCATCATCGCCATCCGCGCTGGCCTCATCGAACCATAGTGCAACTGGGGTCAGGTTCAAAGCTCATATCTAAAACCCTAGCTGGTTTCCATTACCATCGATATTGGCTATTGCAACATCGTCGTAGTTTTTAGCCGGCTACACTAGGAAATGGCGAAATTTCTCCAGTTCTTGTACCAATCTGTTCGCAAGCCGCTCTTTAGCTTCCCTAATAATGGAGAAATTGGCTGACTATACCTCTAAGCAATGGTCCTTTAACAATCGATCCATGTCAGCATCGGCCTGAATAGCGACTCTCACACCAATGCGAACGATTCTTATTTGCATAAAAGAAATGCCTGCGGTATATTGTCGCCGCAGTTGTGGGAAAGGCCTTGTGCAAATCCCTATTTCTCTGGTTAAACCCAGCAAAATCACGGATCGTAAATATGAGCAATGATCAACCCAGCAAAGAGATCAATAGCTCCCAACTATTGGGACTACGAAAAGAAATTACCATTTTACACAACGGCGATCGCTACACGCTACGCGTTACGGCCAGCAATAAACTCATACTGACTAAGTAATATTAGCTAAAAACCAACACTGCGGCCCCTAGATAACCGCAGCATTGAGTCCAGCCAGCCACTCAGCTCTTGCCAGGCAGCCAGCCAGACTCTCTTTTTTAAAGGAGAGAACTGTCCATGCCAATGGAAAACAAGCGCCCAAAACCCACTTATAGCCTGTCCCCTAGCCTATCCTTTCTCGTAGGGGTAAGCGTCCTCTTCTGCTCAGTCGCGACTATCGCAGAAGAGCGGCTAAGTGAAGAAATTATCGTTACCGCCACTTTACGCGAAAGGACACTAGCGGACATAGCCGGCACAATTTCAGTAGTGAGCGATGAAGAGATGCAGTCGCAGCTTACGGATGATCTAGCAGATATTACCCGCTACCAACCTGGTCTCAGCATGGACACAGCAAGCCGGGGAGGTAATGAAGGTTTTGTTATTCGAGGCATAGGGGGCAATCGAGTTCTTACCGTCATAGACGGCGTTCGCAGCAGCGATATTTACGCTGCGGGTCCCTCCTCCTACGGCAAGGACAGCTTCGAGGTGGATGATCTAAAAGCCATCGAAATCATTCGAGGCCCGGCCTCAGTGCTTTACGGGGCCGATGCAATGGGCGGTGCCGTGCTATTGCGCACCAAAGATGCCAGTGATTACCTTACGGGCAATAAGAGCTCACATTTCGCCTTTAGAACATCAAGCAATAGTGTGAATGAGCAACTTAAAACAGGCTTCACATGGGCGGGTCAACTTGCAAACGTCGGTTCCGTTCTTCAGGCCACCAAACGTGACTTCAACGAAGCTGAAATTAAAGGCCCAGGAAGCTTAAATCCTCAGAATGGAGAGACTAGCAATTGGCTTTGGAAAGCGAACTGGCAACTTAGCGACTCACAGTCTTTACGCTTAGCGCTCGATCACAATAAAGAAACGATTGACACGAAGTTAGAAAACGAGCTCAGCAGTTCTGTGACTCGTTCAGTAGGCAAAGATACCAGTACTCGCCAACGTATCAGTTTGAGTCACGACTGGCGATTAGACTCTATTATTGCCGATTCCATTCGTACCCAATTGCATAACCAAAAGAGTGAGGCTGAGCAATATACGGAGCAAACACGAACAAGCTACGCGTTTATTGACCCAAGCAACCCCGCAACATATGGCGGCGTTACTGCCGATCGCGCAACTGATTTTGACTTCAATCAAGATACGAGCAGCGCTCAGCTACTACTCTCAAAACAATTCAACGCGGCCAGCACCAACCATGACCTTATCTATGGCTTAAACTACGAAATCACGGATACAGAACGCCCACGTAACCGATGCGATACGAACCTCACTACTGGAGAGACTAGCTGCGCGATTCCAAGTTACCCCTTCGCACCGGCAGAAGTTTTTCCTAACAAAACATTCCCGGATACGGAAACAGTACGAACTGGCGCTTTTATACAGGACGAGATTACACTACTGAGCGGTGCGCTTAGCATTATTCCCGGCATTCGTTACGACCGATACCAGATGAACCCTCAGCCGGACGCCTTGCTAAATGGCACAGGGGACATTGCCAACTATGGTGGTTTTTCCATCAGCGATGTCGATGAACGTGAAGTCTCTACAACCCTAGGAGCAATCTACTCCCTTGGCGACCACTACTCCCTGTTTGGGCAATACGCTGAAGGGTTTCGCCCGCCTAATTTTGACGAATCAAATCAAGCTTTCGTAAACCTTGGTCACGGCTACGCCACCATTCCGAACCCTGACTTAGAAGCAGAGTACAGCACAGGCATAGAAATTGGCTTACGTAGCAGCTTCCAAGACTTAAATTTCACTGTGGCGGCTTATAACAACGACTACGACAACTTCATTGAAAGTGCGTTTGTAGGCAGTGCAAACGGTGTCAGCCTATTTCAAGACAGCAATGTGGGCAAGGCGAATATTTATGGCGCCGAAGCAACACTGCAATGGCAGCTCAATTCGAATTGGCGCTTCCAAGGAAGCATGGCAGTGTCGCGCGGGAAAGATAAAACCAGTGACACAAGCTTAGATTCAGTAGACCCATTTACGGCTGTTACTGGCATAAGTTATATGCCAAACGATGCTCGATGGAGGCTCGAAACGACGGCAACTTTTGTCGCGGCCAAAACCCGTGTGTCTGCGCAAGATAGAGTACAAGGCGAAGCCTACCAACTTGTCGATGTTACTGGCCAGTACCAGTTCTCTAACAATGCCACCCTACGCTTCGGTATTTTCAATCTCCTAGACGAGCAGTATGCACGCTGGAGCAGCATTCGCGGACTAGCCGCCAACGACGTCAGCAACATAGAAAAAGCCCAAGGCCCCGGCACCAACTTCCGCATGGCCCTAGACATCCAACTCTAAACTTTGGGGTCAGACCCCAAACATCGGAAAGTAAACTTTTGAAAAATTTGGAAAAATTCAGAAAACGTTGGGGTCAGACCCCAAATTGGGAAAGGTATTAAGATGAATAATGCATTAAAACTTTTAGCAATAAGCACACTTGGCCTAAGTGTTCACATTAGCGCTCTAGCGCAAGACAGCTTTGGTGTTCTAGTGATGGCGCACGGCGGTATTGATGAGTGGGAACAAGGTGTACTCGATACTGTACAACCACTACAGCAGGACTACCCGCTTGAAGTCGCGTTCGGCATGGCGGATGCCTACTCCTTGCAAGAGGCCGTGAGCAAGCTAGAGGCTAGAGGTGTGAACGATATCGCCGTAGTACGACTCTTTATCAGCGGCGAGAGTTGGTACGAACGGACATCTCAGATTCTAGGTTTGCAAGAAGGCGCACCACTACGCCCTGCAACAGAGCCAATGCATAGTCATCAAACAGCTGAACACGGTTCCCATGCTGACCATTCAGAAACGCAAGACGCTCCCACTCACCGAATGGAGTTCTGGAAAATCTCAAGCGATGCCAATTTCGTCCTAAGCGAAGAGGGCCTTGCCGATGCAGAGGAAATGACTCAGGTTCTCTTAGGACGCGCACAAGGACTAAGCCAGAACCCAGCTAAAGAAGATGTCCTTATTCTTGCACATGGCCCAGAGGACGATGCTGAAAATGCACGCTGGATTCAAGCCATTACAGAACGTGCGTCCCCAGTTCTGGAGTACGGCTTCAATCGCGTTAAAGTAACAAGCCTGCGAGAAGACTGGGAAGAGAAACGAGAAGCTGCGGAGCAACAAGTTCGTGACTTTGTCAGCACTGCAACAGCCGAAGGGCGCACAGCTATTGTCATTCCGTATCGGGTCCACGGTTTTGGCCCCTACGCGGATGTACTGGAAGGTCTAGACTATAGAGCTGATGAAAAGGGACTTATTCCTCACGAGGGCGTGAGTGAATGGATTGACAGCCAAGCAAGAGCGCTAAAACCAAAACTTGCTGACTCCTAAATAACTTCTTGAGGCCAGGTTCGAACCTGGCCCCAATAAACCTACGACAGACTTCTTAGTACTACGCTCTGTTTAAATCACTAAACAATTTAAAAACCAAACCCTTGCTACAGGGCAAGGGTTCGCCTCTTATTGTAAATACATCTGCTTAAAGATTGATGTCTAGCCAATGATCGTTGATAAGAGCCCATCGCTCGTGATGTTTCCAGCCATCATCGCCTATATTTAGATATTCTTTAGAAAAGCCTTCCCTTACAAAGCCAGCACGAGCCACGAGTTTAATAGATACCTCATTGCCAGGTTGAATATTAGCCTCAAGCCGATGCAAATTTAAATTGCCGAAAGCCTCCTCGATTAAGAGCTTCAGGCCCCTGCGCATATATCCCCTGCCTTCGAAAGGTGAGAACACTTCATACCCCAAGTAAGCTGAATAAAAATTGGCGCGTATCACGCCTGAGATATTGAAGGTTCCTACAATTTGGTGGCTTTGTTCCATGCACAGAAAATAACGATATTCTTCCAACAAGTAGGCTTCATAATCTTTCGGCGGATAGGTCCAAGGCCTGTGCAATGAGGCGCTGCGATCGTAAAGCGCCTTCACTGCAGCAATATCAGACTGTCGAGGCTTTCTTAGATACAACACGTCCGTCTTCCTTTTGAGCGTAGACTCAGCTTACTGCGCCATAGATTAAGGCCATTTTGCGCCATTACGCTCTTCTTTCTAGCTTAAAGTCTTCTACGCTAATTCCAAACTGTTTGAAGTCACCAATAATAACATCGCCCTCTACAGTAGCGTTGTATTCCATCTGGATCGCTTCGACCCAAAACTTCAAGGAATTACCGTCGACTTCTAAATTGCTGGGAATTTTAACTCCACCTTGATCTACGCTCTCTATTTCCGTCGTGTAGCCTGAACTAGACTCGCTTATGTGAAAGACCAATCGCAGGTTCTGGCCCGCTACGCTTAAAGTACCAGCCCATTCGCCGGCGAGTTGCGGTGAATTGCTACTTGCACAACTTTGTAGAAAAACCCCTAGTACAAAAACTGCAAAGATACGCTTTATCATAGCTCACTCTCCCTTATGTTATTTTCCGTCACATCTTTACATTGCAATACTTGCCCTACGCTCAAACAGACGTCCCATTAGCTGGCCCTAAATAGAGTCGCGCAAAATAAAACTGTCTTCATTATAAGCAATCATAATAGTATGTTCTTCAGCACTTAAATTCTTACTATCTTTATATACTACGTATGAACAATAAAAACAGCGAACTTACACTTGAAAAAGCATTAACACTCAAGCCTGTAGACACTGGCCTATGGCAAACTACCGCCAGTAAAGATTACGAGGCCAATACTGGCATGTTCGGTGGTTTAACTGCCGCCCTACTCTTAAAGGCCATTACCGATGACACGCGCTCAAGCGGCTCGCCCTCTTCCATTACCGTTAACTATGTCAATCGAATTGAGCCCGGTTCGCAACTCACTATTCACGTACAGCCTATGGGTGGTGGGCGCTCTATTACGCACTGGCGCTCTGAGATCTACAACGAAGACCAATCTGAACTAAAAGCCTACGCCACAGTGATACTGGCAAAGCGCCGCGAGAGTACCCAGCACAACGAATGGACAATGCCACAAGTACCTGCACCAAAGGCAGATACACGCTTCGCGCCTCCTGGCACGTTCGGCCAACAGATGAGAATAAGCCCGGTAGCAGGCTTCCCTCCTTTTGGACAGGAAAACACCCAATCCATTTCGTGGATAAAAGAGCGTTCCGGACGCGACATTGACGCCATACAGCTATGTTACCTGTCAGATGTATACCCGCCCCGCATTTGGTACATAGGCAAAGAACCCCGCCCCTCTGCGACACTTACTCTATCGGTATACTTTCATGCAACACCAGAGCAAATGGCACGCATCGGCGATGATTACGTTCTGTCAGAGGTCACAGGCACACGTGCCGAGCACGCCACTATGGGATCTCAAGCAAGACTGTGGAGCAGCGCTGGAGAGCTCCTAGCCACAACAGAACAACTGTGCTGGTTTAAGTAAGCCGCCCCCTACTCCCCCTCAAACGCACCCCAAACGGGGTCAGACCCCAAAATTATCGGGGTCTGACCCCGAAGCACTTCGGCAACTACTAGACATGATCGCAAATCGCAGGGACCCGAAAAGCACGCAATCATGCGGGCTAGAGGAGAATTGGGGAAAAACTTAGAAAGCTACAACCCCGTAAAAACAGCTACGAACGCGGGGTCTGACCCCAGCAGGTTTGGGGTCTGACCCCAAACTCTCTGCGAACTCTCTGATACAATAGGCTCCCACACTCTTGGTAATCATAAGTTTATGCTAACGCTCTCCTCTATTGTCTGGACCGCATTATTTGTCTGCCTCATAAGCTTTTGGTGGCAAGGGGATAAGATAAAAAGCATTGCCTTACACTATCTTCATGAATACTGTAAGCGTGAAAATCTACAACTTTTGGATCAAATTATTGTCCTCAAGAGCGTATGGCCTCGTCGCGGACCATCCGGGTCTCTCCAGCTACATAGGCGATACAGTTTCGAGTTCACCTCAACGGGCCAAGAACGTTATAAAGGAACAATTGAGCTAAGCGGTAGGCGTCTACTCAGCATAAAGCTGGAACCCCATATACTTCCTGACGATAATGATTTTTTGCACTAGAGTTAGGTGATCATAAGATATGCTTAGCGGTCGTTGACCCAGCCGTGCGAAAGGTCGCAGGAGGAGAATAGCTACTAATTCTCAAGAAAAGCGATTGCACTCACTATGTGAAGATAGCTCCGTTTCTTGCCCCACTTGGCATATACAGTATCTCGGTATACCAAATTCCAGGAGCAAATCGATAATGCACTATAGACTAATCAAGCTACGCTATTTGCACTGCCATAAATCTAGCAAACACGCTGTAACAACGGAGTACTCAAACCATGTTAAGACGCACCAAAATACTCGCTACTCTAGGCCCATCCACCGATACAGTAGAACAGATTGAAGCGATTATTAGAGCTGGAAGCAATGTGGTTCGCATGAACTTCTCTCATGGAACAGCAGAAGATCATATTAGCCGCGCGAATAAAGTTCGTGCTGCAGCGAAAAAGCTCGGTCAATACGTGGCCATTTTAGGCGACTTACAAGGGCCAAAAATTCGAATAGCAAAATTCGTCGCTGGTTCAATTATTTTGAAGATTGGTGATCACTTCATACTCGATGGGGATATGGCACGTGATGACGGAGACCAGCACGCCGTCGGCATTGACTACAAAGCTCTCCCTCAAGATGTTCACAAGGGTGATGTGCTACTCCTTGATGATGGCCGTATTCAACTTCAGGTGACTAGTGTAGAAGGTAATAAAGTTCACACCAAAGTGACTGTTGCCGGTAAATTGTCCAATAACAAGGGCATCAATCGACAAGGTGGCGGTTTGTCTGCCCAAGCCCTGACGGACAAAGACAAAGAGGATATCGTTACTGCCGCCAAGATTGGTGTGGACTATCTAGCAGTGTCTTTTCCTCGTTCAGGTGAGGATTTACGCTATGCGCGCCAACTTGCCGAAGAAGCAGGTTGCCATGCCCTAATATGTGCAAAAGTAGAACGTGCAGAAACCGTAGCCTCTAATGAGGCCATCGATGACATCATAAAAGCTTCAGATGCGGTGATGGTAGCTAGAGGAGATCTAGGCGTTGAAATTGGTGATGCCGAACTAGTGGGAGTACAGAAAAAACTCATCACTCGTTCTAGGCAACTGAATAAAGTCGTCATTACCGCCACACAAATGATGGAGTCAATGATTAGCAGCCCGATGCCTACGCGTGCGGAAGTCATGGACGTGGCCAATGCGGTGTTAGATGGCACGGATGCTGTTATGTTGTCTGCCGAAACAGCTGCGGGTGAATTTCCAGTTGAAACGGTGGAAGCCATGGCTCGCGTCTGCGCCGGAGCCGAAACTCATCCCAGCGTGACTATGTCCAAGCACAGAATCGATCAAACATTTAGCTCTGTCAGTGAAACGGTTGCGCTAAGTGCAGTTTATGCCGCTAACCACCTAAAAACAATCAAGGCCATTGTGGCATTAACCGAGAGTGGTAGCACCCCCTTGTTGATGTCACGTTTGACCTCTTCCCTATCCATCTACGCCATGTCTAGATACGAAAAAACACTCAATAAAATGGCGTTATATCGTGGAGTGAAGCCCGTGTTTTTTGATTCAAAAGGCAGTGACCCAGGGCAACTTAAAAATGATGTTGTAGCCATCTTGTTAGAACAAGGCATTCTGGAGAAAGGCGATCAATTCATTATGACCTATGGTGATGTAATGGAGAAAATCGGCGGCACCAACTCCTGTAAGATTATTACCGCCTAAGGAGATTCTTGGTCAGGTTCGAGGGGTTCAGGGGGGATTACACCAGTACTGGCCTTAAATCTCGATACCATCTAATCGAGTGAGTGTCCTCTACTGCTTAAGTAAGTGTCCTCTACTGCTTTTTTCCAAGGCGAAATTCGGCGCGTCTTCGAAACAGAATTCTACAAAAAACTTTCGGCGCTTGCCCTTTATGTCAATTCTGAAAAAATTTCTTACTACTACGAGATGATGAGTGAGCGCCCTCTATTACTCTCTATTGATTGTGGGTAACACGGCAAGCATCCAGCGCCCAATGCGCGCAGTTAATTGGCTTATTAGGCACTTGCTGCACCAGAGGCGAGCTTCATACCAATTTTAAGAGAGACATTCTTATAAAATTTGCTTTTCACATTAATATAATGATCCATAATCTTATTCAATTCATAAATAAAATCTGATGAAGTTAATTTTCTATTTTCTATAAAATAGTCTATATGGGCTAACGAGTTCTTTAACTGTTGTTCATGTGCGGATGTAACTATCAGCATAGAATTTGTATTGGCTTTTAATGTTCTCGCCAGCTCAATGCCATCTTTTGCAATCTCTTCATCAACAACATTCATGACGTCAAGAATAATAATTTCAGGGCTATCTTTGAGCCAAGACTGAAATATATCGTGAGTCACGAAATCTATGCGTTCTATTCCTGGAAACCCAGCAAGTTTCGCCGACCCTATCATTCTCTCATTAAAGTAGGCATCCTCATCATCAGCTATAACAACACGCAAAGCGCCTTTCGCCATAAGAAACTTACCAAATTTAATTAAAAACCCCGGTTTGCCCATAACCTAACCTATTGCGATATTTCTAATTGTAAATTTATGGTTACATTTACCACTTTGGATTTCAGATTCTTCATGTTCAATTTTTAATTCACCACCTGTTTCAATGATTCCTAGATCATCATTATACTGATATGCTAAAACTTGCGCCCATGCCAATCCATATCCAAAACCTTCAGACTTCCTATCAATTTGCTCTCCTTCAACGAAAATATCAGCACCTTCCGGAATCGCTTTTCCCGTATTTATAAAAGAAAGATCAACCAACTCATCTCTTTTAGTTACAAATATTTTTACAGGGTATTCTGGATCAGCGTATTTCCAAATATTGTCACAAAATATTGCAGTTAGATATTCTATTTTTGACGCTTGATTAACAATATTGATTGTTCTTGGCACATCAATTTGATAATTGAGATCTCTAGCCCTTCGCGTATTCTGAATAAGCGAATACATCTCCATTTGCTTATGGACAATATCAGTCAATTTACGCTTATCATTAGAATGCTGCGGTGTATGTATTTGATGGAATTGGTGAACACCACACATCATCTCTATAAACTGATCTAGTATAATTGTCGCGCCAACCAGTCTGCTAGCAGCGCTATTCAGATTAATAAATCTTGTCGAAACATCCGGATCGATCTCTTCGGCCTGATTAATAATATACTGTAGAACTCTATTTAGTTCGTGCCGAAGATTAGCCGCTATATCAAATTTTGTAACTCTCTCTCTAGATCTTATAATATTTCCATCGTCATTAAAGTATGCAACCCCAAATTGACAAAAGTCTAATACCTTATTGGCACTTTGCTCGCATACCTTCCTTTGACAAATCGTACACTCTCGTATTTTTATTCTTCTTGTATCAGCCATTACTAGAATCCCAAGAGACCTTTCGACGACACTTTCCTACACTGGCTATAAATGATTAGCAACAGCACCAAAATCTTTACGATTTATTCCCCAATAATCTAGCAAACATCCAATAATGCCGCGAAGCTCAATTGTTGACTCCGAATGACTTTTGAATGTACGATTCATCGCAATGCTTTCGAACTCCCTCGCAGTTGAAAAAATCACCTTCGCAACTTCGCTCTTTGCGAAATATTCTCCGACAATTTTTGTTGGAAGAGATTCAAAGTCCGCGATCACTTTTGAGCGCACTTGTGATGATAGGGCTTTCCCTTCTGGAGCAAACTGCTCTACGAGCGAGAGAGATGTAGATAACATCTGCGTCACGCCGGCTCTACCCTTTTCCCCGAATGTAAATCCTTCTACGAGCCTTCCTACTCTTTCTTCGTGGTCTAGAAAAGATAGCTCTTTAAGAATGAAATCTACCCCAATAGAAAAAAGTGATAGAGAAAAATAAAAACACCTTAGAGCAATTTCTTTTTGGCTAGGTTTCGTAAGTATTTGTTCAGCAAAAAAACGTGCGACCTCTAGCCACTGGTTGCATGAATCAAAACCAATATTTTTGGCAAGCAAGCTCTTTGATTTTAGGATCTGCCCCTTCCAATCACCATCTAATTTTCCAAGACTGTAGTTGTCGATTAACTCCAGAAACTCTTCGTCAGAAAACCTATTTTTCAAAAAACTATCTGACTTTGACAATTTAGAAACAAAAACCCCGTCCAATACCAAAACATCTAAGTCACGACCAAAATCCTTAACTTCCTTTCGTCTATCTGTAGTGGCTACGATTACGTTGCTTGCATTCACAGCTTTGGCCAAACCTTTGGCCCAAAATATTCTCTCAATAGCTTGAGGTGTCTTTTTGTTTTTAACATCAACAATAGTAATGTTTCGAGCTAAAGAAGATTCTCGACTATATAGCCATAAATCAATGTCTGTTACATCAAAACCTTTGTAACCGAAAGGCACACCTCGAACGACGAAATAGCCAGATTGGAGAAAATAACTCCTGAGCTTTTCTTCCATCTCGAAACCTTTTTGGATTTTCTTAACCATTAAAATCCGCCTCCTGTTCTTAATGCACTAATCATGTCATTGGTTTCAAAAGGGCTTTTCTGTATCTGCTCTCGTCTGATAATTTCTCTATTGACCTCTGGTCCCCTGAATTTAGTTATCGCAGCACCAGGTAGTGCGATAATTGATTGCTCACTTACGTCACCCTGCCTGATAGCTTGCAATGCCAGCTCGCCCACTTCTTTTTTCAGGAGTTTCATTAGTGGCCCACTCCGTCCACCTTTTGTTCCATGCCTAATGGATACGACACCTTTGAGTTCCAGGATTCTATAGTCTTGGCCAATAGCACTTACTGGACCCACTTCTCTGCCATCAATTAATGCCCCGAGAAGCCGGTCAATCATACTAATTTGACCTCGTGCATAATCACTTTGGGTCATACCATAAGTTAAAGATGCAACGAATGCTTTGGCCAAATCAAATGCATCATCAACCATAGAGCTACTAAACTTCGAGAATGCCGCAGGCAAAGTTAGGTAACCAACTTCCTCTTGGCTGTTGCTAACCACGTTGATGTCAAAAAAACCGATGGCATTGACTTTCTTAAAGAGCTTTTCTCCTAATATTTTTAACGCATCTGCATATGGCACGCATGCATTTTTCTTCAATTTCTGTATCAGTTCGGCTAAAGCGGTCTGCTCAGCAGAGTTGAGAGAATCTAAAACAGCCTTAGTTTTAACTGCAGAATCTCTTCTAAAAAGATTACCATTAAATAGTAACTTTTCATCTTTGCCGATAGCTTCGACATCCACAAAACCAATGTTTTCAGAATCATAGAATAGCTGTTGTACTTCCTTTTTTGAAAGCTTGTAGTCATCTGAAAGACGCTCGCCTACCTCCGAGCTGCGTACAGGCTTTATTGAAGCAGACTCAGAGAGCTCTATCGCAGAAACCTCAATACTTTTTGGAGAGAGAGACTCGAAAATGTTAGAGGTGTGCTGCAGAGCGGATGAAGTTGTCACGCCAAGCACACCCACGCCTGAAGGAGTAACATCAATCAGCTCTTGCTCTTTTAGCACCTCAAGCAGCCGGGGCAGCTCAAACCCTATATTGATGTTAGAGGCATTAGCTAATACCTCTAACTTGTCATTTGACAATACACTTTGATTTGTCTCGGAGATGGCTGAAAGTAATATGCCTGCTTTGCCTGCAACAAAGGTGTTCTGATATTGTCCTTGATTGGTAACATTCTGCAGCTTGTTCGTATGATGAATCAGCCAAGAACCTTGTAGTTTTTTATCCATATAGATACTTCCTAATCCGGATTTTCTTCATTCCAATCTAATAAGGAGGACGTGGGCCTCCCTATTAGGGTTAGCTGGCGGCCATATAGTTCTTGCAGCGGGATTATGAAGTTGGTAAGCAGTTGAGATACCTAAACAAAATCCCTATGTTTAATTTAGCATGACCAATAAAACAGGTCCTTGGCACGACTAACAATTTCGATTTCTCTACTATACTTGTATTTTTAGAGTGGTGTACACCAAATTTTGACAGCAAAAGGACTCGCCCCATACCTGTATTCTTCTCTCCATTTCTTGACTCAATCTACCGACAGATGCTTACTCGCGAATACAGTGTAACCGACTGTCAGGCACAGATATTTTCCCCGTCTATTTTCTGACCTCAATAATAGAAAGTAATGTACACCAGAATTTACCCACTAAACGTTCTTAGCCATCCGACAGCTGTCGTTTAAGTGCAAATATCGAAAGCAAGTGTCTTAAGCTATTGGCCTAGTAAGGTTTATTTGAAGGAAAGTGTCCGGATTCGAACCGATGCGATCTTTCAATCGAGGGATTTAAAGATAGGTAAGCATCTTTACGAGGGGGAATGAAGCAATTTAACACAATTCGAGATGCAAAGTGCCTGCACGCGAAAATGAGATTAGGCTTCTTCAAACTGAGGGTAACGTAACCCATTGATTTAAATGGTGCCCGGAGCCGGAATCGAACCGGCACGGCCGTTAAGCCGAGGGATTTTAAGTCCCTTGTGTCTACCAATTTCACCATCCGGGCATAGAGAGGATGGACTTCTAAAGCGTTGCTATCGCAGAAAGTCGATACTTTGCAACGATTCCACGCATTTACCCACACTTATTGCTTTAATATCAATAAGTTAATTAGGTTAACTGCTGGCCAATTATGCTCAATTCGCCGGAACGGGGCGCATTATAAATCAATCAATTGCAGAATCATAGTTGCGTTTCTAGCCAATAAAGCCGCTGCAAACTGGTGCTCTGTGCCTTCTCAGCTATCTCACTTATTCCTATCACTATTCTCGCCATCTAAGCGATATAGCAGCGACACCTCAATGCCCTCCCTTCCCTGTGATAAAGCTCTCACTATCAGTCTATGGCCGTGGATGTTGGGTGCTATTTGCTGTATGTTTCGCCCGCTTTTAAATCAATAAACCAAAGGAATAGGATGACTATGGTAGCAATTAAAAAACTCTCGTCTTTATCATGTGCGATCGCAGTGGCTCTGGGTACTCAAGTCGTGAGCGCTCAAGAGGCTGATATTAGCCGAGCCGAAATCGAGGCGATTATTCAAAGGCTAAACGCACTAGAGGCGGAGAACGCGGAACTACGAGCGGCTATCTCTGAAGATAAGGCGATGGAAGTGGAGCCTAAAGCAAAGACCTACACCAATAGTGTAGTAGGCGGTAGCGCAGCAAACACTCTAGTCGATGTTAGCCCAGAGTACAGCTACAATATGCTAAACCACACTGCTCGCACCAACTCCAAACAGCAGTACCAGCTTCAAGCGCAAAGAAGTGGCATGCTTGATAGCACGCTAACTATTGGTGGACAAGTCACTGCGCTTGCTGATTATCAAACGGCTAACGAGGACTCCAAGTTCGGTTGGTTGATGCGCCACCCTACTTCAGCTAACCAAATTGGTAAGAATGCGTCAGAGGCGGTTATTCATTCTGCCAAGATCAGCCTAACGGCTCGTGTGACTGACGATATAAGCAGCTATGTCGAGTTGTTTTACAACCCAGAGCAAAATTTTGCATCGGGCTCTACTATTACTGGCTTGCCACGCAATAATGTCAATGTGCGACGCGCTTATGTTCTATGGGGCAATTTAGATAAGACCCCTCTATACGCCTCAATCGGTAAAATGGATATTCCTTTCGGCTGGAATGACACAGTAAGCCCGTTTACTAACTCTACCAACTGGCACTCTTTCGCAGGTCTGGCCTACGGCGGTTTAGTGGGTTACTCCACCGATACGCTTCACCTACGCGCAATGGCCATTCAGGGCGGCGCTCAGTTCCGCAACGCTAACACGCCAGTGGGTGATACCAATGTTCCATCCAAGCTAAATAATTTTGCGGTGGATGCTAACTACACAGCAGCATTGGATAACAACGCCACTTTAAATATCGGCGCTAGCTATCAGTACGGCACTGCCTATTGTCAGGAGTATGTGGACACACCAGCAACGGCTCACTCAACGCCTTTCGTTATTCCTGGGGTAACGGTTAACACTGCCCCTCAGGGCGTGGTGCACTTTAACCCTTGCCAGGATAACAACGATGCGGCGGCAGTTTACGCAATCTATAAGAATGATCGCCTAATGCTGACAGCAGAGTATGCTCAAACGCTAGAGGCTTGGCCTGGTACTCACAACCCTTACATCCCTCAGTTTGATGCAGCCAAGAACAAGACCTTTACGGTAGGGGGTAAATACGCTGCAGACTTCGGCCTAACAAACAACGTAGACCTATCGGTAGAGTTTAGCCGCTACAAAGCCGGCGCAGCTGGCTCGCCTTGGGAGAAACAAGATCAGCTAGTGTTTGGCTCGTCTTACTTCCTTACGCCTAGCGTTAACTTGTTCTCTGAGGCGATATTCGTCAAAGGATGGGTACCGCTGAACTTCCTCAGTGGCGGCAACCCTGGCAGCGCAGTGGGCACCTCTTGGTCCAGCCAAAGCTCCAAGAACCAAATTCTTGCCGTTGGTATTAAAGCGGGAATCTAAGGGCTACTAATAGCTTCGCAATCAAAGAAGGAGTCTTAGCTTACGCTAAGGCTCTTTTTTTATGTTCGTTAATTTAAAGGCCGCATGAGCCAATAAAAAGCAGGCGAACGCAAAAAAACCAAAGAGAATTAAGGGCTTTAGAAGAAGAAAAGAATTAGAAGCTTGGATCAGACTCGTGAAATGGAGGCTGGGGTCGGAATCGAACCGGCGTACACGGAGTTGCAGTCCGCTGCATGACCACTCTGCCACCCAGCCAATTTCACTTAAATACCTGACAGCTAGACTGGCCAAGGCATGAAGCCTTATCAATTGACCTGAAGATTGTCGTACTGACAAGAAGTTGGAGCGGGAAACGAGACTCGAACTCGCGACCCCGACCTTGGCAAGGTCGTGCTCTACCAACTGAGCTATTCCCGCGTTAACTTCTGTCAATCTGGTACTGTTTCAAATGACTCAACACCGGATCTTACAATCTCTTTCAAGTGGCCTTGCTGTAAAGCCCGACTGGCTTGAAAGAGGCGCCTATTCTAATGCCATCACGAAGTATGTCAAGCAATTGTAATAGGATTTTTTCGTCTATTTTCAGGCAATTGAACTTGACGCCTCAAAATGGCCTCACGGGCAATTAGCTTTGTAAATGTCAATCCCCAATTAGGCCAAAAATAAGTTTTTTACTTCATTTTTAGCGACGGTAAAGCCGCTCGCAAATAGCTAATCATCGACCATAGGCTAAACATGGCTGACAGATAAATGAGCCACTGCCCTATTGTGCTAAGTGTCGATGGCGTTTGGGCGTCCACGCCAATCAAGATAGTGATGGCGACCATCTGCACTGTAGTCTTTACCTTGCCGATATAGCCCACCTTCACCAAGTCGCGCTGGTTTAGGCCGGCCATCCACTCTCTGAGGGCGGATACAAAGACTTCTCGGGCAATAATAATGGCCGTAGGTAATACAAACCAAGGGCTGGTGAAGTTGGCCGTTAGCAGCACTAGGGCGATGACAACTAGCAGTTTATCGGCCACTGGGTCTAAGAAGGCACCAAATGGCGAGGTCTGATTGAGTTTACGGGCTAGGTAACCATCCAGCCAATCGGTGATGCTGGCAATGGCGAACATGCCGGCGGCCAGCCAGTTGTTATAAGGTAAATCTGAGTAATACAGGAAGATGACGATAGGGATCATCAAAACACGGGAGCAGGTTACTAAATTGGCTGTGTTCATGCTTGGTCTTACTCCGTGTTTGTTCATTAGGCCTTTAGGGCCAATGTTCTAGTCGAGCGCTATTCTACTCATTATGCAGCCAAGCATAAATCTCTTCAGCCAACTTATGGCTAATTCCCTGCACTTTGGCGATTTGTTGGGTACTTGCCTTGTGAATTTCCTGCTGACCGCCGAAATGACGTATCAATTCTCGTCGGCGCTTGGGCCCTAAACCGGGTATCTGCTCCAGTACGGACTTATTCCGGGTCTTGGCTCGGCGCTGCCTATGGCCTGTGATGGCAAAGCGGTGAGCCTCGTCTCTAACCTGCTGCAGTAGATGCAGGGCAATGGATTCCTGGGGTAGCGCTATTTCTCTTACCTTATCTCCATCTAACAGGAACAGTGTCTCCTGCCCTGCTCGGCGGCTTATACCCTTGGCAATGCCTATGAGCTGAACGCTATTGAGTTGGCATTCCTCTATGACTCTGCGTGCCTGTGTCAGCTGCCCTTTGCCGCCGTCTATTAGCAGAATATCGGGCACCTTGCCGCCCTCCACGGACTCCTCTGCCTCTTTTGCCACGCGGGTATAACGGCGCGTTAGTGCCTGATCCATAGCGGCATAATCGTCACCGCCGGTAATGCCTTCAATATTGAACTTGCGGTAGTCGCTCTTCAGGGGGCCGTTGGTATCGAATACGACACAGGAGGCGACGGTGCTCTCGCCTTGAGTATGGCTGATGTCGAAGCACTCGATGCGCTGGGGCATGGCGTCTAGGTCTAGCGCCTGCTGTAACTGCTCAAAGCGCTGTTGCACATTCTGTTTATTGCTCACGAAGCTTTGAAGGCTCTGCTCGGCATTGGTCACTGCCATGGCCTGCCATTTGGCCCTGTGGCCACGGACCGCGCCGCTAATCTTCACCGTACGCTTGGCGCAGTAGCTCAGGGCTTCTGCTAAGGCTTTCTTGTCCTCCACTGCTGGGTACACAATAAGCTCTTTGGGAATATTCGCGCCATTGGTCTCGTTGACGTAGTAACGGCCAATAAAGGCGCTTAGCAGCTCGGCTTCAGAGCCCGAGAGCTTGTCTTTGGGGTAGAAGTTCTTACTGCCTATCAAGCGCCCCCCTCTTATTACCATCAAATGCACACAGGCATAGGCGGCGCTGATCTTAACAGCCAGAATATCGGCATCACTGCCCTGGTCCGATACATACTGCTGCTCGTGAATACGGCGCAGGTCTGCTATTTGGTCACGAATCACACCGGCCCGCTCAAACTCCAGCGCGGCGGCCTTCTCTTCCATGTTCTGGCTTAGCTCTTTAATTAGCGTATCGCTCTTACCATTGAGAAACATGGTGGAGTAATGCACGTCTCGCGCATAGTCTTCGGGGGATATCTTGCCTACGCATGGTCCTGTACACCGGTCAATCTGGTACTGCAGGCACGGGCGGGACCGATTACGAAAGTAACTGTCCTCGCATTGTCGCAAGCGAAACACCTTCTGCAGGATGGCTAGGCTCTCGCGCACCGCGCCTGCACTGGGATAAGGCCCAAAATAGGTCGCACCCTTGCGCTTGGCCCCGCGGTAGAAGGACAAGCGTGGATACTCATCCTTATGAGTGAGCATTATATAGGGGTAGGTCTTATCGTCGCGCAGCTCAATATTATAAGGAGGGCGGTGCTCCTTAATCAGGGTCTGCTCTAATAGCAGCGCCTCTGTCTCAGTGCTGGTAATAGTGACTTCTATGGAGGCAATGCGGGCTACGAGCGCCATGGTCTTGGTATCAAGACCAGAGGCTCTAAAATAGTTGGATACGCGCTTTTTAAGGCTCTTAGCCTTGCCGACGTAGAGGATATCGCCCTTATCGTCATACATTCGGTACACGCCTGGGCGTGTACTCAAACTGGCAATAAGGGCTTTCGCGTCAAACTGTCTGTCGTTAGCTGTCGATTCGTTTACTGTTACTGGCATCACTGAGTCCGTGCTTCACGGCGAGTATGGTCAATTCCACATCGCTGCTCAAGCCCAGTTTCTCAAAAATGCGATATCGATAGCTGTAAACGGTTTTCGGGCTCAGGCATAGCTGGTCCGAAATAGTGTTGACCTTCTGGCTTTCCAGAAGCATAAGAGCCACTTGCATCTCACGCTCTGACAAGTTGTCGAAGGGGCTTTTTTCCTCTTCGCGGCGTGCCATAGACAACATATTGGCAATACGTGGCGTGATATAGCGTTGCCCGCTATGAACCAGGCGCACTGCACGCAGCATCTCTGATACCGAGACGCAGTTGCTAATATAGGCCGTAGCACCTGCGCGCAACATGCGAGCAGGCATCACGCCATCACTTAATGACGACATGGCTACAATCTTGATACCCGGGTGCTCACGCTTAATGCGTTGAGCCGTTTCGATGCCGCCCATGCCAGATATTTTCACATCGAGCATAATCACATCGGGAACAATGGATTCGAGAAGGCTCAGAGCGGTTTCGCCTGAGTCTGCTTGTGCAATGACGTCCATATCATATTCGTCGTTGATGATGCGGGCCATGCCGCAGCGAATCAACTCATGCTCATCCACGAGCATTATACGAATTTGAGACTGATCATTCGCATCTAGCATTGCAATTTTCTCTTTTTATTGAGGGACTTGGCTTTTTACCACAGGATTGGTGACAAGTACATGACAGTTAGACAAATGACAGTTTTAATCCGATTGGTCGATTACCCTCACTACTCCACATCCGCAGAGGGTATCCATTGCACTTCCAGCTCTAACGCTATGTCGTAACGTGCCCTCACCTCATGCATGACTTGCTTGGCCAAGTTCGTAATATCTTCAGCACTGGCCTGCCCTTTATTGACGATCACTAATGCCTGCTTATCATGAACCTGGGCATCACCGACGCTTAAGCCCTTCAAGCCAGCCTGATCGATCAACCAGGCCGCCGGCACTTTCACTTCCCCTTGTTCTAACTGATAGCTTGGCATATTCGGATGTTTAGAGATTAAGGCATCGTACTGAGCCTTTGTGATGACTGGGTTTTTAAAAAAACTACCTGCATTTCCCAATACTTTTGGGTCGGGCAATTTACTGCTCCGAATATCGCATACTGCTTTGAATACTTGCTCCGGTTCAGGCCTTAAGCTCTTGTCGGCAAAGTATTGTTTCAGCGCGGGGTAGGATAAGTTTATTTCAGGTTCGCTGAGCAGCTCGAAGCCTACTTCTAATATAATTTTTTTACCGGCGAGCTCATTTTTAAATACGCTATCGCGATAGGAAAACTGACAATCGCTTGGCGTAAGAACATCGATATTGCCCGAGTAAATATCTTCCACTCTCACAAATCGAATAAAGTCGGCAACCTCGCAGCCATACGCACCAATATTCTGAATGGGTGCGGCGCCAACATTACCGGGAATAAGAGCCAAATTTTCCAGCCCATAGCAGTGATGCTCCAAGCAATACTTTACAAACTGGTGCCAGTTCTCGCCCCCCGCTGCCGTCACTAGCATTTTGTTATCGGCAGCTCTTTCAATACGAATGCCGCGCAGGCTATTGTGTAACACCAAGCCATCGTAGTCGCTCGTTAATAACACATTACTGCCGCCACCTAATACAAGGCAATCCAAGCTATTGGTGCGGCGAAAATTAAGCGCTTCACGCAGTATGATGTGAGTATCGACCTGACAGAAATAGCGCGCCTTAGCCTCCACCCCGAAGGTGTTTAAGTGCTTAAGACTCACATTTTCTGTTATGGACATTAAGCTAGATCTCGCTCTTTGATATGGGCCAATAGGCCGTCAGCGGCGTCCTCTACGAGCGCCAATACTTTCTCGAAACCTTGATCGCCGCCATAGTATGGGTCAGGCACTTCTTTTATTTTAGAGCTGCCAAAATCCAAGAACAAAAAGAGTTTACTTCTATGGGCGCTAGGACATTGTGAACGCAAGTCAGCGAGGTTCTGCCTATCCATTGCTAACACATAATCAAATTGCTCAAAGTCTTGTTGGCACACTTGTCGTGCACGCTGAGCAGACAAGTCATAGTTATTTTTCAGGGCCACGGCCATAGAACGACTATCAGGTTTTGAGCCCACGTGATAATCGGCAGTACCGGCCGAGTCCACTTCAATTATATTCTCCAAGCCCGCTGCTATAACGCGACTTTGAAAAACCCCATGAGCCGTTGGAGAGCGGCAAATATTGCCGAGACAAACCATAAGCACTTTGATCCTCTTAGCCCCGCTTGTCACTGCTATTTTCCCTCACCGTGCTGCTCTATATAGCGTCTGACATTTTCCAGATCTTCAGGCGTATCCACGCCCGCCGGAATATTGTCTTCGGCTCGGGCCATATGAATTCTTACGCCATGACTCATGGCGCGAAGTTGCTCTAAGCGTTCAGCTTTCTCTAGCTCGGTTTGAGACCACTGTACATAGTTGTTCAGTGTCGACACTCGGTAAGCATAGATACCAATATGACGTTTAGCGATGGCCTGCCCTTCGCTTACCAGCTGCTGCGCGGATTCTGCAGAGCGCCATGGCAAGGGGCTACGACTAAAATACAAGGCCAATCCACTGCTCTGCTCCACGACCACCTTGACGGCATTAGGGTTCTGCCATTCTTCGAGCGAGTGAATATCCTCAAAGAGAGAAGCCACCCCAGCCTCAGCGGAGAGCAACAGATTATGGGCCACCTGATTAATCGCCGCTGGCGGGATGAGCGGTTCATCGCCTTGCACATTGACGATGACATCTTCGGCCGACAGCTTAAGTTGGCTCGCCACCTCTTGAATACGGTCGGTTCCGGACTGATGGGTATCTGCCGTCAAGCAGACATTATCAGTAAAACTCTTGGCGCACTCGTACACTCGCTGATCGTCAGTGGCAATATAGACGGCGCTTGCATCACTTTCCAATGAGCGCTCAAAAACGCGCTGAATCATTGGTTTACCCCCAATGTCCAGCAATGGCTTGCCCGGTAGCCGTGTTGAGGCGTAACGCGCTGGAATAACCACAGTAAAACTCATTAGCGTTGCTCTCTTTCCTCAGCGCTTATGGTGCGAGCTTCATCCACCAGCATAACCGGCATATCGTCTCGAATGGGAAATGCCAATGCATCGGCATAGCAAATTAGCTCATTGTCTTGGGGTTTATGGGTAAGATCCCCTTTGCAAATTGGGCATGCCAAAATGGAGAGTAGTTTTTTGTCCATAGGTGTTCCGTCATTTGTTTATATCAATACTACTGGCCCACATGCTTTGTGACCAGCCTAACGTGACTTACTTAAGCAGAGCTTCGATACGTTGTAATAAGCGCTGCTCGAACCCTGCGCTAAATTTGGCGCTAATATCTAAGTACCAATAATGTTCATTGCAAAAATGCTCGCATTTCACGGCATCTTTTTGAGTCATGATAACGGTGCTTGCCTGTTTCCAACAAAAATCATTTGCACTAAACATATAGTGATCAGGAAAAGGGTGACACAAAGGCTGATAACCCAGTGCTCTAGCTACACGAAAAAAACGCTGGGGGTTACCTATTCCAGCGACAGCGTGTAGCTGTTCACCTTCTGCAATTGGCAAGAAGGCCAAGCCCACTCTTTCGCTATTGCATAGATTCACCCATGCGCTGGGTTCGAGTGACATGCTCGCTTTAGCCGCCTCGTCTAAAGGCATATTGAGCCGCTGCCACGCGCTGTCATCACCGCCGTTTAAAATCACAAAATCAACTTCACTCAGCCTGGACTTGGGTTCTCTCAGAGGCCCCGACGGCAAGCACTGTTCATTACCCAATAAGCGCTCGCCATCAATCACAACTATCTCTAGCGCTCTATCCATTTCATAGTGCTGCAGACCATCATCGCTGATAACGATATTACACTCGCCCTCGCTGGCTAATAATTCCAATGCTCTGGTGCGCTTAGGGTCAACGACAAACGGGCAGTCGATACTGCGGCGAATAAGAACAGCCTCGTCACCCACTTCTTCGACGCTGGACTCTGCACTTACTTGAATAGGATAACGCGTTGCACTGCCGCCATAGCCCCTGCTGATTACCGCAGGCTTTAAGCCTTTGCTCTGTAGCAACTTGACCAATGCCACAACCATGGGAGTCTTGCCGGTACCACCCACGCTGATATTGCCCACCACTATCACTGGTGCAAAACGCGGGTTATAGACGCGATTAGCCTCTAATTTGCGGCGGCGCCTGGCAGCCAAAGAGCGAAACAGAAGTGATAAGGGCCATAGAAGCCAAAGCCACACGCTACCCTTATACCAAGCGTTTTGAATAGACACTACGCCTCCTCTGGGGCCGTAGCGAACTGAATTCTATGTAGGCTTGCGTAGAGTCCGTCGCGCTCTAGCAACTCAGCGTGCGTGCCCGACTCCACAATACGCCCTTTATCCATAACCACTATGACGTCGGCGTTTTCGATAGTCGACAATCTGTGAGCGATCACAAAAGTGGTGCGACCTTGCATTAAGGTATTTAAGGCCTGCTGAATATGTTGCTCGGACTCCGAATCTAGCGCCGAAGTCGCCTCGTCCAAAATAAGGATGGGGGCGTCTTTTAAGAAGGCTCGCGCAATGGCAATTCTCTGTCTCTGACCGCCTGATAGCATGGCGCCAGAGTCGCCCACTTTGGCTTGCAAACCGCCCTCTAGCTGATCAATAAACTCGAGGGCATGAGCGGCCTTGGCTGCCTCTCTTATGACTTCCTCGCTCACATCATCGCTTTGGCCATAGGCGATATTCTGCGCCACGGTGCCATCGAACAACACGACATCCTGACTGACTAATGCAATTTGTTGACGCAAATTATCCAATTGATAATCGGCAACATTCACCCCGTCAATGCTCACTGTGCCTTCCAGCGCATCGTAAAAACGCGGCAATAAGCTCACCAAGGTCGACTTACCGCTACCCGATTTACCGACCAGTGCAATAGTCTGCCCTGGCTGAGCATGCAGGCTTACATCGTGAAGTACCGCTTTATCCTCACCGTAGGAAAAACTAATATTTTTCAGTTCCACTTCGCCCGCCGCACGCTTAACGGTATGCGTACCGGTATCCTTTTCTGGCTCTTGGTCTAGCAGCGTGAAAATGCCGTCCGCAGCAGCAATCCCTTTTTGCACGGTGGCATTAACCTGGGAGAGCTGACGAATGGGTTTGGCCAATAGGCCTGCAATAGTTAGGAAGGTAACGAAGTCACCCGCTGTCGAATTCGCCGATACTTCCGGTGCCATGGCGAACCAAATGAGCACTGCCATCGCCACGCTCACGATCACTTGAATCAAAGGGGTCGCAATAGATTGCGTCACCACCATCTTCATACTCTGATTACGGTTGCTCTCGCTAACTTTAATAAAGCGATCAAGCACATATTCTTTGGCACCAAAGGTGCGAACAACGCGCTGGCCTTTAATAGACTCTGTCGTTAATTGCGTCACATCACCCATGGTGCTTTGCATTCTTTTGCTGTACTTACGAAACTTCTTAGAGGCTAAGGTAACGACAAAAGCAACACAGGGTGCGACCAATAAAAATACCAGGCTCAATTGCCAGTTAGTCCAAAACAAAGCGATAAGCAAGCCTGTGACAGTTAGGCCTTCGCGAATAATCACAGTCACGGCATCGGTAGCCGCTCCACGAATCATTTGCGTGTCATATGTCACCTTAGAAACCAAACGACCCGAGGTGCTTAGGTCGTAAAACCGGACGGGAAGCTTCAGCAACTGCTCCATTATTTGACAGCGCAGCCGATGGATAATTTGATTGGAAATAAACTCTAGAGAGTAGCCGCCCATAAAACCGCCAATGCCACGCAGCACGACGATGCCGATACATAATAAGGGGCTAATGATTCGAGCATCAGGATTATTGGCAGCCACCTGATCCACTGTCCAGCCTAGCCACTGTGCCGTAGCCACGCCAGTGAAAGAAAAAATGGCGTAACCCATAATAGCCACAATGAAAAGACTACTATGTGGTTTAACATAAGAGAGTAGTCGCTTGTAGACATACCACCCTCTATTTTCTGTGACACTTTTACTCATATGCTTCCAAAGTTTGAGCCCGCACTAGTCGAAAAAGACTTGCTCAGTTATCCTCGTCGGGGCGACGCGTGGCAATGCTTAAGCGACTAAAACCCGATTGCCCAATAGCATCCATCGCTCGCACCACCGACTGATGAGTCGCCTCGGCATCGGCCACTAGTACCAACGAGACATCTAAATTGCCGGCGGCGACCTCTTCCAAGCCTCGAATAAGCGTGTCGAGTTCGGAGTTCACAAGTGTGCGACCGTCAATGGCATAGCCACCATCACGCCCTACTGAAATTTCAATTTGCTGTGGCACTTCCTGTGCGGGTTCGCCATCAGCCTCTGGCAGATTCACCGCCAGGCGCGACTCGCGCGTAAAAGTGGTGGTGACCATAAAAAAGATGAGCAACAAAAAGACAACATCAATCAAAGGGGTCAGATTAATTTGAAGCTCATCTTGTATGCGCCGCTGGAATTTCACGAACCAATCTCTTTCACTTCAACACGGCGATCGCTGTGCAGAGCGTCAACCAATTTAATGGATTCCTGCTCCAAGCTCATCACCAGGGTATCGACTCGGCGCATAAACATGCGGTGTGCCATGAAGGTGGGAATTGCGACAGTAAGGCCGGCTGCGGTGGTGATTAGGGCTTGAGAAATACCGCCGGCCAGCGCATTAGCGTTACCGGTGCCCTGCACCATGATTTCGGCAAACACATCGATCATGCCGATTACCGTGCCTAGCAGCCCTAGCAAAGGCGTTATAGCGGCTATGGTGCCCAAAGTGCTGAGGTAACGCTCTAGATCATGAATAACCTGATTGGCAGCCTGCTCAATACTAACCGTCATGGTAGCACGGCCATACTTAGCGTTGACTAAGCCTGCCGCTAGAATTTGCCCTAAAGGAGAGCCTAAGCGCAGCTCTCTTAAGTGAGCCGCATCGAGCTCATTGTTTTTAATCCATGTCCAAACTTGTCCAAGTGTATATCGCGGAGATATACGGGACGCACTCAGCGTCCAGAAGCGCTCAATAATGATGGCAATGGCCACAATCGAACACATAATAATGGGCAGCATTAACCATCCGCCTGCCTTCACTAATTCAACCACAATCATCCTCCCAAGACATGGGCCGGTACTTTAGCACATTCGGCGGCATTCTAGTGAGCGCCAAAATCGCTTTATCGTGGCATCTACTGTGCTGCTTCGAGCCCGTGTAGCCGCATCGTTTGCTCACTAAACTCAGCCTGCCAGAAGCGAGGCTGGTCTTGCCTATAGCCTACAGGCTGCATAGCCTCGATGTTGCCGCCTAAATTGAACACCAATGCCCCATTGACTGCGGTATTAAAGGCCCGAGCCCCAAGCTCATCATAGCGTTGCACCACCTTGGCCGACGGATGGGAGAATTGGCTTCTATAGCCAGCGGAGTACAGGACAATACTAGGGGAGACTTGCCGAATAAAGGGCTCAGACGAGGATGTATTGCTGCCGTGATGGGGTGCCACCAGCACATTAGCCGCCAGCTGAGCACCGTAGTTTTCAATTATGGCTCGCTCAGCAGCGCCCTCTATATCACCGGGCAGCAATAGACGCTGACTGCCAGCTTCTACTAATAATACGCAGGAGCTATTATTGCCCCGGTACGGCACATCCGGAGGCGGATACAACACCCTAAAACTAACCCCATCCCAGCTCCATTGTTCGCCGACACGACAGGCCTTGGCGTTGGTCACTTTGCTGGCGCGCTCGAGCACACCCAGATGGCTACTTTGCACTTGGTTCACTCTCATTAGCTTTAACAGGGAGCCCAAACCTCCAGCGTGATCATTGTCACCGTGGCTCACTAGCAAGCGGTCTATGCGGCGAATCCCTTGCCCCAGTAAATAGGGAAACACGATGGCACGACCGGTGTCGTAGGCATTACCCATTTGTGGACCGGTGTCGTAAAGCAAAGCATGCCGCTGGGTTTGAACGACTACTGCTAAGCCCTGCCCCACATCCAATATTGTCACTCTGGCCTGCCCCTGTGCCACGCCCGGAAAACTCGGCAGCAAAGCCGGTAGCAGCAAGACCATTCCAACTAGGCTTAAGCCAAGGCCTCGGGGCAGAAGCAATAGAGCAACACCAACACACAGACACAAAAGCGCAAAGGGGCCAGGGCTAGCGATAGCGAGAGTGGAGAATTGCCCCAGCCAATCACTCAGAGCACTCATCAACCAAAGCAAGTATCCGAGACACTCATTCGCCCAGCTAAATAGAAACCGAGAAGCGGCGGGCAGAAATACGCTCAGGGCTGTTGCCAATAAACATACAGGCACTATGAACAAACTCACCACTGGAATGGCGAGAGTATTGACGAGCGGCGCTACTAGAGAGACCTGTTGAAGCAACACCATTAGCGGCGCACAAAGACCAATACTCACCACCCATTGAGGCCTAAGCCAACGCCTATACGCACGCTCCATCATATTCATAACAGACGAGCGCTCTGCAACAACTCCGAGCATTCTGTAGCCGGACAATGCAAAAATCAGGCTCCCAACGGCCACAAAGGACAACCAAAACCCCGTACTAAGAATGCTTAAGGGCTGAACCAGCAATACGAGAAACAGCGCTAAAAGATAAGCCGTCGAAATGGGGATTTTACGGTTAGAAAGCCGAGCAGCAGAGAACACGATCAGCATGATAAGGGCGCGCTGCGAGGGCAAGGTAAACCCAGCCAATGCAGCGTAAGCAACGGCGCTCCCAAGCCCAAATACGAGACCGATTTTTTGTGCGGGAATATGCAGCAGTACGCTGGGAAATAGGCGAGCAAGAAAACTGGCAAGCCAATAAGCAAACAAGGCACAAAGCCCTATGTGCAGGCCGGATATGACCATCAAATGATTGGTGCCTGTGCTAGTTAGCAGCGTCCAAACCTTAGACTCGATGTCGTGCCTAACACCTAAAACCAAAGCCAGAATAAGGGCCCTATTGTCCAGCCCCTGCAATTGCAGCTGCAGAAACTCATACACCTTAAAACGCCACGTGTTTAGCCCCCTGTGCTCAGTTGGCAATCTGGCATTGAAACTCGTCTGCCTGATATAGCCCTTGGCCGATAGACCTTTTTGAAACATCCACGCCTCATAATCGAAAGCGCCCGGATTTGCCAAACCATGAGGACGATTCAAGCGCACGCGCCACAGCCATGTCTCACCCGTTTTAATCCTCACTGAACCGTAACTGCTTAACAGTATTCGCCGTGGCTTAAAAACCTTCTGGCTCCAGTCGCAATCTTGAGGTAATAAACTGACACAGCTAGCAAGTACCTGAAACTCAAACTGCTGGGAACGTTCATCTTGCTCGGGAATAGAATCCACATATCCGCGCAGCCACAGGTCCTGCCCCTCTAAATAGTGTGGCAAGATTTGCTGGCTTTGTATCTGCGCGCAGGTAAAACTCCATAGAAAACCCAGCAACACGCTAGGAATAAAGAACGAACGCTTAGCCCAAATTTCCCATACAGCTAATAAAGCGGCCACCGCAATATTTAAAACGATTGGTGTAAGAATTAGCCGCGGCACAAAAACAAGCAATACTACCCCGCAGCAAAACGCGATCATCCGTAAACGCATAAAGCTTTGCCAAGAAAATGAGTCTTAAGCAAGAGTATAGAGGCAAGAGAAAAATCCGCTTGAGTTAAGCGGATTCGATATTTATTCGGAGCGCAGCGCCTCGGCTGGCTGAACTTTTGACGCGCGATAAGCAGGATAGAGTGTCGCCACCACCGACAGTGCCAGAACCCCTATGCTTATCCATACAATATCTTCTACTCGCAGCTGTGACGGCAGAAAATCGACTGGATAGACATCTGCGCTTAACAATTGAATACCCAGAGCCTGCTCAATAAAGGCGGCGATATCACTGATGGTTAGGGAAAAGAAAACACCCACCGAAATACCAATTGCGGCACTCATCAATCCGATCGCCGCGCCCTGAGTTACAAACACCTTACCTATGGTGCTCGGCGACGCACCGAGAGTACGCAGTATTGCAATATCACCACGCTTATCGCGCACTATCATGATAAGACTCACGACCAAGTTAAACGCAGCAACGCCAACCAATAACCAAAGTAAGAAGCCCACGATGGTGCGGGAAAAGCGAATATTCTCGTAAATATTGCCAAACACCTGTGTCCAGGTTCGCACTTCAAAATCAATATTCAATTCATTTTGCAGTTCGTCCCGCAAACTCCCCACGGCAAACAAGTCGTCTGTTTTAAAGCGCAAACTTGTATAGGTATCGCGGTAACGGTACAGGGCCTGCGCATCCTGAATATTGATAATGGCCATGGATGAGTCTAGCTCTAGAGTTCCCACGCGATAGACTCCGACAACGGTAAATTGTCTTTGAGTAGGCAAAGGTGCAATGGGGTTCATGGAAATATTCAGCGAATATAAATTCACAGAATCCCCTACCTCAACTCCGAGGTTCTGCGCCAGCGTCGCCCCCAGAACGATATTGAAACGCTTATCACCAAGAGCAGACAAAGACCCGGAACGCATAAACCTGTCGATAATTGAGATATTGCTCTCTGCCTCTGGATCGATACCGTTGACCACCACGCCTTTGGCAAAGTCATTGGCAGCCACAACTCCTGTCTCTTCAATTAGAGGTGCCTGCGCAATAATATTGGGATGAGACTGCAATAATTGTCGAATTGGTTCCCACTGCTGTCTGTTCTTACGCTCAATGGCATGCACACTCCCATGAGGAAGAATCCCTAAAATATTCTCGCGCACCTCTCGGTCAAAACCATTGAGCACTGACAACACCGTTAACAAAATGGCAATACCTAGCGCTAAACCGCCAACGGTCAGCATGGACATGAAGGACACCAATTGGCTACGTCGGCCCACGCTGACATAGCGCAAGCCTATATAGGCAGGAAAAGAAAACGCTGCGAACTCCGTGAAAAAGCCGCGTTTGCTATTGGCCTTAGGCATTCTCTGGCTCCGCTGAGACCGGGTGCAAACAGCCGCCATCTAAGGCTAATACTCTATCGAGAGTGTGGGCGAACTCTTCATCATGGGTGACCACAATAAAGCTGGTCTCCATGCTTTCGTTTAGCTGTGACATCAAGGCGTGAATATCTTTGGCCGTCTGTCTATCCAAATTGCCGGTTGGCTCATCCATTAAGACACAGCGCGGCGCGGTGACAAGCGCTCTAGCAATTGCCACTCTCTGACGCTCACCGCCGGAGAGCTCTGAGGGTTTGTGTTCCAAGCGGTGCTCCAGCCCGACCTTGGCTAACATATCAGTGCTTTTTTGCGTTGCAGTGGCCACGGTGTGACCGGCAATAAGCAAAGGCATACAGACGTTTTCCAGGGCACTAAACTCCCCCAGCAGGTGATGAAACTGATAGACAAAACCGAGGTTGCGATTACGCATACGTCCGCGCTGGGTCTCGTCCAAATTGGCCAGGTTCATCCCCGCAATAAAGACTTCCCCAGCAGTAGGCAAGTCTAAGCCACCTAATAAATTAAGCAGCGTTGTCTTCCCGGAACCGGAGCTGCCTACAATGGCAATTCGCTCTCCAGCAAACACTTTTAAGTTAACATCTTCTAACACGCGAACGTCTTCGGGGCCCTGGGTATAGGTTTTACTCAGGTGACGACACTCCAGCATCAGCTCCGGCTCAAGATCGAGTTGCTTTGTTTCTAAATCTCTCATGCTCTATTCATACCTCAATACTTCGGCTGGAAGAATGCGAGTCGCTCGATAGGCTGGATACAGAGTGGCCAGAAAACTCACTCCCAAGGCACAGACGCAAACCCAAAAAACATCGGAGGACTGCAGCTCTGCTCGCATATAACTAATCATATAAACATCGTTTGACGGCAGAACCCAATTCAATAGTCCCTCTAAGGCCGACATCACTTGCGCTAAATTGAGCGTCAGGAGCACACCCAACAAGGCTCCAAGCCCCGTGCCCAGAATGCCTACCGTTGTCCCTTGGGTGACAAACACACTCATGATGCCCGACTTGCTCGCCCCCATTGTTCGCAAAATGGCAATATCGGCGCTCTTATCGGCCACCACCATAACTAAAGTGGAAACAATATTGACCGCACCGATGACGACAATCATCAGCAACATAAAACCTGTCAGGGTTTTCTCCAAACGCAGCGCATCAAACAGGCTGCTCTGGGTTCTACTCCAATCGGTCGAGCTAAGAGGCTGCGACGAATCGCTCGCTCTGATGGCCTCCTCGGCAACACGCCCAGCCGAAAACACATCCTCCACCTGCAAGCGCAAATGAACGTCAGCCTTACCGTTGGAACGTCCAAGTAAGGTGCTAGCAGCGTTTAAACCAAGCATGACCGTATTATCGTTGCCATAGAAACCAAAATCGGCCGCGCCAATAATACGAAAACCCATCACATCCTCTAATTCGCGATTAATGAGGCTGTTTAATGACATCAAGGTGATCTTATCGCCCAAATACAAGCCAAGACGATTGGCCAGCCCAATACCCACAATGATTCCGTTGTCGCTTGTGGCCAGCGTTTCCAGCAGACGTTCAAACCCTGGGCTTTGCACCTGTAATACTTGGTCTTCAAAGGCAGGATCAACCCCACGAATCTGCACAAACTCGCCCCCACCATCAAAGCGCATCCAACCCTCACCTTCCAGATAGGGCGCCGCGCCACTGACACCGGGGTGCTCAAGCACACTAAAACGCAAACCGCGCCAGTCCTCAATTCCCCCTGGAGCACTTATGCTGGCATGGGGCACGGACTTCAAAGTCTCATCACGCATTGTACTAGTAGAGCCATTGATGACGGAGAGCACGAGAATTAAGGCCAAGACCCCCACAGTAATACCGAGCGTCGAAATAACAGAGACAAATGAGATAATTTGGCTCTTTTTGCGCGTACGGGTATAGCGCAGGCCGATAAATAGAGACAGGGGCTTAAACATGGCGTTGCAATATCCTTTGCACGGTTTTGAAGCTGACCGGAGTTAAGGGCGTGCTGACCTCTTGGGCAATGGCACGAAGTGACATGCCCTGCTCTCTCAGCTGAATGATACGACGCAAAATCTTCTGCTCCATGGGGTTCTCAATGAGTTTGCCATTGGAGTGAATCATATAGCCGAAGGGACGGCTGCCACCAAGATAACGCCCCTTCTTACGCTGCTGATGCTTCACATTCCTGATGCGCTCCGCCGAGCGACGCTTCTCTATCTCTCCCAAAAGGCTAGCGGCGTGCAAAAAATCCAGAGTAAATTCGGGCGAGCTCACTTCGCCGCTCAATTCCACCACATACAGAGCCAAGCCATTACTACGAAAATAGGCAATCGTACTGGCAACATCCTGACTAGAACTAAAAATACGCGACAGTGAATACACAACGAGGCTATCCCCGGCGGCCATCGAACTAATTAAGGCCTTCGCGTGAGGGCGCTGCAAAAAAACCTGCTGCCAAGGCGTGTTCACATCGGCATAGGCTACTGGGTCGGCGCCGCTCAAACTGTCACAAAACTGCAATATCGCTGAGTTCTCGCCCTCTAGCGCCTTTTTTAGCTCATCTTCCGCGTTGGCTAATTCGACCCCAGATAGCGCCTCATATTCAAAGCTAGAAGTTCGATAATACTGAAAAATCGCCATTATGTGCCTCTGTTTGCACGATGCCACGTGCCCGCATTCTAGCCCTATCCAAACTCAGGAATCAAGCCGCCACTACCCCATAAAATTGCGAGCAGCAAAGCGAGCCTAGCATCCTGAAATAGCACAGAAATATTAACAACTTATATGCAAAAGGTAGATTGAAATAAGAAGTAATTAATGCTATGTTTGCGCGTCGTCCAAGGTAAATGGCCTGTACCCCATAAGGGTCTCGCCCGGTTCGCGCCACAGGCGCCTCTGATGCCACTACGTCAATCGGACATCACCGAAACCGCTTTGGATCACCTTTAACCAAGTCGAACTTGGTCAAAAATTGTGTAACGCTCCACATGAGCGCCAAGATTAAGAGAAGAAGCCACCCCTCCTAGATTTTAGTTTTCCTAGGACGGATGGAAAGAACCATGAATGGATGTAGCCATAGACGGTGGCGCACCAGACAAGATTTCAAGAAAGACACAAGAAGTAAGATGTGTCGAAGAATCGACACAAAGAAATTAGGAGCGATGCTCACTTGGAGCCTCGCAACACGATAATACAGCCAGGATAAATCCGGCCGTATCAAGGTTATGCAGGTATTGCCGTCACGCCACGAGCCAGATGAGGCAATACCCAGAGTTAGGGTTTTTATAGTTAATCGACTTTACGAGCAGTCACTGGGTATCCCAGTCACTTCTCGCTTATGGCAGCAATCAGCGCACAGAGCAAAGTCTTAGGTTTTCTTTAACGGGTTTTCGGTCTCAAGGTCACCAAAGGTTTATGAAATATAGCAATAACCATGGTCTTCTCGGCAAGAAAGCAAATCCGCCCGCCTCTAGCTTATGAGCTAACATCTTGATATAGCATGGGTTTTACTATTCTGGCCACAACAGAAAAGTGAAACATACAATGAAGAGAATGCTAATCAACGCCACTCAAGAAGAAGAGTTGCGCGTAGCGCTGGTCGACGGCCAGCGTCTTTATGATCTCGATATCGAAAACCGCTCCAGAGTTCAAAAGAAAGCCAGTATCTATAAAGGCAAAATTACGCGTGTAGAGCCTAGCCTTGAAGCCGCGTTTGTCGACTTTGGCGCCGAGCGTCACGGCTTTCTACCCCTGAAAGAAATCTCCCCACAGTACTTCACTAAGAAGGGCTCTGATGGCGGCCGCATTAACATCAAGGAAGCCGTTGCCGAAGGCACTGAAGTTATTGTTCAGGTCGAGAAAGAAGAACGTGGCAATAAAGGCGCCGCGCTGACGACTTACATCAGCCTTGCCGGCCGATACCTGGTATTAATGCCAAATAATCCTCGTGCCGGCGGCATCTCTCGCCGCATCGAAGGCGACGATCGCTCCTCTATCCGCGAGGCCTTGGCCGCTTTGAATATACCTGATGGCATGGGCATGATTGTCCGCACAGCAGGCGTAGGCAAGCAGCACGAAGAACTGCAATGGGACTTGGACTACCTACTATCATTGTGGAGCGCCATTACCGAAGCGGCTAGCAATAACGCAGCACCTTTGCTTATCTACCAAGAAAGCAATGTCATTATTCGAACAATTCGCGACTATCTACGCCAAGACATCGGTGAGGTGTTATTCGATACACCTGATGCCTATGAGGAAGCACTTTCCTTCGTGCGTCAGGTAATGCCTCACTACGAAAACCGCATCAAACTTTATCAAGAGTCTCTGCCGCTATTTAATCGCTACCAGATTGAAGGCCAAATAGAGACTGCCTTCCAGCGCGAAGTAAAACTTCCCTCTGGGGGCTCGATAGTCATCGACCCAACCGAGGCTCTGGTTTCTATCGATATTAACTCTGCACGTGCTACTCGCGGCTCCGATATCGAAGAGACTGCGCTTAACACTAACTTAGAAGCTGCCGACGAAATTGCTCGTCAATTGCGCTTGCGCGATATGGGCGGTTTGATTGTGATCGACTTCATCGACATGAGCACGTCACGCAATCAAAAAGAAGTGGAAAACAGAATGCGCGATGCTCTAGAAGCTGACCGCGCACGTGTTCAGGTAGGCCGCATCTCTCGCTTTGGTTTGCTAGAGATGTCGCGTCAACGTCTGCGCCCTTCTTTAGAAGAAACAAGCTCTATTGTTTGCCCTCGCTGCAGTGGCCAAGGCGCCATCCGCGACATCAAGTCTCAAGCGCTCTCTATCTTGCGCATTCTGCAAGAAGAAGCCAATAAACGTCGCAGCGTCGAAATTCGAGCCGTTGTGCCTATCGCCGTTGCTTCTTATCTGCTGAACGAGAAGCGCGCAGCAGTAACCGAGATCGAAGAGCAAAGCGGTAGCAAATTAGTAATCGTGGCCAATGCTGCGCTTGAGACGCCGCACTACGAAATTCATGGTGTTACCGCATCCGATGCTGACAACACTGCCAGCTACGACATCGACATTCACCCAGAGACTCAAGAGAGCAATCAGAAAAATGCTCGCCCTGCTCCAGCGCCTCAACAAGCAGCCGTGCAGGCACCCACAGTGCCACAGGCGCCAGCCCCAGTAGTGGCGAAGAAAGAGCCTGGCCTGTTTGCCGCTATTGCCTCCTTCTTCTCTGGCCTATTTGGCGACAGCGAAGACGAGAAGCAAAGCAAGAACAATCGCAACAAAGGCGGCAATAACCGTAATCGCTCACGCGACTCACGCTCCAACACTCGTCGCACAGGCAACCGTACTGGCAACCGCAAGGATGGCGATAATAATCGTCGTGATGCTAAGAGCGGTGAGCCAGCCAATCGCGAGTCTGCTCAGGGTCAGGGTCGTCGCCGCGGCGGTAAGGGTCGTAACAACGACAACCGCAACACTAACCGCGACAAGCCTACAGATAAGAGCGAAACTAAAACTGTTAACGATAGTAGCGATAGCAGCAGCGATGACAATTCATCACGCGGTGGTGCACAGCGTCGCAGCGCTAACCGTCGCCCGCGCAATACCAATCAGCGTCGACGCGGACCAAAGCCTGATCAGGCAGCGGCCGTTGAGAATGAAGAGGTAGTTGCACAAGTTTCGGCGGAAGCGAACGAGCAAACTGCATCGCCTGCTCCCGAAGCAAAAGATACTAACGTTGAGCAAAAGGAAGCGACGACAGCAAATAACTCAGAGCAATCTGCAGAGTCGACTGACGGTAAGCCAGCACGTCGCAGCAGACGTCGTGGCGGCCGCAATCGCGGTGCCAAATCTTCTGATAATGCACAAAGTGCAGAGTCAAAAGACGATAACAACGAGAGTTCTGAACAAGCGCCTCAAGCACAAAATAATAATGTGCAAGAACAAAGCGATAACGCTTCAGACAAGACTGAGAGCAAGCCTGCGAAGAAAGAAACGGCTCCTCAAGAAACTAGCTCCGATGTAGAGAGCGAAAAAGCAGACGCCACACCGACAGATGCTTCTTCTAACTCGGCAGAACAAGCTAGCGAGTCGTCTCAGACAAGCCCTGCGTCAAGTGAAGAAGGTAACGGCGATAAGGAAGAAACTCCGAAACGCCAAAACCCAAAAAGCAGACCACGCGGTCGCGCGAAGGCAAAGACAGCTGATACTGCCAAAGAGCAAGACAATAGCGCTGAAAGCGAAGCGCCTAGCAATGCTGAGACGCCGGCGTTCGAATTGCCGCGCCCAACAGCTAAAGCTTCAGCAGAGCAAAGCGCAGAGGAGACACCTGCAGCGAAGGAAAGCACTCCCGCTGCCCCAGCAAGCTCGGATGCTCCTGCCCCCGTAGCTGAACGTAAACCACAAGTGACTCCTGAAGCCCCGGCGGCACAAGAGGCGCAGGAAAAGAAAACAGCGCAAGAGCCAGAGCCTTCTGAAAAGAAAGAAGCTCCTGTACCGGCTGCAGCAGGTAGAGCACCAAATGATCCGCGCGAAATCAAGCGTCGCAGATTATTGGAAGAGCAAGCCAAGCAAAAAGAGACCTCTGACTCCGCTGAGTAAACCTCATTATTGGGTCGGCATCCTGTGCCGGCCCAATAGCATAAAGTGATGGTTTATCAACCCCCATAAAAAAAGCCCCGTAAAAATTTACGGGGCTTTTTTATTGCTCTTAGAAAAACTTAATTGCTTATAGTTTTTCCGCTAACTCAGGCAGCACCTTGAACAGATCGTCCACTAAGCCGTAGTCGGCCACTTGGAAAATCGGTGCTTCTTCATCTTTGTTGATCGCCACAATAACTTTACTGTCTTTCATACCTGCCAAATGCTGAATAGCACCGGAGATACCCACAGCGATATACAGCTCTGGTGCAACAATCTTACCCGTCTGGCCCACTTGCATGTCGTTAGGAACGAAGCCCGCATCAACCGCTGCACGTGATGCACCAATGGCGGCACCAAGCTTATCTGCTACTTTTTCCAGCAGAGCAAAGTTTTCTCCGCTTTGCATACCACGGCCACCAGAAATCACAATGCCTGCCGCCGTTAGTTCTGGACGCTCAGACTCAGACAATTTCTCTTCAACAAAACTTGAAAGCGACTGGTTCTTAACGATATCCAAGGCTTCAATAGCGGCCGCATCGGAACCCGTTGCAGCTTCTTCAAAAGCTGTGGCGCGAACAGTAATGACCTTAACAGCATCTGATGACTGAACAGTCGCCAATGCATTACCAGCGTAGATAGGACGTACAAACGTGTCAGCACTCTTCACCGCAGTGATGTCAGAGATTTGTGCGACGTCTAAAAGTGCGGCTACGCGAGGAAGCAAGTTTTTACCTGTCGTTGTCGCGGCTGCAAAAATATGGGAGTAGTCTTTGCCACAGTCGGCAATGAGGCCAGCCATAGCTTCTGGAAGCTGATGTGCATAGACTTCGTTGTCGGCAACTAGTACCTTGCTGACGCCAGCAACACTAGAGGCTGCAGTGGCTACATCCGCGCAGGAAGCCCCGGCCACCAAAACAACTATTTCTTCGCCTATCGCCGCTGCCGCAGTGATAGCGCTCAATGTCGCGGGCTTTAGCGCGGCATTATCGTGTTCTGCAATTACTAATACGCTCATGAGTTAACCTTTTACAAAAATTCGATGGATACGGTCCAAATCGTCTTAAGCGCAGAGGCTTAAATAACCTTGGCTTCTGTCTTTAACTTAGCGATCAATTCGTCCACGCTCTCTACTTTGATACCAGCAGAACGTTCAGCCGGAGTTTCAACAGAGATAGTCTTTAGACCGGAACTTACATCAACGCCGAGCTCTTCTGGCGTTAGCGTATCAATCGGTTTCTTCTTCGCTTTCATGATATTAGGAAGTGAAGCGTAGCGAGGTTCGTTCAGACGCAAATCCGTCGAAACAACCGCAGGCAAGCTTAGCTTAACCGTTTGTTCACCACCGTCTATTTCGCGCGTTACGTCAATCTTGCCGTCGGCGATTTCGACACCACAGGCAAAAGTGCCCTGAGGCATGTCAGCTAGTGCAGCCAACATTTGTGCAACTTGGTTATTATCTGAGTCGATAGACTGCTTACCAAGCAAAATTAGATCGGAACCTTCTTTCTTCACAATGCTGTGTAGAAGCTTGGCAACGGCTAAAGGCTGTAGTCCATCTTCTGCCTCAACGTGAATACCGCGATCAGCGCCTAGAGCCAATGCCGTGCGAATCTGTTCCTGGCAAGGCTTCTGACCAATAGAAACCACCACGACCTCATCTGCTAGGCCTTTCTCTTTAATGCGGATCGCCTCTTCTACAGCTATTTCGCAAAATGGATTGATGGCCATCTTAGCATTTGCCAGATCGACGCCACTGTTATCTGCCATTACGCGCACTTTTACATTTGCGTCAACGACTCGTTTGACTGCCACAAGAATCTTCATGGATTCTCCATTGATTTAGATAGAATTTAGCGAAATGCGCTCGAGTTAGCCACGTCCGTGCTGCTAAGATGCGCCTTTAAAAGGGGGGTAATAATGCCGATTTTATCCGCTCGGGTCAACAATAGGCTGCCCAAAAAAAAAGTCCCACAAACACCGTTAAAGGCACTTGTGGGACAACACACTGTTACTTCTCTTGCGGTCTAAACCTTGAACTGCCCGACCAAACTCTTCATTTGAGTTGCGAGTCTCGCCAATTCGTCAGATCCCGAGCTAATTTCTTTAGAGCCAGTGGCCGTATCATTGGCTACTTGCGAAATATTATTAATATTCTGCTTAATCTCTATAGTAACCGCCGATTGCTCCTCGGAAGCGCTCGCAATCTGATTACTCATGTCTTTAATTACCGAAACAGCTTGAGTGATCGCCTTGAGAGACTCTCCGGCTAGGCTGGCTTGCTCTACACTAGAGGACGCCTGCTCCTTACCTTTGCTCATTACGGTTACCGCTTGTCTAGCGCCCGTTTGCAAGCGCTGAATCATATCTTGAATCTCTTCGGTGGAGGCCTGAGTTCGGCTGGCCAGCGTACGCACCTCATCGGCCACAACAGCAAAGCCTCTGCCTTGCTCACCGGCACGGGCAGCCTCAATGGCGGCGTTAAGGGCCAATAGATTGGTCTGCTCGGCAATTCCACGAATAACGTCTAGCACAGAGCCTATATTGTCACTCTCCTGTTGCAGTTGAGTGATAACCTCTGAGGCTTGCTCAATATCATGGGCCAGCGCAGTAATGGCCTTCATCGTTTGCGCTACTACTTCGGCGCCTTTATTGGATTCCGCATCCGCATTTTGTGCATCACTGGCCGCCATACCTACGTTGCGAGCAACCTCTTCCACGGTACTGGCCATCTCTGCCATGGCAGAGGCCACATGATCGATTTCGATTTGCTGGCGGCTGGCTCCGCTTGCCGTCTGGTTTGTCGTCGCGGACAATTGCTCAGCGGCGGAAGTCAAATTAAAGGAGGAATCCTTAAACTTAATAATAATTTCGTGAATACGCCCCACGAAGACGTTGAACCAGCGCGCTAATTCACCCACCTCATCGTCGGTATTCACTTGAATTCTTTGGGTTAAATCGCCGTCGCCCTCTGCAATATCACGCAGCGCGTCGACAACTTGATTGATCGGTTTCACGATAGAGCGCTGAACCAGTACCGAGATACCCATGGCGATGGCAGTCATACAAATCACAACGAGAATGGATGACATCAAGAACTCGCCTACGATCTCCTCAGACTCCTGCAGGCTCAAACGCAGGTAGAGAGTACCAATCTGATCCCCATCCATCGTCACAGGCTTAAATATGTCCAAATAGCCCTCTTCGTGACGGGTTAGCTCTGTGTTCCTAGGCCTAGAAGGCATCGAGGAGGCCGATACGCCGGCAGTGGTAAATGAGGCAAACTGGGCACCGCTTTGATCAAACAACACCGCCCCCATGATATTTCTGTCTAGAGACAAAGCACCCAAGGTTTCCTGGGCTGTAATATCATCCTCAAAAGCCAAAGCCCCCATAGAGTTCTGGGCGATGACTTCGGCGAGTATAGTGGCATGAGCGTCCGTGGACTCGTCAAGTCTAGCGCGCTCCATCCAAAAAAAGATGATGCTGCATAAGACGACTGCAAACGCGCTCGTCATCGTTACGCCAGCGAGAATTTTCCACTTCAGTTTCCAATTTAAGGACAACACGTATATACCCCTCTAACACAGAATCGAGGCCAAGACTCTTAAGTCCAGCGAGCTTGGCACTCGATTAATTTTGGCTAAGCGCATAGGCGCTTAGTCGTTTCCCTACCCCTATAAAAACTTACTGAATCGCTCTCATTAGCTGAGACCTAACATTAAGATTTGCTGCTTCAATGACCGACCTAGCCATACGCACCGCAACACGGCCGTCGGCATCTGCCAATCCAATCATTCCACCGTTTTCAGGAAAGTTATCCGTTTCCCCAACAGTTAAAATCGGCAAGCCTGATACAGCGCCCGAGATCTCACCGACTCTCGACTCTTCGCTGGCGCTTATATAAAGCAACTGGCAAGCCTTGGCTTCTTCAAGCTGCCCACCGGCTAGTTCTTGTATCGCAAAGTCTCTTTTGCCTGCGCTCTTGCCGCTCAGGGCTTGCTCCAACTCTGCGCCCAAATGGTTTTCACCAATAATGCATACCTTAAATGCTGCGTCGCCAGAGCTGAAAGCCGAGTCAGGCCAATCGATAAAGCGGCCGAAGTTAAGGACGAATTTCGCAATCGCTTCCTTACCATCATCGCTAGCAGAAATTCTTTGTGCTGTGGCGCTGGCGCTATAGACACTGAGTAATAGCACAGTGCTCAGCGTAATAAGTTTTGAAACAGATAGCCTCTTAAGGACTGTTAATGTCATGTGTTCTCTCCGTATGTGACTTCAAAATAATCAGTATCTAGCGCCTTAAAGGTGGCGCTCTCAAATGATTCCGAGTGCCTTGGGCGTGGCAGGCTTGTTTTTGTTTTTGCTCTGCTAATCGGATCCGTTCAATACAAATAGCGACCACTGGGAAAAAAGCTTTAGAAATTTTTGACAAAAATGCGACAAAAATACTCTAATAATCGGTTACCTATCTAACCGAGCGCTCGCTTTATCTTGATAATTTGCATTCAGGCATACTACTTGCTTATTACCTATACAAAACTAAGAGACTCAAAATACTTAAGGTAAGTACTATGACACCCCCATTTTTTGCTGAGAGTTATCGCGCTGCCGCCCTGCTAATTTGCCTGTCTATTGGCCTTAGCGCCTGCGGCTTTGTCAGCGCGCCGGTTAAACATGCAGGCGCTCGCACGGCCCAAGTAGGCGTGCAGCTATACGATGAGGGTGTCGACAAAGGAGAGAAAGCGGCAATTATAGTCCGAGATACCGCGCTGCTTGCCGCCGATGTAACGGCGCAGACATCCGTTAAGGCATACAACGCCGCCAGCGAGGTATCTCAAAAAGCCTGGAACAAGACAAAAGAGGCTTCAGTTAGCGCGTACGAGCAGGCCAAGATTTTACCTAGTCGAGTAAAAACCGCTGTCGTTGGACCCGAGGCAGCGCAAGAGGCAGGCATGAATGAGGACTCATCCGCTCAGCAGAACTAAGCCTGACCTAAGGAAAAGCGCACACCGGCGCTACTTATGCTTAGCTCACTCACCCCATCTTTGGTCTCGGTGCTAGCCCGATTGACCAAATCATAAAAAACATTGCGAGAAATAAGCGCATTCAGACCACGTCGCACATGCACTATGGGATGGGGCTCATCACTGCCTGGAATACTCTCGACTTTAATTTTATGCTCCGCGTCCGCGGTGACTCGCTCTCCAGTGTTGAGAACAAAATTGAGAGTTTGCCCGTCACTATGCTCTTCTACTTCCAGCAGCTTTGCTACAAATGGGCAATCATCAACCTTAATACCCATGCGCTCCACCGGCGTGACCAAGCAGTACTGCCCATCTTCTTCTAAACGCAACACCGAGGAAAAAAGTGCGACTAAGCGCGGGCGTGTAATTCTGCTGCCATTGTGATACCAAGTGCCATCGCGCGCGATGCGAATATCGATCTCGCCACAATATGGAGGGTTCCAGAGGTGAACAGGGGCCGGCCCCTTGAGCTTGCCAATTTCGGCTATAAGGCGATTAGAGTCGGCTTTATTATCAGTCTGAGTTTTTGTGTCCGTCATAGTGCCTTATTGAAAACAATGAGAGTCAGTTAACTCTACATCTCAAGGCACTAGAGTATCAACATATCTTCCAACCGCAGCGACCAATAGTCGGTCTGGGGATTCCTCATACAAGGTAGCCAGCCCTGCTCGTGACTCAATTTGCACAACATCAATAATACGCCCACTCCCCGCTTCCATTAGGGTGAGGTGGAGCCGTGCGCGGTCTAGGCCAAAGCTATCCTCCACGTTACTGGGATGGTGATATCGCAATGCATCAGCTAACTCTGTCCACGTACCGGCAGTATCTTGCCATACCAGTAAGCGTGGATAGACTACATAGTCGATACCATTGGAAATAGCACTCATTCTGGCATCGAACATCGTTTGCGGCTCTTGTGCCCGTAAAACCCGAGGAAAGCGCACGCCTATTTCATCCACTAGGACATTGCTTACGGCATTGAGGACACGCTGCTCTGTATTGGGAGAAGGAATGGGTACTACCGTTTCCAAATACTGCTGACCACTGACTGCCACATAGAAGCTGGTATCGCGATGGAGTATCCAATGGCCTGTGCGATCTACTTTATGCCGGGGTATTACCCCCACAAGTGCCGTGGCGGCTACGCTCTCTTCATAGGCACGCTGCAGGTCAGCGCAGCCAGCAAGAAATAGCGTCATTAGCGCTACGGTTAATATTTTAAAGCTCATTTGCTCTCACTCCTACGACTAGAAGAGGCAATCCACTGCCGCAAAAAAAGAATACCTACCTACAACTAAGCACAATATCTGCCAAGTCTGCATGAGAGAGTGTTCTTAAGCGCTGCAGGAAAGTGACTAAACGTCTCTCACGCGAGAACAACGCTTACAGCGATAGACATGATCGGTACCCGTGAGCACCATAATTTGAGGAGGCCAAGTGCACTTACATAGCAAATAGCCTAGCTTTAAGGCCATCTCGATGTCCTGCAGCGAAATGACAGGCTCTTGCGAAGAATCAACTGGAGAGACTGGGGCCGCCTTGTTTTCCGACTTTACCAGTCGAGGAACGAGATCCACAGGCGCAGACGGTTCTAGAGTTTCGTCTTCCTCTACATCTAAATATCGCTGTAGTTCTTCTAAATTCACGTAGCTACTCGCAACTTCAGGCCTTGTACCTGGGTAAATTGATTACAGTCATTCAATATTATGCCTGAGACAGACATTCCTAATTCAGCCAAACTCTGCAAATTCTGCTTTAGTTCCTCAGCCCGTGAGCTCCCCTTAGCCGCCACGTAAATCAACTCATCCGCGTGCTCTGCAAAAAGTTTAACGTCGGCATAATCGCTGATCGCAGGGGTATCGAGAATAATCGTGTCATAACGTCTACGCAAGGTAGCCAATATTTGGCGAAACCGAGCGCTAGCAATAAGATCGGATGGTTTGGGAGGCAGGACTCCTGCGGGAATAAACTCTAAAGAAGCGTCTTGCACACGGTGAATACAATCGCGCATCTGCGCCGCGCCGGCAATTAAATGCGATAAACCTGGCGCGCGCGCCTCCAAACCAAACATCTTCTGGCTTTGGTGCATATCCCCATTAATAAGCAACACAGGCTGACTTCGACTTAGAGCCAGAGCAAGATTGACAGCAGCGCTAGTCTTACCCTCACCCGTCTGCCCTGACGCTATCATGAGTATGCGCCCTTGAGCAAATTGCGACAACTCATCGGGGGCCGGCCACGTCGTTCTTATGCCTGCCACGGTAGTCTCCATAGCACTACAATAATGGGTATCACTTAAAAAGCGCTCAGCGCTAATGAGATCGGTGTGCGGTAATTCGCCTAAGCACCTATAACCCAAGCGGCTTACATCACTGGCAAAATCAAGGGTCGCTCTCATCTGGTTGCGCGCAATGAAATAACATGAAGGAAGCAATACGGCCAGAGCTGCGGCGACCAATAACCACCCATAGGGTATGCGGGCAATGGCCTCGCTTGGCAAGCTGGCCGAGCTCATCACTTGAACCCTGACCACATCGGACACTGCCTCTTCATAACTCTCCAATAAATGAGAAACCAAGCCCTCTTCCAAGCGATGATCCAGTGCAGGTGCGATAGCTCCGGAGCGCAAAGCATTTAAGCCTGCACTTCCAGGCTGTGATGGCAATTCTAAGGTTTGCGGATCGTCACTAGTGCGCAAATCGATAATCTCTGGCAGCTGAAAAACACTCGCGCCATTGATGCTGGCAATTTCCTCAGCTAAGCGCGTGGCCGCTTGCTTAACCTGCTCGTTGCGAATCCGTTCGGTGTGATTGACGTAGGCATCGACGACAGTATTAGCACCGTCGCGGGCCAAATCCGGTCTTGGAGCTTGGAAGTGTATTGCTAGTAACTGTGTGTCTGGAACCCACTCAACCCGGGTAAATGGGCGCAGCTCTTGAACGCTCGACAATTCTTGTGCGACCGCCAATTGGGTATTCATGAGAGTGCGTTGACGGGCACTTGATAGGCTTGAATCAGTCTCTCGCTGCGCGTTTGCACTGCGCACTTCAACGAGTGCCCGCGAATCAAATATGGGATCCAAAAAGACGGGTAAACAAACAAAGCCCAGAACGACCAAGGATACGCTCGCGACAATTAGCCATCGATGCTGGACGACCGGCCACCACCATTTCGACTCTCGGCTATATGCTTGACTATCCTTCACGCCAGATCCCCAAGAACTTTGCAGCTTATAGACGAACTCGACACCCAATGAAATTGGCGATGTAGCAATCCCTGCCTAAACTGCAAGCTCAACATCTCAAACAGCAACACTTTTCCCTTTCGTCCCTTTCGCCTCATGCCATAGTATCGACCAATAGCCAAAGAGCTTGAACACTAAATAGCCAGAGCTTTGCGAGTGAGTGATCCTCGCAACGGCAAACGGCAGCGATGAAGTCACTGATCCGCCACCGCATAAATAGCGGATAGATTGCGAAAATAAGTCTTATAGTCCATTCCGCAGCCGAAGACATAACGATCGGGTACTTCTAAGCCGGTAAAATCCGCCTTAGAAAGACGGCTGCATTTGCGGCCATGGCGCTTGTCGACCAAGACTGCACACAATACTTTTTGCGCGCCTTGGGCCAAGCAGTAGTCTTGAATCGCCGCCAGTGTTTCCCCTTCATCCAAAATATCGTCAACTAGCAACACTACGCGCCCTTTCAGCGCCAAGGAAGGATACGCTTTCCATTGAATATCCTGTCCACTAAGCTCGCTGCGATAGCGCGTTGCGTGAACATAATCCTGCTGGAGCGGGAACTGAAGACGCGTTAACAATTGTCCGGTCACCATCAAGGCACCATTCATCACCGCAAGGACGATCGGATTTTGGGCCGATAATGTATTGGAAATTTCTGCCGCCATTTTATCAAGCGCCAAGTCAACTTCTTTTTCGCTATAGAGACAATCGGCCTGTTCCAGAACCGCTAACGCTTCCTGTTGCATTACTTTCCCTCGACTAGTCTGGCAATGGTCTCGCTCGCCTGCTGCCATAAGGTCGAGCTAGATAAGTCCTCTCGAGTCCAATGGCGACGGGCTCTCATCCTTGGCAGCCTAGGGCTCAGAGGGGTGTTAATGGACTCGATATAAGCCAAGGCTTGTCGTGCCATCTGCGGCTCATTGCAGACCAACACCATATCGCAACCGGCCTCCAATGCGGCGTCTACTCGTCGCTCAACCGGCCCTACACTAGCAGCGCCCGCCATGGCTAAATCATCACTAAAAATAACACCATCAAAACCGAGTTCAGCCCGCAAAATAGTCTGTAGCCAGTAAGGTGAAAAACCCGCGCAATGCTGGTCAACGGCAGAATAGATAACATGGGCCGGCATGACCGCATCTAGCTGATCAATACAGGCTTTAAAGGCCTGCAAATCGTTGGCTCGAATCTCTTCTAATGGTCTTGGGTCGATGGGCAGGTCGACATGAGAGTCCGCTGCAACACTGCCATGACCGGGAAAGTGTTTACCTGTTGTGGCCATCCCGGCATCTCGCATGCCAGACATAAATGCACTGGCAAGCGTGATAACTTGCTCGGCATTATGCCCGAAGGCGCGATCGCCAATGACCTGGCTAATGCCACTCTCAATATCCAACACCGGCGCGAAGCTAATATCGATACCGCTAGCCAATACTTCGCTAGCCATTAGCCATCCGCATTCCACCGCCTCTAACAGGGCCTTCTCCTTATCGACCTTCCAGCAATCGGCCAAGCGCATCATCGGGGGCAAGCGGGTATAGCCGTTGCGCAGTCGCTGGACGCGCCCCCCTTCTTGATCAACTGCAATGAGAATATCGGGAGCACATTCACGTATAGCGGCCGTTAATTGCAAGAGCTGTTGCGGATTAGCAAAATTGCGCGCAAACAATATGACGCCACCCACATGGGGGTTAGCCAGCAGGTCACGCTCTTGTGCGCTTAACGCTAAGCCTTCAAGGTCAAGCATTAATACGCCCAAGCCCGCTTCACGAGAATCGTCTCGCTCTGTATTTGATTGCTGCATCGCAGGAATTGCGGCCTCCAGGCCGTTCTATGTAGTGGATATAGCGGGTTTTGATTGCCCAAAAAAGTACGCGGGATTATCACAAATACAGCCACACAGAGCAAAGCACTTGTCATCGCCCTTTAACTGTATATAATTACAGTCACATTCTCACTAGGGTCGTAAGACTATGCAGAAGCTCACCCCTCGTCAGGCCGAAATTCTCGGCTTTATTAAAGAGTATCAACAGGAGACTGGCTTTCCGCCAACGCGCTCAGAAATTGCGAAAAAAATGGGCTTCAAGTCGCCCAATGCCGCAGAGGAACATTTGCGCGCTCTAGAGAGAAAAGGCGCAATCGAGATGATCCCCGGCACTTCGCGCGGCATTCGCTTGCCAGCAGAAGAGATGCCTGGCTTGCCCATTATTGGTCAGGTCGCTGCGGGCAGCCCAATTCTCGCCGTCGAATCCATTGATAATTACTGTGAAATTCCGCCAAGTTTCTTCCAACCTGCGGCAGATTTTCTGCTAACGGTTAAAGGCGACAGCATGATCAATATCGGCATCAATGATGGCGACTTGCTGGCCGTTCACAAAACGACTGATGCTCACGATGGTGATATTGTGGTGGCCCGAATTGACGAAGACGTCACCGTCAAAAGGCTACAACGAGGCCCAAACAAACACCAACTGCAGTTGATTGCAGAAAATGACGATTTCGCGCCAATCGATGTCGACCTGAGATCGACTCAGTTCACTATCGAAGGCATTAGTGTTGGCGTTATTCGACGAGGGCTTTAAGCGCTAAATATAGCCTGCCCAGCAATATCCGAGCAGGCTATATTATTACTTGGCTTTAGCTTTAGATTTCTTGGCTTTTGGTTTTGCCTTAGCTTTAGGCTTGGCGTCTTCCACCCAGCGGCCATCCACATAGAAGGCCTTCCATCCTGTTGGCTTGCCGTCCTTCTCTGATAGCACGTATTGCTCAGCCGTCTTGCGGCTATAGCGAACCACCGCAGGGTTACCGTCACCATCTTCTACTGGCGCGTCCATAAGGAAATGATACTTGCTGTCAATTTCCTCTTTATGCGGGATGAGTTCAGACACCAAAGGGGCACGAGTCTCCCTGTTTTTAGGGAATTTACTCGCAGCCAGGAATAAGCCTGCCGCACCATCACGCAAGATGTAGTGATCCTCTACTTTCTGGCATTCCAACTCTGGCATTGGCACTGGCGTCATTTTGGGTGGCGCAGCCTGCCCGTTGCGAAGAAGCTTACGGGTATTGGAACATTCCTCATTAGTACAGCCAAAATACTTACCAAAGCGCCCAGATTTTAGCTGCATATCACTGCTGCACTTATCACATTCGATAAGCGGACCTTCGTAGCCACGAATTTTGTAAACGCCCTTCTCGACTTCAAAGCCACTGCAATCAGGGTTGTTACCACAGATATGCAATTTACGGGTTTCGTCGATCAGATAGCTATCCATGGCCGCATTACATTTCGCGCAACGCTTACGTTTACGCAATAGAACGTTTTCGGCTTCTTCGGCTTCTTCTGGATTATCCGTGTTAATCGCGTCTTCACCAGGTGTCAGATTGATCGTCGACTTACAGCGCTCTTTGGGTGGCAAGGCGTAACCAGAGCAGCCCAAGAACACGCCAGTGGAAGCCGTTCTTATCTGCATATTGCGCCCACACTTTGGACAAGGAATATCGGTCTCGGTGGGGTTGTTTTGACGCATACCGCCATCTTCGGCTGAGGCTTTATCTAGCTGGGCAACAAAACCCTTGTAGAAGGTATCCAAAACGTCCTGCCAATAGCGTTCACCACCTGCCACTTGGTCCAGCTCATTCTCCATCTTCGCGGTGAAATCGTAGTCCATAAGGTCTTGGAAACTTTCGGTTAAGCGCTCTGCGACAATATCGCCCATCTTCTGAGCATAGAAACGACGGCTCTCTACTTTCACATAGCCACGTTCTTGTATCGTAGAGATAATAGCCGCATAGGTGGAAGGTCGCCCGATGCCGCGTTTCTCTAACTCCTTGACTAGGCTCGCTTCAGTGTATCGCGCCGTTGGCTTAGTGAAATGCTGCTTAGGGTCAAGCTTATCTAGTGATAGAGACTCGCCCACTGCTACTTCTGGCAGCACAACGTCTTCTTCTTTGCTTGGCAAGACTTTCAAGTAGCCATCAAACTGCATGATGCGGCCCTTGGCGCGCAATTCATAATCGCCCGCACCCACCACAATAGAACTACTCAAATAACGAGCAGGCGGCATCTGGGAAGCCACAAAGTGCTGCCAGATAAGCGCGTAGAGACGCTCTGCGTCGCGATCCATATTGTGGAGATTGGTACTAGAGGTTCTAACTTCTGTCGGGCGAATAGCTTCGTGAGCCTCTTGCGCCCCCTCTCTTGAACTATAGCGAATAGGGTTTTCAGTTAAATATTTTGCGCCAAACTTATCTTCAATATAACCACGACACATCGCCAAAGCATCGTCGCTCAGGTGAGTCGAGTCCGTACGCATATAGGTGATATAGCCAGCCTCATAGAGCCGCTGGGCCATTGTCATTGTCTTCTTAACGCCAAAACCAAGCCGTGTACTAGCAGCCTGCTGCAGAGTGGACGTAATGAGAGGAGCTTTTGGTTTCGACGAGGTCGGTTTGTCATCGCGTTTACTGACGACGAACTGCGAGGCATTCAGGGCGGCCAGCGCCTCATCTGTCTTGGCCTTATTATCAGGCTTAAACGCGGCATTTTGGTATTTAGCCACTTGAAAGCGCAAAGGCTGCTGCTTAGCCGTCGCAAGATCGGCAAACACTTCCCAATATTCCTCGGGAACAAAGGCGCGAATTTCACGCTCACGCTCCACTACGAGCCTCACCGCTACCGACTGCACTCGTCCAGCGGAGAGTCCGCGCGCCACCTTTGCCCAAAGCAAAGGCGAGACCATAAAGCCTACAACGCGATCGAGGAATCGACGCGCCTGCTGTGCCTGAACATAACGCATGTCCAGCTCACCCGGCTCGGAGAACGCCTCGTTAATGGCCTTCTTGGTGATTTCATTAAAGACTACGCGCTTATAGCGCCCCTCATCTCCACCGATGGCCTCTTTCAGATGCCACGCAATGGCCTCCCCCTCTCTATCAAGGTCGGTTGCGAGGTAGATGGTGTCTGCATCTTTTGCCAGCTTTTTCAGCTCGGCGACGACTTTTTCTTTGCCTGGCAAGATGGCGTACTTAGCCTTCCAGTTATGTTCAGGGTCGACACCCATACGGCTAATAAGCTGCTCTTTTGCTTTTTTCTTCTTATGAATAATCTTTTCTTCAGGACTTAATTTACGCGTCAGCGCGGCAGCCTTTGCGCGTTCCTTTGAATCAACGGTTGGTCCATTTCCACTGGTGGGGAGGTCTCGAATATGTCCAACACTGGACTTAACGATGAATTCCTTTCCGAGGTACTTATTAATGGTCTTCGCCTTGGCGGGCGACTCGACTATCACCAACGATTTACTCATTATTTTGAACAATTCCTAGTCATGAATACGGGCCTAAGACTGCCCGAAACTCACGAATTCTTAGCTTCTGGGGTCAAAAGAAGCCGACATATATAAGTGCTCAACGCTTATGGGTCAAGCGTTAGTTTATAATTGTGCGCTGCAAATGCGCTAAGACGAATTGGGTTTGGAGGGCTTAAAAAGTGCTTTAAACACTATATATAAGGGGGTAAAGCGAGAGAAAAGTCCGCCGCAAAATGCGACGGACTCCAAAAGAAATGAATTTAGTCTATTTCGACTTCGCGCAGCCAATTATTGTCATCGGCAATCTCGCCGCGCTGGATTCCCACAAGAAGATCGTAGACCTTTTGCATCACAGGCCCTACTTTCTCACCATCACCGTAGAATTTGTGCCATTGTTGATCGACCCATATTTTACCTACAGGCGATAAGACAGCTGCTGTACCGCAAGCGGCAACCTCTTCAAACTCACTCATTTCCTTACGCAAGTTAACTGGGCGCTCCTCTACAGTCATATTGAGGTGCTGTTCAGCCAAGGTCATGATTGAACGCCTCGTCACGCTTGGGAGGATCGCTTTAGACTTCGGCGTCACGAAGCGATTACCGGACATGGCAATAATAATATTGGCAGAGCCCGCTTCATCAATCATCGTATGAGTTGCAGAATCCAAGTATAGAGCTTCATTCGCCCCAAGCTCTTGCGCGCGTTTGGTTGCTAGCAAGCCGCCCGCATAGTTTGCCCCTACTTTAAAGGCACCCGTACCCGCTGGCGCTGCTCGGTCATAATCGGACACGGCAAGAGAAATCACCGACATGCCCCCACTACTATAGTAAGGCCCTACAGGAGAGGCGAACACGCGAAACTCAAAAGAGCTAGCCGTTCTGAGCCCTAAATTCTCACCGACACCAATTAACATCGGGCGGATATACAGCGATGCCCCAGAGCCGTACGGCGGTATCCAAGCATAGTTGGCTCTAACCACCTCCTCAACACCTTTGATAAATAGCTCCCACGGTACTTCGGGAGCCAATAGTCGGCCGGCTGCCTGATTCATTCGCTCGCTATTCAGCTCAGGACGGAATAATAGTACACGGCCATCGGGTGCTGTCTGGGCCTTCATGCCTTCGAAGCATTGCTGAGCATAGTGCAAAGTGGGCGCGCCCTCATGGACGCTAATCATAGGCGACTCCACTAACTCACCTTGAGACCATGAACCGTCCGTATGATGAGCACTGAAGCGAAAATCTGTCTGGCGATACTTGAATCCAAGCTCTGCCCAATTTAAATCTTTCTTAGCCTTCGTTGTTGCCACTTTATTTAACCCTTAAATTTTCTGTGTAATACCATTTGCGCGCCGTCCAAAACGGGCTTCAATGGCGCGCTATTATGGTGGATAAAGCCCTTTAGGTCTACCAAGCTCTGGCGCTAAACATTAAAGCGCTGGGGCAAACGTGTACTCTTGCCCTTCCATCTCAGTCATGTATATTGCCTCGCATTTGTAGGCGTTAGTCACTGCGCCTTGTATCAGTCGGATTCTTTAGGTGTAAATATGCTCGAAAGCCAAACCCCCAATGCGCCACTTGTCGATATCGGTGCCAATCTTGTGCATGAATCCTTTCAACACGACTTTGACCAAGTCATCGAACGGGCGAAAGCCGCTGGCCTAGTCCATATTATGGTGACCGGCACCAGCCTTGAAGGGGCTCAAGCGGCTTTAGAGCTCTGTCAGCGGGACTTAGATTACTTCTCCTTTACCTCTGGCTTTCACCCCCACGAGGCTTCCCAATGCACCAGCGATGCTTTCTCTGCCATCGCTGAACTAGCGGCTCACGACAAGGCGGTGGCCGTTGGAGAGACTGGGCTGGATTTTAATCGCGATTACTCACCACGAGACGCTCAGGAAAAAGCCTTCGCCAAGCACCTCGAGCTGGCCTGCAACATCAACAAACCTATGTTTTTACACCAGCGCGATGCCCACGCGCGCTTTCACCCTATGCTTAAAGAAGCTCGGGACGATCTAAAAATGGGTGGTGTGGTGCACTGTTTTACAGGCGAAAAGAATGAACTATTCGATTACTTGGACCTAGACATGTATATCGGCATTACGGGGTGGGCATGCGACGAGCGTCGAGGAAAACATCTACTTGAATTAATTCCCAACATCCCTCTAGATCGTTTGCTACTGGAAACTGATGCCCCTTACCTTTTGCCTCGAACGATTCGCCCCAAGCCCAAGAGCCGACGCAATGAACCCTGCCATCTGCAGGCTGTACTCACTACCGTCGCCCAGGTATTAGATCTTCCAGAGGCACAAATCGCTCAACAGACGACTCAAAATGCTCGTAACTTATTCGGACTCAACTTCTAGGGTGTCCAGTAGACACAGAAACCCAACTCACAAAAATTCAAGAAATGAACCCTGCAGCCAATATTGAAAACTCGCCAAACACTCCCCTCACCTAACAGCGGTTATAGGTGGTAGCGAAGTGATTCGCTATATCCAATTCTCGGACACAAAAGTAAATGCCTCCTCTGCACTGAAAGGCCACGCCAACTCATTGCTAGAATGAGAGAAACGTATGACGGGAATACGAAGGCCATAGGCCTCCACTAAATTCTCGTCTTCGCTTATTTCTACTGGAACTAATTGCAGAGCGTCTTCACTCAAACCATCGCGCATACGCAAATGGCTCAGCACTGACTGCAAAATTTTCTCAGCGTCCTCGCACAAATGACACCCTAGGGTAGTGTATAAATAGAGTTCTTTCATTCTAACGACTGGCAATAGCCTCGATGGCATCTTGAATGAGTTTTGGGCCCTTATAAATAAAACCGCTGTATACTTGCACTAGGCTCGCGCCAGCTGCAATTTTATCTGCCGCGTCCTTGCCGCTCGTTATGCCGCCCACACCAATTATCGGAATTTTACCATCCAGAGCCTTAGACAATTGCGCAATGATGTAAGTCGATTGTTTTACTATGGGAGCCCCACTCAAGCCTCCGGCCTCTCTTCTGTAAGCACTATTACTTACTGCGTCTCTATCTAGCGATGTATTAGTCGCGATAACCGCATCGATCTCAAACTCCAGAAAAGCGTCCGCAATTAGGCCGATCTCTTCATTTGTTAGATCTGGCGCTATCTTAACCGCCAGAGGCACTATGCGATTATATTTTTCCGCCAATAGAGCCTGTTCAGCCTTGAGTAATGCCAATAGTTTTTTCAACTCTTCGCCAAACTGTAAACTGCGAAGCCCTGGTGTATTAGGCGAAGAAAGATTCACCACGATATAACTCGCCACTGAATAACACTTGCGCATGCACTCGAGGTAGTCATCCGCAGCGTTCTCTACTGGAGTATCGAAATTCTTGCCTATATTGACCCCAAGAATGCCTTTGTATTTGCTCTTAGCGATACTCGCTAGGGCATGGTCAATGCCTTTATTATTAAAGCCCATTCTATTGATAATGGCCTGCTCTGGCTCGAGCCGGAACAGGCGCGGTTTAGGGTTTCCTGGCTGAGGCCTCGGCGTCAATGTCCCCACCTCGATAAAGCCAAAACCCAAGGCGGCAAGCGCTTCGATGTGATCAGCATTTTTATCGAGCCCCGCTGCCAAACCCACGGGATTTGGAAAATCCAAACCCATTATGGAGACGGGCGTCGTTTGCTTGGGCTTTGCCGCTAGCAGCTTTGTCAAACCACAGGCCTTTGCAATATCGAGCAGAGGCAAGGTAATACTATGGGAGGCTTCTGCTGGCAGGCAGAAAAGCAGACTTCTGAGTAAACTATACAATTTTCTTTATCGTCCTAAATTTATTGTTTTCATCAAATTCAATCACAAAGGTGCCGCGCACTCCTTGATGATCGATGAATCGCTGGAGAATCTTTCCTGGGAAGCGAACGCTAACACCCTCTCTAGAGGTCGCCTGTATATTCGAAACGGCGCCAGAATACAGTGATTCATAACGCTCAGCTGGTATATTGATATCGATTGTTAGCTTTTTCATGCTGTGTCTTAGCTTGGCTTTACCCAGTAACACACCTGAGAACAGACCATTTTACCTATAGGGTTCGCATCATCGGCCATTATAGGCCAGTTTGCACGGCAAGTCTTTGAGGGCGGCTTTGACCCTATAGCTTAATGCCACACTCTGAGACAATTGCTCCCTAGACATCACTCTCAAAACGGTTACAATCCCTGACTTTCGCCCAAAAAGATCAAGCATTTAACCAAGAAGAATCAGAGAATACACTATGAGTCATCACGCGATAATTACAGATCTCAAAAACTGGCTGACACAACAGATCATCGGGCAAGAACGCTTAGTCGATCGACTACTTATTGCCCTACTCGCAGATGGACACTTACTTGTAGAAGGTGCGCCTGGTCTTGCTAAGACAAAGGCTATCAAGGACCTTTCGGTTGCTATCGAAGGCGACTTTCACCGTATTCAATTTACGCCAGACCTTCTTCCCAGCGATATCACCGGTACTGAGATCTATCGACCAGAAGACGGCTCTTTCCGCTTCCAACCAGGCCCAATATTCCACAACCTCGTGTTGGCAGACGAAATCAACCGCGCTCCGGCTAAGGTTCAATCCGCTTTGCTCGAGGCCATGGCCGAACATCAGGTGAGTGTAGGTAGAGAGTCATTCACCCTGCCACCCCTATTCCTAGTAATGGCTACGCAGAACCCAATTGAGCAAGAGGGCACCTACCCTCTACCCGAAGCGCAGCTCGACCGTTTCCTTATGCACGTCACCATCGACTACCCGGCTACGGATGCAGAACGTCAGATCCTCCAACTCGTTAGAGATGAGGCACAGAACAAGAAGCCGGAAGCGCCGACTGTCGTGAGCCAAGAAAGCCTATTCGCCGCTCGTCAGGACATACTCGCCATGCATATGGCCCCTGCCGTAGAGGAATATATAATTCAGTTGATCATGGCGACTCGTAACCCTGAGGCCTATGGTGAAGACTTGGCTAAATGGCTTGAGTACGGCGCCAGCCCTCGTGGCACCATCTCTTTAGATCGATGTGCACGCGCCCACGCTTGGATTCAGGGCAAAGACTTTGTCAGCCCCGATGATATACAGGCCGTCTTCTTCGACGTGTTGAGACATCGTATCCTTCTAAGCTTCGAGGCTGAGGCGAGTGGCATTACGCCCGATAAGGTCCTAACGACTATTTTGGAGAGGGTTCCTGCTGCTTAAGACGCGAGTCGCCGGAAAGCCTGGCCGCCTCCTTTATAACCATTCAGCGCGCTTTTAGCGCATGGACTTAAACCAGAACCCTATGTCGACGTCACCACATCATGTAGACCAGCATCAGGCGCTTTACCAAAGCAAGGGCGCTTTTATCAGCTTGGAGCAGCTATTAATTCAGCGCCATGCTGCGAAGGTCGTAGAATACGTTCCCTATAGCCGCTCTATAGCAGGTATATCGGGCCTGCATATGTCCAAAATGCGCGGCCGTGGCATCGATTTCGAAGAGTTTCGCCCGTATCAGCAAGGCGACGATATTCGTGCCATCGATTGGCGCGTTACCGCCAGAACGGGAAAGCCTTTCACTAAAGTGTTCCGCGAAGAACGCGAGCGCCCCGTTATCATTGCTGTCGATCAATCCAGTAGCATGTTCTTTGGCAGTCAGGTTGCGTTTAAATCGGTAATTGCGGCTCAGGCAGCCGCCATCTTTTGCTGGATGGCCATTGATAATGGCGACCGTGTCGGTGGGTTGGTCTTTTCTGATGAAGACCACTCCTTGATAAGACCTAAGCGTAGTCGCCGCTCCGCCTTGCATCTGCTTAAACAAATCCATACTTACAATAATAATCTTGCTGATTTGGCCAAGAAGCGTAAGCAAGAGCAAAGTCAGGGCCTTAGCAGCGCTTTGGGCCAGATCAGACGCATTACTAAACCCGGCAGCACGCTGTATATTTTGAGCGATTTCACCTCACTGGACGAGACTGCCATGCAGTATCTATCGCAGTTGGCGCAGCACAATAATGTGGTCTGCTGCTTCGTGTATGACCCGCTGGAAGAGAACCTCCCAGTACCGGGTTACTATAGTATTACTGATGGTAAAAATAAGGGAACACTGAACACCTATAGCCAGAAAGCGCGTGAGGCTTATCACCAAAATTTCACCGAGCGTATGGAGTCTCTGCAATCAGAACTTACGAAGATGCAAATTCCTTTTCTTACCCTCAAAACTAACGAATTAGTGGTAGAGCAAATTAAGCGATGGACAACCCAGATCCTTTAAGTGAATTGGCCGATATTCACCTGCCAGAGCCGGTGAGTCAGCTTCCCCAGGCACCGGGCTGGTGGATGCTATGGATAGTGTTGGCGCTTGTGAGCTTTTTCGTGGTTCGAAGAGTCTTGATTGCTAGACGCAAGAATCGACTCAAGCGCTTTGCCTTGGCCGAACTTGATAAGTGCCTGGCAAGCTATAAGGCCCAATTGGCTAACAAGCAAGATGAGCAAGCAGCCCTTACCCTCAACTATGTCAGCGAAGTGAATGCTGTGCTGCGAAGGGTTGCTCTCAAGCACTATCCCTATGGCCGCATTGCCAGTTTAAGCGGTGAGGACTGGGTGAGCTTCTTACGCAATGCCGGCGACGCCAGCCTCATGGATGACGCCATAGCTAGCGCTATCGTCCAAGGGCGCTTTGCCAAAGAATGGGATATCGACGCGGATGCCTTGTACAAAATGGCGCATCACTGGATAAGTAGCCTGTATTTAGACAAGGCATCCCCAAAAACTAGTAATTCAACATCAACCGACGAAAAAGCGACTTCATAGCATGCTTGAACTGACTTGGCCCTGGGCCCTAATAGCGCTTCCGTTGCCATTACTGGTGTACCGCTTCTTTTCTCGCGCGGCCCGCCAGGACGCTGCCCTATTCGTGCCGTTTTACAGCCGTCTTAGCTCGCTCAGTACAGACTCGAATAAAGTCGATGTTAGGCGTGTGCTAAAACTCTTACTGTGCACGCTAATTTGGTTGTTATTGGTCACCGCAGCGACTCGCCCTCAATGGGTCGGCGAGCCCATTCAGCTTCCCTCCACTGGTCGCGATCTTATGCTTGCGGTAGACGTTTCTGGGTCTATGGAAGCACGCGACATGGTCATCAACAACACCCAGCTTTCCCGCTTCGAAGTGATGAAAGTCGTGGTCAGCGACTTTGCCGAGCGCCGCGTCGGTGACAGACTCGGTCTCATTCTGTTTGCAGCCAATGCCTATATTCAGACACCACTGACCTTTGACAGAAGCACGGTTGCCACCCTGATCAACGAACTCCAAATAGGCATGATTGAGGAGTCGGCTACCGCAATTGGTGATGCCATAGGTTTATCCGTTAAGCACCTTCGAGAGAGACCCGAGAATAATCGCGTCCTTATTTTGCTTACCGATGGGGTGAACAATGCCGGCGCCATTTCCCCCCTGCAAGCGGGCGAGCTTGCGGCGCAGGAAAGCATTACCATCTATACGGTTGGTATGGGGGCTGACTCACTCGTCCAGCGCTCATTCCAGGGAACACGCTCCGTTAATCCATCCGCTGAGTTGGATGAAGAGAACCTCACTCAGATTGCCGAAGCCACCGGTGGGCGCTATTTCCGTGCTCGCAATGTGGAAGATCTAGTTGCCATCTACGAGGAACTCGACACTTTAGAGCCAATCGAGCAAGACGAACAAACCTATAGACCGATTAATATGCTGTTCTATTGGCCACTGGGCGCTGCGGTTATCTTGAGCTTTCTGCTTGCCTTGGTTTGCACGCCGTTCACCTTTGCCATTAAACCATCTAAAGCCAGTGTAGCGGCTAACGAAGGGGGCCAATCATGAACGAAGCAACGACTATGGCTAGCATGATGGCGGACTTTCATTTTCTACGCCCCTTGTGGTTACTAGCACTGCTGCCGGCGATTATTCTTGTGGCCTATCTGTGGCGCTTGAATGAAACTGCCAGCGCATGGGATAAGGCCATAGACAAGGACCTACTCGCTCACTTGCTCGATAATACTAAGACTCTCACCGAGCGCACGCCCTTGATTCTGCTGCTGTCGCTATGGACGCTCATTATCATTGCCTTGGCTGGGCCGGTTTGGCAGAAGATTGCTCAGCCTGTGCAGGAGCGCCAGGATGCTCTGGTTATAGTCTATGACCAGTCCCTATCCATGTACGCGACGGACTACGACCCCAATAGGCTAACCGTCAGCAAACGTAAATTGCTCGATGTATTAAACCAACGCTACGAAGGCCAAACCGGCCTAATTGTCTATGCTGGCGAGGCCTATACGGTCACACCGCTCACCGAGGACTCGGTGACCATTACTGCCTTAGTGCCCTCTATAAGCCCCAATATCATGCCTTCTTTCGGCAGCAACGTCGTTGCAGGCGTAAGCAAAGCGAAAGAGCTTTTAGTCGATGCTGGAACCAATTCTGGAGTTATCCTGCTCATTACTGATGGTGTCGAGCGCAGCGAACATGCTGCGGTATCCGATCTACTCGCGGGCACTGGGTATAGGCTATCAGTACTGGGCGTAGGGACTACAGAAGGCGCCACCATCCCTGTCTCTGGCGGCGATATGCTCAGGGACGCCAGCGGCGCTGTAGTCGTTCCTAAACTCGATGCCGGCTCCTTACGTGACTTGGCGGCAGCGGGCGGCGGTCGTTACGCGGATATGGAGCTATCCAACTCTGATATCGATTATCTTCTAGCCGAAGACCTCTTCTTTGGCGAAGAAGAGCTCAACGAGGTCGATGAGAACTTTGATATTTGGTATGAAACTGGCCCTTGGCTACTTATTTTAGCGCTGCCATTTTGCGCCCTTATGTTCCGACGCGGTTGGATTCTAATGGTCACTGTTGTTCTGGGTTCCTCGTTATTATTGCCGTCGCAGCCCGCCGAGGCCATAGAGTGGAAAGACCTGTGGAAGACTAAAGACCAGCAAGGCGCCGAAGCCTTCGAGCAAGGCAACGCGCAAGAGGCCGCCGCCCTATTTGAATCGCCTGAGTGGCGAGGTGCTGCAGCCTACAGAGCACAGGATTACGAAGGCGCTATACAAGCCTATACGAGTGGCCCGATAGTCGATGCCGATTCACACTACAATCTAGGCAATGCCTATGCGCAAACCCGTGCTTTTGAGCAGGCCATCGCTTCCTATAATCTCGCCATCGCTACCGAACCTGACCATGAAGATGCCATTAAAAACCGAGAAATCGTTCAGTCCTTGCTAGAAGAACAGCAGCAACAACAGGAACAGGAAGACCAAGAGAACGAAGAAGGTAGCGAGGAAGAAGAACAAGGCGATCAGCAAGAGAACCAAGACGACTCCGAAGAGGAAGAACAGCAGCAGGAGCAACAACAAGAACAGGAAGATCAAGAGCAGGAAGGCGAAGAGGAAGAACAGGAAGAATCCGAACAGCAAGACGGTCAAGAACAAGAGGAAGCCGAAGAAGACGATCAGGCTGAGCAGCCTAATATGAGCAATTCTGAAGCAGAGAGCCAAGAGTCTTTGGAACAATGGCTGCGCCGTATTGATGACGACCCGGGCGAATTGCTGCAACGCAAGTTCCAGTTTGAGTATCGACGCCAACAACTGCAAAACCGAGCAGGCAACCGTAGGACACAAGAGCAAATATGGTAAAACTATTAGCCTATCTGCTGGCCGCAACCCTTTCGTTATTGGCCACCCAGAGCATCGCACAACCCGTCTCGGCCACCATCGACCGCACTGAGCTTGTTCGCGGGGAAACCATCTTGCTGAGCATCCGCGTCGATGGCCAGCAAGGGAATGTGCCTATGGACCTAAGCCCTCTGCAGGAGAACTTTGAGCTGGTCTCTACACGCACGTCCAGCCAAATACGCGCCATCAATAATCGCACCGAGGCGTGGATTACCTATAATTTAACTCTCTTCCCCCGCTCCGAGGGTGAACTGGAGGTCCCGAGTCTAGAGATTGCTGGCGAGACAACTCAAGCCTTTACAATCAATGTCTTGCCTAAGACCGATACCAGTATTACGGACCAAGATATCTACCTGGAAACGGTGGTCAGTAAAGAGTCCATTTACGTGCAAGAGCAGTTATTGTTCACCATTCGTCTGTATTACACCAAGCGTGGTATTCGCAACCCTATCTTCACGGACTTGGATATTCCAGACACGGTGATTCAACAGATCGGCACCCCTAATCAGTATGAGAAGCTCATCGATGGCAATCGCTATGGTGTCTATGAGAAAAACTACGCCCTATTCCCGCAACGCAGCGGCAGCATAGAGCTTCCTAGCATTATGTTCCGCGGGGAAGTCACGGATGGTTCCAGCAATTACGTGTTCCGTAACCAAAACACTCGCACCATCACGGCCTTTGCCGAAGGCTATAATATTGAGGTCAAAGAAAAACCCGCGGACTATCCAGAAAACGCTATCTGGCTGCCAGCAAGCGAAATCACTATCGAGCAAGACTGGGATAATGATTTTACGAATGTGCGCGTGGGCGATGCAGTCAACCGACTTGTCAAAGTCGAAGCGCTTGGCCTAGACGGCGCCGCCCTGCCCCCGCTTCCTGAGAACCAGGTTGATACCATTAATATCTACCCCCAGACACCCGATATCGAGCGTACCTATATCGACGGCAATATTCTCGGCGCACGTATCGAGAGAAGCTCGCTGGTGCCTACCGAAACGGGCACTATGCGCATCCCTGGATATACTTTGCCCTGGTTCGATATCGACACCGAAGAAATTAAGTATGCCGAAGTGGCCGATACGGCCTTTCGTGTCGGCCCAGTGCGCACTACTGGTGAACCCGACACAACTATTGGCAGTGCCGATGCCAGCGACACGACGACGCTGCAAGAAGCTGACGATAATTCTCCGCTTAGCGGCCCGGTCCAAACACCGTTATGGGTGATTGCGCTTGTCGCCGCAGTCGGCGCCGCCTTATTAGCCCTATATTATCGTTTTACCTCGCGCTCTGGCGCTCCAATTGAACAAGCAGTTAAGCCTAAGTCGGCAAGCCCGATGTACGATAAGGAAATCACTCAAAGCGAGGAGCGCAGCGCTTATGATGCTCTGGTGAAAGCGAGTAAAGCAGACCACTTGCCTGCTCTTAGACTCGCCATCATTGCTTGGGGGCGACAATATTTCGCCGACAAGAATTTGCACACCTTAGATGAATTAGCCAGCCGTACGGGTGATCAAACAATCAAGGACATTTGCCTGAATATACAACAAGCCTTATATGGACAGAGTCAAGATGATGCTAAGTCGCTGCGCCCACAGATTGAGTCTTTAATTGCTCGCATCACCCAGCTGCGCGAGTCGCACAACAAAGACTTGGCAAGGCAGCGTAAAGAGCAAGATTACACTATACCGCCTTTGTATAAAGCCTAAATTCAATATGAAGAATTCGCGCAAAGTCTACTCCACTGAAAGCGGCCGCCTATGCCCAAAATGCGAGCAGCCGATAGACTCATGTCAATGCCAACAACAGGGTTACGAGACTCCAGCGCCAGGTAGCACCGTCAAGATTAAGCGCGAAACCAAAGGTCGAAAAGGCAAAGGCGTCACGCTGATAGAAAACATTCCGGTATCCGAGGGCGATCTCGCAAAGTTAGCCAAAACAATCAAAGCCAAATGCAGCAGTGGTGGCACGGTCAAGTCTGGTGTCATAGAAATCCAAGGGGATCACAGACAGGCCATCAAGGAATACCTGCAGGGACAAGGCTATAATGTAAAACTGGCCGGTGGCTAAGGCTTATCGCCACGGACTTAAACGTAACACTAGGCGATCTAGCCCTGTTAATGCCTGCAGTCGCAGCTGCCACGCTGCCGCAGAAAGGGCCTGCAAGGAAGCTTTTCTTTTCTCACTGTCTTGATCAGTTTCCATATAGTTCAAGCGCATATACTGTTGTGTAAACTCCGTCATAGCGACTGCCAGATCGGGTCGCCTCTCACAGACTCTATCGGCAAACGCTCTAGGCCCCTCGCCCACTCTTCGCTCAATGCCGCTTTTTCGTAGATCCTTGAGCAGGTTCAAATAGACTCTGGTCGCCGGATCAAGCTGAGCCCTTCGCCCCGTGCGCAAAACCACAAAAGCCAAGAACGAAAACACCATCGCCACGCTTAGGAATAAAACCCATAGAACCGTAGTTTTAGCCTGCTCTCCAAACAAGTCTTCAAACAATGAGAGTTGTAAGTCTTCATCGTAACTGACTACCCATTGATTCCAAGCGTAGTCCATTGCATCCATTCTTAGACGCAGCGAGTTGAGCCAGGCATTATTTCTAAAGCGCATCATTGAAAAACGAGAATCCTCAAGAAAGCCTGGCTGACTTCCCAGCACAGCTTCTACTCCCATATTGATACGCTCTGGTGCGACGGCAGCCGTAGGGTCAACTCGTAGCCATCCCTCTCCCTCCAACCAAACTTCTGCCCAAGCGTGAGCGTTGTATTGGTAGACCATTGTGTAGTTCTCGTAAGGGTTATACTCGCCCCCTTGATACCCAACTACCACTCGAGCGGGAATACCGGCCGCGCGCATCATATAAACAAAACTACTGGCATAGTGTTCACAAAACCCCTCGCGCGTATCGAATAGAAACTCGTCCACCGACGCTTCTCCCAAGAGAGATGGGGATAAAGTGTAGAAAAACTCTTGCTCTCGAAAATGGCTTAACACGCGATCTATATAGTCACGCTCATCACTAGCGCTACTAAAAAGTTGCGATACAAATTCTTGCGTGCGGCTATTGGGGTCTTGCGCGGGCAACGCCAAATTGATGCGCCTGGCATAGTCACTAATTTGGACATCAGTTTGATTCTGTAGAAAGGATTGCATCTTATAGCGATAACGTTGAGTGATCGGATTAGCCAGATACAAAACATAGTTTCGATCGCGATAGACGTCAGCGTTATCGAAATCGGCCAAGTGCAACGCATAGATCCAGTGCTGCTGAGTAGGCTCAAGAATCACGTCATAGCCTGTTGCTTCTCCACGAGTTGCCACCTGCAACTGAACAGGTTCACCTGACATGCGCCGCGCCAAGGCAAACGAGGAGCGATTACGCGACCACGCTCTGCCATCGAAAGCTTCCAACACTAAGCCCCGCCAATATAATTGACTGTGCGCCGGTATATCCTCGTCAAAACCTACCCTAAAAGCCAGCTCTGCAGAGCGCCCTAAGCGACCAATATCGCCAGGGCTCATTTCATCACTAACGCCTGTGGTATTACTCGGAGAAGGCAGCGGCATCGACCACAGCGGAGCAATACGCGGAACCAAAAGAAACAACACAATGGTTAAAGGAATGGCCTGCAAGACAATTCGCGTACTTAAACGCAAATTCCGATTGAGCGTGTTATTGGCGTTGTCTCGGCTTACCGACACCAATGCCCCAGTACTCATCACAATACATAACAAGGCATGCAAGGTACTCAAGATGGTCTGTGAGTAGATAAAGCCCACCATAATAAGCACATAGCTCATACACACCACGATGGCGATATCGCGCTTATCTCTCATCTCCAGCGTTTTGAAAAATACGCCTAATACGAGAACACTAACGGCCGTGTCGAGCCCCAGCGTAGCACCACTGTATTGCCAAGTGGTCAAAGCAATGCTCAGCGCTACCAGCAGAAAACGGACGGTCTTGGAGGGAAACGAGAGGCGGCCCGAGAATATTCCAATACGCCATATCACGCACAGGATCGACAGAGCGCTCACCCACCAAGGCAATCGTGTTATCTGTGGCAATAAGATCACCACAATAGCGCTTAGTATCCAAAGCAGGGACAGGCGCGGCATCTGAAAAGCGAGCTTCATTGCACACCCCCAGTACCTTGCCACATCGCCAAAGCCTCTAAGGCCTTGCGGCGGTGTGTGTCGCCGGAATCAATCTCCAAAAATACTCCAGGCAAACTTAAACCAAAGGGCGTGTTATTGCGGGACAAAGCCAACACCCAATAACATAGACGAGAGAGTCTCTCCTCTGCTCCTATGCCGGTGTAAAAATTCCAATCCAGAACACAACGTTCGTCCACATAATCTACGAACTGTTTTACCTTCATTCCTTGTCCGGCTGCTAAGGCCTTCCATGCCACTTGCCGCAAGGAATCTCCGGGCTGATAACCTCGTAGGCCAGAGAAGTCTTCGGTGCCCGTATTGTGAGACTCCTTGCCCTCAGCGCCCCCGGTACTGGCAAGTGCAGGCATCGGACCGGCAATAGGCTTGGGGTAAACCAAACAATGCATATCCAAGTCAATATTCGACCAAGCCTGCCATAGCCCGAGCGGAAAACGAGTGCTGACACGAAGACGAGGGGCTCTCACCAGGCCTCTGTTACTCGTGGGCAGCAGAACAGCCTCACGTACCGCCATGACATCGATTAAGTTACTGCGCGTCCTTAGACCCTTAGGAAAGCTAAGCTCCAGTATCTCGTATTCACGCCCCTCATCCCGAGTAAGTTCCACATTAAAAATTGCATCCTCGCCGCAAAACACCGGCTCACTAGGCAGCGCTTTAACGTGCACATGCTGGAGGTTCTTGAAGGTATAGAGTATTCCCAACAAAAAGATACTTAACATCAGAAATGCTAAAGCAAAGGCCAAGCTCAGCACATAATTAATAGCACTGATGAATACCAGTAAGATGGCGCTCAGAAAAAGGAACCCTTGGCTGCTGGGAAGAATAAAGATATTACGACGGTTAAGAGTGATTTGCGTAAAGGCGGGAATATGTCGTGCTAGCCATTTCTGATGCCATTTTGAAAACTGACTAGCTATTGCCTTCCTCGGATTCAACATAGCGTCAAATGACATCGACCTCATCGAGAATTTTCTGGGCTATCGAGTCGACACTATGGCCTTCGCCTTGCCCACTTGCGCTTAGGCGGTGCTCGATAACGCTAGGCAATATGGCTTGGACATCTTCGGGTTCTACGTGCATGCGGCCTGCCATTAAAGCCCATGCTTTTGCGGCCCGCACTATTGCCAGACTCCCCCTCGGAGATAGACCAAAAAACACATTATTCATAGTGCGAGTCTTTTCAATTAGCCGCTGAACATAGTCCAGTAACTGCGCACTCATTTTCACCTGCCCAGCAACTTGCCGCAGGCTCACTAGGTCGCTCACCTGTAATAGCTGGCTGATGGATTCGCCTCGATCGCGCTGATCGCACTCCTCCAATAATTTACGTTCTGCGGCGGGATCTGGATAGCCAATGCCTATGCGCATTAAAAAGCGATCCAGTTGTGACTCTGGTAGGGCAAAAGTGCCTGCCAGGCTCACTGGGTTTTGGGTGGCTATGACAAAGAAAGGGGAAGGCAATGAACGCGTTTCACCTTCGATAGACACCTGCCCCTCCTCCATCGCCTCTAGTAAGGCGCTTTGAGTCTTAGGCGTCGTACGGTTAACTTCATCAGCTAAAATGAGCTGACTAAAAATGGGGCCTTGATGAAAACTGAACTCGCCCGTCTTTGGTTCAAATACTGACACCCCTAGAATATCGGCTGGCAACATATCGCTAGTAAATTGAATGCGATTAAATGCTAAACCAAAGACATTCGCCAAGGCATGGGCCAATGTGGTTTTACCCATGCCGGGCAAATCTTCAATCAACAAATGTCCGCCTGCAATCATGCAGCAAAGAGAAAGCCTTACTTGGACTTGTTTCCCCAGTAGCACCGTGCCAATTTCAGCGACAACGGCATCGAGCTTTTGACTGATTGCCCCTGTATCGAGGCTGTCCAGTGTTGCGTCTTTACTGCTTAGCTCCGGTGACAAAATCATTCGCTTCCTCTTAGTCGGCCTGCCTCTTAGTCGTCGAGAAGCTCTTTATCTTTCTCATTCTGACGTCGCTTGGCACGCTTAGCGGCATCATTGCGATTATCTTCTAACTGCTTAAGGTATTTATCGTCCACATCGCCGGTAATATAGTTACCATCGAACACGGAGCACTCAAAACGCTTAATGGCCGGGTTCCCTTCTCTGGATGCCGATATCAGATCTTCCAGGTCTTGGAAAATGAGCCAATCGGCACCAATCAGTTCTTCAACCTCTTTATCTGTTCTACCGTGAGCGATCAACTCGGTCGCAGCCGGCATATCAATACCGTAAACATTTGGGTAGCGTACTGCAGGGGCAGCCGATGCGAAATACACTTTCTTAGCGCCCGCATCACGGGCCATCTGAATAATCTGCTTACAAGTTGTGCCCCGCACGATTGAGTCGTCCACAAGCAATACGTTCTTGCCTTTAAACTCTAGCTCAATGGCATTAAGTTTTTGCCTAACGGACTTCTTACGCTGGCTCTGGCCGGGCATGATGAACGTGCGCCCGATATAGCGATTCTTTACGAAGCCTTCTCGGTACTTCACATTAAGGTGGTTTGCTAACTCCAATGCCGATGTACGGCTGGTATCGGGAATAGGAATAACAACATCGATATCGTGATCTGGGCGCAGGCGACGCACTTTATCCGCCAGCTTTTCTCCCATACGCAGTCGCGCCTTATAAACAGAGATGCTATCCATCAGTGAGTCGGGGCGAGCGAAATAAACGTGTTCGAAAATGCACGGAGTATATTCGGCTGGGCCAGCACACACACAGGTATGTAAATTACCTTTAGCGTCGATATACACTGCCTCGCCTGGCGCCACATCTCGCACGATGGTAAACCCTTGCGAATCCAGAGCCACACTTTCCGATGCCAGCATATACTCGGTAAAACCATCTCGCTCGCGCTTGCCAAATACTAAAGGGCGAATACCATTGCGATCTCTAAAACCTACAATCCCATAGCCGCCAAGCATAACGAGCGCCGCGTAGCCTCCTCTGCAGCGACGGTGAACGCCACGAACAGCGGTGAAGACATCTTCTGGGCTTGGCACCATCTTCGCCAGCAGCTGAAGTTCGTGCGCAAAAATATTAAGCAAGACTTCCGAATCCGAATCCGTATTGATATGACGAAGATCTTCTTTAAAAAGATCTCGGCTCAATGAGGCCGAATTAGTGAGATTGCCATTATGGGCCAAGCTAAGACCGTATGGTGAATTGACATAAAAAGGCTGGGCCAAGGACGGGCTCGAACTGCCAGCCGTCGGATAGCGCACATGACCTATACCAATATTGCCAGACAAGCGCTGCATATGGCGCGTTCTGAAAACATCTTTCACTAGTCCGTTATCCTTACGAAGATTGAGTTTTCCGTTATCACTAGTCGCGATGCCAGCTGCGTCCTGACCACGATGCTGCAAAACCGTCAACGTGTCATAAAGACAAACAGCAACATCAGAATTGCCAACGACACCTACTAAACCGCACATTCAATACTCTCCGAAAAGACTTAAATTAGAACAAGAGACACTATCGTAGCCCGCCTATGACACTGGCGCAGACTCCTCAAGCACAAACATTTTTGACATCTCTACTAGATGCTCCCCATAGGGGATTAACTGAGACTGCGACCACCACGGTTCCGTAGCGAAGAAGCTTCCTCCGAAATACACAAATACCATTACGATGACGACACCTCTAGCTACGCCAAACACCGCGCCTAACAGCCGGTCAGTTAATTTCAGCCCCGACACAGCAATCAGTTTGGCCACTAGGTGATTGATTAGCGCACCCACTAATAGGGTCGCTATAAACAGTAAGGCAAAGGCGAAGATTTGCTGCATAGCGGCACTGGCTATCCAACTACTCAAAGCCGGCGCAAAAGCCTCACTGTACACGCGCGCGATGAGCAAGGCTGCGATCCACGCCAGAAGCGATAGCACCTCGCGAACAAAACCACGCCAAAGACCAAAAATACAGGACACCGCGGTAATAATGAGGATCGTGGCGTCTACCCAATGCAATTGCATATGCACCCCTGCACGCGCTCTGCGCCGAGAAAATAGCCGCCCTTAAGATTCATAGTTCTTCAATCTCATAGCGCACCACTCTGCCTGCTAGCTCGAACTCCTCTTGGAGTTGGCGCTGCAGTGATTGCATGGCGCTGCGTTCGACGCCAGGGCCGACAAAAACGATCGTCAATGCCTGACCATTACTATTTGTGCGTTGACGCGTGTAGGCTCTATGCCCTGCACTCTGAAGTCGCTGGAGCAGATTACGTGCATTGGTCTCATTACCGAAGGCGGCCAGCTGTACACTCCAGCCTTCGGCTAAACCATTAACATCAAGCTTGGGAGCAGGCTCCTCTGCCACCTGAGGCTCATCGACTGTGTCTTCCTCATTGCTCGCTACCTGCTCGGTATCTACCGTGCTTATTTCGGGAGCTGGCGCTACGGTTCTAATAGCATCGGTATCGGCCGTTATCACTGGGCGCTCAATCTCCACAGGGGGGGGCACTTGGAATGGAGCAGGTTCGGGAATTCTGGACTCAAGGGGAAGCTCATAGCTTCCCTGTCCGTCAAAAATGATGGGCAGTAAGACAATTGCCGCGATAGAAATAACCAAGATGCCGACAATTCTCTGTTTAGTGCTCTGATCCAAAGCTGTCATGCCCCTATTTGGCGTGCCTATTTGATCGACTCATATTGCAAAAAGCAGTCGCTGGTTCTCGCTAAAAACTTAAGCAATATAATCCATTGCGTCGGCAACGGTCATAAACGACCCAGTCACCAGGATTATATCGTTCTGCGCGGCATCTTCACATGCCTGACACAATGCATCAGCTATATTATTAAACGGGCCAATGGTTTTGGCGCCTGCTTGCTGCAGTTTTTCCATGAGCACCGGCGCTTGTTCGCACCTAGGCTGTGGGAAAGCAGCAATATACCAAAAGTCGCCGTTAGATTCTAAGGCGTTGTAGAACCCAATATGATCTTTATCGCTCATCATTGCCAATACCACGCGTACTTGGCCTGTTAAATCGCCAAACTCGCGCAGATCGCTCAATTTCTGGCTAAGCAACTCTCCTGCCTGGGGGTTGTGGGCCACATCCAGAATGATGTTTTTGCCCCCTTTGTCCTGAAGCCGCTGAAAGCGACCAGGAACGCTTACCATGCTAAGAGTAGTCCGAATTGCCTCTTCAGTCACGGGCTTACCCGCATAGTGAATGGCCTGCAGTGTCGTCGAGGCATTTATGAGATCAAGGGCAGGCGTCGGCAATTCTTGAAGGCTCGTAGGCAGGCAGCCATCCGTTAGGCTATTCCATTCCCACTGCTTGCCATCCCAAGCGAAACCAAAGGTCTGCCCTTGAATGGCTAAATGCGCGCCCAGCTCGTGCGCGTGAAGCAACACACTGTGCGGTGGCTCGGGGTCGCCGCATACTGCCTTGATACCCGGGCGGAAAATACCCGCCTTTTCCAAACCTATCGCTTCCCGGGTATCCCCTAACCAATCTTGATGATCCAAACCGACACTCGTGATAACGGCAATATCGGGGTCGACGATATTCACTCCGTCCAGACGCCCCCCCAAACCCACTTCCAGTATGGCGATATCGACACCCGCATCCTCAATAAGCTTCAAGCCCGCTAGAGTGCCAAACTCAAAATAGGTCAGCGAAACCTGCTGGCGCTTATCGTTTATATATTGGAAGCAATCGCACAGGCTCTGATCGGAAACCATTTGGCCATTGATTCGAATGCGTTCGTTGTAGACGAATAAATGAGGAGATGTATAAGTGCCAACCGAGTAACCAGCAGCGAGATAGATCGCTTCGAGCATGGCGACAGTGGAGCCTTTGCCGTTGGTGCCGGCAACAGTAATCACTAGCGGCGCAGGCTTGCTTAAGCCCATGCGCGCAGAGACCGTGCGCAATCGCTCCAAGCCCAGGTCTATCTCACTGGGATGCAGAGACTCGATGGTCTTCAACCACTGATTTAAATTCACGATACGGAGCTACCCGATGAAGGAGGCGGAATTAGAGAGCGCAAAGACAACCGCCTTCGCACTCCCCCATCTCTAAGATCTATCTTATTGGTGCATCAGCTTAGACAGCAAAGAAGACACCTTGTCGCGTAAGTCTTTGCGATGAACAATCATATCGATTGCACCGTGCTCCAGCAGGAACTCGCTGCGCTGGAAGCCTTCAGGCAGCTTCACTCTCACTGTTTGACGAATAACATCTGGCCCGGTGAAGCCCACCAGCGCGTTTGGCTCGGCAATATTAATATCCCCTAGCATCGCCAAACTGGCTGATACACCGCCGTATACAGGGTCTACCAGAACGGAGATGAAAGGTAGGCCGTGCTCTCTGAGTTTCGCAAGCGCCGCAGAGGTCTTGGCCATCTGCATAAGAGAGATCAGAGCCTCTTGCATCCGAGCACCACCACTAGTGGAGAAACAAACTAGCGGCAGATTGTTCTCGATACACGAGTTCACCGCTTGAGTGAACTTCTCGCCCACTACCGCGCCCATCGAACCTCCGATGAAGCTAAATTCAAAGGCAGCAACAATGACCTCAAGCTCTTTAACTGTGCCCTGCACAACGATAAGCGCGTCTTTCTCGCCAGTACTCTTTTGGGCAGCGCTTAAGCGATCTTTATACTTTTTCAGGTCCTTGAACTTCAGGAGGTCTACCGGCTCCATGTCGGCGAACAGCTCTACCTGACCTTCCTCATCCAGGAAGCACTCAAGGCGACGGCGAGCAGTGATTCGTAAGTGGTGGTCGCACTTTGGACACACCTCTAGATTATTCTCCAAGTCTGGACGATAGAGCACTGCCTCGCAGCGAGGGCATTTTTTCCATAGCCCCTCAGGCACACTTGCGCGCTGCTTTGATGATGAACCACTGTTGTTGCTGCTGATAGATGGGAGGATTTTGTTAATCCAACTCATGACGCCTTCCTATAATGTTTTCTAAATTTATAATCTTTGTATTTCAATAGCTTGCGAAAGCTATTAAATGTTATTTATAGACTCTCTCATATCCGCAATCAGGCCTACTGTTTGCGCCAATTCAGCCTCGCTATACTGCTGCCCCGCCTTAAGCTTCGAAATTCTATCGACTAAAGCACTGCCTACTATAACACCATCACTGATGGAGGCCATGGCCTTCGCAGAGTCAGCGTCTTTGATACCAAAGCCCACGACTACCGGAAGCGATGTCACGCCTTTCAAATGCTTAATACGAGCGTCAATTTCTGCCTGATCTGTGATAGCCGCACCGGTGACCCCCTTAAGAGACACGTAGTATAAATAGCCTGTGCTATTGCTGCAGATAGAGGCCTCTCGCGCCTCAGTAGTCGTTGGCGCCAATAAGAAGATGGTATCAATGCCTCGCGGTCTAACTGAGGCCAATAAGCCCTCGGATTCGTAGGCCGGCATATCGACGATAAGCACACCATCCACGCCTACCTCTTCTGCACGCTCTGCGAATGCTTCATAGCCCATGATTTCGATGGGATTCAAATAACCCATCAGCACTATCGGCGTCTCTTTATCCGTGCCGCGAAACTCTTCCACCATCGATAGGACATCACGCAGCGTAGTGCCCTGAGCCAAGGAGCGCTGCCCCCCTAATTGAATAATGGCACCATCTGATGAGGGATCACTAAAGGGAATGCCCAGCTCAATGACATTGGCCCCTGCAGCGACTAGCGCATGCATTAATGCCACCGTGGTTCCACGATCTGGGTCCCCAGCGACCAAGTAAGGAATAAGGGCTTTTTTATTCTCTGCCGCCAGGGCTTCGAAGGTTTGACTAATTCGACTCATCAATTGTGTTCTCTTCGCTAATTTGCGCTTTACGCTAGATGTTAATACCGTCGATAGCAGCTACCGTATGGATGTCTTTATCGCCCCTACCAGACAGGTTAATTAACACCGTTTCGTCCTTGGACATGCCCGCCGCCAACTTGCAGCCATAGGCAATGGCGTGACTGGACTCAAGTGCGGGAATAATACCCTCTAGGCGCGTTAATTCGCGGAAAGAGTTTAAGGCCTCGGTATCCGTTGCAGCCACGTAGTTAACACGTTTTATATCCTTTAACCACGAATGCTCTGGCCCTACCCCTGGGTAGTCCAAGCCCGCCGATACCGAATGGGTTTCAAGGATCTGACCGCCATCATCAGTCATGAGATAGGTGCGGTTGCCGTGCAGAACACCTGGACGTCCGGCAGTTAAGGGTGCCGCGTGACGACCAGTCTCTAGGCCATCACCGCCAGCTTCCACGCCGTACATTGCAATCGACTCATCACGCAAGAATGGGTAGAACAAACCAATCGCATTGGACCCGCCGCCTACACAGGCAACGAGCGCCTCTGGTAGCTTGCCGTATTGGCTTAAGCACTGCTCTCTCGCTTCACGACCGATAATCGCTTGGAAGTCACGCACCATACGCGGATAAGGATGAGGGCCGGCTGCGGTGCCGATAATGTAATAGGTAGTGTCCACATTGGTAGCCCAGTCTCGCAAGGCCTCGTTCATGGCATCCTTGAGCGTGCAGGAGCCTGAATCAACCGCGATAACATTGGCCCCAAGCAGCTTCATGCGATACACATTCGCAGCTTGTCGCTGGATATCCTCTGCGCCCATATAGACGTGACACTCGAGCCCTAGGCGGGCCGCGATGGTGGCGCTGGCCACACCGTGTTGCCCTGCTCCGGTTTCAGCGATAATACGCGGCTTACCCATGGCTTTAGCCAGCAAGGCCTGTCCGATCGTATTATTAATCTTGTGAGCGCCAGTGTGATTAAGGTCTTCACGCTTTAAGAGTATTTTAGCCCCGCCGTACTTCTGCGTGAGGCGCTCCGCATAATATAGCGGTGAGGGGCGTCCGACATAGTTAGCGAGGTCTCGATCAATCTCTGCCCAGAACTCTGGGTCTTTAGCCATCTTGGAATAGACTTGGTCAAGCTCTTCCACGGCTGCGATGAGAGTTTCACCGACGAACACCCCGCCAAAACGACCAAAATGGCCGTGACTATCGGGACCCGAGAATTGATCTGTCGCCTCTACAGAAGAAGCGTGTACTTCATTGGTATCAGACACTATATACCTCATTGATAAATGCTTTCATGCGCTGCTCGCTCTTGCGACCAGGCGCCGACTCTACACCGCTGCTGACATCAACAGCGTATGGTCTAACTTGTTTTATAGCTTGGGCAACATTATCAGGCTCAAGCCCACCCGCAAGTACTATGGGCAGCTTTGATTGCGCCACGCATTGCTGCGCTATGCTCCAATCAAACACCTCACCCGTGCCTCCAGCACTCGTGGCGCTATAGCTATCCAATAAGATCGCACGGCTATCGGCGTATTCTCGAATCTTGCTGTTTACATCGAGCCCATCTTGCACTCGAATCGCCTTCATATACGGGCGAGAGAAAGAGGCGCAAAAATCTGGCGTCTCCTCACCATGAAACTGCAAACAATCCAGCGGCACTTGGGCTAGCACTTGCTCTACTTCACTACGACTTGGATTAACGAATAGACCTACTATGCTAACAAATGCAGGCAAAGCCGAATAAATGGCCTTAGCTTGGGCGATCGAGACGGCGCGCGAGCTTTTCTCATAGAACACCAAACCGATGGCATCCGCACCGCAATCAACCGCTCGCAGCGCTTCTTCGATATTGCTTAAACCACAGATTTTAATACGTGTTCGACGCACAATAAGATAGGCCTTCCAAAAGCATGGGATTCTATCAAATTAACCGAGACTAGCCTATGTAAAAGGCTGTAAAAAACTGGGAGCAGCGGCAACTTGCGGCAAACCACAAGACTCTGGGTAGCTCACATCTACGAGATAAAGACCACAAGGGCTTGCGGTCATTGCCGACTGTGTTCTGTCCCTAAGTGACAGGACCTCCTTCGCCCATTCAGGGGGCTTACGGCCAGCCCCTATTTCCAGCAAGACACCGGCGATATTACGCACCATATGCTGCAAGAACGCATTCGCTCGAATATCGATGACAATAAAGCGGTGGTGCCTGGTGACGCGCAAATGCATCACATTGCGAAACGGGCTGCGCGACTGACAGCCAGCGGCACGGAACGAGCTAAAATCATGCTCACCCAGCAAGTACTGGCCAGCCTCATGCATGGCAGCCACGTTCAACTCTAAGCGCGTATGGGTAAGCTGCTTAGCCAATAGAGCCGGTGCTACAGGCGCATCGTAAATAACATAGTTATACCGTCTAGCCGTGGCCGAAAAACGGGCATGAAAGTCTTTATCGACTGTTTTAGCCCATAGTATTCGCACCCCTTTGGGCATTTGGCTATTACAGCCTTGGACCCAGGCCTTCTCACCTCGATCTATCTGACAATCAAAGTGAACGACCTGTGCACAGCCGTGCACGCCGGTATCTGTGCGGCCAGCGCACACTGTATTCACCGGATGGTTTGCGACCTTCGACAAGGCCCTCTCTACACTGGCTTGCACAGTGGGAAGTTCCGGGTCTGCCTGACTCTGCCAACCATGAAACGCCGCACCGTCATATTCGACGGCCAACGCAATGCGGGAAGTATTGGGGGAATCTATATCAGATGATGTCACTATCAGGCCTAGAATTGACCACAATCTAGTGCAGCATTGAACTGCTGCACCCTGCTGAACTTAAGCGCCATTAGAGTTTCTCTAATAACGCCTTAGCGTCTCTAATTTGCTCTTCGGAGCCTTCCTTGATGACTTCCTCAAGAATCTCTTTCGCGCCGTCTTTGTCATCCATTTCAAAATAGGCTCGAGCCAAGTCAAGCTTAGTAGCGGCTTCGTCGGCATCAGACAGGAAGTCGTCTTCATCGCTATCTGTATCCTCGTCCTCGTCTTGCGCATCGCCTAGGAACGACAAGTCCGCGAACTCGTCATCCACCTCGGCGCTCTGTGCAACTTCGGCTTCGGACTCCTTGTCATCATCAGCGAAATCGATGACTTGCTCCAGCTCGTCGCCCGCTTCTTGCTCGGCGCCATTTTCATCGTCTAAGTCAAACTGCACCGCAGACTCGTCTACTTCTTTTTCTAGGCCCGCAAAATCTATCTCTAAATCATCATCTTCTTCTGAATCGGCTTCTGGCTCTGCTGCATCGATGTCAAACTCTACTTCAAGCTCTTCCTCGTCATCGGTGGACAGATCCCAGTCCACCTCTTCTTCATCACCATTCGCCTTATCAGTGTTAGCACTGTCATCCTTTGCGTCATCGAAATCGAACACGACCTCGCCGTCTTCCGGCTCTTCACTATCGAGTTGCGGCTCGACTGCTGGCGCAGCGTCTTCATCATCTTGAACGTCGAAATCAATAGACAGCTCTTCTTTATCTTCTTCTGCAACTTCGCTGCCGTCATCTTCTGGTGCGCTACCGAATTCCAATGCATCCATAGCTTCGGTAGTAGCCTCCAGACTCTCAGCAGGCTCTGGGCTAGACTCATCAGCGGCAAAATCAAAATCTATCGCGTTTTCGTCTTCATCGGCCTCGTCGGCTTCTTCAGAGTCAGTTGTCGCCGTGTCATCGGAAGCGAAATCAAACTCGACAAGGTTCTCTTCGTCCTCAAGCTCGTCATCGCTATCCTCTTCGGCATCGGCAGTGTTATTACCCGCGATGTCTTCGTCCACGGCAAACTCAATGGTTTCCTCATCGGACTCAGTCGATAGATCGAAGGGATCGTCCTCGGCTTCAGCCGGCTCGTCTTCAAGCTCAGGGATATCGGTGTCATCATCTGAATACAGGTGCGGCTCTTCAGGCTCGTCTTCGTCTTCTTCCGCGCCATCGTCACCCTCAAGTTCGGGGATATCGGTATCATCATCAGAATAAAGGTGAGGCTCTTCGGGCTCCTCAACCTTACTATCATCGACCTCGGCGCTCGCATCCATGTCTAAAGCCAGCTCAAGCTCATCTACGTCTTTGTCTTCCAATTCGTCAAAGAACTCTTGCTCACCATCATCGAGAATTTCGTCATCCACTTCCTGGCGTAACTGAGCCTTTAGCTCCTCAATGCGTTGAATTACCTCAGGGCTAGCAGACTCACGCAGCTCGGTTTCCTGCAGCTTAAAGCCTACGGCGTCTTTCTTGGCCACACAGACTTCCAGCAACTTCAGGCGCAAGTCCGCGGCATCAGGCTCAGCCACTATACCGTCTTGCAGCAAGCTGATTGCCTCGTCGTAGCGTTCGCTGGCGATTAGCGCATCGGCCTCTTCCAATAACTCACGGACAGCATCATGACCTTCAGCGGCTTCATGGGAAGCCCCGAAGCTATCATCAATCTCTTCATCGAGGCCTTCGGCCAAATTGAAGATCTCATCCATCTCCTCTTCACTAGGCTCACCTTCTACTAGGGGCGCCGCTTGTGCATCGCTCTCCTGTGTCTCGGCTTCAGTGTCTTTCTCTTCACCCACCTCAGTGGCCATTGCATCTAGATCATCTAATGCCTCTTCGTCTTTTGCCTTATTGCGACGCAAAAGCACGAGGACTAAAGCAAGAACGATGAGCGCAGCAGCGCCGATTAGAGCGAAAGTATTGGCCATCAGAGTATCGATCACTGTCTGCACCAATGACTTCTCTGGCGCTCGCGTGATGACGGTTTCTGGGCTTGGCTCCTCAGCCATTGCATCGGCTGTAGCATCATTCTCCGCAGCCATGTCTGCCGCCTGATCACCCTGCTGGGCTTGCGCTAAGGACTCTTGTAGCTGGGCTAGTTCTAAATCGCGCAAACGAATAATCTCTTGGGCAGAGGCAATCTGCTGCTCCAATAGGCTCAAGCGCTCGCTCAACTCTTCTGCTCGGCGATTTGCGGCATCTGTTTGCTCGCGCTGCACCGCCAGTTCGTCTTCCAATGTTGCAATACGCGAAGTCAGCTCGGCCTCTCTGGCACTGCTGATAGACTGACCGGCGTTCTGATCGTTGGAATCTTCACCGACAATGCTCAATTCACCGCGGTTACTCGTTGCGTTTGCGTCACCATTAGGCGCTGCCGCCAATGGTTGCGTGCTCAGGGGCACATTGCGACGGTTTTCAAATAATTGATTCTGTCTTGAGACCTCACTCACGGCATCGCGAGCACTAAGAGCTTGAATCTGGGCAAGATCAGGCACGCGAAGCACCTGACCGCGCTTCACGATATTAATATTGTCTGCGATAAAGGCTTCGCGATTGAGTCGCTGCAAAGCAAGCATCGTCTGCTGAACCGTAACCGAATTGTCCGGTCTGACCTCTAAGGCAATGTCCCAAAGCGTATCATCGGTGTCGACCGTCACAGTGCCATCGTTAGCCGCCAGAGGCACGATATCGCTACCGGATTCGGTTTCCATTTGCTCGGCTTGAGGCGACAAGTCCTGCGCCATCGAAGACTGGGCGGGCGTAGGTGTAGGTGTAGGTGTAGGTGTAGGCGTAGAGCTTCGCACTTGCTGCGGCGCCGCAGAGCTGACAGGCTGCGCCACTGCGGGCGCTGGAGCTGTATCGCTAAAGCTCGGCAAATCCAGCAACATCGTGTACTCACCTAATACACGACCTGCAGGCCAGCGCGTATCAAGCACAACACTTAAGAAGGGCTCTCTGACTGGGTCTTGCGTAGTCAAACGGATGAAGGTATCACTACCACGAGTTTCAATATTAAACTCGATGGCATTCAAGAATGGGGTACGCTCTATTGAGAAACGATCGAAATCGCGTTGAGAACCTAGGCTGACTTCAATTTGATCAGGCCGTACGGCTCCCAATTGCAGTAACTCAACTCTGGCGACGAGTGGTTGATTAAGCGCTGACTCGAGAGTGATCTCTCCAAGACCCAGGGCTTTCGCGTGTGCTGCGGCAAACAAAACCACAGAGGTCAACAACACCACTAGCTTTCTTACCATAATCCATTCCTTCATCAATGGCTGTCGCTTCAGGCTTGGCACTTTGCCGCGAGAGTATTTCGATTACTGCTAATACAAATTACTGAGAGTTGCGTGGCGAGCTTACCACACATCTCTCAGAATTTTGTTTCAGTTGCGAATGCAAGTATTCATTATAAATAGTCTTTTATCAATACTTCAGCAATCTGAACTGAGTTCAAAGCAGCACCTTTTCTCACATTATCTGACACAATCCACATATTCATGCCATTAGGGTGAGAAATATCTTTACGAATACGGCCTACATAAGTACCGTCTTTGCCCGCTGAATCGGTAACAGCAGTTGGATAACCGCCATCCACACGCTCATCCATTAGCACAACGCCTGGCGCATTGCTGAGCAATTCGCGCACTTCCTCTTCTGAGATAGGCGCTTTAGTCTCAATAGCCACCGCTTCGGAATGAGAATAGAACACAGGCACTCGCACACAAGTCGCATTCACTCGAACGCTATCGTCACCGAAGATCTTCTTAGTTTCCCAAACCATTTTCATTTCTTCTTTGGTATAGCCGTTTTCCTGGAATACGTCTATCTGCGGCAATACATTGAAGGCAATTTGCTTAGGATACACAGTGCTCTCAACATCGCGACCATTCAGCAGCGCAGCAGTCTGCTTAGCCAGCTCTTCGATAGCAGACTTACCAGTCCCTGACACCGCCTGATAGGTGGACACATTGATTCGCTCGATACCCACTTTATCGTGAATAGGCTTTAGGGCGACCAACATCTGAATAGTTGAGCAGTTCGGGTTGGCAATGATGTTGCGATTTGGGTAGTCAGCAATGGCCTGAGGGTTTACTTCTGGCACTACCAAGGGAATATCGTCCTCATAGCGAAAGTGAGAGGTGTTATCGATGACCACACATCCCGCCTTACCCGCTTTCTCTGCGAATTCTGCTGAAATACTGCCACCAGCAGAGAACAGACCGATATCTGCCTGACTGAAATCAAACTCAGCTAGGTTTTGCACGGTGACAGACTTGCCTTTAAACATTACTTTCTTGCCCGCAGAGCGCTCACTTGCCAGCGGAAACAATTGTTTTACAGGAAAGTTTCTCTCTTCCAGTATGCTGATGAGAGTTTCGCCTACAGCGCCAGTTGCTCCAACCACCGCTACATTATAAGTCTTCATTACTGCCATCCTTATATTCAAATCTTTGAATTTAGTCGCCTTAGGCTCAATACCTAAGGCACTTGGATCTCACTTAGGCATTAAAATACCAAGGAGATTGTTCCGCCCACTTTTCTTCGAAGCTTTTAATTTCGGCCGCATCTTGCAGGGTAAGGCCGATATCGTCCAGCCCATTGATCAGGCAATACTTGCGGAAGCTATCCACCACGAAGGAGATTGTCTCGCCATTGGGCTTCTTGATCACTTGGTTCTCCAAGTCGACAGTTAGCTCATACCCTTCGTTTGCTTCTACTTCTTTAAATAGCGAATCAACAACTTCTTTATTTAAAACAATAGGTAATATCCCATTCTTAAAGCAGTTGTTAAAGAAAATATCGGCAAAGCTCGGCGCAATAATCACGCGAAAACCGTAGTCATCTAAGGCCCAAGGTGCGTGTTCACGGCTGGAACCGCAACCAAAATTATCACGCGCCAAGAGGACTGAGGCCCCCGCGTAACGGGGCTGATTCATCACGAAATCAGGGTTAAGCGGACGGCTAGAGTTATCCTTGCCTGGCTCTCCTTTGTCCATATAACGATGCTCATCGAACAGGTTGACACCGAAGCCGCTACGCTTGATGGACTTCAAAAACTGCTTTGGAATAATAAAGTCAGTATCAACATTGGCTCTATCCAAAGGCATAACCAAGCCCGATTGTGTTGTAAATTTTTTCATATCAAATTCTCAATAATCTGTATTAATTGGCAAATGGGTGACAACTTCTGCTTAGCGATCGGCCGTTAGCAGAATATCGCGCACATCGACAAAATGACCATTAATCGCCGCGGCAGCAGCCATTGCTGGGCTTACCAAGTGCGTACGCCCCCCAAAGCCCTGACGGCCTTCGAAGTTACGGTTAGAGGTAGATGCACAGTGTTTGCCCTCCCCTAATTGGTCAGCATTCATCGCCAAACACATAGAGCAACCAGGCTCACGCCACTCTAGACCAGCCTCTATAAAGATTTTATCTAAGCCTTCTGCCTCAGCCTGCTGCTTAACCAAACCAGAGCCCGGAACCACTAAGGCCATCTCAATGGATTCGGCCACTTTACGCCCTTTCACTACAGCAGCAGCTGCTCTCAGGTCCTCAATTCGAGAGTTGGTGCAAGAACCGATGAAGATACAGTCCAGCTTTATATCCGTAATCTTGGTGCCAGGCTTCAAGCCCATGTATTTTAGTGACTGACGAATGTTTTCGCTGCGACCAGCGTCGGTTTCTTTATCGGGATCAGGTACTTCGCCGTTTACTGGCGCCACCATCTCTGGCGATGTTCCCCAAGTCACCTGCGGGATGATATCAGCCGCATCCATAACCACGACGCGATCAAACTCTGCATCCTCGTCACTCACAAGGCCTTTCCAAGCCTCCGCAGCGCGATCCCAAAGCTCGTCTTTTGGTGCGAATGGACGCCCCTTAATATATTCAAGCGTCACGTCATCAACGGCGATTAGCCCCGCACGAGCACCCGCCTCAATAGCCATATTACAAACGGTCATGCGACCTTCAACACTCAAGGAGCGAATGGCTTCGCCACCAAATTCGATCGTGTAACCCGTACCACCGGCAGTGCCGATTTCGCCAATAATGGCCAATACGATGTCCTTTGCGGTAACGCCAGGGTTCAAGCGGCCATCGACGCGAATCAGCATATTCTTCATCTTTGTCTGCAATAGACACTGAGTCGCCATAACATGCTCTACCTCAGAGGTTCCGATGCCGTGGGCAAGAGCCCCCAAAGCCCCGTGAGTAGAAGTATGCGAATCGCCACATACGATAGTCATACCCGGCAAGGTGGCGCCCTGCTCAGGACCAACCACGTGCACAATACCCTGACGGATATCGTTCATGTCCAACTCAAGAATGCCAAACTCTTTGCAGTTATCATCAAGTGTCGTCACTTGAATGCGCGACACAGGGTCCAAAATTCCTTCCAGGCCACGGCTTCTCTCTGCCTTAGTAGTAGGAATATTATGGTCAGGGGTTGCAAAGTTTGCGCTAGCGCGCCATGGCTTTCTACCCGCCAGACGAAGGCCTTCGAAAGCCTGCGGAGAAGTGACTTCGTGTATAAGTTGACGATCGATATAGATAAGCGCTGTGCCATCATCACGTTGTTTTACCAAGTGAGAGTCCCAAAGCTTGTCATACAAAGTTTTTCCGGCCATGTTTAATTACCATTTCATTGAATTGTGTGAAGTGTGCGAACTATACCGACACTCTCTTAATAACCAAAATGAAACTATTTTATAAATTCCATTACTAAAGGCTATACGAGAGTGAGGAACTAGATACTTGGGGTCTTACTGCGTACATCCGCATTTTGAGCGCGATGCCGCATATAGTGGTCCATCAAGGTGATTGCCATCATGGCCTCCGCTATGGGAGTCGCCCTGATGCCCACGCACGGATCGTGGCGACCCGTAGTGATCACTTCAATAGGCTCACCATTAATATCTATAGAGCGCCCAGGTAGGCGCAAACTTGAAGTCGGCTTCAAGGCTATGCTGGCAAGAATGTCTTGCCCTGAGGAGATACCCCCCAATACACCACCGGCATTATTGGATAAGAAACCCTCGGGTGTTATTTCATCTCGATGTTCCGTGCCCTTCTGCGCCACTGAATCGAAGCCTGCACCGATCTCAACACCCTTAACGGCATTGATGCTCATTAAGGAGTGCGCCAGCTCAGCATCCAAGCGATCGAAAATGGGCTCGCCTAAGCCTGCAGGCACCCCACTAGCGACCACATTAATGCGCGCGCCAACGGAGTTACCCTCTTTATTCAGGGCGGCCATATAAGTTTCTAGCTCGGGCACTAGAGCGGCATCAGGGCAGAAGAAAGGGTTTTTATGCACCTCGTCCCAGTCGAAATTAGCCGCTTTTAGGGGGCCTAATTCACTCATATAGCCGCGAATTACAACGCCAAGCTGTTCAAACAAGTATTTTTTAGCGATAGCACCAGCCGCAACACGCATGGCAGTTTCCCTAGCAGAGGAACGACCACCACCGCGATAATCGCGGATGCCGTACTTCTGCTGATAGGTGTAGTCAGCATGGGCTGGACGAAACTGATCTTTAATCTTGCCGTAGTCTTTCGAGCGTTGATCCGTATTCTCGATAATCAAGCCGATGGGAGTCCCAGTGGTGACGCCTTCAAACACACCAGACAGAATTTTGACTTGATCCGCCTCTTTACGCTGCGTTGTGAAACGCGATGTACCGGGCTTACGGCGATCGAGATCTTCCTGCAAGTCGGCCTCTGTCAGTTTCATTCCTGGCGGACAGCCATCGACGATACATCCAAGCGCCAGACCATGGCTCTCACCAAAGCTTGTCACTGTAAATAGCTTACCTATCGAATTACCCGACATACTCCACCTGTATTCACTGAAATAACCGCACGGCTTTGTGGTGCAGTGCCCCTAACGGGGAAAAGGCGCGCATTGTACACTAATTGAGGAAAAAAAGCATGAAACGACACTTGCATCGAACTGATTTCACTGAATTTTTGCCAAACTTCTTAGTTGGCTAATAATTCCCTGCTATCAATGAGTTGTTGCTTAGTGAGCGCGCAAACCCCCTCGCCCCCTGACTCAAACTCGAGCCACAGGAAAGGTACGCCGGGCAGTCGCGCCGCCAGCGCCTCCCAAGAATACCCTACCTCCATCAATAGAATTCCACCGTCACTAAGGTAGTGCTCTGCCTCGCGTAGAATTTGAATGGGAATGGCCAAGCCTTCCTCTTCAGAAAAAAGCCCTAGCTCTGGCTCGTGGCGGTACTCCGGTGGCAATTGCGCTATTTCATCGGCACTCACATAAGGTGGATTACTCACAATCAACTCATAACGAGGGTTCAGCTTTTCGAACAGATCAGACTCTATAGCCTGCACGCGCTCGGCTAGCTGGTGTCGCTCGATGTTCTCTGCCGCTAGCGCAAGCGCATCGACGCTTATATCTGCCAATTCGACCTTAGCTTCTGGAAAAGCAATAGCCGTGGCTATTCCTATACATCCGCTGCCCGTACATAGGTCCAAGATACGCTTTGGTGCGATGGTCAGTAGCGGTTCGAACCGGTTTTGAATCATCTCACCTAATGGTGATCGAGGCACCAATACGCGCTTATCCACTTTAAAACTCAGCCCTGCAAACCAAGCTTCTTCCACTAAGTAGGCAACCGGCACATGTTCTTCTATGCGCCGCTTCGCCAGCGCATTGATCTGCTCTAACTCCTCACGGGTCAAAATCCGTTGGCCCACCGAGTCGTCAACATCGAAACTCACCTTCAGCAAGCTAAAGCTTAGATAGATTGCCTCATCCCAAGCGTTATCAGTGCCATGACCATAAAACAGCTCGGCGTCTTCAAATCTTGCACTTAAATCTTGGATACACTCCAACAGGGTCAAGCCCTCAAACTGTGTCACATCTGCCTCTATATACTCACTGACTAGAATTACACGGCCCCTAAAGACCAAAAATTTACTTTACCCTCTCCGAGCAATATCGTAGGGTAAGCGCCTATTTCAACGACAGGAACCCCGCAAGCAATATGACTTCTTCAATGGAAAAAGCCTATCAAGATATCATCACCAATATTGGAGAGGATCTCACGCGCCCTGGCATTGCTGAAACCCCCAAACGAGCCGCTAAGGCTATGGAGTTTCTCATGCGGGGCTACAAGCAAGACATCGACGAAGTCATTAACGATGCCATGTTTCCGTCGACATCTGATGAAATGGTTATCGTGAAAAATATCGAATTATACTCGATGTGCGAACACCATATGCTGCCTTTTATCGGCAAGTGTCATGTCGCGTATATCCCGCAGGGAAAGGTCATTGGTCTGTCAAAGATAGCACGCATTGTCGACGTTTTCGCCCGCCGCATGCAGATACAGGAAAACCTCACCAAGGAAATCGCGGAAACGATCATCTCCAAAACTAATGCGGCGGGTGCCGCCGTTATTATCGAAGCTCAGCACATGTGCATGATGATGCGCGGCGTGGAAAAGCAGAACTCAGTGATGACCACATCCTGCATGCTCGGCGCATTCCGAAATAGCCAAAGCACGCGTAACGAATTCCTATCACTGATTAATAAGTAACCCGCCTAGTTAGGGTTAAGTACTAATTCAACTCGGGTTTCACAGTCTTCGCGCTCGCAAAGCGGAGACAAAGGCCCTACTCCCTGCGCAGTGAGCCTATCAAGGTTCACTCCCATGCGGCCTAACGCGGCGACGACTGCGTCGGCGCGTTTTTGTGAGCGCTCCAATAGCACTTGCAAAGCCTCTTCCCCTTGCAAATGAGCAACGATATACAAGCGCATTAGGCTCTCGGTGCGAAGCAACTGAGCAACTGTCTCCAAAGGAGATTCAGACACGAGCTCATCGGTGTCGGAGAACTGCAAACCCGGGGCTATAGCAGCTCCGCGCTCGATAACGCCAGCACGTAATGCGGAGACGGTGACGCTCGCCTCTACCGACTGCGCCATTGCAGGCTCTACAATGTCTAAGTGAGCATAGACCCTTCTATTGCCGCGCGTAATAACATATACAGCAACATAGTAGCTATTATTACTTTGTGCATCATCAGCCCTAGCCGCAAGGTAGAACTGATCGGTCTCTGGGCCATAGAGAATGCGGTTTTCAAACACATCGTTCGCCCAATAATTACTGCTTCCGCAGGCCCTGCCTTCACACCTAAACAAGGACACAGCCTCATTGGCACGAAGCTGATCGGTAAAGAACTCAAATACTTCATCGCCCGAAAAACCGTCGGGAACTTGATAGGTAATGCGAGTCAATGCCCCTTGAATACGTTCCTCCGAACCGGGCACTACTTGACCGTTCACGCGCTGCATGCGATCCAAGGCGAGCTGGTAATAGGCACTGGCTTGCTGTTCGAAGTCCACAATACGTGAACCTGAGAAACGGTCTAACCACGGACTATCGCTCGCACCGCGAACATCCCCGCTAGTTTGAGCGATAGCGCCAGACGGTGCTAGGCTATAGCACGCAAGCAATACTATGAGCTGAAAAAACGATCTACTAGCGGCCATTATTTCTTCTCAATATCATCCTCAGAATCTAAGTCACTATCCTCTTCCAGCTCTGCCTCAACGGCCTCTTCAATCTCTTCTTCTAAATCGTCTTCTAGCTCGTCGGTGTCTAAGTCATCGTCATCGTCCAGATCAGTCTCTGGAAACTCAGAAAATGGAAAAGGCTTCTGTTGGCTATTATAGGTCAGGTACTCCACAATCTCGTGAACATATGCGCCTAAGCCCTTACCAAAGCCTCGCAGGTTCTTATTGTCACGGCCAGTGACCAAACAAAATAGCGCCTGCGCTACTGTCAGAACTACTAAGACACTAATAGCGACATACAAGGCCACGGCAAATGCAATCATAAAAGCAATGCGCAGCCATTGAGACGGCTCCTTCAGGTTGTCTACGATATCGTCTGACATAATCACTCCTTGGGGTTTAAAGTTTTAGTTTGGTTTGCTGCATACTCCACATCCAACGCCTGCTCGCCCAGCATCAAGGATGCCACAATACTGGCTACCGACTGTTTGTTATAGATTATCTGATATAGGCCATTCATCAAGGGCATATACACATCCAGCTTAGCCGCTTTTTCAAAAACAAGCTTTAAGGTATTAACTCCTTCGGCCACTTGTCCAACCTCGACAATCGCCTCTTCGAGGGACTTACCTTCGCCTAGGGCATAGCCTACACGATAATTGCGGCTAAGCGGGGATGAACAGGTCACTACGAGATCACCAACCCCTGACAAGCCTAAAAAAGTCATCGGATCGGCACCGAGGCTTCGGCCAAAGCGCGCCATCTCGGTCAGGCTTCTGGTCACCAACATACTATTAGTGTTGTTTCCCATTCCCATTGCTGCGGCGAGACCGGCAATAATAGCGTAGATATTCTTAAGGGCACCACCGAGCTCGACACCAAACATATCGTCATTAGTGTATACCCGAAAATATTCGGACTTGAGCACTGCTTGTACACTTTCTCGCACCGATGCATGTTCGCTCGCAATTACGGTGCCGGTTAGGTTCTTAGCCGCAATCTCTTTCGCTAGATTAGGCCCGCTGAGCACCCCGATCTTGGCATGGGGAGACTCCTCCTCCAGCACCTGACTCATGAGTTTGAAACCTTCGGCCTCAATCCCTTTAGTACAGCTCACTAAGGAGACGTCTTGGCGACAGAAAGGCAGCATTTTTTGCACAACGGAGCGAAAATAAGCACTGGGCACTGCTACAAAAATAAGTGCTGCGTTCTCTACGGCGGCCGCCATATCATGATAGGCGACCACTCCCTTATCAAGATGATAACCAGGCAGGTAACGTGGGTTTTCATGTAGCGAATTCACTTGGGCGACTTTCTCTTCGTCACGCATCCAAAAGTGCACATCGTATCCATTTTCAGCAATGATATTGGCCATAACGGTGCCAAAACTGCCTCCGCCCAATACCGCTACTGTGTTATCTGCTGCCATTGAATTGGTTCCTTTGCCTTGCTCTTGTCACGCCAGGTGTCACCCCGTCAGGATTGATCACCTTGCATTAATACTATTCTATTGGATTGAAAAAAAACTAGCGCATCGTAAATGCGGTTGGCCACGGCCTTCGGCGTTAAAGACGCCCCTACAAACTGATCGTACTCTCCAGGAACAGGCTCTATAGTAGACCAGCTTAGCCTTCTCATATCCCGCATGGTATTACCGGTGAAATTCTTCATCCAATGGGAGTCTATCACTTTCACCACCCCGTATAGCGCATCAGTTTCGATATCTTCAATAACGCTAGCATTGAGGATACGTCCTTGCATATTCACCGCGATCAGCAAATCCACAAAGCCATTAAAGCCGTCTGCCACAGTTGCCGGTACCAGCACGGCTACCACCTCTTCATCCTGCCTGGCAATATAGGCCAATCTATCGCGACGCAAACCTAGGGCAGACACTCCAATGAGCCCCTCTTGTTCCTCGGCAGCTCTAAGCAAATAGGTATCAAGCAAGAGATCGTTATTGAATAGATCGGGAGTGAGAATTTTAAACAGATTTCGGCGATCAAATTCGCGCTGAGATGTGCTTATCTTGTCATCGGAGTAGGAGTACAACAATGCAGTGCAAAGAAGACATAAGGCAAGGACAAGCCCGCTTCTGAAGATAGTATTCGTCCCAATATACTTCATAGGAAAGCGAGCTCAACGCCAATCATAGTCAGTTAAAAAACCCGGTTCAAACCGTCCAATGCAGCAATTCTATAGGCTTCTGCCATGGTTGGGTAATTAAACGTAGTATTGAGGAAATATTGCATGGTGTTTGCCTCGCCCTCTTGCAACATAATGGCTTGGCCAATATGCACGATCTCCGAGGCTTGGTCGCCAAAACAGTGGATACCCAATATCTCCAGCGTCTCAAAATGAAAGAGTATTTTTAACATCCCCACCTGCTCACCCGTAATTTGACCACGAGCGGTATTCTTGAAGAATGCCTTACCTACTTCATATGGGACTTTTTCTTGGGTCAGCTCCCGCTCGGTCTTACCTAAGGTGCTAATCTCTGGAATGGTGTAAATACCCGAAGCAAAACGATCTATCGCCCTGCTTTTCTCTGGGTCGACAATCGCATTGGAGGCTGCTCGGCCCTGATCATAAGAAGTACTGGCAAGAGAGGGCCACCCGATCACATCACCGGCGGCATATATATTCTCGACCTCGGTGCGATAATGGGAGTCCACCACCAGCTGCCCACGTGAATTAGGCTTTAGACCAACGGCATTCAAATTCAGTAGGTCCGTATTACCTGTGCGGCCATTCGCCCATAATACGATGTCACTCTTAATGCGTTTACCGGACTTCAGATGAGTGACCACATGGGTGTCAAAGTATTCGAGTTTCTCGTACTGCTCGTTATGACGGCTACGCACGCCGACATTGCGCAAGTGATAACTTAAAGCATCGGAAATTTCCCAGTCGAGGAACGATAATAGTGTATCGGCTGGGTTTATCAGCTCTACTTTGGCACCGAGCCCTCCAAAAATAGACGCGTATTCACAGCCAATAACACCGGCACCGATTACAGTGACTTTGCGCGGCGAATGATCCAAGCCCAAAATGGTATCGCTATCAAAGATGCGAGGATGATTAAAATCTACAGAGTCGGGACGATACGGGCGCGAGCCCGTGGCAATGATAAAATGCTCGGCATTAAGTACGGGGCCCTTGTCGCCAATCTTGATCGTCTTATTATCAAGAAAACTGGCAACACCGGTAATGACGTCAATGCCATTTTTTTCGTAGTAACCCGCTCGCAGATAGACTTGCTCTTCTATGACTCTATTTGCGTGAGCCATAATTTGCTGAAAATTGGGCTTATTCAAGGTGGCGTATTCACGCAGCAGAGGGTTGCTACTAAACTGTATAACCTGCTTCACAGAGTGACGAAGCGCCTTAGAAGGAATAGTGCCTAAGTGGGTACAGTTGCCGCCCACTTTCTCTCGATCTGAGATGACCGCAACACTTCGTCCTTTTTTCGCTGCGTTCATGGCAGCGGACTCGCCCGCCGGGCCGCTTCCGATTACTATAATGTCGTATGTCTTATTACTTATCACAGCTGTGTTTACCAATTTAAGTTAACGAGTTTCATCACATTTCTGTGGATTTCCCCCACACAAGGAACACTCCGTATCGGCGCCAGCACTGTTCAGCCCGCCACATGTTCCCTTGATGGGCTTACGGCCAAAAATGACCCCTACTGCCATTCCCGCAATTACCAGTACGAGCAAGACAAAACTTGCGAGTAACGTTGCCATGATGGACTCCTATTGAGGTTCGAGATACTGCTCGAACGCCTTTGTAAAATAATCTTCAAAACCCTCAGCATCGCTGCGTTTTGAAATAAAATAAACAGCTAAGCCTTGCTGCTGAGCAAAGGCTCGCCCTCTCTCTCCACCCATTACCATGAATGCAGTCGCTAAAGCATCGGCTCGTGCTGCTGTTTCATCAATCACATAAACAGCGGCTAAATTATGCGTAACGGGCCGACCTGTCTTGGGGTCAATCTCGTGCGAATAGTGCACGCCGTTTTGTTCAAAATAATTACGATAATCTCCAGAGCCCGCGACTGCAATTGAGCGGCCATTGGCATAGAAAATATTGTGCACCTGTGGCGCCGTATCGACCGGTTTTTCTATTGCCGGCACCCAACTTTGCTGATTTGGCTTATACCCCTTAATACGCAACTCTCCACCTATTTCAATGAAATAACTGGCAACAGCGTAAGAGTCAAAAAGCGCCGCCACACGATCTACAGCATAGCCCTTCGCAATACCGCTTAAGTCGATGTACACATCGCTCAGCTTTGTTAATGTCCCAGAGACCTGATCTAAAACAATCTTATCGTAGCCGACTCTCTCTCTAAGCTGAGCAATCTCCGCATCGCTAGGCAGCTGGGTGCGCATAGCCGTCGGCCCAAAGCCCCAGCGATTAACCAATGGCCCCACAGTAACATCAAACGCCCCATCGGTCAGTTCACTCAGCTCAAGCGCCAAACTCAGCACATCGTTCATTTGTGAAGAAATAGCTAAAGCTTCTCCAACTGGAGCGCGGTTGATCACTGACAGCTCAGACTCGGGCGCATAGGTAGACATTATTTGTTTATCTAAACTAAACAAAAGAGCCTCAATCTCAGCAGCAAATGCATCCGGCTCAATAGCTGCAGGTAACTCTAGCAGCTTAATACTATAGGTAGTTCCCATAGTATGACCGTTGAGCTCATATAACTGTGCGCTTGAGTCATTTTGCAATCGCGCCCATAGACCCACCCCTACAATGAGAAGCAGAGCTAGCGCGCCAATCGATCTAAACCTAGTATTCATGGAGAAGCCTTAGAAAGGCGAAACAGGCCGCTACCGACTCAAGAGAGTAAGCAAACAGCCTGTTATTATTAGTCATTTTACTGCCGTCTTTAGCCGTAAAATTAGGAGAATTCGTCCAAGGATATGTTTTCGTCCTCAACGCCCAAGTCTTTGAGCATTTTGATGACCGCAGCGTTCATCATGGGAGGCCCACACATATAGTATTCACAATCCTCTGGTGCAGGGTGGTCTTTGAGATAATTCTCTAGCACCACATTGTGAATAAACCCTGTCATACCAGTCCAATTATCTTCTGGTTGGGGGTCAGACAATGCCACGTGCCACTCAAAATTATCATTTTCTGCAGCAAGCGTATTGTAGTCTTCCTCATAAAACATTTCTTTCAGACTACGGGCACCGTACCAGAAAGTAATTTTTCGTTTTGATTTAAGGCGACGAAGCTGATCAAAAATATGCGAACGCATGGGCGCCATACCGGCACCGCCACCAATAAAGACCATTTCGGCATCGGTGTCTTTCGCGAAAAATTCGCCAAACGGCCCGAAGACTTTAATTTTATCGCCAGGCTTCAAATTGAAAACATAAGACGACATTATGCCCGGTGGTAAATCTGTCTTGGGCGGCGGCGTTGCTACCCGGATATTAAATTTAATAATACCCTTCTCTTCGGGGTAGTTCGCCATTGAGTAAGCGCGAATAGTGGTGTCATTTGCCTTTGAGACTAGATCGAACAGGCCAAATTTTTCCCAGTCGTCGCGGTACTCGGGGCCAATATCAAAATCTTTGTAGTGCACTTCATGTGGGGGAACTTCTAACTGAACATAGCCGCCAGCTCGAAAATCAACGCTGTCGCCGTCCGGAATCTTAAGGACTAACTCTTTGATAAAAGTCGCCACATTATCGTTGGAAACTACTTCGCATTCCCATTGTTTGACGCCAAAGAACTCGGGCGCCACTTCTATCTTCATGTCTTGCTTTACCGCAACCTGACAAGATAGACGCCAATCCGCCTTGGCCTCTCCCATGGTGAAGTGACCCTGCTCGGTAGGCAGCATAGAACCGCCCCCCTCATGCACCTGACAGCGACACTGAGCGCATGTACCGCCGCCACCGCAAGCAGACGAGAGGTATATGCCAGCATCGGCTAGTGTATTGAGAAGCTTACCGCCAGCAGGAACAACAATCGATTTATCTGCGTCGCCATTAATTTCAATCGTTACATTGCCGCTACTAACCAGCTTTGCACGCGCGGCTAGAATAAGAACGACGAGCAACATGACCACCACTGTGAACATGACGACGCCGCCAACAATTGCTGCAATATCAATCATTATAAAAACCCGTAACTACAGTGACAGACCGCTGAAGGACATGAACCCCAGCGACATCAGTCCGGTTGTGATAAAAGTGATGCCTAGGCCGCGAAGCCCTTCCGGTACATCGCTATATTTAAGCTTCTCTCGAATACCTGCCAAAGCCGCAATCGCCAAGGCCCAACCCGCGCCAGCGCCGATGCCGTAGACAACGCTTTCAGAAAAAGTATAAGAGCGTTCGACCATGAATAAGGACGCCCCTAGAATTGCGCAGTTAACCGTAATCAGCGGCAAGAACACACCGAGTGCGTTATAGAGTGCAGGTACATACTTGTCCAAAACCATTTCTAGAATTTGAACCATGGCGGCAATAACGCCGATGTAGCACAGGAAGCCTAAGAAGCTGAGGTCTAACTCCGGCATACCCAACCAGGCTAGAGCCCCGTCTTTGAGCATAAATTGGTAAAGTAAATTGTTAACCGGAACCGTAATGGCCTGAACGACAATAACCGCCACGCCAAGACCTAAGGCCGTATCGACTTTTTTGGATACTGCTAGAAACGTACACATGCCCAAGAACATTTGTAATGCCATGTTCTCGACAAAGACGGCTCTAACCAAAAGACTGAGATAGTGTTCCATTTAGTGTCCCGCCTCTTCTAAAGTATGAGAGGCCATTCGATATTCATTCTGCTCTACTTGTTCGGGGAACTTGCCACGAACTGCCCAAATTAAGAAACCAATAATAAAGAAGGCACTTGGTGCCAATAGCATTAGGCCATTACCTTGATACCAACCACCATTGGATACCAGCGGTAGAACTTCAATACCAAACAGGCTGCCTGAACCAAACAGCTCACGCAGGAAACCGACAGCTAACAGAACCACGCTATAACCTAAACCGTTACCAATACCGTCTAGGAAACTTATGCCTGGAGGATTCTTCATCGCAAAGGCTTCTGCGCGTCCCATCACAATACAGTTAGTGATAATCAAACCAACGAATACGCTAAGCTGCTTACTAATTTCATAAGCAAAAGCCTGTAGCGCCTGATCCACTGCGATCACCAAAGACGCAATAATGGTCATCTGCACAATAATACGAATACTGCTCGGCATGTAATTGCGCACTAGCGAAATAAACAAATTAGAGAATGCGGTAACCACTGTTAATGCCACACACATCACTACAGCCACATTAAGGCTAGTGGTAACGGCCAGCGCTGAACAGACACCCAAAATTTGCAAACCAATAGGATTGTTTGCCAATACTGGGGTTAATAAAACTGACTTAGCATCAGAAGACATTGTTTACTTATCCTTACTTAGCTATTCGTCAAATTGTCGATAAAAGGACCGAAACCATTTGGTCCCATCCAATACTCTATAAGCTGATCTACACCGCGGCTTGTAAGAGAGGCGCCCGCTAGACCATCTACTTGATACTGACCTTGACCACCGCCTTTTACGACACTCAATGCGACATCGCCGCTTTCATCGTAAACTTTCTTACCTGGCCACAGGCCAGTCCATCTTGGGTTAGTAATTTCGCCACCGAGCCCCGGTGTCTCTTTCTGATCATAGAACCCTATGCCGGTAACCGTATTGCCGTCACCCTCTAAAGCTAGGTAGCCATACATAGTGCCCCACAAGCCATAGCCACTGACCGGCAATACCATAGTCTCGATACCGCCATTGCTCCCTTCTACTATATAGACAGTCGCATAGCGTACTTGGCGTTTGAGATTTGCTATATCTTCATCAGCGGGCACGGCCGAAGAAAACTCAGGGTCGTTTAGGTAATCACGCTGATCGTAAGTGGCGACATCGATACCGAGTTCGTCTATCTGTTGCTGTGACAAAAACTCGCCAGTTTCCAAGTCCACAATTCTAGGGGTGAACTGTTGAAACATACTGCTAACGTCTTCACTGCTATGAACATCGGGCTCAAATATACCCGCTGCGATCAGAATGTTTTTATTTCTATCCAAGATACGGTTAGCCGTTTGCATCGGCTTAAGTATTACCGCAAAACTAGAGATAAAAATAGAACACACGATACATAAAGACAGTGCAACTTTAATCGTGCTAGCGACTGAATCTTTAGCTGCCATTGCGCGCTAGCCTCCTCTTAACATTTGCTCTGACCACAGCGTAATCGATCAGTGGTGCAAACAAGTTAGCAAACAAAATTGCCAACATCACGCCTTCTGGATACGCAGGGTTCAAGACACGAATCATGACGACCATTACGCCAATCAATAAACCAAATATCCACTTACCTGTGTTGGTCATCGCTGCCGATACAGGATCAGTTGCCATAAAGACCATACCAAAGGCGAAGCCACCCAAAACCAAATGCCAATACCAGGGGGTTGCGAAGAATGGGTTCGTATCTGAGCCTATTGCGTTAAGCAGCAGACTGAACGCGATCATACCTAGAAGCACGCCTAACATGATGCGCCATGAAGCAATGCGCGTGACCAATAGAATGACGGCACCAATAGCAATAGCGAGTGTTGAGGTCTCACCGATAGAGCCTTGCATACGCCCAAGGAAGGCATCCATCCAAGTCAATTCTGTGCCAGTTGCTGCAGCAATAGCTGGCAGCCCCTGAGCCGCAACTTGACTCATTGCCGTTGCCCCACTAAAGCCGTCTACAGCCGTCCAAACACTGTCACCGGAAATTTGTGGAGCGTAAGCGAAGAATAAGAATGCACGGCCTGCAAGCGCTGGGTTCAGGAAGTTTTTACCGGTACCACCAAACACTTCTTTACCAACAACCACACCGAAACTGATACCCAAGGCGGCTTGCCATAGGGGAATATCTGGCGGAACAATTAGTGAAAACAGAATAGAAGTAACGAAGAAGCCTTCGTTAATTTCATGGCGTCTTATGCTCGCGAACAGCACTTCCCAGAAGCCACCCACAATAAACACCACGGCATATATAGGGAGATAGTGGACCGCTCCAAACCAGAAGCAATCCCAGATGCTATTGGGGTTATAGGAGGAAAACAGTTCAATCCATACCGCATGCCAGTCGCCGGTAGTGGTCAGGCCTGCTTGGGCCATGGCAGTCGTAGCCTGGTAGCCCACATTGTACATGCCGTAAAACATAGCGGGAAAAGCAGCAAACCAAACCGTAATCATGATGCGCTTTAGGTCCACACCATCACGAACATGCGCGCCCGCGTGGGTCACTTTGCTCGGGCTATAGAAAATAGTATCTACTGCCTCATAAAGGGCATACCATTTTTCATAGCGCCCGCCCTTCTCGAAATGAGGGGCCATATCATCAAGTACTTTTCGCAAACCCATAGTTTTTAAATCCGCTAACTCTCTTTCTCAATGCGAGTTAAATTATCTCTCAATATAGGCCCGTACTCGTATTTCCCTGGGCACACATAGGTACAAAGCGCGATGTCTTCTTCCGCTAACTCCAAACCACCAAGTTCTTGCACGGCCACCAAGTCACCCACGATAAGAGCACGCAGCAACTGGGTTGGCAAAATATCTAAGGGCATGATGCGCTCATAGCTGCCCACTGGCACCATTGCGCGCTCACTGCCGTTTGTCGTTGTCGTAAAGGGAAACTTCTTACCCTTAAAGAGGCTCGATAAGTAAATGCCCAGCACGGAGTGACGATTCTTACCAGGAGAGAGATAACCAAACAACGGCCTATCCCGTCCTTCCTTCAACACACTTACCTGCAAATCATGGCGGCCCAAATAACACTCGACACCACTAGCAGTGCTACCGGAAAGGACCGAACCAGAAATAATGCGATTTTCACCGCTAAGCATCTCACCGGCCGTTAATTCTTCTAAACTGGCGCCAAGACGAGTGCGCAGCAATCGAGGCTTTTCTACCTGTGGGCCTGCTAAGGCAATAATGCGATCCGTATAGATCTGGCCACTAACAAACAATTTACCTATGGCAATCACATCCTGGTAGTTAACACTCCAGACTTGCTTCTCGAGGCTAACAGGATCTAAGAAATGAATATGAGTGCCCGTCAAACCAGAAGGATGGGGACCGGAGAAGTCCTCTACTTGTACGTTGTCGGCGAAACTCTGGTTCTCTAAGCCGGCAAAGCTACCTGTTCGACGACAAAGGAAAACCTTACCTTGGGTAAGTGTCGATAAAACATTAATGCCATCGATAAAGGCTGAGGAGTTGTCTCGCGCCACCACCTCAGGATCGGCCGCCAGTGGATTGGAGTCCATTGCATTAACGAAGATAGAGTTGGGGATAGCATCTAGCGCGGGCACTTTACTGAATGGACGCGTTTTCAGGCATGTCCACATGCCAGATTTTACGAGATTATCGACGACCTTCTGACGCTCAAGACCAGCCAGCTCCTCAGAGGAATACTTTTCAAATGCGATAGAGCTTGTTTCAGATTCATCGAGCTCGATAACAATAGAGAGGAATACGCGTTTCTCACCGCGGTTTATCTCACGGACGACGCCGCTTCCAGGTGCTGTGTACAGCACTCCAGGCGTTTTTTTATCTTCGAAGAGGACTTGTCCAGTCTCTACGCGATCGCCTTCTTTAACTAACATTGTGGGTTTCATCCCCACATAGTCACGCCCCAGTATCGCCACCGAACGCGCACGTCGTGCATCGCTGACAAGCTGTTCTGGTATCCCGTCAATGGGCAAGTCCAGTCCACGTGTAATATTGATCATTCGCCAAGCCTAATAATTACTTGATAATCTCAAAAGCGTTTAGCATTTCAAGCACAAAAACAACAAGCGCCTAGGCCGTTAAATGGCGATTAACGGCAAAGAAATCACTAACAAAGATCAGACTCTAGTGTATCGCTTGGACATATGGAGAATCGGTTCATTTAGCGACGCCGATTATAGAGAATTGAGGCCCGTTTTACCACTACTATCTTGATATAACGGGCCTTTTCGCAACTTACTCCTCGATTGGATAGATGCGATAGTTAACACCAGCCATCTTATAAACCATTCGGACTACCTGATTACAGTAACCAAACTCATTGTCATACCAGAGATATAAGACGCAGTTATTGTCTTGCACAATAGTCGCAGTAGAGTCGACGATACAGGCCTCGCGAGAACCGACGAAATCGCTCGACACCGCATCCAAGTCCTGAGTGTAGCTAATTTGATTCTGCAGATGGGAGTGCAGCGCGATAAGGCGCAGGAATTCGTTGAGCTCTTCCTTCGTTGTGGCCTTCTCCAAGTTCAAGCTTAGAATCGCCATAGACACATTAGGAATAGGCACACGTACCGCATTACCCGTCAATTTACCTTCAAGCGCAGGCACAGCCTTTACTACTGCTTTTGCCGCCCCTGTTTCCGTCAGCACCATATTCAATGCAGCACTACGGCCCCGGCGATTGCCTGAGTGGTAGTTGTCGATAAGGTTCTGGTCATTGGTATAAGCGTGAACAGTCTCAACGTGACCGTGCTTAACCCCGTACTTATCATTAACCAGCTTAAGCACTGGCGCGATAGCATTTGTCGTACACGAGGCAGCAGTGACTATCTTATCGCTTGGCAGTATTTGATCATCGTTGATACCGAATACGATATTCTTCAGATCACCCTTGCCCGGCGCAGTCAGCGCAACCTTGCTAACGCCTTTGGCTTGTAGATGCTTAGACAAGCCTTCTTCATCACGCCACTTACCGGTATTGTCGATAACCAGCGCATCATCGATGCCATATTGCGTGTAGTCTATTTCTTCTGGGTTATTGGCGTAGATGACCTGAATGACATTGCCATTGGCGATCAGACACGAATTTTCTTTATCCAGACGCAGAGTCCCTTGGAAGGTGCCGTGCACCGAGTCCGAAGTGAACAAGCTGGCGCGTTTCTCTAAGTCCCCTTCTTTGCCTGGGCGTACAACAATGGCGCGCAGTCTCATGACCTCGCCTGTACTCGTACGCTCAATCAGCAGACGCGCAATTAGGCGACCGATACGACCAAAACCGTAAAGCACCATGTCTTGAGACTTTTCGATAGGCTTTGTGTGCACACCGATAAGATAGGACAGCTCGTTCTTCACAAACTCTTCTACGCTCAGCGCCTTGTCGCCCTCAGACTCCTGATGCTCCATAAACTTAACGGTCAATTTGCCTAAGTCTATTTGGCAATAAGAGATATCAAGCTTAGCCACGGCCATAAGCACCGGATGGCTTTCGAACTCTGACATTTCGTTACGTCCAACCTGACGCACAAAACGGTGAGATTTCATGATATTGGCGACTGAGCGGTTATGCAGTGCGCGCCCGTAAACAAAGATTCCAACATTACGCTCGCTATAGAGTCGTCCCACAATCGGGATCATCTCTTGCGCTAGTGCTTCACGTTGTTTCCAATCGCCAAAATAATCATCCAAGCTCGGTCGTGTCACTGAGGCCTACCTTTAAAAAATACGGTGAATTTAGGAGGTGGTATTATCTTTAGAAAGCTAAGGCGACGCAACCTTACTAAGGCCTAAGCAACAGCAAATTCGACCTTTTTATAGAAGTTAGCTCTGACAAAGTATGATTATTTATGCCAGAATTCACGCCCTTTTACAGTTCGCACTAATAGTAATATGTCCAAAATTCAGCTTTTTCAGCCCGAGCTACCCAGCGGCGCAAACGATAACCGACGTTGGTCTGGCCTCCATGGCAGCAGCCTAAGCCTTGCGGTAGCCAATATCGCCCAGACGCACCAAGGCCCTATTGTGCTCGTTACGAGCAATACGGAAGAAGCCGAGCAGCTTCGTCGCGAACTCCCATTTTTTAGCCCGAACAAACAGGCGACCCCAGTCTATACTCTGCCAGATTGGGAAACACTGCCCTATGATAACTTCTCCGCACACCAGGATATCGTGTCGGATAGGCTCAATACCCTCTATCATCTGCCTACCCTCAAGCGGGGAATTCTCGTTCTTCCTATCACCAGCTTTATGCACCGTTTAACTCCCGGAGAGTATGTGCAAGGCAATAGCCTTATGCTGGATGTGGACACCAGCTTTGATATTGAGGGTATGCGCCACAAGCTTCTAAACGCTGGTTACCAGTGTGTGGACTCAGTCCACGAGCACGGCGAGTTTGCGGTACGCGGCGCTATTATGGACATATTTCCCATGGGCAGCGACGTGCCCTACCGTGTGGATTTGCTCGATGAAGAGATTGATACGCTGCGCAGCTTCGACCCAGAGACTCAACTCTCCTTAGATAAAGTAGACTCTGTTCGCCTGCTGCCGGGCAAAGAATACCCCATGAATGAATCTGGTATTAGCCGGTTCAGAAACAGCTTTCACGAGCGCTTTGATGTAGACCCTCGACAATGCAGCGTCTACCAAGATGTTAGCCAAGGCTTACACTCTGCCGGCATAGAGTATTACTTGCCCCTATTCTTCGATCAACTGCAAACACTGTTTGACTACCTTCCTGACAATAGCTTAATGCTGCGCTGTGGCGACCTCGACGCATCCGCGCTGCGATTCTGGGATGATATAAAGACCCGCTACGAAGATAGAAGGCACGATAGGCAACGCCCTATTATCGAGCCCAAAGAATTATTTCTTAGCCCCGACGAGATATTCTCCTCGCTCAAAAACTTTGCCTCGCTAGAGCTATACCGTGAAGAGAGTGTCGCCAAGAGTTACTCTGTCGATGTTTCTCTAACGCCAAACCTCAATAGCGGTGTCAAGAACAACCCTATCAACGCCCTTCAGAACTTCTTGCTTGAGCACCCAGGGCAGCGGGTTCTATTTTGCGCCGAGACCGCAGGCAGAAGAGAGAGTCTTATAGAACTACTAAAGGGCTCCAAGATCAGCCCTACTCTAGTAGATAGCTGGCAGGAATACCTTGCAGGCAATGACGCTTTTTCAATTATCGTCGCACCTCTCGATCATGGTTTATGGCTAGAGAGTGACAAGCGCTTGCTCATCACCGAGTCCCAGCTATTTGGCCAAAGAGTCGCCCAGAGAAGACGACGCAAGCGAGGCAACGACAATAGTGAATTTATTATTCGCAACCTCTCGGAGTTGCACCCGGGCGCCGCAGTCGTGCATCTTGAGCATGGAGTGGGTCGCTATCGCGGCCTACAAACTCTTAATGTGGAAGGACAGGACACAGAGTTTCTGACACTCGAGTACTCCAAAGGCTCAACACTCTATGTACCTGTTTATTCTTTACACCTTATTAGCCGCTATGGCGGAACCGAGCCCGATCTTGCCCCACTGAATCAACTAGGCACAGATCAATGGCAAAAGGCCAAGAAAAAGGCCGCCGAGAAGATCCGCGATGTGGCGGTAGAGCTGTTGGACATTTATGCTAAACGCGAGGCGAAGAAAGGGTTTAGTTACAAGCACAGCGAAGCCGACTACGATAGTTTTGCCAGTAGTTTTCCATTCGAAGAAACAGCCGACCAACAAGATGCCATCGGCGCTGTCATTGCCGACATGAAGTCCAATAAAGCGATGGATCGACTAGTGTGCGGTGACGTTGGTTTCGGCAAAACAGAAGTCGCCATGCGTGCCGCTTTTATCGCCGTTCAGAACAGCAAACAAGTGGCGATCTTGGTCCCTACCACTCTTTTGGCACAGCAACACTTCGAGAGCTTTCGTGATCGCTTCGCAGGTTGGCCCGTGAACGTGGATATTATTTCCCGCTTTCGCTCTGCCAAACAGCAAAAGGAAACGCTAGCGCGAATTGAGTCAGGAAAAGTCGACATCATCGTTGGCACCCACAAATTGCTGCAAGACAATATAAAGTATAAAGACCTAGGCCTTTTGATTATCGACGAAGAGCATCGCTTTGGCGTTCAACAAAAAGAAAAGCTCAAGGCCATTCGAGCCAATGTGGATATCCTAACGCTGACGGCAACCCCTATTCCCCGCACGCTGAATATGGCGATGTCTGGCGTAAGAGATTTATCGCTCATTGTCACTCCGCCAGCCAAGCGGCTTTCTGTTAAAACATTTGTTCGCGAAAGCCAAGATAGCCTAATAAAGGAAGCAATACTGCGAGAGCTACTGCGCGGCGGGCAAGTTTTTTACTTGCACAATGAAGTGAAGACCATCGACAAAACCGCCGAGCATTTAACTCAGCTTATTCCCGAGGCGAGAGTTTGTGTTGCCCATGGCCAGTTGCCAGAGCGTGACCTCGAACAAATAATGGCAGACTTCTATCACAAGCGTTACAACATATTAGTCTGCTCAACGATTATCGAAACGGGTATCGATATTCCTAGCGCTAATACTATTATTATCGACCGTGCCGACAAGCTTGGTCTGGCCCAGCTCCACCAATTGCGAGGACGAGTGGGCCGCTCTCATCACCAGGCCTATGCTTATATGCTGACGCCTAACCCCAAAGCCATGAGTGCCGATGCGCTTAAACGCATTGAAGCCATTAGCGCGGCCAATACACTTGGCGCTGGCTTTACACTTGCCAGCCACGACTTGGAAATACGCGGTGCGGGTGAGTTCTTGGGCGAGGAGCAAACTGGTCATATTCAAAAAATAGGTTTCACTTTATACACCGAAATGCTCGATGAAGCCGTGAAGGCGATTCGCGAGGGCCGCACACCCAATATCGAGGCAAGCCTCAATAGTATGAGCGAAATAAACCTGCGAATCCCGGCTCTCATACCAGAACAATATCTTCCCGATATTCATACGCGCCTGATTATGTATAAGCGCATCGCGGGCGCCAAAGACGACAACGAAATAAACGAACTGCAAGTAGAGATGATCGATCGCTTTGGGCTTTTACCCGAGCAAACGAAGCTACTGTTTAGGGTAACCGCCTTGAGATTGAGAGCCCAACATATGGGAATTACCAAAATTGATGCCAGCAGCGTGACAGGTAAACTCTCATTCGCGCAGGAAACCAAAGTGGACCCACGGGCGATTGTGCAATTAGTTCAGCAACAATCGCGCGTCTTCAAACTGACCGGCCCAACGCAGCTTCAGTTTACCCATAACGCGCAACAGCCACAGGAGCGCATCGACTTCATCAATAAGATGCTAGACAGCTTAATATTAGTCGGTTAAATAATTGGCATTTAGGGCTGCGGCCATTTAGAGTCTCATACCATGATTACGCTCAAACACAGATTACAGAAATTTAGCTTGAGCGCCATTGGCGTTTTCGCTGCACTATTGTGCAGCGCGGACACCTTCGCCCAGGACGGCGCTCGCTGGTATCAAATCGAAGTATCTATCTTTAGCAACGAGGCAAGTGATCTAAGCCAGGAGCAATGGCCCAGTAATAATCTTGAGCTGAGCTTTCCACGGCGACTAACCCGCATCAATCAGCTAAGTGACTCACTACAACTAAGTGATTGGAGCGTATTTTTCGAGCCCAACGCTAATGAGCTGCCGCGTACAACGCAGGCCATATCGGCGCTACAGCAGCTAGACGCACTAGAGCAAAGCAGGAAACCCATAGGCCCTCGCCCCTTTGTCAGTCAGGATTTTTTTAGCCTGCCCGATATTGATCGAGAGGCCTTCTTGACTCTCCCGCCTAGTGAGCATGACTTTCAAAGCACCAACCGCTCGCTTGAACGTTCAGCGGCCTATCGATTGCTCTACCACAATATTTGGCGACAAGTGATGTGGCACGAAAATAGAGATCTTGCCGTAGGCATTAAGAGTGGAAGACAGTTCGGTGAGCGCTCAGAACTAGAGGGCAGCCTGCGCTTCTATTTTAACCGCTCAGAAGATCGCGTCATTTTCGAGCCCAATTTATGGCTCTCTGATTTTAGCCGCACTATTGATGAGTCAATGGCAATACCGTTACCGCCTCTACCTTTAGAGCTACAAAATAACGCGGGCGAAGAGCCAGTGAATGAGTTTGAAAACTACTTGGCACAGCGCGTCATCAAGTTGCACCAAACGCGGGAACTGCGCAGTAATGAGTTCCATTATATCGACCATCCCGCACTGGGAATTGTCGTGCAAATTTTTCCTTATGAGCGCCCTGACGATATACAGCTAGAGCAAGCATTAGAGCAAGAGCAGGATCAGTCCTTAATCGACCAACCCTAGCAATGCTAGGCTTAGGCCGCCTCGGCCACCACCGCATCGATGAGCCCGATGACCTTCTCCATTGCGGCATTTAACACCTTCACTATGGACTCCAAGGTGATCTCTTCATCACCTAGGCCTGCGGCCCAGTTCACAGACACCGCAATACTAGCGTAATCTAAGTCCAGCTCTCGCGCCAAGGCTGCCTCTGGCATTCCCGTCATACCAATCATATCGCCGCCATCACGCCTGATACGCTGTACTTCAGCTGCAGTTTCCAATCTCGGCCCCTGTGTGCACGCGTAAACGCCATGTGGCCAGACACTGACACCAAGTGCAGAGGCCGCGGCAAGCAGACTCGCTCTCAGAGGCTCTGAATAGGGATTTGTGAAATCAATATGTAGCACTTTGCCATGCTGACTAAAGCTATGCTCTCTTCCCCAAGAATAGTCGATTATCTGTTTGGGCAAAGCAATCTGCCCCGGCCCCATATTCTCGTTAATCCCTCCTACGGCATTTACCGCTAAAATCTTGGTGACTCCAATTTCACGAAGCGCCCAAATATTCGCACGATAATTAATGCTGTGGGGAGCACAGGAGTGCTCTCGGCCGTGACGAGGCAAGAAGATAACAGGCACACTGCCTCGCTTTACTAAGTACAGTTGCACCTCTTGGTCTGCATAGGGGGTCAAAATACTCTTAATCTCATGGCTTCCTAAAAGCGCTGGGTCGCTTAAGCCGGTGCCTCCAATGACTGCTATCATATCTTCTACTCATTATTCATCGATATCGGGAAGTATAACCGTTAAGCTCCCACTGCCTGAAGCCTATGCCTAATTTTCTAACGGCCAAAAGATAGGCGCACGCCAACTGCGGTGGTAGGATTCTTCCATTACTGCCAATAGCAAGATTGCGCGAGAGACGCCATTGAGTTCCAAGGATAGCAACAAGAGCACCAGCAAAGTCATTGCCATTACCAGCGGCAAGGGCGGTGTTGGCAAAACCAATGTCAGCGTAAACCTGGCCATTGCCCTGGCTCGCAAGGGTAATAAGGTCTGCGTATTCGATGCTGATACCAGTTTGGCGAACGTCAATATTCTGCTGGATATAAGGCCTCAGTACACGCTAGAGCATCTACTTAATGGTGAACAGCCCTTGGAGAAAATACTCTTAGAGGGCCCACAAGGTATTCGCGTTGTGCCTGCCGCCTCGGGCATTACTGAGTTCGCACAGTTAGATGCCAAGCAACAGGGTATTATTCTGGCTACCTTAGCTAAGCTGGAGCAAGAGTTTGACTATTTAATAGTGGACACCGCCGCCGGCATAAGCAGCAATGTTATTCAGTTTATCCAAGCTGCCCAACAGTGCATTGTCGTCGTTACCCCAGAGCCGACCTCCTTAACGGACGCATTCGCCCTGTTAAAGGTGCTTTACCAAAATAAGAGCAGCACTCCAGTACATGTGCTCACCAATATGGTCGACGACTATAGCAATAGTGTCGACATCTACAAGCGACTGTCCTCCGCGGCCATGCGCTATCTTCACTTACAGACCCATTACTTTGGCTATATTCCACGAGACGACTCGCTTCGCCTTGCCGTACAAAAGCAGTCCCCCGTGTGTGTGGCCTATCCGTCTTCCCCAGCAAGCCAACGCTTCACCAGCCTAGCATCCAGTATCGATAGCCTGTTCGGCGTGCAAGCCGCCACAACTTCTTTTAGCCTGTTTTGGCGCAAGCTGATCGGGCGCCCATCCAAGGCGCCACAAAGCATTCGCAGTCCAATAGGCACCATCTCTAAGACTAGCAAGCCTACAAAAATTAAGAGCAAGCTATCGAAAGCTATGATCGTAAAACTGCAAAAAGGCTTTGTTCACCTTATTCAGTCGCGCTCATTGTCGCCCAATAGCATGCAGAGTCTACTGTCTTCACTTCTCCGTCAGGTGAGATCCCACTACCCTGAGATCACTCTCGACGAACTGGATGACGGAACAAAATCACGCGATGAGCTAGAACCTAAGAAGGTAGCCTATGACACAACTAAGAGATCTCATTGACGCTTACGAGGAAAGACTCACTAGCTATCAATTCCTCCTTAAGAAAGTCGAACTAGAACTAGTCAACTCTCGCGATGAAGAGTTCATTGACTTCTGCGAATGTGAGGGCAAAAGATTGCAAGACTTAATTCAACTTTGTCAGCAGGTGCTCAATGACTTGCATGATCTAGCGGCTAATAAAGCCGTGGATGGCGAGACACTCCAGGCGCTTGAAGGGCCACAAAGCAAGCCTCCTAAGTAGGCATCATAAAATGCATTGCGCTTGAAATTATCCTAGATACAATAGACTCCCAACTTATCTTGAGTACAAATATTTAGGGAGCGCATAGTGAGCCTAAAGCTACAGCTCTGCCGCACGATCTGGGATAAGCAATGGCTTAAACCTCGTCAATCAAGGGCAATATACAAGTGTCTATCCAAGGCTGGGCAAGCTCCTGACTTTCCTTTCACACAAGACTTTTACGGCCTGCACTACGAAGGCAATCTCCGTAATAATATAGACTTTCATATTTTCTATTACGGCGCTTTTGAAAAGCCCTTATTGCACTTTCTACGGGACACCCTGCAAGCGCTTGACTCTCATAATAGTGTTTTTGTCGATATTGGCGCCAATATTGGTCAGCACGCCCTCTTTATGTCGACACTTTGCAGACAGGTTCACGCCTTTGAGCCCTTCGACAAAGTGCGCCAACGCCTAGACCTGCAAATAACGAACAATAAAATAAACAATATTCAGATACATACGATCGGAGTGAGTAATGAGAATGCAAGCCTGCCCTTCTATGCCCCTACGGGAGCTAATCAAGGGATCGGCTCATTCGACTCCAACACCGCAGCCAAAGGCAATGTAAGCATTGGCGAGCTGGCACTGGTTAAGGGGGACGATTATTTCCCTGAGCATGGTATCGATCGAATCGACATAATGAAAATAGACGTAGAAGGCTTCGAAAAACCAGCGCTGCAAGGACTTCAAGAAACCTTGAACGCTACCCGCCCTATTATCGTGGTGGAAGTCACCTATGGCGAAGCGCACTCTTTTAGCAGCATAGCGCAAATCGCTTCTCACTTGCCCCAGAACTACGAACTGTTCACATTTGACAATCGCAAAGTCGACGGCAGCAAAGCCCGTAAACGCGACGGCAAATCGCGCATCAGCGGAAATTATGACTTAGTGCCGTATACAAAGGTATTGCAAAGGGGTCAGGACAATATTATTGCTTGTCCTCGGGAAAAACTGTTTGCCATCAATAATGTGAAAAGCCAGGGTAACAAACGGCAAGAATAAGATCAGGAAGGTTTAAGAAAAAATGGCGGGAGTATCAGGATTCGAACCTGAGACCGACGGCTTAGAAGGCCGTTGCTCTATCCAGCTGAGCTATACCCCCAGGAACGCGTAATATTGAGCAAACTGTCTCAGTGCTCTCCCGAGCGAGTCGCTTGCGCAAATCGCGGTTGCCGACATAGTTTTCAGCAACTCGGGATAATGGGGTGACCGATGGGGCTCGAACCCACGACAACCGGAGTCACAGTCCGGGGCTCTACCAACTGAGCTACGATCACCATTAAACTTTGATCTACCGAGAATGCACTCTCTATAGAACATTATCTAAAGGAGTTTGGTCGGGGTAGAGAGATTCGAACTCCCGACATCCTGCTCCCAAAGCAGGCGCGCTACCAGACTGCGCTATACCCCGAAATCCGCAACATAATTGCAGGGTCGGCATAATACTCACGGCGCTAATGACAGTCAATCTCTGATTACAAATTTCTTTGCAGTATTGTCATTTTTTCGCCAAAACGCTCATCGCGCCGTGAAATTACCGCTCCACCCTCCAGCTACTTCCCTGCGCACCGTCCTCAACCACGATATTCATATCATTAAGTTTATCGCGGATCTCATCGGCGAGTGCCCAGTTCTTGTCTGCTCTTGCCTGCTTGCGCTGAGCGATCAGTGCATCCACTTCCTGGGGATCCACATCACCGGCAAGCTGTAGGAACTCATCAGGATTGGCTTGCAATATTCCCAACACCTTACCAAGACGCTTCAAGACGATACCTAGAGTTGCCGCCTTATTTGGCTCCAGCTCTTTCTGTTTATTAATCTCGCGGGCGAGATCGAACATGGCGCTAAGCGCCACAGGCGTATTGAAGTCGTCGTCCATAGCCGCGCAGAAAGACTTTTCAAACTGACTATTCGCTAGATCCCTAGCCTCGTCTATGGCCAAGCCCCTTAGCGCCGTATAGAAGCGCTCAAGCGAGGCTTCGGCCTGCTTTAAACTCTGCTCTGAATAGTTAATTGGGCTTCTGTATTGGCTCGATATCAATAGGTAACGTACTACCTCGGGGCGATACTGCTCCAACACTTCTCTAACCGTGAAGAAATTGCCCAAGGACTTCGACATTTTCTCGTTATCGACCCTAACGGCGCCGTTATGCATCCAGAGGTTCGCCAGCGGCTTGCCCGATACTGCTTCCGATTGCGCTATTTCGTTCTCATGATGTGGGAACATTAGGTCCGAGCCGCCGCCATGAATATCAAAGCTTTCACCTAAGCAGCAGGTGGACATGGCCGAGCATTCGATATGCCATCCAGGGCGACCATAGCCCCAGGGCGAATCCCAACCCACATCGCCATCACGAGCGGCCTTCCACAGAGCAAAATCCCTAGGATCTTTTTTCAGCTCCCCCACCTCAATACGAGCGCCTGCCAATAGCTCCTCTGGGTTCTTATTGGACAAGCGACCATAGGGCTTAAACTGAGACACCGAATAATACACATCACCGGACTCAACACGGTAGGCAAAGTCATTGGCAATGAGCTTCTGAATAAGCGCAATAATTTCATCAATATGCGCTGTCGCTCTGGGCTCGATATCCGGGCGTTGGACGAACAGCGTTTCTTCATCTTCCCACATCGCCTTGATAAAGCGCTCGGTTAAATCAGAGTACAGTTCACCGTTTTCATTAGCCCGGTTGAGAATCTTGTCATCGATATCCGTAATATTTCGCACATAGGTAACATCGTACCCGCGATGACGCAGATATCGTGCAACCACATCGAAAGCCACAAACATTCGCGCATGACCAATGTGACAGTAATCGTATGTGGTTATACCACATACATACATACGCACTTTGCCCTCTTGCTGAGGAGTGAAGGTTTCTTTTTTCCGTGTGAGTGTGTTGTATATCTGAAGCACGAATTCTCTCAATTATTAATATGTTTTAATGTCTTGGCACAGGCCAAAATGCGCCTGCTACTTTGTCATTTTTGCCCAAGAATCACGCAGCGTGACGGTTCTATTGAACACCATCTTCTGGGCGGTAGAGTCATAGCGATCTACGCAGAAATAGCCCTCTCGCTCGAACTGGAACCCATCCTCAGGTTTCGCTGTGGCCAAGCTTGGCTCTGCCTTACAGTTGCTTAAAACCTGCAAAGACTCAGGGTTCAGATTGTCCTTATAATCCCCAGCATCTTTGCCGTCAGGATTCTCGTTACTGAACAATCGATCATAAACGCGCACTTCTACATCTAATGCAGTTTGTGCTGGCACCCAATGAATAACCCCTTTTACTTTTCGCCCTACAGGATTCGCACCCAGGGTCGCATCATCATAGTGACAGCGCAGCTCTATTGGCTTGCCCTCATTGTCTTTAATCACTTCATCACAGCGAATGACATAGGCACCACGCAATCTTACTTCCCCACCCAATGTTAGGCGCTTATATTTTGGCGGTGGCACTTCTTCGAAGTCACTGGCGTCAATATAGAGTTCGCGGGCAAATGAAATTTCACGTTTGCCCATGCTTTCATCCTTGGGGTGGCAAGGCAGTGACAATGTCTCTGACTTTTCAGCATCGTAGTTGGTGATCACCACTTTAATTGGGTTCAGTACGCACATGGCTCGCGGCGCGCTGCTATCTAGATCCTCACGGATACAGTACTCCAGCATGCCAACATCGACAATCCCCTCGCTACGGCTCACACCCGCTCGCTCGCAAAAATCACGAATAGATGCTGCTGTATAGCCTCGCCTGCGCAGGCCAGACAAGGTTGGCATACGCGGATCGTCCCAACCATTCACATAGGACTCGTCTACCAGCTCTTTGAGCTTTCGCTTGCTCATCACCGTGTAATTAATATTCAGGCGTGCGAACTCTGTTTGCTTGGGCAGAGCATAATGCTGCTTTTCGCCTTTCTTGTCGCCGAGCTCGTACAATGCCTCGATATCGAGATGATTCAGGATCCACTCGTATAGTGGCCGATGGTCTTCGAACTCCAGAGTACAAAGCGAGTGAGTCACACACTCCAAAGCATCAGAGATGCAGTGAGCGAAGTCGTACATTGGATAAATTGGCCACTTATTGCCCGTTTGATGATGGTTCACGTGGCGAATTCGATAGATCACTGGGTCGCGCATACTAATATTGGGCGAGGCCATATCAATTTTGGCGCGCAGACTGTGTTCACCATCCCCAAACTTGCCTTCACGCATAGCCGCAAACAACTCTAGGTTCTCTTCAACGGAACGGTTTCGGTAAGGGCTATCTTTGCCTGGGCTAGTCAATGTGCCTCTATACTCTCTGGCCTCATCTGGGCTCAGGCTACAAACATAGGCGTCACCGGAGCGTATAAGCTGCACCGCACACTCATGCAAGGCATCGAAATAGCTTGATGCATAGCGTATATCTCCACTCCACTCAAAACCCAGCCACTCGATATCGGCTTTTATGGAGTTGATGAACTCTTGGCTTTCCTTCGCAGGGTTGGTGTCATCGAAGCGCAGATTACACTCGCCCCCAAACTCCTTAGCCACGCCAAAGTTTAAGCATATCGATTTGGCATGCCCGATATGAAGAAAGCCATTAGGCTCTGGGGGGAAACGGGTCTGGATACGCCCATTATGCTTGCCGCTCTTCAGATCTTGCTCAATAATATGCCGAATGAAATTAGATGGCGCAGCCGCACCGGAATCAGCGCTAGCGCTGGCAGAAGAATTGTCAGATGGTTTCATAGAGTTGTTTTACGCTTTCTCACAAGTGGCAAAGAACGTATTATAACTGTTCAATGTGTTTCCCATAAGGGGCCAAACCCCCTTTCTAGTCAAGGTAGTAGATAATGATTGTCTTTAAAACGAATTATGGCGAATTTTCAGTCGAACTGGATTTCGAGAAAGCCCCAAAATCAGCTAAGAATTTCCTCTCCTATGTAGAGAAGGGCTTTTACGACAACACTATCTTCCATCGGGTCATCGATAATTTCATGATTCAAGGGGGCGGCTTCGAGTCTGGCATGGTACAAAAACCCACCGAAGCCCCCATTGAGAACGAAGCTGATAACGGCCTTAAGAATGAGATCGGCACACTGGCAATGGCTCGCACAGCCGACCCACACTCAGCTACTTGCCAGTTCTTTATCAATGTCAGCGACAATACTTTCCTCAACCACAAGAACAAGAGTACTCAGGGCTGGGGATATGCAGTATTCGGAAAAGTCACCGAGGGCATGGACGTAATTAATAAAATAAAGCAGTGCAAAACCACGTCCCAAGCGGGCCACCAAGACGTTCCAGCGGATGAAATTGTGATAATCTCCGCTAAAGTAGTTGATGATGCCCAAAAGCCTGAATAAAAGAGTCTAATAAAAAAATATGCCTGAAAATCCCAAAACGCTCTTCATCTCCGACCTACATCTCGATAAAGAAGACTCCATCATTACAAAGAGCTTTATGCAATTCCTAAGCAGCCGCGCAAGGGGCTGCAAGGCGTTGTATATTCTGGGCGACTTGTTTGAAGTCTGGGTGGGTGATGATGACGAGACCCCTTTGACAGCCAAAGTGGCAGAGGCTCTGAGCGAACTTAGCGCAAGTGGCACCGACATCTTCATCATGCATGGCAACCGTGACTTCCTCATTGGGGATGAATACGCCAAGCGCTGTGGCGCAAGCCTAATCAGCGAGCCTACTCTAATCGACTGCCACGGCCATCGAGTGGTCCTCATTCATGGCGACCACCTTTGCACCAGAGACACGGACTATATGCAGTTTCGCGCCATGGTCCGCTCAGAACAGTGGCAGGACGAGTTCCTCTCCAAGTCCTTGGTCGAGCGCTATATGATCGCCCAGCAGGCGCGCCAACAAAGCAATGAACATAATAGCCACAAGGCATCCGACATCATGGATGTCACCCCTAGTGAAGTCACTAAACTACTGCAAAAGCAGCAGGTCAACTACCTGATTCACGGTCACACTCATCGCCCTTCGGTCCACACTATTCGCCTTCCCGAACCTATAAACGGGAAGAATGAAGCCTATAGACTGGTTCTAGGCAGTTGGGATGACAAAGGCTGGGTTATTGAGTTCAATGATGAGGGCTTCGACCTAAAGCACTTTGCCCACTGCAGCGCCTAAATAGCGCTACCGCTAAATGCGTTCACACGCCATGCGCGCTGAAATAGCGCGCGTGATGAGCCTCCGCCAATACCAGCAGCTCTTCATCCACCTGATCCGCCAAGGCCTGCAGCCCCATATCTTGATACGACCTAGCGATCGCTACGCCATAGTTTTCTAGATTCAAGGCTTGCAAGGGAATGCGCTTGAGCAGGGTTTGTATCCAACAAAATGGCGATAGAGCCTCATTAAACGGCAGCCGCGAGCGCTGCAGTTGCTGCGCTAATTTCTCTTCGTCGACAATAATGAACTTATCGCGCAGTATTTGCTCAGTCAAAGTACTAATGCGACGCAGCACCGCCTCTTTCTCGGGGCCCGTATACGCATTCCATTGGATAACCTCAACCGCGTAACGCTGGCAGCCTCTGCATACAGGATCGCCGAGGGAAGTAGTCGAACATACGCCAATACAGGGGGTGCGGGTGGTGCTTGATTTCACTATTTCTTTTTCCAATGCTTGGGATGCAACGCTTGTGTTTAGAAGCGCTACAAAAGGCTGACAATACTATTGAACTGGCGTTTTAGCGCAAAATCGACTAAACTACCCCCCCGATTTTAACAGCTAATCGAAGCAATAAAAGGCTTTTAATTAGTACAAAATTCAACGACGAATTTTAATAAGTGTAATCGACCTGTGTAGTACCGAATCCCTTTGAATTCCATACGCACCAAGTGTCTTTGCTCTTACATCTCTCTTCGCTTCATCGTCTACCGACAAGGGGAATACTGTGTTAGAAGATTACAGAAAACATGTTGCCGAGCGTGCCGAACAAGGTATCGTTCCTAAACCTCTCAATGCTGAACAAGTAGCAGACCTAATTGAGCTACTCAAAAACCCACCAGCCGGTGAAGAGGAGTTCATCCTAGATTTGATCTCCACACGAGTTCCCGCTGGCGTGGACGAGGCTGCATACGTTAAGGCTGGTTTCCTATCGGCTATCGCCACTGGCGAAGTAAGCTCCCCTATCATCGACAAGCCACTAGCAGTAAAACTGCTGGGCTCTATGCTAGGTGGCTACAATATTGCCACCTTGGTGAAGCTACTCGAAGATAAAGAGCTAGCCGAACTTGCGGTTAAAGAACTCTCCCACACATTGCTAATGTTCGACGCCTTCCACGATGTGGATGAGTTAGCCAAAGCCGGCAATGAGCACGCCAAAAAGCTGCTACAGTCTTGGGCTGACGCCGAGTGGTTTACCAGTAAGCCGAGCCTGCCAGAAGTCATGACCGTCACAGTCTACAAAGTGCCTGGCGAGACTAACACTGACGATCTTTCCCCAGCACAGGACGCTTGGTCACGCCCAGATATCCCTCTGCACGCTCTTGCCATGTACAAGATGGAGCGCGAAGGGGTAACGAATGCGGCAGAGCAAATCTCCGAGCTTAAAGAGAAAGGCTTCCCAGTAGCACTAGTGGGCGATGTTGTCGGTACAGGCTCTTCACGCAAATCTGCGACTAACTCTGTATTGTGGAATATTGGTGACGATATTCCTTATATTCCAAACAAGCGTGATGGCGGTGTTTGCATCGGTGGCAAAATCGCTCCTATCTTCTTCAATACCATGGAAGACGCGGGCGCATTCCCAATCGAGTGTGACGTAGACAATCTCAACACGGGCGATGTGATCGACATCTACCCATACGAAGGCAAAATCACTAAGCACGGAACTGACGAAGTCATTACCGAGTTTAAGCTTAAGACCGAAGTAATTCTTGATGAAGTAAGAGCGGGAGGCCGTATTCCGCTCATCATCGGTCGCGGCCTCACAGACAAGGCGCGCACGTCTCTTGGCCTTGAGCCCTCCACAGTATTCCGCCTACCGTTTAACCCAGAAGCTTCTGATAAAGGTTATACGCTAGCGCAGAAGATGGTGGGTAGAGCGTGTGGCGTCGAAGGCGTTCGCGCTGGCAGCTACTGCGAACCCAAAATGACCACAGTGGGCTCGCAAGACACAACAGGCCCAATGACTCGTGATGAGCTGAAAGACCTTGCATGTCTTGGCTTCTCAGCTGATTTGGTTATGCAGTCTTTCTGTCACACGGCCGCTTATCCGAAGCCCGTTGATATCGAGACACAGCACACACTACCTGATTTTATTCAAACTCGCGGCGGTGTGGCCTTGCGCCCTGGCGACGGTATTATCCACTCGTGGCTAAACCGCATGCTATTGCCTGATACAGTAGGTACTGGCGGCGACTCCCATACACGTTTCCCAATTGGTATCTCCTTCCCTGCAGGCTCAGGCCTAGTTGCCTTTGCTGCGGCAACGGGAGTGATTCCATTGGATATGCCTGAATCCGTTCTCGTGCGCTTTAAGGGTAAAATGCAGCCTGGCATCACCTTGCGCGACTTGGTAAATGCGATTCCTTATGCGGCTATTCAATCTGGCGACCTAACCGTTGCGAAGAAGGGTAAGAAAAATATTTTCTCTGGCCGCATTCTAGAGATCGAAGGTCTGCCTGACCTGAAAGTTGAGCAAGCATTCGAGCTATCCGATGCCTCTGCAGAGCGTTCCGCAGGCGGTTGTACTATCCGTCTAGGCAAAGAGCCTATCATTGAGTACTTCAAGTCTAACATCACCCTACTTCGCTGGATGATCAGCGAAGGCTATGGCGATGCGCGTACTCTAGAGCGCCGTGCTAAGGCGATGGAAGAGTGGCTTGAAAACCCAGAGCTTCTGGAGCCGGATGCGGATGCTGAATACCACAAGATCATCGAGATCGACCTTAACGATATTAAAGAGCCTCTATTGGCCTGCCCTAATGACCCAGACGATGTTAAGCCATTGTCTGAAGTTCAAGGCACAAAAATCGACGAAGTATTTATCGGTTCTTGTATGACTAACATCGGTCACTTCCGTGCAGCGAGCGAAGTGCTCAAGCAAGCTAAAGGTGGCATCCCAACTCGCTTGTGGGTTTCACCTCCAACGAAGATGGACCAACACCAATTGACTGAAGAAGGTATCTACAATGTGTTCGGCGTTGCCGGTGCGCGTACTGAGATGCCTGGCTGCTCCCTGTGCATGGGTAACCAAGCTCGTGTAGCACCAAAGTCAACAGTGGTATCGACCTCAACGCGTAACTTCCCTAACCGCTTAGGTGAAGGCGCGAATGTATACCTGGCCTCTTCTGAATTGGCTGCCGTTGCTTCTGTGCTCGGCCATATTCCAACAATGGAAGAGTATATGGTTTACATGAAGAACGTAGACACTATGTCTGAGAATATCTACCGCTACTTGAACTTCAATGAGATCAAGTCATATATGGAAGCGGCTGAGAAAGTACAGACCATTCCTGCGGTAAACGTACAAACAGTCGCCTCTTAAGCGGCTAATAAAAAAAGCCGGTGTAGATTGTTATCTACACCGGCTTTTTTGTGCCCGCTAAAAAAGAGCAAGCCAGTCCCAACATCACGGCTCACATTTTACTTGAGGCTCTTCAGCACAACCTCCGTAACATCTTTTGACAGGCCGTCTTCATTAGCAATACGTTTGAGCTGTGCAGTCATTAATTGTTGACGCTGCTCATCGTATTTCTTCCAGCGAGTTAAGGGCACCAACAGGCGTGATGCAATCTGCGGATTGAGTTTATTAAGCTCGATAATTCTATCGGCTAAGAACTCATAGCCCGAACCATCGGCGCAATGGAAATGCAGAGGGTTCTGACCGCAAAACGCGGCAATAACCGAGCGCACCTTATTAGGGTTCTTAATGTCGAAGGCCTCATGCTGAAGAAGCTCCTTCACTCTGTCCAACGCGCCAGGTAGCACTGAAGTCGCCTGAATGCTAAACCATTGATCGACCACCAGTGCCTCATGACTCCATTTACTATAGAAGTTCTCCAACACTTGTGAGCGCAGCTCGCTTGCCCCTTCTAGCTCACTATTTACAATCAAGCGCAGAGCAGCGGCAACCTCTGTCATATTATCCGAGTGTTCATATTGCCTTTGTGCCAAGGCTAGATATGACTCATCACCGCTACGCAGTAAATAGGATAGACAGACATTCTTCAGTGCCCTTCTAGCTATGCCATCGGCATTGGGTTTATAGTCTTCTTTTACATCGTTAAGTTTATAGAGTTCTTTAAACTGCTCTTTCAGCTCTATAGCTAGAGTATTGGCGACAAATTCACGAACCGCGTGAATACCATCCACATCGATCTGCTCTGCCAGCTCACTGAGATAAGCCTCTGACGGCAATGTTAATAGCTGAGCGATCGCGGCCTTGTCTTGCGCCTCGCCTTCGACGCAGCGCTCGATGCTAGCGTGTACAATACCGTCGAATGCAGAACTCACTCGCGAGTCTAGCTTCAACTCTCTACCGGCTTGGTAGTCGGCCAGTAAGCCTTGCATCACCACAACGCTAAGCTGTTGAGCACTATTCCAACGATTAAAACCATCCGTATCGTGGCTCATCAAGAACACGAGATCATTAAGGCTATAATCAAAACTCAGCTTCACCGGTGCCGAGAAACCACGTAACAAAGACGGTACGGGCTTAGAGTCAACTCCAGTAAAGACAAAACTCTGGCTCGGCTGTGTTACATCTAATACGAGCTCTTTGACAACCTCGCTTTGTTCGCTCCCCTGCAGGTTCAGCGTCAGCTCTTTACCGCTTGAATCCAGCAAGCCCATTCGCAGTGGAATATGGAAAGGCAGCTTCTCCTCTTGCTCTGGGGTCGCAGGGCAGGATTGCGCAACGCTTAAGGTATAGGTCTTGGCGGCTTCATCGTAGCTATCACTTACGCTCAAACGCGGCGTTCCTGCTTGCGAATACCAGTTTCTAAACTGCTTAAGACTCACTCCGCTGGCATCTTCCATTGCCTTCACAAAGTCTTCGGTCGTTACGGCCTGCCCATCATGGCGATCAAAATACAGATCGCTCCCTTTGCGGAAATTTGCCGCGCCCACGAGCTCTTTAATCATGCGCACCACCTCGGCGCCCTTCTCGTAGATCGTAAGCGTGTAAAAATTAGAAATTTCCATATAGGATTCGGGGCGCACCGAATGGGCCATTGGCCCCGCATCTTCGGCAAACTGAGCTGTACGCAGGAACGTCACATCATCGATACGCTTTACTGTTCTGGAGCCCATATCCGCGGAAAATTCAGAGTCTCTAAAGACCGTAAAACCTTCCTTTAGACTCAATTGAAACCAGTCACGACAGGTGACTCGGTTACCGGACCAATTGTGAAAATACTCATGAGCAACAACCGCTTCAACACGCTGAAATGCTTGGTCCGTAGTCGTTGCTGGATTGGCTAGAACACAGGAGGTGTTAAAGATATTAAGCCCCTTATTTTCCATTGCCCCCATATTGAAATCATCGACTGCCACAATCATGAAAATATCTAAGTCGTATTCACGACCAAATACTTTCTCATCCCAGGCCATAGAATTCTTTAGCGACAACATGCCGTGATCGCATTTATCCAAATCCTTTTGCTCAACAAATAGACGCAAAGCAACCTCTTTGCCAGACATGGTGACAAAACTATCTTCCACACATTCCAAATCGCCAGCGACAAGAGCGAACAGATAACAAGGCTTACGGAATGGATCTTCCCAAGTCACCCAGTGACGACCATTGTCCGCATCCCCTCTGGCAATATCATTTCCGTTTGAAAGCAAAACAGGATAGCGAGATTTGTCAGCCTCCACCGTGGTGGTGAACTTGGACATCACATCAGGACGATCAAGATAATACGTTATCTTGCGAAAACCTTCGGCCTCACATTGAGTACAGAACATTTTTTTAGACTTATACAAACCTTCTAAGCTGGTGTTTTCCTGTGGCTTAATCAAGGTGACACATTCAAGCAGGAACTGTGCGCCATTCTCATCAACGGCCTTCGGCAACTCCGAAATACTTAGCGTTTCTTCACCCACGACATACTTGTCTGCAACAAGCACTTGCCCATCTATGCTAATGCTCTCCAGCTCCATATCTTGACCGTCAAGAATAAGCGGACAAGCATTGTGATCGTCGAACACTGGGTTGCGACGCATCTTTAATTGCGAGGTAACTCGCGTGGATTCTTCCCCTAGTTCGAATCGCAAATGGGTTTCATCAATTAAAAATGCTGGTGCCTGGTAGTCTTTTAAATAAATTGTCTTCGCTTGAGCTTCTCGCATAACTGACCTTCTCGAAATTTGTATGGCGTAGCGCCTTAAGCGCTAAGTTCGATGTTGTAACCGCCGAAACGACGCATATTGATAACACCGTTGTCGAAAATTAAGTACTGCCCTTTTATTCCCAAGAGCGTTCCTTCCACTATAGGATCTTTATCAAAGTTCAGAGATTTTATTTTCTCGGGATACTCCACTATTGGGTAACTTATGGCTACGGGATCAACATGGGTCAAGCGACTTATCGCGTGGAAACCAAAACGCTGTTCCATCTCGCTAATCTCTTGTTCACACTGCTCGAAGAGAGCGTCCCTTTGCGCTGCCAAATCAGTTTCGTGATCACAGCCCTTGAGCATGTCGCGCCAATTAGTCTTGTCCGCAATATGTTGTTTGAACATGACCTCTAGTGTGCCCGACTGCAAGCGGCTACGCACACGCATTATAGCCAGAGCCTGCACGGCGCCCTGATCTATCCAGCGGGTTGGAACCTGCGTTGCCCGGGTAATACCCACCTTCACGCCGGAGGAGTTAGCAAGATAAATAATATGATCTTGCATACAGAATTTCTCACCCCAACTCGGCTCCCGACACGTGCCTGCATCATAATGACATTTCTCTGGATGAATAATGCAACTATCACATTGTGCCAAAGACTGAAAACAGGGATAACAATAACCTTGATTAAAACTCTTATTGGTATTGCGGCCGCAGTGTGTGCAATTGATTTGCCCAGTGAAGGAAAGGCGAATGGTACTTTCCAGCAGCGCATTCATTCCGACCTTGGTATCGCCTAAAGGCAAGGCATAACTAACAGGGCTATCTAAACGTGTGTGCATTTTGCGAACAATGCCGCTAGCCAGAGAATCCACTATGACACCCTTCCTAATTAGTGAGTCGTACGCTTGGGTTTATCATCAACCCAAGTTAATGTGTTTTGATCTTCCGGCGAATCACAGTGGGATTGTTGTAAACCCGTGCGATCAATATATCCAGTGCGTTGCTCCTCTGGAAGATTCTTCAGCTCCCATGCGATAACCGCCTGCATACTATGCTCAAGCTGCTCGGGCGTTAATTTATCGCCATTGGCCCAGCGACCGGTTGCCACTGCCTCTTTAAGTTTTTCGTGCACCTCGGGCGTAATACTATCCACCAAGGCACCAAATGAGTCGAATTCATTTGCCATTACTATTTACCTTTTAATCATGTTTCTGAACTAGCACTGCGGCTGCCGCGCTGAAATAACGCGGCTGGAATACCTGCAATAATGCCCGCTATAAAACCACCAATATGAGCCGCATTCGCAATAAACCCTAAAGGCACCACTGCTACCAGCACCATAAACCCAACCAAGATGGCAATAGTCGAAGAAGGCAAGCGAAGGCGGCTTTGCGGATTAAGCGTTTGCATTGTCCATATAAACCCTAGATACCCATAAACTAAACCAGAGAGTCCGCCGAAAGCGACTGACTGACTCCACAATAATTGAGCTGTATTACCCACATAGATAATAAACACTGTTGCCAATATAAACACAATTTTAGGCTGATTCACTTCGATCATTCGCCCTAGCTGCCAAATCCACAACACATTGAAAACAATATGAATAATGCCAAAATGTAAAAACGCTGGAGCGAGAGTTCTTATATACTCTAACGAAGTTTCGGCTTGAGACAGAATCTGTAAATAAGACAAGGGGTTTAGCGCCGAGCCACCACTCCAGTTTGGATAGAGTAGCGGACTATTGTTATACACTTGCGCTCCTAAACTGGTCATTAAGGCCACTACAATCGCCACCAATATGATGAGGCTAGTCACGGGCGCATACCACACCGCAGCAAGAAGCTTATTGCCAGCACCCTTACCGGAAAAATAACTCGACAAAGGCGCACTCGGCTGTGCGATCGGCGTAAAACCACTCTCCCTTAATTCTTCCCACCGTTTAAGATGCTCTTGGCAAAGTGCCACCTCAGATTCTTTGCTTACCCAAATCACCTGATTACCCGCCTCCTCGCTCACACGAAAGCGAATTCCGTTGCGTGCCATTAGCTGCAATACGGGACGCAAATCCTGCGATCCCTCTACGCTTGCCGCTCTAATCATCGACACGCCCTAGGCGATTACCCCAACCTAATTTACTGCGACAAGTCTGATAAAAATTATGATCCAGCGGATGCACCAAGCGTAGCGGCTCAGCCTTCTTACGAACCACTATAGAATCCCCAGGGCTTACCTCAAAACTAGTGGCGCCATCGCAGCTGATCTGCGGCTGCAAGGAACGCACCTTACCAACCTTAATCCGAATGCTGTTATTAGCATCTACCACTAAAGGTCGTGAACTCAGTGAATGTGGGTACATAGGAACCAATACCAAGGCATTGAGGCTAGGATGCATGATAGGGCCTCCAGCGGACAGTGCATATGCCGTCGAACCAGTGGGCGTTGCAACGATCAAGCCATCGGACTGCTGAGAGTTTACAAACTGCTCGTTGATAAACAGCTCAAACTCAATCATTCTCGCGGCGGTGCCGGGGTTAAGCACAATATCGTTAAGCGCATAGGCGCTCTCAATGACCCTGCCCCCACGATGCAGTTCGCACTCAATCAAGAAACGAGTTTCTTCCGTATATTCTCCAGCCAGAATTTGCGTCAGGCGCTCTTCCAGCTCCTCGGGAAGAATATCGGTTAGAAAGCCTAAGCGGCCGCGGTTAACCCCCAGTACCGATACCTCGTGGCTGGACAGAGTCTTAGCCACACTCAGCATGCTGCCGTCGCCACCTACCACCATGACTAAATCACAGTGACTGCCAAGGCTATCTCTGGATATCACTTCAAACCCGTGACCCGGGGTTAACTCGGAACTAGCCTCGTCGATCATTACTTTTACATCGAAGCCTTTTAGCACCTCTTCGAGCTTTTTCAAAGTCTCGACCACTCCGAGGTGCCCTGGGCGCCCTACTAGTCCTATTCTCTTGAATGCTGGCATAAAACTCTCTGCGTCGTTAAGCAGTTCATACAGCTTTGCGCTACTGGCAATTGCTGTCACTAAAGTGGGCATAAGTATAACAGAGACTGAGCAGCACTCAGCCTTTGTTATTGAACTTCAGGCGTGGCGGGAATGAGCAAAAGCTCTTAGGGCGTGAAGTCGATGACTAGGGGCTCAGCAGTAAAAATGAGCTCGCTCTTGTCATCCACACTATAGGCTGCAAAGATTTGCAGCTGGGAATTTACCCAGTCCGAGGCCGCAGGCAGCGCATGAATGACCTCTAAATAACGCACGGGCAATAAAGGCCCTTCTGGCTCAAAGCTGGCCAAGGACTGAACAGTGCCATCCCAAGGGGTAATCTCTGCGTTCTGGTTCAAGCTAAAGACACTGCCATTAAACAGGGCCAAAATATGAATCTGCCCAGTCTTACCCACGTGCTGGCTATCGACTCTAAGGCTCAGATTAATGTCCACCTGAGCGTTCTGTGGCACCTGTGAAATCAAGCTCAGACCCTCATCAACACTGGCTGCTAGTTCGATTCGAGCATCGGTCTGTGCCCCGCTGAGCGATGCCACTGGCCGTTCAGTCAGTTGGGCAACCTTAGTATCGTAATAGCTGGCAATCTGCACTCGCGTGCTATTGAGGGAGAGTACTGCATTCGCGGCATTTTCCTGCCCCGCGGCTACGCCACAGGGGAAACCCAAGCAATCTAAATCAGGGGATGAAAACAGGTGGAGACGATTCTCGGTAGCAAAAGCGGCGGGATAAGCCATAACGGTCGCAAACTCACCGCTCACTCCGTGCCCTGTCGAATAGTCGAATGTGCCGCCAGCCCCATCCTGTAACCAAGAGTGGCCCAAGCCCATTATATGTCCTACCTCGTGGGCTACTACGCCATTCAAAGGGCAGTCTATCGCGATATTGGACACAGCAAACTGACGAAATAACTCAGGCTTGAAGTAACCCTGGGAGCCAAAGCCATTCAAGCCCGCGGCCCCACACAGGCCGATTTCGGCGCCTTGAGGCCGAAACAGCGTCACGATATCGGCTCCGTATGTCTCACGCAGAGAGTTCAGCTCTGCGAAAGCTGGATCTCCGAGTTCGGCATCAGATGAAAAGGCCATGGCATCCAGTGCCTGCCACATGGAAGGCTCATCGCTGTAGGAAACCTGCCTGTGCAGCACTGGACGCAAGACTATTTTGACGCCGCTATCGGAGTAAATACGATTCGCCATGGCAAACATCTGGTTAATGCGCGTTTCTGCCTGACCGTTAAACAGCTCCTGTGCACCCGCAGTATACAAGGCCAACACATCGACAGTTGTCGTTTCATTGAGAACTGAAGCGGGGTTATGGGGGTCTGTCCCCAGTAATTGTTCATCCGTGTCACTTACGCCATCTGCATCGCTATCGCGCAGCACGTCTTCCACTAGGTAGATATAGGCGTCATCACGCAAGTCGCCCACAATAGCGGTAGATGTAATATACCCGGGGGATTGCTCGCTAGCCTCCACTGTATAACTAATCTGTTGACTGCCCTTAGCTGCAATTGTCCCCAAAGGGCAATGCAAGACATTAGGACCGGCTACGCCAGAGGTCTGGCAACCCGCACTTGCCGATACGAACTGAGCGTCATTGAGAACAAAATAGACAAATAAGGTCAGCCCGCCCACATCTTGCGGGTTGTGATTACTTACCGTGATTGTCGCGGTGAGCTGCTGCCCTACTTTGACCGATTTCTTGTCAAAGCTCTGAGTGAGCTCTAAGCCATTAGCTGTAATCTCAGATCGACTCTGCCCTGCTTTCTCGGTACTGAGCTTCAACTGCTGCTTTGCATAACTAGGCAAGGATCGCTGGGCAGGCAATGGCTCTACGGTATAGCTTAGGAAGTCGTGTTCGAAGTAGTCGCGCTCCTCCAGCTTTGTTAGGTAAACCCAACCCGCATAGTCAGCGCTTTGAGACTCACGGCTGACAAACAGCTGCCAGCTAGCATCCTCGGCCTCAATATGGGCGAGAACCGCGTTCTTACCCACTGTCAAAACCATGGGCCCTTGCCAAAACTCAGTGGTCACTTCCCCGCTAAATACTTTGTCTCCATTAACATAATGGGTGAGGTCAGAGATAAGCGCAGAAGCCGGACTCGCCTGTCCATTGCCGCTGGGCGCGGTAATTGTATCGCCAACGGATAATTGCTCCATGAGCTCGGCGCTTACCCAAACTGGAGTTGCCTCAATTGCTGGCTGGGGAAGCACTGGCCAAGATGGCATCGCGGCTTCCTCTACACTGGCATTGCGCCACAGAGACGAAACCACAGATTGGGCATCGGCTACAGATGAAGCGAATAGCGCCAGCGAAGCCCACAGAAGCAGGAGCATACGCCCATTATAGGCGGCGAGGAAATGAGATCGTAATAGCAAGTTTTCACTCCATCCAGTAATTTGCAACAGTCCCTATTGATCCTGCTTAGCAGTATACGACAAGACTGACATCTTGGTCACGTGGGAATTTTTACCACATTTCACGAAGCCCGCCAGTATGTATGGCAATAATTTCGCTCCCCACCTCTATTTGTCCCTGTTTGATGAGTGCATACAGTCGACGCATCATCTTTGCGGTATAGACTTGGTCCAATAGCACTTCGTTACGATGGGCAAAGTCATCGATAAAACGCTCTAGGTCAGAGTCGCTCTTCCCATATCCTCTCCCGTGAGCCTCAAAGTCAATGCGCCAATCATGATGTTCTTGCTCCCCTGCTGCCTCGATATGCTTTAGCACATCCTGCTGCAAGAACTGCCCCCCTTTAAGAGCCGAGAAACCTAAGACTCGATAATCCCCTTCCTGGGCCGCTACCAAACCCGCAAGCGTTGCACCAGTGCCACAGGCCACGGCCACAATGCGCTTTCTAGGCAAGGTCTCCTGTTGCCACTGAAACGATTGCGGAATATCCATACAACCACGAACGCCTAGCGCATTGGAACCGCCCTCTGGAATGACATAACTGCCTGGATACTGCCGCAATAGCGCCCTAAGATAGTCTTCATTATAGCGACGTCGATAATCGCTGCGAGACACCGAATGAAGCACGACTCCCTGATCTTGGAGAAACTGCAAGGTGGAGTTTAGCGGCTCCACTAACTCGCCTCTAATGACGGCGACCGCTTCAAAGTCAAATAGCTTAGCGGCGGCAGCCATGGCATACAGGTGGTTTGAATATGCCCCGCCAAAACTTAGCAAACGCGTATACCCCTGCTCTCTCGCCGCTTGCAGATTCAAGCGCAGCTTGAACCATTTATTCCCGGACACTTGCGGATGTAACTGATCCAATCGCAGCATGCGTAGATGCACCCCATAAGAGTCAAGCATGGGATCGCTGATTGATTGTAATTGGGGCTCTGCAAGAGAAAGAGATATAGCTGTCATGGAGCTGGACAATACAATGACACGCTCGTGATATAAAGCAATTTAACGCCGCTTTCTTGCAAGCCCAAAGGCAAAGAGATATAAGCAATTTTGGCATGGGGCTGCGATGCAATATTGATGACATCTGACGGTCTTAAAGTATGGCTATTGAAATCGTCACCCGTATAGGAAATCTCAATGCAAAAAACTCAAGCCTTAGGCCGATTGATTAACAGCGCTGCAACAATAGCGACGGTGCTAGCCGCGACATTTATTTCAAGCGCGATTGCCCAGAGCGCTGACAAAGTCGTTGTCGCCCATCGTGGTGCAAGTGGCTACCTGCCAGAGCATACCTTGCCAGCCAAAGCGATGGCATACGCCATGGATGCCGACTACATTGAACAAGACGTCGTGATGACAAAGGATGAGCAACTCATTGTCATTCACGACATCACGCTCGATCGCACCACCGATGTAGCCGAAAAGTTTCCTAGCCGCGCGCGCTCCGATGGCAAATTTTACGCAGTCGACTTTACGCTAGCCGAGATACTCACACTGGATGTCTCCGAAGGCTTCACCATAGAAGACGGACAAAAAATGTCCAACTACCCGCAGCGATTTCCCGTAGGGGCCTCTCATTTTAAGATTCATACGCTCGCGCAAGAAATCGAACTGGTGCAGGGCTTGAACCACGCCACGGGTAGCGATGTGGGTATATACCCAGAAATTAAGTCTCCGGAGTTTCATTTAGCCGAGGGGAAGGATCTTAGTCGCGCGGTGCTAGAGGTTTTGAGGCAGTACGGCTACACCAGCAAGGACGATAATGTTTTTGTGCAGACTTTCGATTTCGACGAGCTCAAACGCATCCATGACGATCTAATGCCGGCTTTAGGCATAGACCTTAAACTGGTAGCACTGCTAAGCGACGGCGAGCAAAATGACTGGCAACAAAGCGCTGAGGGCTTAAAAGAAATAGCTCGGTATGCCGATGGCATTGGCCCCGAAAAGTCGATGATTGTGAGTCGTGACTCCACTGGCGAAGCAATTATGATCAGCGACCTAGTAAAAATTGCTCATGACAACGGCCTGCAGGTACACCCTTATACCTACCGCCTCGATACAGGCCAAATTCCCCCCTACGCCGATAGTTTCGAACAGATGCTAAAAATCCATCTCTTCGATGCTGGCGTGGACGGGGTGTTCACTGACTTTCCTGATCGTGCTGTCGACTTCCTAAGATCACACTAAGTAGCGAGCATAGCGAAGGAGTTTCGGGCCAATCTGCGCATTGCTCTATAATTTGCTAAGCTACAGAAAAAAGGCGAGACCAGATGAGAATAATTAAAAAGCTATGTGGCGCGGTCATGGCCCTGCAGTGTGTCACCGCCAGCTCGGCGCTCATTGCCGCCGAACTGTCTCCACGCTATGAGGATTCCGATAAGGACCTAGTTGCGGATACGCCGCTTGATTCTAGTAAGTGGCGAGACCCGCGCATCCTGATTTTCGCCTATACCCCAGTCGAAGACCCAGCCATGTACTCCAAAGTGTGGGACGAGTTCATCGATCATCTCGAACAGGCCACAGGTAAAGAAGTGCGTTTTTTCCCTGTTCAATCGAATGCCGCACAGCTTGAGGCTATGCGCGCAGGCCGCCTCCATGTAGCCGGTTTTAATACCGGCTCAACCCCCATTGCCGTAAACTGTGCAGGCTTTGTCCCCTTCGCCATGATGTCCGCAAAAGATGGCAGCTACGGTTATCAAATGGAGATCATTACCTATCCAGACAGCGGAATCGATGAAGTAGCGGACCTGAAGGGGCGAACTCTCGCGTTTACTTCCCCAACCTCTAATTCGGGCTTCAAGGCACCCTCGGCGCTGCTAAAGTCAGAGTTTAATTTTATTGCTGACAAGGACTACAAAACGTCCTACTCCGGCAGCCATGACAACTCTATTCTTGGGGTGGTTAATAAGGATTACGATGCGGCGGCAATTGCCAATGAAGTCTTGTATCGCATGATGGCTCGGGATGTTCTTAACGCGAGCGAGTACAAAACTATTTACACGTCTGCCACATTTCCTACCACTGGCTATGGGGTCTCTAACGATCTAAAGCCAGAGCTAGCGGCAAAAATTCGAGAGGCGTTTTTTAGTTTTGATTGGGAAGGGACGGCCCTCGCACGTGAGTTTGCCGATGCAGGAATGGAGCAGTTTACGCCGATTACCTATAAAGAACAGTGGGCGGTCGTAAGAACAATAGACCAAGCGAATAATACAATTTACAACTGTGACTAATCTCACTCTAGGCCCTAGTTAACACTGAGCCAAGAGCCAATGAGTAGAGGTCGCTACAATAACAATAATCGACATAGGTTCGTATAAGGACGCTCGTTTATACCCCAGAACCCAGTCCAAGAAATGAGTAGAATATGCTAAAGCTTGCAGGCCTTACCAAGCGTTACCCAACAGGGGATCTTGCGCTAAACAATATCGACTTAAACGTTCCCGCGGGTCAGGTGCTCGCACTCATTGGCCCCTCTGGTGCAGGAAAGAGCACCTTGATTCGTTGTGTTAATCGGCTTGTCGAGCCCACGGCCGGGAGCGTTGAGTTAGACTCAAAAGATATCACGGGTGTACGGGGAGCCAGCTTGCGACAAGCGCGTCGTCAAATCGGCATGATCTTCCAGAACTATGCCTTGGTAGAGCGATTATCGGTGATGGAGAACGTGCTTTCTGGTCGGCTCGCCTACGTAGGGTTCTTCCGCAGCTACTTCCGCAAATTCCCGCAAAGCGATATTAAATTGGCCTTCGAGCTGCTGGAACGCGTAGGGCTAGAAAGCATGCTCGATAAACGAGGTGACGCCTTATCTGGCGGCCAGAAACAGCGCGTTGGGATAGCCCGTGCGCTCATGCAAAAACCTAAACTACTACTCGTAGACGAACCTACTGCAAGCCTTGACCCCAAAACATCCAGACAAATTATGCGTCTAATTTGTGAATTGTGTGAGGAGCAGAATCTCGCAACCATTATCAATATTCACGACGTTGCGCTCGCACAACAGTTCGTGCATCGCGTTGTGGGCTTGCGTGCCGGAGAGATCGTCTACGATGGCTCACCCGAGGGCCTGAGCCCTGAAATTCTCACGACCATTTACGGCGAAGAAGACTGGAACGCCACTAAGAAAGACGAGGAGCAACACGAGAGCACATCGCAACAAAAAGATGTCGACGACGCTCTGCTAGGTGGCCACCCATGAGTCAGCCTAGCTCCATACCCGAGTCCAGAATCCTGGCCGCAAAAAAAGGGAGTTGGCGCCCCAAGCCCATGATTAGTAATGCGGCACTGCGCTGGGGAATCAATATAGCGGTATTAGTCTACTTGGTGCTTGTGTACTTCAGTGTAGACGTTAACTGGGCACGCGTAGCGCAAGGCATGGATCGCGGCCTAGCATTCATGGGATCATTTTTAAGCCCCGATTTTGTATCCCGTGGCGGCGAGATTCTCATCGGTCTACGTGAGAGCCTCACGATGACATTTGTTGCCACCGTGATTGGTATTGCGTTTGCTATACCCGTTGGGCTGGGGGCCGCTCGCAATATCGCCCCTCCCCCCGTGTATTTTTTGTGCCGAGCGATCATTGCCCTATCGCGCACATTCCAAGAAATCATTATTGCCATCCTATTTGTCGCCATGTTTGGTTTCGGACCACTCGCTGGCGTGATTACTCTGGCATTTGCCACCATTGGTTTTATGGCCAAATTGCTAGCAGAAGATATCGAGGATGCGCAGCGTGACCCGATGGAGGCCGTTCGAGCGACGGGCGCCTCTTGGTTACAGTGGATTAACTATGCCGTGCAGCCTCAAGTGATGCCGCGCTTGATTGGTCTCTCACTCTATCGACTCGATATCAATTTTCGAGAATCGGCGGTAATAGGCATTGTGGGGGCTGGGGGAATTGGGGCCACGTTAAACACATCGATCAATCGCTACGATTACGACACATCCGCCGCCGTTCTCCTCGTGATTATCGGCATAGTTTTAATGAGCGAATATCTGTCGGGCTATGTCCGCAAATGGACAGCATAATGCCAATTAAAATAACTAATAATACTCGTGAATGGCAGCGCCGAGAGCCGATCAAGCAACGGCTGATATGGCTGGGTTATTTTCTCACTCTGATGCTGTTTCTACTGTGCTGGAAAATTATCTCGGACAATACTATCTGGGAGTTTTTAAGCGATGCGCATGTACAAGCGGCAAGTCTGATTGGGAGGATGATTCCCCCGGACTGGTCCATTCTTGGCTCTTTGCTGCTGCCTCTTTGGGATACGCTCAATATCGCCACAGTCGGCACCGCTCTCGGGGTGTTGATTGCATTTCCTCTGGCGTTTCTAGCGGCACGCAATACAAGCCCCCATCCCGCTCTACGCGCTTTTGCTCTAGCCGTCATTGTGAGCTCTCGATCTATCAATGCACTCATCTGGGCAATATTGCTAGTGACCATCGTTGGTCCTGGCTTGCTAGCAGGGATGATCGCAATTGCGCTGCGCTCAATTGGTTTTGTGGGTAAATTGCTTTATGAGGCAATAGAGGAAATTCACCCGACTCCAGTCGAAGCGGTAAGGTCTACCGGAGCCGGGAGTATGCAAGTGTTAGCCTATTCAGTGCTCCCGCAGATCATGCCAGCCTTTGCCGGAATAACAGTCTATCGCTGGGATATAAACATCCGCGAATCGACTGTTCTCGGCCTGGTAGGAGCAGGTGGCATCGGGCTGCAGATGAACGCCGCCATCAATAATCTGGCATGGGGACAGGTAGCGACCGTATTCGTTCTGATCTTTGCTACCGTGATTCTTTCCGAATGGGTGTCCGCAAAGGTTCGGCACGCGGTCATCTAAGCGTGTAGCTAATAACCTTCGCGATCACGCAGCCCTAGAAGATATAGAATGCTGTCGAGGCCCAAATTGGAAATCGACTGTTTAGCTGACTGTTTGACCAGGGGCTTAGCGTGGAATGCAACACCAAGGCCCGCTATCGAGAGCATGGGAAGATCGTTAGCTCCGTCGCCTACCGCAATAGTTTGCTCTAGGCTAATGCCCTCGCGCTGCGCCAGCTCCCGTAACAGATCCGCTTTACGCTGACCGTCTACGATAGGAAGAGTCACATCGCCCGTCACCAAACCGTCTTTTACAGGCAAACTATTGGCATAAACATAGTCGATGCCTAGTTTCTTTTGTAGCCGTTCGGCGAAGTAGCTAAAGCCACCAGAGAGTATCGCAGTCTTATAGCCCAGGCGACGCAGCTGCGTGATGAGCGTTTCGGCCCCCTCTGTCAGACGCAGACTCTCGGAGATCTGCTCCAAAGTTGACTCAGGCAAGCCCTTCAACAGGGCCATACGTTCTCTAAAGCTAGCTTGAAAATCTAACTCACCCCGCATGGCTCGCTCGGTAATGTCGGCTACTTGTTCGCCTACCCCCGCCGCCTTGGCCAGCTCGTCTATGACTTCTGCATCGATAAGCGTCGAGTCCATATCGAAGACCACCAAGCGGCGGTTGCGGCGGAAGATGCTGTCCTGCTGAAAAGCGATATCCACATTTAACTCTTGAGCGATTGCCAAGAACTCTGAACGCAGTTGATCCGGGTCTTCAGGCTCCCCGCGGACAGAGAACTCGATGCAGCCCTTGCCCTTATCATCGGGAAGATCATCCGGTATACGGCCCGAAAGACGGTCGATGTGATCGATATTCAGGCCATGACTGGCAGTGATGCTGCTCACTCGCGCAATATGCTCTGCCGTCACGCGACGGGCCAATAGGGTCACTATATGGCGAGATTTACCCTGGCCGGCAACCCAGTGAGTGTAGTCATCCAAGCTAATAGGCGTAAATTTCACCTGCTGATCGAGCTCGCTACCCCGTGCAAGCACCTCATTGAGCACGGTGCTCTTGTCTCCATTACCGCGCAGATCAGCCAATATGCCGAAAGAAAGCGTGTCGTGTATCACTGCCTGCCCAATATCCAATATCGCCACATCAGAGCGCGCCAAGATGCTGGTAATAGCTGAGGTAAGTCCTGGACGGTCGGGGCCAGTGATATTAATAAGGACAATTTCCTTCACGCCTGTATGCTCCTAGGGCAGTATTGAATTAAAGGCGCGTATTGTACTTGCCCTGAGCCTAGTAATGCCAGCTTCACGGTTTCACAGTTTTCATGCCAAAGTTTAGCCCGCGCCTACGCTAGTCTCTTTTCAAAACTACCGAAAGCGACGCCGGTATCAGCGCGAACTTACTTAAGAAGTACGCTAAGAACGTCAGATTAATAAACCTATCAGCTGTCAGGCTAGTTTCCATTCCAAATAGATCTAAAATCTGCAGTGTTGGCATTTGAATCAAAGCATAGATCATTATGGCTAAAGAGTTGGACGGACTTTCTATTCGATGACTCCAAGACCAAAGCAGCAAGGCGATTGCTATCAAGAGTTGATGCCCATAAGCAAGCTCAAACGGTAAATAGTAAACATGCAACACATCAAACACTCGAGTAGCGACTACTAAAAGAACAAGAGCTATCAGATGCGGACTATCCTTAAAGCCCTGGAGCTTTAAAAAGCCCCAGAGAAGAAAGAAAACAGATAAGTCTAGGAATAGAAACGGAACCCACCAAAAATCATTAGGCCAAGCGATGAGTTGAAATGCATAGTAAAGGCCTGTAAAGAACCAAAAACCAGACCATGTATGCCAGCGATTATAGTCTACGGCTTTACCCAGCGAACTGACGACCCAAATAAAACCCATCAGGCACACCAAGAAATTAGCGAAATATTCCAACTGCCCATTGGAATTCGTAGAGTTCAAGATCGCTGTAAATAGTTCCATTGCTTAAAGCATCCCTTATTATTTTTGCCCACTATAACCGTGAACATTCCCATTCTCAAAGCCAGAGGCTCTGGACACTATTGCTACCCCCAATATCGAATATAGGCTTAGCACCTTTTTAAAACAGCCTTGGGACATCTGTGCCCAGCCACGGAAGCAGTATCGCTAATCGAGACACGCCATTAATACTTCCCTGTAGGCTCCACTCGAGCATCCCTGCCCTCGAGGGTCTCGTTCAGCGACACTACTCCCCTGTCTCTTAAACTTCAGTGATGACCATTAGAAATTCACTAGATTTTAAAAGACACAAATTTAGCACTAAGCTCAAAGGCCTACTCGCCAGCGCCGTAATTAGCTCTCCACAGCTTCGTTGTGCAGGCTCTCCCAAGTTTGCACCATCAGCTTTTTCGCCGGCCCCCAGCGATAGCCGCCAATCGCCCCGCTTTGCTGAATGACTCGATGGCAAGGGATAAGCAGGGCTACTGGGTTTGCTCCAATAGCATTGCCTACTGCTCTTGCCGCTTTCGGCTTTGCCACTACTTGAGCAAGCTGACCGTAGGTGGCCAAGGCGGCATACGGAATCTTAAGTAATGCACGCCATACCGCTATCTGAAAATTTGTGCCACGAACATGCACCGACAATGGTGCCTGTTCAGCGGGGCTAGTCGAAGAAAAAATTGCATCAATTACATAGCGCGTTTGCGCCTGGCTTTCACTAATATCGCTATTGGGCCATTGCTCTTCAAGCTCGCTCAACTGCTGTTGAGGGCTAGCGCACTCAATGAAGTCAATTCGGCACACGCCGCGAGGGGTAATGGCAACAAACATCAACCCCAGCGGAGTATCGTGAACACCGTACCGAATATAAAGCTGCTCCCCCCTGCTCTTATATTCGCCAGGGGTAACCGCTTCCAATTGCACAAAATGATCATGAAGCCTAGAGCTACTGCTAAGACCAAGCTCATGGGATGCCTGTAGTAGGGAGTAAGAGTTATCCAACATCGCCTTGCCCCTCTCTAGGGTAATGGCTTGCAGAAAGCGCTTAGGGCTAGTCCCTGCCCAACGGCAAAAAAGACGCTGAAAATGGTAAGGACTCAGGTTCACATGAGCGGCCACCGCCTCTAAATTAGGCTGTTTGCCAGCACCCTGCACTAGAAACGCCATAGCGCTAGCTACTCGATCATAGTCTGACATAACACCCCTTCAGAACGCGAAATTTTGACACTCGCATGGTCTAGTGAAACAAAGCATTAGGCCTGCTGTTCTTGACCACCCACAAGCAATATTAAGCATAGAACTTGCGATTGGCGACCCGAATCTTGCTTTTCTAGCCTGTTTGGTCAACTATAAGGGCATTATCGATACTAATAACAAAGAAGATAAAAGAGCCAGCGCAAAAGCTACGCTCAATGTATGAGCTAAGCAGTGCGGGCTATACAGGAGTTGCTCATGAGGGGTTTACCGCTGTTAAAGTCTGCCGCTTTATTTACGCTTGCCGCATTCCTTCTTAGCGCTTGCCAGTCAATGCCAAGTGCCGATATAGCAACGCGTGAAAACATTCTACGCGTCTCCGACTTAGAATTTGATAAGCGCCCCAAAATAGCAAGCTCTGGCGTTGTTCATAAACTTAGCAAAGCCCAAGAACAAAGCTTTCTTAACTACTTTAATGCCCCGCGTAGAGCTGGCGTGCCTGAGTATCGACGTATTGCAAACTATCTTGCCAGCATCATCGATGACTTCGACTACCGGACGGACACCTTCGCTCCTAGCAAAACTCTGGCAGACAAAAGCGGCAATTGTCTATCACTAGCCATGTTGACCACCTCCTTGGCGCAGCTGGCTGGCGTCCAAACCGCCTATCAACTGATGGACTCCGCTCCCGTATTCGATTTTCACGGCACTATTGTCGAGAAAGGTGTCCATGTTAGAACCCTATTACTCAATAGCAAGGGCCAGGCCGAACCAGGTTCAGGGGAGATTTTGCGAGGCATTGCCATGGACTTCTTCCCCAGCGATCGTGATCGTTTCATCAGCAATATGAAAGCCAATGAATACGAAGCCATGTATTACCGCAACATCGCAAACGAAGCTCTCAGAAGCAACGATCTCAACACCGCCTATTGGTATGCCCGCGAGTCATTAAAATATGATGGTGCCAGCTCCGACGCATTAAACACTCTTGCCATTGTTAACCGTCGAGCTGGAAACCTCGATACCGCAGAAAGCCTCTATTTATTTGCATTGGAACATGCCAAAGAAAAACTCACGCTACTGAAAAATTACCGCGTGCTATTGCTAGAAAATGAACGTTATCTTGAAGCCGCGAGAATCGATGAAAAACTGCAAAAAATAGACGACCCAAGCCCATATCATTGGGTACAACTCGCTAGGCAATCCTTTGATGAGCGCGATTATCAGCGTGCCATCAAATACTATCAGCGGTCGCTTGAGCTCGCCCCCTATCTACACAGTGCCCACCTTGGAATTGCCAAAGCCTACTTGAAACTAGGCGAACAAGACGCAGCACTAAGCTCACTGTTGAGCGCAATCAGTCACGCGAGCAACTTGAGTGACAGAAAGTTTTACAAGGCAAAGCTGGGTATTTTTCAACAGGGTAATGCTGCGATCTAGTGAATTTCTTTAGTCGCAAACCATCGAACTTATCAGTCCAATAGAGCCCTGCAAAACAAATTGAGTTCTTTGCTTAGGGACGCAATAGCAACTAACAGCAATGCGCTGTTATGTTCGATATCAAGATTGGGGATGTCACTTAGAGGCAAGATAATAAAGTTTAGTGGCGGACCGGACGGGACTCGAACCCGCGACCTCCGGCGTGACAGGCCGGCATTCTAACCAGCTGAACTACCGGTCCACTCATGCTCTAAACTTACCTAAACAAATTTTGGTGGGTGTTGAGGGATTTGAACCCCCGACATTCGCCTTGTAAGGGCGACGCTCTACCAACTGAGCTAAACACCCGTTCGTTTAGGTGACGCGCATTTTACCGACTTGAGCTTCCTTGTCAATAAGTTTTCATAAAGAGTTTTATATTTTATGACAATCTTATTTAAGTTGTAGAAATCAGGCTGTAAGCCTTGACTTACATGGCTTTCGGCTGTTACCGCCCTACTTGGAAGTATGGGTAAACGCCCCATCCCAGTCCTGCGGCAGCACCTCTTCACGGAGGGTGGCGATGCGCTCTAAGTAGACCGTATATAGCTTAGTTTCAGGCTCTTGAGTAAGCAGTTCCTTGAACGCCCTCTCAGCCTCGTCCCACTGCTGAGCTAGGTAGCAATCTAATGCCTTGTGATAGGCAGCCACCCTCGCCAGAAGCTCCTCAGAGGCCTCTGATTCACGGCATAAAGGCTCATAGGCTTTAATAGCGGTGTCTTTACCCTTTACCTTCACTTTATCGATTAGGCGGCAGACGTATCCACTGAGCTCTTTCTCGGTGTTCTCTCCTATCAACAGCTTGATACCGTAGAACTTGGTGAGTCCCTCAAGACGAGAGCCAAGGTTCACGGCATCTCCCAAAACGGTATAGGAGCGGCGATATACCGATCCCATGTCGCCGACGTTCATTAGCCCCGTATTGATGCCCACGCCTATATTTACTTCTGGGAAGCCCTTCTCAGCAAACTGCGCTTTCAGCTCTTCTACCTTGTCTAACATCTCTAGTGCGGCTGACACGGCGTGCACTCGATGCTCTGGGTCATCCAATGGCGCGCCCCAAAATGCCATGACCATATCGCCCACATATTTATCGATAGTGCCTTGATGGTCGAAGATAATTCCAGTCACTGGCGTGAAGAATTCGTTGAGAAGGGTTTTTAATTCGGTCGCTGAAAGGGATTCAGAGATTGTCGTGAAGTCACGAATATCAGAGAACAATACCGACAGCTCCCTACTTTCACCATCGAAGCTGTAGGAGTCGGGATTCTCCAACATGGCATCAATATGGGCCGGTGGCACATATTGGTCGAACATGCCTTTAATGGTTTCCCTCGACATGCGCTCACTTAAGAAACCATATGCCATATTGGCCACAGTCAGCAGCACAATAAGCATTAATAATAGTGTTAAAGAAATGTCCAGCTTATACACTGACCACAACATGAAGTTAGACCAAACGGCTGCCACCAAGAAACTGATGCCAGTGAGGCTTAGCCAAAGCGGCCCTAAGAACGGCATCAATACACTGAGTATCAAGCCTAGACTTAAGATAGTCGTAAAAATAGCAAACTGTTCCCAGCTTGGCTTATAGGGAAAACGCGGTGCATTCTCGCGCGACAAACCACTAAGCACGCTTGCGTTATCTGTCTGACTACCGGAGTCTACCTCTGGCACCTCTAGTGTATCGAGGATTGCATTAAGCATATTCGCGTGGACTTCCACCCCCGGATACACGGCACCAACTGGCGTTGAACGCAAATCGAACATGCCAGTGGAGGTTGTCCCAACCAGCACTAGAGCATTTTCAAAAACGCTAGGATCTACGCGCTCATTCAAAACATCAGTGGCGGAAACATAGGGATATTTGCCCTCCCCACTGAGCCAGGAACTCCCCACGTAGGGCACAATAACCTGCGCCCTCTCGTCGGTGGCAATATTATAGCGGGTCCCGCTTGGACCAATTCGAATGCCGGATACGCGCTCAATATTACCAATCGATTCTGTGAGCAGCTCGAAATAATCTTCGTAGTAAAATAGCCGCACCATCTCCAAAGAAAGCGTTGGATAAAGCGCCCCACCATAACGAACAACCAGTGGTACTCTGCGCACTACTCCGTCTTCATCGGGCATCTGGTTCATAGTGCCAGCACTCATCACCCCGAAGCGTTCCGTGGCCTCTTGCAGCACTGGAATATTGGCGGAAAACCCGCGCATATTATGTAGAGTCAAGGAGTCTATGATTTCCTCGTCAATACCCACAATGGGATCTGGCAGCATCCCGTACTGGACGTCCTCAACCGGGTTAAAGGAGATCGCCAGTGCCACATCCATTGCTGTATTAGCGATTGCCTGAGCCATATACTCATTGGCATCCAAGGCATCCTGCACTGCCCGCAACTGCTGCGCCGCCTCAGCACTTATTTGCTCGTCTCCAAGGCGCGACAAAACGTCATCCACAGCATTGCGCTGCGCCTCGGGAAAGTTAATATCGAAGCCGGTTACCAATGCACCGTACTTATCGAGAGTCTCAATTAGCCGCCCAATCTTAAAACGATCCCAAGGCCAATGGCCCTCGGCTTGTAGGCTTTTCTCATCAATATCTACCACCACAATATTAAAATTCATATTGCGCTCTGGCTTAGGCATGATATTTAAGCGCTGGTCGTAGATAAGATTGTCGAGGCGGCTGATGAGGGAATCAAAGCCCCGTGATGGCGCAAGGCTGAGCCATGTCAGTATGAGCGTAATCACAACCCCAAGGAATACCGGTAGGCGCTGCCCCTGCATCAAGAAGCGGGTAATGCGTGCATTGCTAATATTGAACGCCATGTTTATCCTAATTCCGTGGGATTCTTGCAAAGATTATATGTGCTAAGCGCTAGACTTGAAACCATAAGCACTGTACTTGAACGCATAGTCGCAGTACTATTGCCGCGGCCTGACAAGGGCCAAAAAGGCCCTAAATCAAACCTTATTAACGCCAAGTACCATGGAAATATACAAAGAATTTACCTTCGAGGCCGCTCACAGGCTACCCAATGTACCCGAGGGGCACAAATGCGCTCGCCTGCACGGGCATTCTTTTATGGTGCGTATCGCTGTTGAGGGGCCGGTGGGCGAGACTTCCGGTTGGGTTATGGACTTTGGCGATATCAAGAAGGCCTTCAAGCCCATCTGGTCGCAGCTGGACCATTATTATCTCAACGAGATTCCTGGGCTGGAGAACCCAACGAGCGAGAATATCGCGGTGTGGATTTGGCAGAAACTCAAGCCTGAACTACCCGAACTCAGCCGCATCGAGATTCGCGAAACCTGCACCAGCGGCTGTTCTTATTCCGGCTAAGCTCTATTAGGCTTTGGCGAATTGATCAGGCATTGCGCCAATATCAGCCAAAGCCTCACGATTTACTTCCAGCTTCTGCGCAATGATGCGTTTACAGGCCATAAACTCTTTCGCCCGGTTAACGCTATCCGAGGCAATTAACTGTCCCTCACGGAAGTAAAACACAGTAAAGCCATCACTAGCAGCGCTAGTGTCCCCACGCACGATCAATTCATCATAGCCATCACTTAATCCCACGCTTTGCAGTTTTACGTCGAATTGATCAGACCAAAACCAAGGCAAAGATTCATATTTGCTATCTTTGCCAACGATATTAGCGGCGGCCACTTTCGCTTGATCGAGAGCGTTCTGCACACACTCCAATCGCAAGTAGCGACCATAGAGGGCATTGGGGTGCCAAGTGCAGTCACCGGCGGCATATATGTCTTCGTCTTCAGTGCATGCGCGCGCATCCACGACGATGCCATTACTGACCTGTAGGCCCGCGTCCTCAGCAAGCTGAGTCTCGGCAACCACGCCAACACCAATCACCACGATATCGGCCTCGTACTGTTTACCCCCAAGCGTACTCACAATATTGTACTGCCCTTCCCGGCGAATATCGGTCACTCGCGTCTCGGGGTAAATCTCTACCCCATTAGCACTGTGCAAGTCAGTAAAGTATTGCGACACTATCGGGCTAGCGACTCGCTGCAAGATTCTATCGGCCATCTCGAGCACTGTTACTGTCATGTCGTCCTGTTTGGCCATGACGGCGGCGACTTCCAAACCAATATAGCCAGCACCAATAATCACCACTCGTTTAGCGTCGGGCATGGCTGCGCGAATGGCGTCCAAATCGTGAGCCTGACGCAAATAGAAAACATTGGGCAGCTCTGCTCCGGCCTCTATCGTGCGTAAACGCGCTCCCGTACACAGCGCTAATTTGTCATAGGATAGGGACTCACCACTACTCAGCCTCACTGTCTTGCTAGCGCGATCTAAATGATCCACACGCGTGCCCAGCATTAGCTCAATGTTATTGTTCTCGTACATGGCTGCGGGTCGCAGGGCGATGGCATCTACTGTTTTCTCGCCTGCCAATACGGCTTTGGAAAGAGGAGGTCTGTGATATGGCAGAGGTGTCTCATCCCCTATCAGTATAATGCGCCCTTCCCAGCCCTCTTTACGAACCTGCACGGCAAGTTGAGAACCCGCATGACTAGCGCCAACTACAATACAAACGGCATCGGGATTACTGTGAGCTGTCATAAAACGTCCTAAACCTTAAGAGTGATTAGTTTTTTCTAAACGCCAGTCTATCGCTGTATGGCCATGGGCCTCAAGGTAGGCATTGGCTTTGGAAAAATGATGATTACCGAAAAAGCCACGGCTAGCCGACAAAGGCGACGGATGCACCGACTCCAAAACCAAGTGCCGACTACGATCAATAATTTGCCCCTTCTTTTGCGCGTAACTTCCCCACAAGAGAAACACCAAGTTCTCTCGTTGTTCATTAAGCAATTGGACTATGCGGTCGGTAAACGTTTCCCAGCCTTTTTTCTGATGCGAGGCCGCAGCGCCTGCCTCCACAGTAAGAACTGAGTTTAATAGCAGAACGCCTTGTTCTGCCCACGACTGTAAGCAGCCCGTATCAGGCATAGTAATGCCCAAGTCGTTTGAAATCTCTTTATATATATTGCGCAGCGAAGGCGGCAGTCGAACACCAGGACGCACAGAAAAGCACAAGCCGTGCGCTTGGCCCGGCCCGTGGTATGGGTCTTGCCCTAGAATAACGAGTTTAACTTTGTTCAGCGGAGTAGAGTTAAGCGCGTTAAAGATTTCAGAACCAGCAGGATAAATTTGTTTACCCTGCTGCTTCTCATTGCGCAAGAATTCGCTAAGGCGCTGCATATAGTCTTGCTCGAACTCAGGCTGGAGTGCAGCCTTCCAACTCGCTTCGAGCTTAACGCGATCCATATGCAGGGCTCCTTAACTATTTCCTACTGCGGACGCATATGCGGGAATAGCAACACGTCCTTAATAGAAGGTGCGTCGGTAAACAGCATTACTAGCCTGTCTACACCAATACCCTCACCCGCTGTCGGTGGCATACCGTACTCTAACGCTGCCACAAAGTCTGCATCGTAATGCATGGCTTCATCGTCACCAGAATCTTTCTGTGCGACCTGCTCCTTAAAGCGAGCCGCCTGATCTTCCGCATCGTTAAGCTCGGAGAAACCATTCGCGATCTCACGCCCACCAATAAACAACTCGAAGCGATCCGTTACATCTGGGTTATCGTCGCTGGCACGCGCCAATGGCGACACTTCCGTTGGGTACTCGGTGATAAATGTAGGTTGCAACAATAGGTGCTCCACCTTTTCATCGAATATTTCCATGGTGATACGCCCAGCACCCCAGCTATCTTCTAGGTGCACACCCATTTTTTTCGCTAATGCTGCAACAGAATCCCTATCTTTGAAATCATCCATCGTCACACCGTCGCAGTGTTTGATGATCGAATCACGTACGCCGATGCGCGTGAATGGCTGACCGAAATCAATATCCAAACCTTGATAAGTAACCAGTGTTTTGCCTAGCACTTCATTGGCGATTTGACGGAACAAAGTTTCAGTTAAATCCATCAAGTCATGATAATCGGCATAAGCCTGATAGAACTCGATCATCGTAAACTCTGGGTTATGTCTTGTAGACAAACCTTCATTGCGGAAGTTACGGTTTATTTCAAAAACTTTTTCAAAACCGCCTACTACCAGGCGTTTCAGGTATAGCTCTGGCGCGATTCGCAAATACATCTGTTGGTCTAAGGCATTGTGGTGAGTAATGAATGGTTTAGCCGATGCACCGCCAGGGATAACCTGCATCATAGGCGTTTCCACTTCCATAAAGCCTTGGGCCTCGAAGAAGCTACGCAGGCTGCTAATGATTTTCGAGCGCGTCATAAAGGTTTCGCGCGAGCTCTCATTGGCAATCAAGTCCACATAACGCTGACGATAACGCACCTCGGTATCAGACAGGCCGCGGTACTTGTCGGGCAATGGGCGCAGTGCTTTCGTGAGCAAACGCAACGAGGAAATCCACACAGTCAGCTCGCCCTTACCTGTTTTAAAGACTTTTCCTTCGGCACCTATAATATCGCCGAGGTCTAGGCCTTTAATTTCCGCCGTCAGCTCCTCAGACAACTCCTTAGGGCTGAAGTACAATTGAATCTGTGCTGTGCCATCTTGAATGACCAAGAAAGGGCCCCGAGCGCGAATAACGCGACCAGCTACTTTAGTCAGCGCGCCAATCTCTTCTAGCTCTGGCTTGTCTTTATCGCCATAGGCCTCGATCAGATCTTTCGCATAATCACTGCGGCGAAAATCATTGGGAAAGGCATTACGTTTTTCGCGAATAGCGGAAAGTTTTTCACGACGCTGTGCAATGAGTTTGTTCTCATCTTGCTGATCGTTGCCGTTTTGATTCTGCGTGTCTGCTTGCTGATTCTGCTTCGTCACTGGTGCTATAACCCCATTTTCAAACTTGCTTCAATAAACTTGTCCAGATCACCGTCTAAAACGGCGCCGGTGTTGCTTGATTCTACCCCTGTGCGCAGATCTTTAATGCGCGATTGATCGAGGACATAGGAGCGAATCTGACTGCCCCAGCCAATATCGGCTTTGTCTTCTTCAACTGCCTGAGCGGCTTCATTACGCTTAAGCTCTTCCATTTCGTAAAGCTTAGCCTTGAGCTGCTTGATGGCTTGGTCTTTATTCTTATGCTGCGAACGCTGGTTCTGACACTGCACCACAATACCCGATGGCTCGTGAGTCAGTCGTATGGCTGAATCGGTCTTGTTAATGTGCTGACCACCAGCGCCACTTGCGCGATAGGTGTCCACGCGCACATCGGACATATTGAGTTCAATTTCAATATCGTCATCTACCTCGGGCGATACGAATACCGACGAGAAGGAAGTGTGACGACGATTGCCCGAGTCGAAGGGTGATTTACGCACTAAGCGATGCACACCTGTCTCGGTGCGAAGCCAACCGAAGGCATATTCGCCGCCTACATAGATCGTGGCGCTCTTGATGCCCGCAACCTCACCGGCTGACACTTCGACGACGTCAACTTTAAAACCCTTGGCCTCACCCCAGCGCAAGTACATGCGTAGGAGCATTTCGGCCCAGTCTTGCGCTTCTGTACCACCCGAGCCGGCTTGAATATCGACAAAAGCGCCATTGGCGTCCATCTTACCCGAGAACATGCGCCTAAACTCTAGGGTGACTAACTTAGCGTCGAGCTTATCCAGCTCTGAGTTCACCTCGGCGAATAGGTCTTCATCGTTCTCTTCTTGGGCTAGCTGAATCAACTCTTTGTTATCGGCCAAGCCGGTATACATAAGATCGATGGTATTGACCACCAACTCTAGCTCCGAGCGCTCCTTTCCTAGCGCCTGTGCCACATCGGGTTTATCCCAGACGGTAGGCTCTCCTAGCTCTAGCTCTACCTCTGCTAAGCGGTCTTTCTTTTCCTCATAGTCAAAGATACCCCCTAAGCACGTCAGTGCGGGCGGTGAAGTCTTTAATCTTGGCTAGAACTGGGGCGATCTCGATCATGCAAACTCTCGATGTTCTGTCTGTATTAAGAAGGACGGGCATTTTACCTTATTCCGCCTTTAAAACCACACTCTGCCGCCAGATTAAGCGCTTTGAAGCACAATCTGCTAATATCCGCCGATGCTAAAACTGACCGAACTATTTATACACAATGCCGAGCTACAGTGGCCTAAGGAGGGTACGCCCTACTCGCCCCGCTTCGACGATGTCTATTTTTCCCGCCAAGGGGGGCTAGAAGAGACTGAATATGTCTTTATACAAGCCAATAAGCTGGTGGAACGCTGGCAAGCGCTCGAGCAAGAGCTGCAACAAGGCACTAGCGCCAAAACCACGTTCACTATTGCCGAGTTAGGCTTTGGCACTGGCCTTAATTTACTGTGTACTTGGCGCCACTGGCTTGCGATAAAGCCGGAGAAAATGCGTCTGCACTTCATCTCCTGCGAGAAATACCCAATGGGGACTAAAGCGCTGGAAACCGCTTTGTCCCAATGGCCGGAGTTACAAGCGCTCAGCCAGGAACTACTGGCAAACTATCCGGACCACTCGCCCGGTTATCACCGCCTAGTATTACGCGCGCCTGGCACGCAAAAAGAAATCATTCTGGACCTCTATTACGGCGATGCCTGTGAGCTTCTCACGGAGCAGATTGCGCGCTCGGACACGCAGGTGGACGCCTGGTTCTTGGACGGCTTTGCCCCGCGCTCCAACCCCGATATGTGGAGTGAGGGCTTATTCGAGCGCATTGCAGCCTTGAGTAAAAAGGGCACGACCTTAGCCACCTATAGTGTCGCCGGACCTGTAGTGCGCGGCCTGCGCGCCGCTGGTTTCGAAGTCAGCAAAGCGAAAGGCTTTGGGCACAAGCGTCATATGCTCCATGGGCTCTACGATGCTCAGAACAGCCGCCACGACCAAAACCCAGCGAAGCACAATGTCTGGTTACGCCCCCCTGCCACAACAATCGAAGACAAACGCGCCATCATTATTGGTGCGGGCGTAGCCGGTTGTAGCACAGCCAATGCCTTGGCAAGGCGAGGTTATCAAGTCACTCTAGTTGATAGGGCCGAGGATATTGCTCAAGGCGCCTCGGGCAACAGGCAAGCGGTGCTGCAATGTCGACTCAATAATGCCCTCAACGAAACTTGGCTGTTCAATCTGTCCGCCTTTATATTTGCGGGTCGCTCGTTCAATCAACTGAGCCGCGAGAACCCCGACTTCCAGTGGCAGCAGTGCGGCGTGCTAAACCTCGACACCGCCTTTAGCTCTCGTAATAAACGCTGTGCGCCAGTAAAGCTTGAACTGTATGCAGCCGACATAGTGCAACGCTTGGAGCAAGAGCAGGCCAGTGAGGCTGCAGGTATCCCCTTAGACGGCGCAGCTAATCTGCAGAGACTGGGTGGCTGGGTAAATCCAAAGGCGCTATGCCAAAGCTATATAAGCCACCCAAACATCACAGTACTAAGTAATACTTGCGTCGAGAAGCTTGAGAAGAAAGGCAATCTCTGGAGCGTATCAACACATGAGAGGGAACTCGCAAAAGCTCCCTTTGTGATTGTCGCCAATAGCGTTGCCGCGATGGAGTTAGAGCAAACTAGTGCCATTCGCTTGATCCCTCTGCGTGGACAAGTCAGCTACGTGAAAGCCAGTGAAAAGAGCACAGACCTTAAGAGTGTCGTGTGTGGAATGAGTTACATCAGTCCCAGCTTCGAAGGCTTGCATAGCGCCGGCGCCAGTTACTCAAAGTCGGTGGATGAGCTGAGCCTTTCACAAAAAGAGCACGAAGAAAACATCGAGGGCATCGCCCCACACCTACCCTCTTCCGCTATCACAGTGCAGCAAATCGAAACGGGTCGCGTATCGGTTAGGGCGGGCTCCCCTGATAGAATGCCTATCGCTGGCCCGGTGCACGACTATGCACAATTGGAGCAAGACTATCTTAGCCTTGGGCATAGAGACAAACAGTCGCCAGAGAATATTGCGCCCTACCTAGAAGGACTCTACTTAAATGTGGGACATGGCTCTCATGGATTTACCAATGCGCCATTGATTGCAGAGTACTTGGCTAGTTTGATCAACCAAGAACTCAGCCCGCTTCCTCAGTCGGTAGCGCAATTCATTCACCCGGCAAGATTTCTATTGCGAGAACTTAAGCGCCGCTAGCACCATAAAAACGCTTCACTACGCGATAAAGATGGTGCGCATCGTCGCAACCCGCTAGCTCGCGTATAGAGTGCATGGCAAAGGTAGGGACGCCAATATCGATAGTATCCACACCAATATTCGTTGAGGTGATAGGACCAATGGTGCTACCACAGCCCATGTCGCTGCGCACAACAAAGGATTGCACAGGCACGTCTTCGGCCTGACAAAGGGATTTAAAATAGGCAATGGAGCGACTATTACTAGCATAGCGCTGGTTAGCGTTGATTTTGATAACCGGCCCTTCGTTCAGTATAGGGCCATGATTGCCGTCGTGTTTGTCCGCAAAATTAGGGTGTACTCCATGAGCATTGTCAATGGACAGCAGCATGGAGTTACGAATTAAGCGTTCAGTTATTTCGGCAGAATTATCGTGTTTTTCAGTAGTGCCGCTTGCCAATAAACGCTCTAACACCGAGCGTAAAAACGGCCCTTGCGCTCCACTGGTAGAAGCACTTCCCACTTCCTCATGATCGGTGCACACCATCATATTGCACTGGGAAGTATCGGCCTCTAATAAAGCACAAGTTGAAACATAGCAACTCAACAAATTATCCAGCCGAGCAGCCGCAACAAACTCTTGCTCTAAGCCTACCATTGCGGGCTTCTGAGTATCGTAGAAACTCAGCTCATGGCTCAACACCTCTTTGGCATCGCTGTGCTCACTTTGCTGCTTCACTTGGGCAAGCAGGAACTCATCGAAACTGCCTTCAAAAGAAGCGCCGAGCGCAAGTAGTGGCGGAATATCTGTTTGCGCATTTATCGTTCGGTTTTGATTAGCCTCTCGATCCAAATGAATCGCGAGACTGGGAATAATGGCTACCGGTTGCTGCAAATCTATCAAGGCCGTGGCTAAACTCCCATCGGCCTTAATAAAGTCAACACGCCCTGCTATGGAGAGGTCTCGATCAAACCAAGGGTTAAGTAAGGCGCCGCCGTAAACTTCTACACCCAACTGAAAGTATTTCTTCTTGCGGATATCAGGTTGAGGTTTTACACGCAAGCATGGGCTATCGGTATGTGCGCCGGTTAATCTTACGCCGCCCTTAAGTGCTTTTTCATCAAAGCTCTCAGGCATCGTAAACGCAATAATAGCCGAGTCGTTGCGCGTCACGAAGTAGCGCCCTGCCCCTTGTATATCCCAAGACTGCTCTTCCTCTAAACGGGTAAAGCCTGCATCAAGAAGCATTGACGCCATCGTTTCCACGGCGTGAAATGGAGTAGGAGAACTGGCAATAAAATCCAGCAGGCCTGTATTAAATGAGTCTTTATTCATCAAGCTTATAATCTCCTACTCGCTTACTCTAACTTATTTAATTTCGATTAATTCCACGTCAAAAATAAGCGCAGCATAAGGCGGTATAGAACGTGCTCCAGTCTCGCCGTAAGCGAGATCGTATGGCAGGAACAAACGCCACTTATCACCCACTTTCATCATCTGCAGCGCTTCAGTCCAGCCAGGAATTACCTGAGTAACACCAAAAGTCGCTGGCTCGCCGCGCTCTACAGAGCTATCGAAAACGGTGCCGTCAACGAATGTACCGTGATAATGAGCAACCACAGAGTTAGCCGTAGTTGGAGAGGCACCATCGGTATCGCCTGACTCAAGCACCATATACTGTAAACCGCTGTCGGTTACCATGACGCCGTCTTTCTGAGCGTTGGCCGCAAGAAACTCAGCACTTTCTGTACGCATTTGTTCCGCCGCCGCGTTCTGCTCGGCCATCAATTGGGCTTGATACGCCTCGATAGCAGCTTGGACTTGAGCTTGATCTAGCTGTGGCTCATTGTTTACCGCATCGCGAAGGCCTGCTAAAAACAAATCAAGATCAACGCCCTGCAAGATGCCTTGGCTTGCAATGCTACCGCCGATGTTTAGACCAATACTGTAAGCAATTTGATTCTCTTGGCTTGTTAGATCTACCATTTCATCGGCAGCGTGAACTTGTGTTGCTGTGAGCAACACAGCTGCAATAGCGCTGCGAAAGCTCGGTAGGCGTGTAACATTCATGACCTTATCCTTTTCATTAAGTGTATTTCGCTACAACGGGTCAGCCGGGCAAAAATACTATGACATCGACCGCAAGCCTGACACATTGGGCATCAAATACTAACCGTAGTAGATAGCAATTTCCACCGCGTTCACCTCAAGGCAAGTCACGAATTGTAAGTACTGGCTCCAACGGGCTGAAATAGAGTATGCTGAGTAACAATACCGACCTATTTGCAAGGAAGAAACAAGCGAATGATGAGCATAGTGAAAACCATCAGCCTGGTCTTACTCACTGCCTCCGTAGCCGCGTGCGGACAGAAATACACCGTTAGCGTTAATAATCAGAGCGTCTACGATCCTCGCCCTAATCAAACTCAGGTTCGATTCTCTGACACCGGCCTGCAAGCCTGCGTAAACCTCGCCATCCAACAGACAGGACTTGCGGTAGAGGAGCTTAAAGTATTGTCCTGTCCCCAGTGGGAAATTGAGCAAATAGAGAGTATCGGTGCCTTGAGATCTTTGCAGTTCCTAGACTTAAGCAATAATGCCATCACAAGCATTGCGCCCGTAGTACGGCTTAGAAACTTGAGTTCCATCACGCTTAGCAATAACAAGCTTAGGGATATCAGCCCATTGGAGCGAGTGGCAACTCTCAACTTCGCTACCCTAAGCGGCAACCCTAACATCCCTTGTGAGCAAATTGACAAGCTACGCCAACGCCTAGCAAATAATCTTATTAGCGGAGAGTGCTCCTAGAGATTGCGCTGTAGGGTCAATGGGAAGGCACGCCACTATGAAAGCGAAACTGCTCGTCCGGGCTTTCAATTAGCTCTTGCTCAACGCTGCGGAAATGCTCCACCCTATGAGTGATATCCTCTGGCGAATAGAGCTGCGCCAACTCAAGATAATATTGATAATGACGCGCTTCTGATCGCAATAAGCTCTTATAAAACTTAGCCAGTTTTTCATCTAATAAAGGCACAAGTTTCGCAAACCTCTCGCATGAGCGCGCCTCCACAAAGGCCCCCACAATCAAAGTATCGCACAGAGCATACTGATGCTCTTTACGTACGTGCTCTCTTAGCCCTCCGGCATAACGCGAGGCGCTCAGGTGAACATATTCTATATCGCGCTCTTCCAGCAGATTCACTACCTGCTCAAAATGCAGTAGTTCCTCTCGCGCAAGCTGCGACATTTTCTTTAACAGCTCGGTTCGCTCTGAATGACGGTATAGCAAATTCATTGCCGTAGCAGCGGCTTTTTTTTCACAATTAGCGTGATCAACTAATAATACAGACTGCTGGCGCAAGGCTTCTTGCAACCAGAGCTCCGGCGTTTCACAGCCAAGGAAGCCAATAATTTCTTTCAACATAAGAGGGTCTACTTCGATTCGTTGGAACTATCTTCTTGCTCAAGGGCATCCAAATTGGTGTTGGCTAATAATTTATCCGAATGCTTTTTGCTGGCCTTGGCCCCAAGCTGCTTGAGTTTTTCGATACGGACAATCAAATTGCCTTTGCCAGAGGTGAGCTTATTATGGGCTTTATCATAACTTTTTTGCGTCGCCTCAATGCGACTGCCTATCTCTTCAACGTCTGCACTAAAGGCGACAAACTTATCGTATAACCTACCGGCTTCAGTCGCTATTTCGATAGCATTTTGGCTTTGCTGCTCATAACGCCAAATATTTTGAATAGTGCGTAGGGTTGCCAACAATGTAGACGGCCCCACCAGAATAATATTCTTCTCAAACGCCGCGCTAAACAATTCGCTATTGGCTTGAACCGCCACAGAGAAGGCAGCCTCCACCGGCATAAACAGCAAGACAAAATCCAAGGAGTTGAGGCCCATCAGGTTTTGATATTCTTTATTGCTTAGCCCCTTCACATGGGCCTGAATAGACTGTACGTGCTGCTCCAGAAGTTTTTTACGCTGTTCAGGCTCGTCTGCCGAGCAATACGCTTCGTAGGACTTTAGCGACACCTTGGCATCGATAATAATTTTCTTACTCTCTGGCAAGTGCACGATAACATCGGGCTGTGCTCGGCTGCCGTCCTCTGCTTTCAGGTTGACTTGGGTTTCGTATTCGCGCCCTTTTACCAAACCGGATTTTTCTAGAATTGACTCTAGAATTACCTCACCCCATGTGCCTTGGGTTTTGTTCTCGCCCTTCAAAGCATTGGTCAAATTAATGGCATCTTCACTAATGCGAATATTGAGTTCCTGAAGCGCTTTAATCTCTTTCGCCAGGGTGTGACGCTCTTTGGCTTCTTGGTTATATGAGTCGTCCACTTTCTTTTCGAAAAGTTGAATCTTTTCATTAAGCGGTTTGAGAATTTCACTGATGCTTTCGCGATTAGAGGCGGTGAATTTTCGACTTTTATCTTCCAGAATATCGTTGGCAATATTCTTAAACTCTAAGGTCATCTTCTCGCGAGAGTTTTCCAATATGGCCAGCTTCTCTTGCGTGACTTTGCGCTCTTCATCTAATTGAGTTTTCAATTGAGAGATTTGTTCGCGGTGGGCTATATTGGCATCAGAAGTGTCTTTTACTTCTTTCTCCGTTTCTTCTAGGCGTAATAGCAATGCCTCTATTTCGCTCTGTTTTGCGCTTAGGCGCTCTTCGAGCACAAGAATTTCTGCACTGCGATCTTCCGGCTTACGCAGAGTTAGCACCGTAAAACCAATAAGCACTATAAGCACTAGGGCTATCAGAACGGCTAGTTCTAGGCTTATTGGCATAGAGGGAGCTCCAATGGTGAGCTCTCAGCGCAGAAAAATATCAGGCTGAGAGCTAAATGGAATTAAATCAAGTTGCTGTGAATACTTCGAACCAATTCGTCTTGCAACTGCGGCTCAGCAGCACCTTCTTGCATGCTGGCTGTAACAGTAACCGCCGTATCGGCATCGTTCGCAGTCAATACAATAGAGAATGTTTTGGCATCAATTTCATCATCCCCGAAACCAAACAGGCGCGAGAAAAAACCGGGACGATCATCTTCATCAATCTCACCATTATAGGCCACTTCAAAAGTACCCGCAGACCTATCACTACTGAGTATCTGCGCATCAGTATTACCTAAAGACTGTTGAATTTGAGACCACGCTCTGTCGTAGTCGATATCCATATGCAATACCGTACCCCTAGCGCTACGCTCTAGCCTAGCCTTACTAGCAGCCTCAATACTACCAGCTAGAAGCGACACTGAAGAGGCTCTGTATAGGTCTGTTCGATCAGCCAAGTAGACTGAAATGCGCTCCAACATATCGTGCTCGCGCTGCAAGACCACAGACTCGTCCGGCCAATCAACCGGTGCAGTCATATCCGTTACTGACTCTTCGTTTACGTGCACAACATACACTTCGGAATTGCCCGAATGCAGGCCAGGTTCTACTCGAACATGATACTTATCTTGTTCGCCTTCATTGCCAATCCACTCGGTCACCATAGTGGCGGCAATTGGATTCTCAGACTCCAGGGGAATCTGAGAATTTGTCCAAAAGTCCTGTAGTCGTGGCCAAACTTGTGCTGGCTCAGCCCCAATAACAATCCAGCGTCTGTCGCCAAAGCGTTGGACGACTACCCCTTCGCGAATACTGGTATCGATAGCAGCAGGCGCTGGAGCTCTGACGAAGAACGCCCTATCCTGCGGTGCCGGCGGAATAACATAGAGTTGATCGAGAGTGTAGCTATCCAGATCATCCGGAATAGTGATGGGGTCGATACTCGGGGCCGTAATATAGTCTGCCTCGCGATCTCGAAACATGCCATCGTCGCCCATCAAGTATGAGCAGCCGGGCAGGCCCGCTACAATTACTACACTTAAAACGCCTAAGCTCTTTGCCTGCATCTTTCCTCTCAAAACTCTATTCTCGCTTCAATAGCCAAACCTAATCGCTAGACTCGACAACTTCCAAGCCTGCAGCCTTCATGGACTCCAATACTGGGACTCTATAAACCTCACTGAGTTCCACTAAAGGCAGGCGAATACCTGATTCGATCAAGCCTAGCTGCTCCATCGCCCACTTCACTGGCACGGGGTTACCTTCCACAAACAGGTTCTTGTGCAAAGCCTCCAAGGGTTCGTTAACAGCTTTAGCTCCTTCCATGTCGCCTGCAATAGCCAGCGCGCACATCTGATGCATCTGCTTTGGAACCAGGTTTGCCGTTACCGAAATATTGCCCTTACCGCCAGCTAACATTAAATCCATAGCGGTAGCATCGTCGCCACTGTATATGGCAATACGATCAGCGCAAGTACGCAGCAATTGACTGCAACGGGCTAAATCCCCAGTGGCCTCTTTAATACCCACAATATTGCTAATATCGGCCAAGCGAGACACTGTCTCAGGATGAATATCAGAGCTGGTACGACCGGGCACATTATAAAGAATCTGAGGAATATCAACAGCTTCTGCAATCGCTTTGAAGTGCTGATATAAACCCTCTTGGCTCGGCTTATTATAGTAAGGCGCTACCAAGAGCGCGGCATCAGCCCCGGCGTCTTTAGCCACTTGGGTGAAAAATATCGCTTCACGGGTAGAGTTCGAGCCAGTACCCGCAATCACTGGAATACGTTTATTAACGACCTGAACACAGTGCTTAATTAAGCTACAGTGCTCTTCTTCTGACAGTGTTGGTGACTCACCGGTTGTGCCAACCACAACAACGGCGTCCGTTCCACTTTCAATATGCCACTCTATCAGGCGGTCGAACGCCGGATAGTCGATATCCCCATTTGGATGCATAGGGGTAACAATGGCAACAATACTGCCGTCGATCATTACAAATCCTCAAAAATTAAACTAAATCGTTAGAAACGCTGCGCGGCGACTTTACCACATCCCCACACTGCTGGACAAAAGGCAAAATGGCTTATTTTGCCTTTGCCGCATCCTCCGGAGGGCCTTTTCGGTTGGTGTCAGGCCAAGCATTCATAATGGCCTTAATAAGAGTGGCCAAGGGAATAGCGAAAAACACGCCTGCAAGCCCCCAAAGCCCACCGAAAACTAACACAGCAGCAATAATAGCGACCGGGTGCAGATTAACTGTTTCAGAGAAGATAATAGGCACCAAGACATTGGCATCGAGTAACTGGATAACACTATAGGCCACTACCACCGCCACAAACTCACCACCGATACCCCACTGTACATAAGCCACCAGCATCACTGGAATGGCCACCACGGCTACGCCAATAAAGGGGATAACCACTGACAGCCCCACCATCACGGACAGCAATAGCGCGTAGTTCATGCCTAGAATCATGAACGTAATATAGCTAGCACTACCCACCACAAATATCTCAAGCGCCTTGCCGCGGATATAGTTAGCCAGCTGCACGTCCATTTCTTTCCAAATTTGCAGCATCAAGGGGCGATTATGGGGTAGCTGATTGCTGATCCAGCCTACTAGCTGGTCTTTGTCCTTCATCATGAAGAATACCAACACCGGCACTAGGACTAGGAAGATCATCCAATTGAACAGACGAGGAATACCGGCCAAGGAATACGTCACCGCTGTCTGGCCCCAATCGGCAAGATCCACGCGAACAGTGGCCAGAAGCTCTCGTAGCTGCTCCTGTGTGATAAGGCTAGGGTATGCCTCTGGCAAGTGAAATAGCAGCTCCTGCCCCTCGCTAATTAAGCGAGGCAGCTCGTTAATTAAGCGCCCAAACTGCACCCAAACCTGAGGAAGCAATAAGAAGAAAATAGCTAAGAACAAGCTTATAAACAGCGCATACACTAGGGTGACGGCTACCAGATATGGCACTTTGTATTGGAGTAAGGAATTCACTAAACCTTGCAACAGGTACGCCGTGACTACGGCTGCAAAAATGGGCGCTAGGATAGAGCCCATCGTCATCACCACCACTATGCCGAATATCAGCAGTATGGTGAAGATAATGGCTTCTTCATCATGAAAATAGCGGTCAAAGAAACTTCGCATCAATTGGCGCATGATTATTCTTAACCTTTTTGAATCCAGTAGGTGTACACAGCATCGTCCTTGTTGAAAGCAAGAATATTGTGCCTGCTTTGATCAACAAATACCTGAAAGTCGCGCTCGGACCCTGGGTCTGTCGCAATTACCTTTAATATCTGCTGCTCTTGTAGAGAGTTGAGCGCCAATTTGGCTTTTAGAAGCGGCAGTGGGCACGCCAGACCGCTGGCATCGAGCTGTAAATCTTCTTGAATATCCATGCCCCGTATTTTAGCAAGCATTCATAGACATTGGATAGGAAAGAAAAGCCTCTAAGACGCAGAAACACTGGAATTATTTGTCATCTTACAGGTCTTAGGTTTACAGTGCTTATACATGCGCACAATCGCAAACAACACAGGTACTCATGTTTAACATAAAACGAATTATTGGCGCACTATGTACCACCGTACTGTGCTCCAGCCTTCAGGCTCAGGTTCAACTACCCAGCCTTGGCGATCGTATTTCTGGCCTTATCTCGCTTGATGACGAATACGCGCTAGGCAAAGAGTTCTTGCGCTCGGTGCGCCGCAGTAGCGAAACCATCAACGACCCTTTACTTTACAGCTATCTGGTCAACGCTACCCATCAACTCGCGTTGCACAGTGAACTGCAAGATTTTCGCCTATCGTTCATTATCATCGACAGCCCCGAACTCAACGCCTTCGCGGCCCCGGGCGGCATCATTGGGGTAAACGGCGGCCTATTCCTCAATGCCCAGACTGAGGGCGAATTCATGTCGGTCATGGCTCATGAGCTGGCTCACGTCAGCCAACGCCATTTCGCGCGCAGCGTTGAGGATGCTCAAAGACGCAGGATTCCGGAACTTGCCACTCTCTTGGCTAGTATCATCATCATGGGAGCAGGCGATGGCGAATCAGGTCAGGCGGCAATCATGGCGGCACAGGGCTTGGCGATAGAAAACCAACTTCGCTTCTCTCGTAGTAACGAGGCAGAAGCAGACCGCGTGGGCCTGAGGACACTTTACGCTGCCGGTTACGACCCACAACAAATGCCAAATATGTTTGAGCGCTTAGTAGACTTGAACCGATACGGCACTAAGGTACCGGAATTTCTGCTCTCTCACCCGGTTACAGAGTCTCGTATCGCTGACACTAGAGGCCGAGCTGGCCGCTACCCTGCGCGCCAAGCCACCGGCAGCCTCGATTATCAGCTAATGCGAGCCAGAGTATTGGTGAAATACCAGCGCGATGCACAGGCCAATATTCTCGACTTCCAACGCAATATGGAAACGGCAAACAACGAGGCCCAAAGAAAAGGCGCAAAATATGGCCTCAGTTTGGCCTATGCGCAAAATGGCGACTACGCTAAAGCTCTAAACGAATTAGAGGAGCTGCAAAAAGATGACCCTAACCGCATTGCCTATATCGTCACTCAAGCAGAGATTCTCGTACAGCAAAATGAGGCCGCAAGCGCAATTACTTTATTAGAGCGTCACTTAAGAATTAGTCCCGGCAACCACCCTCTTTCTATGGCCTACGCCGATGCATTAGAAGCCAACCGACAATACCTGGACGCCGCAAGAGTTTTAGAAAGACAAGCCGCTGCGCGCCCAGACGATCATGAGTTATGGTATCAAATTGCCGAGACTCAAGGCCTAGTAGGCAACGTCAGTAAAGTACACCAAGCACGCGCCGAGTACTTCATTCTAGTGGGCGACTTCCGCCGTGCAGCCGAGCAAATCGAATACGCCCTAGCGATAGAAACCCACCGTACAGACAATGGCCCCGTGCTAGCAAAATTGCGCCAGCGCGCAAGAGATGTTCAGCAGTTAGAGAGAACGGCCAGAACTGGCCCTTGAATGGGTAATATACTGCTTTGGACTTACTGCAGGGCCTGACCTGGAAAAGATCTAACCCCGTACTTAAGCCTTTCCTTGCACTTTAATTTTATTCTTATTGGAAAAGTCTAACATTCGCTGTAGGGGAATCATTGCCCGCTTGGCAAGCGTTGGGTCTACGCTGATCTGGTTAGTGCCATCGCGGAGTGACTCGTACAAATTCTGTAGAGAATTCATGGCCATCCATGGGCAATGCGCACAGCTACGACACGTCGCATCGTTGCCTGCCGTTGGGGCTTCTAAGAAAATTTTGTTCGGAGCTAACTGCTGCAGTTTGTAGAAGATACCGTTATCCGTAGCCACAATGAATTTCTCATTAGGCAAGCTAAGGGCGGCATTAATAATCTGCGTGGTAGAGCCCACCACATCGGCGTGCTCAAGCACACTCATAGGCGACTCTGGGTGAGCCAATACGGCGGCATCCGGGTGTACAGCGCGTAAATTATCCAAACCTTGGGCCTTAAACTCTTCGTGCACAATACAGGCACCATCCCATAGCAACATATCAGCGCCGGTCTTACTCTGGATATAAGAACCTAGGTGCTTGTCTGGTCCCCAAATAATTTTCTTGCCTTCGCTATGCAGGTGCTCGATAACATCTACGGCAATGCTAGAGGTCACTACCCAATCGGCTCGCGCTTTTACCGCCGCGGAGGTGTTGGCGTAAACCACCACTTCTCGATCCGGGTGCTGGTCGCAGAATGCCGAAAAAGTCTCTACCGGACAGGCGATATCGAGTGAACACGTAGCCTCTACTGTCGGCATTAATACTGTCTTTTCGGGGCTCAAAATACTGGCCGTTTCACCCATAAAGCGAACACCAGCTACCACTAGCGTAGAAGCCTCGCAATCGCGGCCAAAACGGGCCATTTCCAAAGAGTCGGACACAAAACCGCCGGTCTCTTCAGCAAGCTCCTGCAGTAGCGCATCCGTGTAGTAGTGAGCCACAACAGTAGCGTTTTTTTCCCGCAATAAATCTTTGATCAACCCTTTGTAATGCTCTACTTCATCCACCGACATCAAATTCGGTTTAGTAGCCTTAGCCAAGTGCTCACGCACTAAGGCTGTATCAGCGGTAAGCGTTGAGGTACTACAAATCGATTCACTCATATTCTGTGGGCTGCCCAGCAAACACTGGTGCCCTGCTCCCAGATATAGTCAAACAGTCGCTCAAATAGCCGACTTATTACAATTTAATGAATTTAGAAGCGGAATTATCGCCTTTTTCGCCAGCGGTGACTAGAGTGACCAAAAAACAACACAAATCCGCATAAATCGGGGTCTGACCCCAAACTTGCAACTGAATATCCTATGGGAAGCTTACAGAAAGCGGCTTGTAGCAGGCTGTATGCCGGGTCGAACCCTAATTTTGTCGTTGTGTGTTTCGGGGTCTGACCCCAAAATTACCCAAATTAGGAATCTAATTCGGTGCGGAATTCGGTGATAGCACCTTTTAGCTGGTAGTCATCGCAACTCTGGACGGCGTCTTCGGCACTTGCGAGCCACTCTCTGGCTTTAGCATCGTCACCGTTATGATGGAAGGCTTCGGCCAAGGCAAATTGAATGGAGGCAATAAAATCCTGCATTTTGAATTTTTGTGCTAGCTGCAAACCCTCTTCATAGGCGGCTACGGCGTCATCAAAAGAGGCTGCAAAATCACCTAATGCTTCCCATTGTAAGGGGTGGTTACGATTACTATTGCGGCTGTCATGGCACAACTGCCGTAATCGCTCGTAAGTCGCCTCTTCTGCTGCTTCATCGCCAGCGTCATTGGCTTCGATGATCAACTGGGTCAGTGCTTGAATGTCTTCTGCTAATTTCGCTCGCATATTTATTGATTCTCAATTTTGGGGTCTGACCCCAAATGTTTATTTCCAGCCGTGCAGCCAGACGCTAATGTCTTTAAGTTCGCGCCAGTCAATTGGCCTGCAGCGTTTTGTTAGCACTGCCTCGATAACAGTGGACAACACATTACCCTCCTCGTCGTACTCCACTTCGCTTACCATGAAGTGTTTCTCCGAGTTCTGTGGCCTAACCGCCGTCCACTTGCTGTGCATTAATTTTTTGGGGTTCAACTGATTCAAAATAGACCTACCATAACGTCAGCTTAAGCGAGAGATATTTTGTATTGCTGCCCAAGGCAGTCGATAACATCGCCCGACACGATCTTCTTGCGCTTACGGGTTTCAGTTTCTCCGTTTAGCTGCACAGCTCCCTGCTCAATAAGCGCTTTGGCTTCCCCTCCACTAGAGGCAATATTCTCAAACTTGAGTATCTTGAATAGCTCAACGGGTTCTTTAGTAAGAATGATTTCGTTCATATTGCCTCTTGATTGTGTGAATCAAATACTCGAGCCCGCCGTGGTATTACAGACTGGCCGTATCGGCCTGACGCCGATGTAAGTCGCCGCATTAACCTTTTCGGTGCACCAAACGGTTATTGCCGTCGCGATTATTGCGAACCTGCTCAATGTGGTCGATGTCCAAGTCTTGTTTCGCCAAACGGTCATAGAGCAAAACATTAACAGTAGCCGCCAAATTCATACACCCCTCTGTAGGGATATACACGACCGCATCGCACTCATCCACAAGCTTTTGTGGTACCGAGCCGTCTTCTGGGCCAAAAATATATAGGGCGTTTTCTGGATGATCGAATTCAGGCAGTGGGATGGCCCCTTCCACTAACTCGATACAAACAAGTTTTTTGTATTGCTCTTTCAGCGGAATAAATGAGTCAACCTCATCAATAGATACCTTATTGCTAACGCGCTGAGGGTCAGTTTGATACTTAGATGCCATTGTAAAGCGCGTACCAGTGTAGAAAATCTTGCCCACGCTGTAACAGCCCGCTGCACGCAATACCGCCCCTACATTAGCGGGGCTTTTAGGGTTACAAAGCCCTATTGCTAAGGATTTAGATTGATTCAATGAAGTTCTTCCAAGACAAAGCCTAATTGCCACTAGGCGAGCATAAATTAGATAAGAGCAAAAAGAGGGATTTTAGAACAATACAGGGAAGAACGAAAATTTAATCATAAGGTGGAAGACTGGAAGCGAGAAATACTCGCTCCCAGCTAATAGCTTTAGTTTCCGATTGCGGCAACACCCGCATTGGATGCTATTTCATCCTCAGCGGCCCTAGCACCACTAGTGGCAATGGCTCCAATCAGCTCTCCGTCACGGAAAACAGGGACACCACCGGCAAAGGTAATGCCGTTTTCAATTTCTTCCACTTCGCCAGCTTGCAGCTTGGCGCCGTACTCGCCGGTGGTCATACCACTTGCAATAACCGTCATGGCCTTACGAGTCGCGATGTCGTAGGTACGCGACGATGCACCATCCATTCGGCGCAACATCACGGGCACACCAGCGCTATCGGTCACAATCATGGTTAAGTTCCAGCCGTTTTCTTTTGCAGAAGCCTCTACCGCTTCAATTGCCTGTTCTGCCAAGGCGTAGGTCATGACTTCATCCTGTGCCACGGAAAAACTAGCATAACAAAGTGTAGCCATTAGTATCACGGTACTCGTTAAACGTTTTAGCATTCTTAAACTCCCTGAGTTAGATGTTATATTTACGTCTTACCTAAAGCCCAAGCAAAGGTAAGCATTGCTTACTCACTAGCCTAGACCGTGTAAATTCGTTATTCATTGCCTAGAGTATCACTCTCGACCTTTATCGAGAGACAATCTGGAAGCGCATAACATATGTCGTGCTCCTGACTGTAAATATTCAAGGCTTGCTTCTTATAGCCTGGTCAGCACCTTTTCGACTCCTAACTCTTTTTTGCTGCGTCACGAGCAATCTCAGCGCGCCCGCTCAAAGACTTCATGCACACCGAAATACAACGCGAAGCCGCTATAAGCGACTTGCAAACTTGAAGAGGATGAACGCGCTCATACCGATAAGAATTGGGGTCCGCCCCCGAATGCTCCCGAATACTCCTCAATTTGGGGTCTGACCCCAAATCCACACAACTCGCTCATGCCGTTCATATCGGTAATGCCTAGAACTGACGCCCCATTGCATCAAATCGAGAGCCTATCAAATTTGGGGTCTGACCCCGAATATACCGAATATATGCCGAATATACCTAAGCTAAAAAATTGTATTTTCGATAGAAAGAAGGTTTTGTATGTTAGTTGTTTTCTCCGCAAGTCCTGTGAATGAACGGCTAGTGATACTCTAGTTTGCAGTTATTTCCACCACAGGAGCGAGCAATGTTACCGAGACCCTCAGCACGGCTGCTGGCAGTTTTTTTGACCAGCATTTTAATCACTGCAACATCATTTAAGGTAGTTGCCCAAGCAGAAACACCGCCAAGAGAGGCGCCCGCAGATTGGGGCCCCATTTCTTCAACGTTTGAAGAGATTCCCTACCCTTATCCAGTTAACTACATGGAAACTAGGCACTTCGGTAAAGACGGCAAAATGGCCTATATGGATGTGGCGCCAGAGGGTACAGCAAACGGCCAGACCGTTATGCTTTTCCATGGAATGAACTTCGCCGGCATTGGCTTCACGCCCACAATCAAAGCGCTTAGCGAAGCGGGCTTTCGCGTGCTTGTGCCTGATCGTATCGGCTATGGCCGCTCTTCTAAACTAGATATCCCCTACAATTTGCATATATTTGCACTCGATTCCAAGCGCTTACTTGAGCATGTAGGTGTAGAAACCGCGGCAATTGTCGGCCATTCCATGGGGCGGTATGGTCGCAAGCCGATTCGCCATGACCTACCCAGACACAACGAGCCATTTGGTTCTAGTGAATCAGATTGGCCTCACTGATACTCGCCCTGGTCGCCCTTGGCGCGATATCGAGCAAATGTATGAATCGACTCTTGGCACTAGCTACCAATCAATACTGCGCAATCATATGACTTACTACCCGACTTGGAAAAACGAGTACCTAGAGTGGGTAAGGCTTCAATACGGACAAACACTGATTGCGGAGTGGCCATTACTTGCCAAGATTCGCGCATGGCAAATGCATATCCTTTACTTCGATCCAGTAGTATACGACTGGCAACACATTGACACTAAGGCACTGGTAATGGGGGGATCTGAGGACCGGCTTACTCGTAATTACCCAGACCTCGCCAGACAAGTATCAGAGACTTTACAAAATGCCTCTCTAAAGCTTTACCCAGGCGTGGGACACAACCCACATTTTGAAATTCCAGATGAATACCACGCGAACCTTATCGAGTTTTTAAGCTCCGACCCTAATAACTAGAATCATCTTAATTGTGATCGGACCCTTGTAATATTATAAGGGTCCGAACCTGGCCCCGGTTCTTACTCCGCATAGATATGCATTATTTCCTTTTCCAAGTCCATTGTCAGGAGGAAATGACGCAATACGTCCATGCCAATTTCGCCTCGGCTAGCAGTACTGCTTCTGATATGCGTGCCGGTAGCCGTTCTATTACGAGTCGTTAAATTTTCTTCTACACCCTTTTTCGGAAACGAAACCGACACATTGGCAAGCTCATACGGCCCAAATGTAAACTCCGGTAAAATTCCGGACCAACTCAGTCCATCCCGATTCTCTTTAAGACCGTCTTGCTCGTACAAGCCCAGTGAGTCCGCTACAACTGAATCGATAATAACGCCTCCAGTGTACTCGGGAGAAATCTTTAACCAAATATGCTTGTTTTGTAATTTAGTTTGAACAACTGGAGTGCCAAACTTCGAATCACTATCCATTCTAATGTTTTTAATTTCCCACAGATCAATGGCCTTTCTTGGATAAAAGCAGACTTTGGATTTCGGGATATCCAGCTGCACAATGGAATCCGAAAAAAGCCTCAAAGACACTGAAAGCTCTGATCGATATCCATTAGAGACAAAAAGATTATCACCCTCAAGTTCTTTACCAAACAAAGTGAATTTTAATTTCTGCACATAGTAACCAGTTTGAGCCTCACCGAAATGACCCACTACTCCGACTCTGGAATCCCGCAGAACTTCTAAGTCTAGTTCCTTGGCAAGTCCACGAGAGACACTCATGCCAACATTTGATGTAGTCAACATCGCAGGATACTGCTTCTCCCCGATATCAATGCTTACATAAGCCCGATTATCTCTTATATCGATATCTCGACATGGTGATTCTTGAGCGTATGAGGCTCCTGAAATAAGTCCGACCAATGCAACAACGCTTGTAAGGCTTTTAATCATCCTATTTTTCCCGAAATTAAATATCCTTTTAATAATAAAGCTAGTCATTCCTGCCCTATACGCCATATGTAAATATGGCCTGAGTTTTCTTGTTCCTATTTTGCGCCTTTGCAAGCCCCAGCTCCGCTGCCTCCAAGAAAAGAAGAGGCACCAAAGAAGAACCCTAAATCGTAAAAGAAGCCCGCGTTGGGATAGGAATAAACGCGCACATCCATAAAAATGCTAGCGATTAGGCTAAAGAGAATTAGAAAGCCATCTAGCAAGCCCTTAAAGAACCCCATAAGGCGACCATCTACGCTAGCCTCTGGTTGGGTTGCGCAGGCAGCCAGGATAAGGGAGAGAGTGATGATGAACGTTACTTGTAGCCAGCGCTTATCTCTAGACATACTCCACCTCAGATTCTTATTTACTTTTTACAATAGAGCGCAACAGACACGCATAAACTGCACAAGCTAAGGGACTACCGTTTCTGACCCCAGGAGTTCCTAGTCAAGTTGCAATTCAAAGCGCATGACGTACTGGACACCTTCGACCTTAACCGGCTCGCCATCGACAAACCTGGGTGCGAATCTAAATTTCTTGACGGCCTCAATAGCACTTTTTTCAAAAGCTTCTCCGCCTTCAAAGTCAACAGCTTGTATATTGCTTACAGTACCATCTTCGTTAACATCAAACTCTAGCCGTGCCCATCCTTGCTCCCCTGCCATGGCTAGCTCCATAGGATACTGTGGCGCCACAGTAAAAATAGGGTTCATTTCCTGATCGGGTGCGGAAGGTGTAAGCCGACCTATAGCAAGGCTATGCTGAGTAGCCAAATCTGGTTGATCAAGCTGGGAATAAACCTGCACTAGAAAAGCATGTGTCGTTAACCCTAAGTCTGGCATTGGCCCTTCCATGGTTTCAAACGCAGCAAGAGCCTTCGTGAAGTAATCAACTGACTCCTCTGCCTTTCCTCTACCTAAGTAATATCTTCCTAGCTCAAAAGCGGCGTAAGCTGTACTTGAAGAGTCGCGTCCAGTTAACTCTTCAAATATACGATGAGCTTCTTCCAAATACCTTTCTGCACGAGTTGAGCGAGTAGTGATATTCAAACGAGTACCCGTATGAAAAGACAACTGAGCATAGTTTAAAGACTCACGGCCAAAGTGATTCTCAACAATCTCTAGAGCCGCGTTATAGCTTCGCGCTTTTTTTCGTGACTCAGAAAGAACAGAGTAGGAATCGCCAAGCAGTTGGTATATCTCTATAAGCTCAACCGCATCTTTGCCAAATACTGCCTCATAAATATCAATGGTATCTTCAAGAACAGGTACCGCATCTTCTTGCTTTCTTGTTCTAATTAGATTCATCGCATAATTGTAACTAAGTGCAGCTGCCTCCTCGGACTCATCCCCAAATACCTCTAAGCCCTGCTCATAGAGCCTCTTGGCAATATTCAAAGACTCTACCCATCTTTCCTCTGTCGCTAGAGTTTCGTAGCTTTCGTAGTCCGCTCTGAAGGCGTCCATGTCGAAAGTATCGTTTGCCCAAGCCGGAGCCATCATCAGCCACAACAGCAAGAACACATTATTTATTGCCGTTTTTATTTCCATCTTTTTCATATCCATAATTTAATAAACGGTTCTACTACATCATTTTTTGCCTGCCTACTCGTAGGATAATTCCCCAAGCTAGGCTCTTTGTGCAAATAGAGGAGGTCCAAGCCTGGACGCTAAAAGACTTTGTGCATAGTAAAATAAAAAGCGTAACCGCTGTATCCAACCGCCCCCTCAGAGGAGGGACAAGGCACTACAGAAATACTCGAGTTGGAAAGCACATCCGATTCAAAATTTAGGCGAAGAGTGGAACACTCACCATTAGGAAAATAGATAGAACTTAACGCCGCCTCCGTTCCTTCGAGTTCGCCCTGATAGGCTTTCCATGACCCAGTCTCGACATCTAACCAAGATACCAGCAGTTCAGAGGAGTTTTGATTGATCGTGAAGTAGTCTGAGCTTGGCGCTAATCCAAAAGACCAAACGCCACTATAATCTTGTGAGAAACAAGCTAAAGGGCTAACCGCTAGAAGAACACCAAGTATAAAGCGCATTAATCTCTCCATGATTTAAGGACTTGCAAAAGCGTACATTCGCGCAAATTTTCGACGAAGTCCATAAAAACAATCTATATCCATTTTTAAGAATTGTTTCGATGCAACTCTGTCAGAACTCCCAATTACCAAAGTGAGTCTCACTCAGATAAGTCTCCTCAGCTTAGAGTACAAGAAGTTTACGCAAAGTTATTAAGAACAGGCAAGCGAGCGCGCTCATATAACATTGGACAACGACAAAAGGAATAGCCCCTATACTGCGCTGTCGCTTGCTGCACTCAAATCGGAATTAAATAGTGTAGGAAAGAAGATGTTTGGAGAAATTCCAGGCACAAAAAAAGCATCACAAAGGATGCTTTAAGTGTTTGATTTCTTGCAAAAATGGTGGGTCGTGTGCGACTCGAACGCACGACCAATTGGTTAAAAGGCATTGCCAGTACCGAGAAAATACAAGAGGTTGCGAGCAAGAGATTTACGGAAATACCCCCAAAGCACCCTAGTTATATCAATGGTTTAGCTGTTTATTTTACGGAGATTTGGAAGCGCAGAATTGAAGGTATGAAAAAGGCCATTTCCGGTCGAGCAGTTGTTTTTTTGGCAGTTGTTTTGGCCCCAATCGCTCTGGTCGGCTGTCTCAGCCCAGAACAGCCAAGGCCTCGATACCTTGAGATCACCCTCGTTCCAATGCTCGAAACTAGCCCGATTGATGCCGACAGCTTCCTTCTGGCCACAGAACAGGCTGCTCAAGTTGCTGAAACAGACTGGGGTCTCACGATAGATATCATCGACACGCGAACTAGAAAGGCTGAAGCATCACAGGAATCGCACTGCTCAGTCGTATTCCTATCACCGGCTAACTTCCTTGCATATAGCAATTGGGGAAGCTACCAGGCTATAGGGCTGGCTACTCGCAACCCCACGTGCCTTATAGGCCTTCGAATATCAGCGCTAGCTGACGATCATGAACTACTGGTCTCTACGCTAGTGCATGAGATAGGACACTTGTCAGGCCTTCCAGATAACGATGATCCAGAGTCGATCATGCACCGATACGCTTTCCCAAAGCAGCGCCCGATATTCAACTCTAATGCGGTTCAGGCCCCGTAGTCACTTAGATGTGTTGCGCGCCTCAAATTATGGTCTATAACTAGTAATAGTATCTGCAGGAAGCGTGGTGTGGGAGAGGATTGCGCCGCCGTCAGGCTAAGGCTTGGCGGTGGCTGCAATTTCTCAGCAATTCGCTAGCTGGGGGGGGTATATTGCTTGACGAGCACCGATTGTATCTCAAAAACACAAAAAACTGAGACAAAAAAGAAAATTTGCTATACACTTGTCTCAATTATCAAGGATTTTGAGACATGAAATTAAAGACATTACCAATAGTAGAGCAAAACCCATTAACCATTATCGCCGAAAAGTGCCCAGAAAAACTTGCAAAGTATCTGGAATTCTATTCGCCAATAGATCACAAAGGAAGATACCTTCATTTTGAGGAACTGAGATTCAGAGTACCAAGCGATCTAGACGAAAGTTTAGTGTGGTCAGTAGTTAGTGCCGCAAGAAAGAGGCAGCAGGTTAATATAATTAGGCTCGGAGAGCCTTCTGTAAATTGCAATTTTGTTCTTACCCCAGGAATCCAAAAAGCCGTTTCTGAAACCGACAGGAACACGACCAGCGCATCTCTGGAGTGGATAAGCAGCAAGATTGGCGAGAAAGCGCAAATTGACTACCTGTTAAAAGATTTGATCGAGGACGAATCTATAAGCAGCAGCCAGCTGGAAGGCGCAGCGACTACTACAAGCATAGCTAAGAACATGCTTAAAAAAAACAGAAAGCCTAGGAACGCCGATGAACGAATGATTCTAGGCAATTTTAGGATGATGTCTTTTGTCTGGGAGCACAGAGCAGACGACCTCAGCATAGACCTCATTAGAGAGCTCCACGAAATTGGAGTTCAAGGCATTGATGATGACAAATATACGCCTGGCTTGTTCAGGAAGGGTGATGACGTTCGAGTAGTTGATCGAGATGAAGATGTGGTTCACGTCCCTCCTTCCGCAGCAAACTTAAAATCTAGGATGAAAAAAATCGTTGACTGGGCTAATACCGATCATAGTGAAGTAGCAGGAAAATCCTATATACACCCTCTAATAAAAGCCATAGTGCTTCATTTTTGTATAGGCTTTGAACATCCCTTCAACGACGGGAACGGCAGAGTCGCCAGAGCACTATTTTACTGGTATTTATTTAAAAGTGATTTTGCAGCTTTTAGATATATTGCCATAAGTGTACTTTTGAAAAATGCCCCCATTCAATACGGGAAAAGCTTTTTATACACTGAAAGCGACTCGATGGATTTAACATATTTCCTAGAGTATCAAAGCAAGATAATAATAAGAGCAATACAAAAGTTTAAAGATGCCTACACCAATGCTGCTAGAGAGATTGAGCAATTCGACCGCTGGCTTTGGGACTCTGGCTTGTATAAAAAACTAAATGACAAGCAGATAACTGTGTTTAGAGTAGCTAAAAGCGGGGTAGCCCTTGCTTTTACAGCCAGAAACGTAGAGCACAACCTTGGCTGTTCTTACAATACCGCATCCGCTGTTCTGAACGGGTTAGTCAAACTTAAATTATTCTGCAGAGTTAAAGAAGGTCGCGAATGGGTTTACTACATGAACGACAAAGAAGAGATCATTACCTCTTGGAAGAAGACTTAGAGTGAGACTCAACACCAGTATTTATAACGAGAGATTCTTTTAGTCTAAATAGCATTTAATAGGTGGATTACGCAGCAGAGAAAAGCAAAGCATTCGTTATCCAATCATTATTATAAGAGGGGGCCTCAAAGCGAACAGTGGAAGAGCCCGTTGATTCTGGAAACTCGTCAACAACGCGCAGATTAGTATAACTACCGTCTGAGTCTCCTAGCAATCGCTGATTGGTCCCGGATACTGTACCAATATCGTCAGCATTTGGCGCTTTGCAGAAGTGGCTCAAAATAAGCCCCGGAACAGTGGAAATTGTTTGCGCTGAAGTCGATGCTATAGTAGACAAGCCAGAGTTTGTAGCAACACCATCATAAGAGAAAGAGCCTCCGGTCGCTCTGTATTGAACGACCCCGCACTGTGTACGTGACTGCGAATTGCCAAGCGTGAAGTCCGTTTCGGTTCCGTCAGAGATTTTATAGTAAGTTGCAATTCTAGTTTGACCGGAGCCGCTCGATGCGGCCAAAGTCCATCCGCTAGGAGTTGTCGTATCTCCTCCGGAGCACACTGTAAGCACAAGCAAGTCGCCTGATTGCAGATCTGCAGTGGGAATATCCACGGTAGGGCTTGAGCCTGATGCCACAGAGCCTGCCGCGACAAACGATATAGAAACCGCAGACAGTGCAGAAGGATGGTGATAAATAATTCCAAGGCTCATTGTAGAGCCTTCACTGTCAATAGAGACTTGCTTCCCGACTTGGTAATATAGAGTAAGAATTCATCTAAATTGGTTGTCGTTAAAGAATCACCGTCAACAATGGTAAAGCCGCTAGTAGTGATGGTCCCTGCTGAACCGTTGTTTGTGTAGTGAACCACAAGCGTACAGGACGCAGACGGCGGCGCTAACGTATGAGCACCACCATTTATAGCTGACTGTTGATGACCGTTCGCCACGTCAGGCGTGAATGTACCTGAAGACTTTGTTCCAGCACTGTAGACAGTATTTGAATATCCTGCAGTAAGCGAGTCAGACTGACCTTTGAGCAATGCGTCTTTACCTTCAACTGCAAGTCTTCCCGCTGCGGATCTGCTTAAAGTGGTATCGCTCGCATGACCTAAATTAATACCTGCCAGCTGAGGCGAATCTGATGTGTTCAACCCTGATATATCGTCTTGCTCCAAAGTGACATTGCCGGCTTTACCAGCAACGGTCAACACCTGATCGCTGTAATCAAGCTTGTGCCAGTTGGCCGCAAAAGTTGAACTCGAGGCACTATCAACAATTGCTAGGATGCGGTCATCGACAGCAAAAGAAACCGAATCTACCGTCCCCGCTACCGATACAATCCAAGTCTCGCCAGCTGTTGTGCTGGTCGGGAATGAACCAGAACTAGCGTCCCAAGTTCCTTTTAACACTGTTGCGGAGGCCAGTTGTGCGACTCGTTCTTCCATCGCATCAAGATCGACAGGCTGAGTCACACTGAGATAGCCCAACTTGGTCGCCAACGCCGTTGTAAATGCAGCTGTTGTCGCGTCCAGTATTGCTGACCAAGCCTGCACAGTTGAGCCAATATCTGACAATACGAGGCCAACTGCAGAAGACAAAGGGACCTTAATCCAGTTTCCCGCATACGTGGACGAAGACGCGCTATCTACCAGCGATGTGATTCTATCTCCTATAGCGAACGACACCGAATCAACAGTGCCGGCCGTGGTCACAACCCAGCTTTGATTGGCAACCGTGCTTGAAGGAAATGAGCCCGAGCTCGCATCCCACGACCCTTGAATCAGACCGGCATTGTCAAGCTGGTTGACCGCTGCGGCCATGGCGTTTATAGCGCCATTGAGCTTTGTTACAAGATCAATGGTATCGAGTAGCTCAATCTCGTAAGGGCTTAAATCAATCGACATTAGTTTTCCTCCAGCATCAGCGCCATGTCGTTACCGTTAAAGAACCTAGCAACAAAACTTTGGCTGCTTGTTCTTCTGTAAATTGAAGTAAGTTCGTAGTTCATGGACTTGGCATCGTTTGGATCCATTGTGACGAGCAAGTCGCCTGATTTTTTCGCTCTATCGAGCATGTGGCGTATTGTGTGGCGCTCTGCGTTGCTCATAACCTTAAACTCTAAGGCGAGCGAACGTCTGACTTCACGCTGCACAGTTTCCATTCCACCACCAGGCTTTCGCTGATGCTCTGATCCCTCGATGAGATTTGATTCAAATCCCTGCTCCGGCCCGTATTCAGGACAGTAAGCAGCACCGAGCCAACCCTTGTCGACTTGCAATAAATCATCGGTAAAGCCGCTATCATTTGTGATATCAATCTGAAACGACTTGTAAGTGACAGTATCGAACCAGAGCGAGACGTGCGTTTTTAATGAGCTTTCGTCTTCGAAGTTACCTTCGATTTGGTCAATACCTGCTAATAACGCGCCAAAAGGCACGTTGTGCATTACATCGACTTCGCCTGAGTCATAGACCGCCGTGCCGCCCTGAGTAGCATCAGGGTAAAGCCTAAGCCGCACTGTGGTCCCGTCAGGGAAGTTGTGATTGTGAAGCGCAAAGCACGTTGCAGACCTATCCGTGGCGCCATCCGTGTCAGTGATAGCCACGGTAGTCTCGCCGGTCATATCAATAACAAGGGGCTTGTTGGCAATTTTGCTCTGCAGGTTTGTAAGTGGATAAGCGGTTTCGGCTGATACATCGGAGGACAAAGTAAAAGCTGCCAGATCGTTCTGCCAGCTAATATGAAAACTATCTCTAAGCGCCATTTACATATACACCCTAATTGTCTGCATGTTCTTAGACCAATTGATTTTGCGACCTATAGTGATTCCAAAGTCAGGGTCTGATATGCCTGGATAACGGACGTCACCAGTGAATTTCATATAACTGCCTATTTCAAAACTCGAGATGGCACCTGCCCACCATAACGACACGTCCACATCATAGGTTTTGTATTGTCGCTCGGTGGCCGGAGAGTATTGGTCAGATACCCTCTGTGCGTCATGCTCAAAAGCGCAGTAAGCGTCAATGACAATAGTGCCGAGGCCATAATCGTTCTCAGTGACCAGTGTTAGCTTTTCTGTTGCCAGTGCCAGTTTCTGTGCATCGGTTAGCGATCCGGCGCTCTCGGACTCTGAAATCGGGTTGAAGTTTCGCGCATAGCTTACTGCCAGCTCTTCTGGGTAGACGTAGGTGGACTCTTGCCTGATGTGCTGCCCCCTTTCGCCAATCATTGCGCTCAGGTCAATCTCAAAGAATCTGTCATCTGCTCCTCCTCCGACATCGGTTCTCCAATCAACGCTGACTATAAGTGAGCCGTCCCTCGCCGCAGAAAAGCTAGCGCCAAAACTTTCGCAAATATCAGTGAGGACCTGACGCTTGGAAACTTCTGAACGATAAAAAACGCCTACCTTGGGCTCACCGCTATCTCCTGCGTTTAAATACTGCATTCGCAGCATGTCCGCAGGCAGGTCACCATCGGTAAGATCAAAACTAACAATGTGATTAACTGGATCGCCCGTATAAATGCCGTTGTTATTGTCTTCCCCGTCATAAAACAGCAAAAGCAATTTATCGTCAGTGTCCGATAGCTGAATAGAGCCAAAGGCATTTAAGTGCATTTGATAATCGTATCCCTCGTACATGAGAGATTGCTTGGGGTAGTACGCCTCTGTGAGATCATAAGCCGTAGGAAGGTTAAGCTGTCTCACCAGCGGGGCATATCTCTCTTCGGTAAAATAGAACTTCTTGCCGTCACTAGAGAATGTAATATCCCTAGCGAAATTCGACAAAATAATCTGCTGGACCGGATCATCCAGAGTGGAGATATCGCCGCCCGTCATACTCAGCTTGTAGATTGTTCGACTAACGCAGACATAAACATCATTCGAGACAATAGCAAAGCACCGATAAAAATTACTTGCGACACCCAAAACAACTTCAAGATCGACTGTCCCGGTAATCGTTCCGGTACTAATATCCCATGCAGTGGACAGCGTGTATTGATTGATTACACCGTCAGGCATTAGCTCATAGTAGCTTGTGCCAGCAGCATCAATATGAACGCAGCGAACCGGATCACTACCAGAGTTAAGAGATTTGCTGTCATAGGAAATAGTCGTGATATCCCACGCCGTTGATAGTGAGAACTGACGTGTATAGTAAAAGCCATTGAGAACCCCAAGAATATAAAGCTTGGTCCCATCAGCCTTAAAGCATTGGTGCAGACCCTCAAACTCGCCAGATACAAACACTTCGTATTTATCCTGATAGGTTGGATAGTTCGGGTAGTAAAAGTGCTTTATTGCTCTAAATAGAAGCCAGGCAGGGTTGCCAAACTCCATTGACAAGTTTTCCGAATAATTCTGATTAGTGGTGATGGTTCCTGACGGAGAAGCTAGTAATTGAAATTTTCCCCTGAATAGCCCGCTAACATCTTCGTTAAGATCCTCGTCCTCGAGCAGAAGCTCAAAGTCTGTCGTTTCAACAAGCTCAACCCCATTATCGAACACCTTAAACAAACCGTCAGTGGTAGGATTGGTAAGGTAGGAGTTACAGCGGTATTTCAGGTTAGCCGAATCAACAAGGTAGGCCGATGTGTTATGGCAAATCCCAAACGCTAAGGGAGAGCTTTCACTCGCTGCGGATGATTCTAAATCAAACCCCGCAGGCCTGAGCGATAGTGTAATAGTGCCATCGCCATTGTTAACAGCCTCAGCCACCACCCCTCTGAATATCTCAACAAATCGATAGGGAAAATCTTCCTCCAATATAGACCAGCGTTGATCACCTCTGTACATTCTAAATGCCCGCCCTTGGACGAAAGCACTGTCGAGTGCAGACAAAAGCTCTCCATCAAATGTTGTTATCGTGATCGAGCTGTATCTTGTTCCGTCCTCGCTTTCCTCTGTAACAATATCGCTTTGAATACAGTGGAAAGGAGCGGGATAAGTGTGGTGATAACGCGTACCGGCGACCCCTTTGTCCACATAAGGTTTGTCGGTTAGCGTTAGTCTTTTAGCTGCCGATCCGTCACCCGCATCTATCTGCATTAAATGACAAATAGTGGCCGGCGCCTCCTTCTCCCAGGCACTGTAAATCTCTAATGGCTTAGGCACTTCTTCGACTTCCTACCACGTTTCCATTGTCCAACTTGCTATCAATGCTATCTAGCGCCCTGTTGTTCTTGCCCATCATCTCGCTATCGACTTCACCTTTGACTAGAATCGCCCGCTTCACCTCGCTCATTTCTGCGCGCAGAGCTCTATTCTCATCACGCAGCGCTCGAAGCTCGTTGACCACTGGCGCATTATCGTTGCGACCCATTAGCGTTGAAGCAAGTTGATCTTGGTTGAGATATCGAGCAGGACCAGACGCTTCTAGCTCCCAGCCGCGCTCACCAACAATACGAAGACCTCCAGAGTGCATGCCGCCGTTTGCAAAGGCTGGTAGACCCATAGCCATGACAGCATCAAGAATGTCGCTCTGTGGAATGTCTAACGCCTCTGCCAACTGCTTGGAGCCAATGCCATTGGCAACAGCATCGTTGTAGACTTGTCTAATCACTTCCGAGTCAGACAAGCCGCTCGCGGCAATTCCATCAACATAGGCTCTGATATCATCGCCTGAGAAGGCATCATTTATGCTTGATCTAAAGTCATCTACAGTGCCGACAACACCAGAATCGGATAAAAATTGATTCGCGGCCACTTCATCAAGCCCGTTGTCGCTGATACTGTCCGCTATTAGTTGCGTGGGCGATCCATCATTTAGCATCGAGACAATGTACTGCCCCATGCTTGATGTGAGATAGCTTGCAATTTCTGGTGGAAGAGAGTCGATTGAGCCTTCGATTCCACCAAGAGCGTTGATAATTTCCGAGCCGCCAGGATTGGTTGTATCAATCCATTGGCCAATTGCACCGATTAAGCCTTCGGCCATTTCTGGTGAAAGCTCTTCAAGATTGGTGTTGATGGTTTGTAGCTCAGCAATAATGCTTTCGTTCACGCCGTAGGCAATGCTGCCTAGCTCGTTATCCAAAGCGCTAAGTTTGGCAATTAGATCAGCATGAGCCTCATTAGGATCGAACTCGCTAGCGGCAAGCTCTTCTGACAGAGAATCCATGATGCCAAGCACTTCGCTGACAACATCTTTTCTTCCAGCACTGGAAGCGTACATTGCATCGGCTTGTTGCACATAGGCATCGGCAGCACCACGTAGACGATCAAGCGCGTCCATGTCACCGCTTTGAGCCGCTTCCGCTAGCGCTCTAAAATCATTCTGTGCAAACGCGAACTTCTCAGCGCTCGAGAAGTTGCTGTAGTCGCCAAGGCGTAGACTGTTAGTAAAATCTAAGAACGACCTAGCGAGTGACAAGCGTGTATTGTGAAGCTCTTCCTCTAGACGAATCTCGTCTTCGTATGCCTCTAAAGCTAACTCTCTTCGCTCTGCAATACGGGCAATCTGAGCCGTCACACTATTGTCGTTCGCAAACAGGTTCGTGACGCCCATTGCTTCGTACAGGCTCATTTGAACTGAGCGTTGAAGCTCCAGCACTGCCTGTAGCTCGCTTGTCATTGCGCTAACGCTTTGAATGCGAGCATTAAGCAATTCAGTCTCAAGTCGTGCTAACTCTTCAAGAACCGCCGCCGCTTCCTCTGCCGCTAATGCTGCAGCTTCTGCCTCGGCCTCTTGAGCGATGTACGCTTCAGATAGAATTCTTATGCCTTCTTCGGCGCTCTCCGCTGCCTTAGCCGCTTCAATAAGCTCTGCAGGTAAGCCAGTAGCATGATCTAGCAGTTGATCAAAGTACAAATCTAGCTGAGCTAGAATGTCACCAGCCAAACCACCATTGCCACCAAGGCCAAGGAATGTACCCGCACTGCCCGGCGTTGCCTCTTCATCAAGCCCGGCCAGAGTTGCATTCGATAAATCAATGACGCCACCTAATGCGCGAATAATAGACGAGCTAATAGCGTCGACACCCCTGAACGTATCAATGATATCTTCGGCAAATGACCTGTCAGCCCTACGCGCAAAGCCTTGCACTTGCATGCCAGATTCAAACGGATCGACATCAAATATCCTGCTTGGGTCATCCTGCGCCCCGGGCGTAGGAGCAACAAAGAAGCCCGCGTTTTGCCGCACTTTGCCATCACCACCAAAAGCAGCATCTACCATCGCGCCAAAAGTGGAGCCTACAAGTGTGCCAATAGGCCCCCATATACTACCAACGGCGGCACCGATGCTCTCCGCGATATTTGATTCAGCAGTCTTCCCAAACAGCGCATCTCCAAGCTCCGATCCAGCATAGCCTCCAACATAACCGGCAGCGATGTTAAGGCCTATGGTCTTCAATCCAGACATAAACTGTGCTGAATCAAAACCAGATGTGCCGCCCTCATAAAAGCTGGCCCAGTCTTCGCCAGTTGCATTAGGTCCAGGCAGCGAGCCACTGCTATTACCCCAACCGAGCCCCTCAACAAGATCGGAAATGCCAGAGTTTTTACCAAACTGGTCGCCGTATTTTTCAAATACAGACTTGGCGACATTGCCAGCAAAGCCGGAGTCATCAAACACTGAATCAAGCACATTTCCAGAAGACGAATAGCCTGGTATATCAATTCCCGCTATCTTAAGCCCGGTAGTGAATATCAGCTGACCAAGAATCTCGTCACTCATTCTCTTAAACGTCTTAACAACAGCGTCAGCAGCGTTGTCGGCATCCTCAGTAAAGTCTGCGAATACAGAGCCTGCCTGTGTTCTAACCTCGTTCCAGTCCTCTATGAAGGCTTGAGCGGCGGCCTCGTTTGCGCGCTCCAGCTTTTCTAGCTCCCTAGCAGCTGCGGCATCAGCATCCGTGGCGTCACGAGTAGCCTGCTCTTTTCGATAGAGCTCTCTAGTAAGCTCAACAATTGAGTTTAGTTGCTCATCTGTTGCATCTGATCCAGCGCGCATCACTGCGTTGTAAACGGCTTGAGTTTCGCCGCTTAGATGAGCAGCTACGACCTGCTGTTGGAGAGATAATATTTGCTGCTCTATACTTTTTGTTAGATTGTCAGTCGAACCTCCCGCTTCGCCTAATATTTCGCCCATTAACACAACTTCTTCAGCAACTTCTTGCGTAGGCCCAACAAAGTTTTCCAAACCCTCGCCGGTTTTAGACAAACGATGCTCTATGGTCAACAGTGCGTCAGCATAACCGCTGGCAGCCTCAGTTGATTTCTCTAGATTAACTTTTGCTTGCGCCAGTTCTTCCAGCAAGTTTTTGTGAAAGTTAGATCCTGGTCCATTTCTACCTATAGCTTGATTGAGCCCGCTTTCCAGCTTTGCGATCTCTTCCTCGAAGTCGCTGATTGCCTCTTTCGCCTCATCAAATTGGTCTAGAACGCGTATCTGTTTTAGCTCTAACTGCGTAACAGTAAGCCCTTCAAGCGATTTCTTTAAGCTATCAATTGAGTCTGCCGCTTCCTTCGCATCGTATGGCACTAACCCAAGCTCTTCTCTAAAGGTAAACACTGCCCCTGCCGCTATCAGCAATGCGCCATAAGGCCCACCAAGCAATGCTAAAGCCTTAGAGGCTCCTGCAGCAGAACTGGCCAGCAATGTCTGCGAAGCTGCGGCTGTTCGACTTACACCCGCCATACTAGCCAAAGCGGCCTGATATCTTGCAGACTCAATTGCTGCAACCAAAGATGCTTTCCCGCTTGCTACAATAGATACGGTAAGCTTTGAAGCGATAATCACAGCTAGAATTTCAGCGGCTTTTCCAGTGGTTTCAAGCCAGTCATCAAACTCATCAGAGTTTACAAACTCTATTGTTGATTCTGAAAATTCGCTGAGTGATGGGAGCACAGAGTTGAGAAGAGACATGCCGAAGCCTGACATAGTTCCCGTCAGGCGTTCCATGTTGTCGTTGAATATCTCTGCCTGATGCGCAGATTCTGATGTGATGGGATTGAGCTTCTGCCCCTCTGCGACCATAGCGGCGATGCCATCGCTACCCTGGTTCAGCATAGGGATAAGATCTAAACCAGCTCGGCCGAATATCTTTACGGCTAGAGCTGTTTTTTGCGTACCGTCTTCCATTTCTTTAAAGCGATCGGCCGCTTCGATCATTACAGAATCGGCAGCTTTTAAGTTGCCATTAGAGTCTAGAATCTCTACTCCTAGAGCGGCGAAATTTCGCTTGGACTCAGCTAGCCCTTCATTCGCATCGAACAATTGTGTCGACACTGACTTCAGGCCCTTTTCTAAACTCGCTAAATTTGATCCACTTAATTTCGCTGCGTGTTCAAGCCCAACAAGAGACTCAACTGACACATTGATTTTTTGAGACATCTTGGCGAACGCGTCTTGAGTGGCAAGCGCGTCATGAGCAACGCGCATCAACCCAACAGCCCCAATACCGATACCAAGGCTTGCTAAGAGTTTAGTCGCGCTGCTGACGGCGCTGTTGATGCTTCCCATAGCGCCGGTGACGGTGTTTTTCGCGTCCCCCATATCTTTGCGCAGGCGAGCGACATCTGCCATCAGCTGTACTTCTAAAGCTCCAGCAAGCATTGCGTATTCCTTATGGTTATTGTGCTAATGATCTAAGATTGGCTTTCAAGGCCTCTGAGTACCTAGCCCGTACGGCCATCTCATATTCAGGGGTCGGCCACGGGGCCTTGCAGCTTGGGTCTAATGCGTCCCTGCACTCTTTGATATAAACACCAGACAGGCGGCGTATAGTCTTTGCCTCCCACGGGCTCAAGGTCAGATGGGAGTTTTTCTGCCAGCTAACAATCTCAGCATGTGTTACTTGAACTTCGCCGGTGTAACCTGGCATCGATGGCCCTATCTCAAAAAGAAAGTTGACCAAGTATGGTGCCTCGCATGGAGGCATGTCGGGTTCTAGAATTCCAAACTCTTCCAAAAACTTTGCGCGCGACTGCCGGGGAACGCTCGATTTGTCGGTTTCAAGCTTCTCCGGCGCCGTATTAAGCCACGCTATATGTCTTACAAATAGACTAAGCTCTTCGCTTAGCCTTTGGAAAAATTTGAGTCGGCCGCTAAATACTCTTTAACTTGCCGAGTGATGTAACCCAATTTCGGGTTTGAGTAGATTTCTTCAGGTGTAAGTGGAAAGTTAGGGCTAATACTCTTTGTTAGAGCAACAAGCTTTTCGATTTCCTCTTCTTCGGCATTCTCGGCTTCACGTTTGTTTACCTTGCCACGAACCAACTGCGCGACTCTTGCCGCGCTACGCTGACCTGCTTTATGAGCCACTTTAACGGCTTGCGCACTGCCAGAACCATATAGCTCTATCTTTACTGGCTGACCTTTAGAAATTAGATCGTCATCTCCTTTTGCGTTTTGAACCGTCAACACGCCTGTGTCGAGCAATTCAAACTCTGAAATGTCAAATGGAGAAGCGTCAATGACAACACTTTCGTTAGCTGTATTCATACTTTTTTCCTCGCGGTTTTTATAAAATGCCCGTGCCTAGCTCGCCCTCCCCGCGAGGGAGAGAGACGAACTAAGTCGGTGCTCGGTTAGGCCGAGGCCTGCGTTAGCTTGCAGCCACAACAACAGGAGCTCGGCATACGCCTACTGTTGCTGAGCGCTTCATCACTTGACCTTCACCACCAGCTGCCAACTTCCAGCCAGCGATCAACACATCCAAATAGTGAATCTCACCGTCTGGATAAGTGATTTTCATTGAATAATGATTGTTGGACTCTGAAGCCGCTTTAGCAATTATTTGCCCAGCGTCAGCAGGAATGTCGGCCATCATCATTGGGCCTTGTCCATACTTCTTCGTGCCTTTGACGTAGGTGGTGTCACCACTAATAGGGTTGAATTCGTTAAGCGCTTGTTCAAGTCCAAATTCTGGAAATGACTCTACTTGACCAATATTAGTGAACACGACAGTCGTAGCGCCGTACCCAGATGCGTCATAGCTTGAAGGTAGGTCCTCAGAAATTGCATAGGTAGTGTCTGTAAAACTTACAGGTGCAGTATGTGCTGGCATAATATTTCCCTCGTTTTAATGAAACCCGTCTGCGGGATGCAAGGCGGGCGGGCTTCGCAAGACGCGAAACTTTGAGCCTGTAATTAGGCAAATTTTTGACATAAAAAAACCGCAATAAAGCGGTTTCGAGAAGTGGTTATAAGCTCTATCTAAACAGAATATCTAACAATGAAATCTCTACTTCGCGAATACGACTCTGTTTGCTTGAAATAGCCGTCTGGGCCTTCAGTATCAGGCGTAATGGAGTCGACATTGACTCCCGCAATAGTTGCGCGCTGACTAGGACAAGCCGCTAAAATTAGATCTAGCAGACTCTTTAGGCCGGGATATCCGCTATCAGCCGGCTCCTCCTTTCTGTGAACAGTTACTTGAACCCTATCTACATGAAGTTTTGACTCACTATTTCGAATAGATCCAAGTGGTACGCTACTGATTTGTGATATTGAAATTGCAGGGAAGGCAGTTTCCAGAGGAAGAATTCCGGCCCTAATTCTTGAAGCAGGTACAACTGCGAGCACTCCAGAGTTAGCTGCGATCAATGTTCGTATCACACCAACACCAGACACTATTCCCCACCTCCGATATCAATATCAGCTGTATCCAGCCCGTGTTTGGTAGCAAGCCTTTTCTTGATATAGTTGCCTGCCGCGACAACAGCTTCACGCGTTTTCGCATCCATAGCTGGACGCAAGAAAGGCCTCGCAGAGATACCAGGGTGCTCAACGCCTTGTACAAAGCCTTGACCGATTGCCAAAGGTCCCGGTATCAAATGCGGGCTTGTTCCATACTCAAAGAAGTTAGCCAAGAAAGCATGTGGGCCGGTAGCCCTAACGCTGGCCACAACCCGCGAACCACGCCCGGAAGTTTTGATCTTCAATCCGTCTCTTAGCTCGCCAGACTCTACAGGCACCCTCGCTTTGGCCTCGACCAAAATTGGCTTGGCTCCCGCTCGCATGGCACCGCGCATGACGTTCTTTTCAATTTTGGCGGGAAGCTGATCGAGAAGCCGCTGCAATTCACTCAGCCCCTTTACATGCACCTCGGCGCTCACTTAGATTGCTTTCCAATCTTTTGCTGTGGAAAAGCCTTCTTATCGATCTTCGCTTCTTCGCACATCAATTCAGATCGGCGAGGAGGCTTAGTGCCTGGGAACTGCTTCTCTGAGTCTTTTCGATCAATTTCAATGCCGGTAGCTCTCAGCTCATCAATTATCTGATTAAGCCCCTGTACCAACCCAAAGAAGCCTGTGTGCGCGTGCGTCTCTTCGTATCTCTCAGGATCGAAGCCAAGAAGAACAATTTTCTTTGCACCCATCAATGCCGCAATTCGTATAGCAGCTAATGCATTGTTTCGAATATCGATTGTGTGCACTTGCGATATCTTCACCTTCTCATAAAACATTCCGCCATAAAGAGCATCAATATCGCACTCAACGCCGCAAACACGCTTTCCTGTAAAGCCGACATTATCAGCCTCCTTCCAGAATGGGTGATGCGGATCTAGTGCAACAAACATATCCGCCCATGGCGCGAACTTTACTGCTCGATTTACGGCAATCGTTTTAGAACCCTTAGCGGTCTCTGCAAGCTCTTTGGTCATGTCAGGTCCGGCACCAAGTACCGCTACTGTTTCACCGTCCCATTCTTTTGTGATGTTCCACTTTGTAGTCATTAGCTCGATACCTTTTCAATCATCATTTCGATTCCGTCTTTATCCCCAAGAACAGCAGGGCCAGACACTATTTGGTAAGTTACGCCATCAACAACTATTCGCATATCGCTGCTAATATCTGTCCAATACCTCATGCGAAGTCTAGACTGCGAAGCAGATAACTCTACGCCGTCTTGAATGAACTCTGACTTGCTAGGCAATACATCTTGAACATTTCCCCATCTAGTAGCTAAGGTTTGCCAAGAGGCCACCGAGGTGCCATAGGTAGGATCTTGCGTCTCTGATCGGTACTGAATTGTGCAGCGATGCCGCATATTGTCCGAATTGATCACCCCGCCCATCCTTTCCTTTGTGTGCTCAATAGCGAGTCCACGCTCAGTGGAATTTCAGTTGCCGCCTTATCCGTTACAGGCGATCTATTTCGATACCAGTGAGCAACAAGAAGCCTTATAGCTCGCGCAATAGTAGGAGGAACCGCATCAGCAGCGCCGAACCCAGCCACAAAAGTAATGGTCAAAGCATCCAGTCTGTTGAACATTGCAGGCCATTGAACGCCCGATTTTGGCTCAATGTAAGCCCAGTCCTCGCCCGAATAGAGGTAGAAATTGCCGGTGGTTAACGATTGGCTTTCATCATCCGTATCGTAGTACGTGATTGATGCAATGGATTGAACTGGAAATATTGGCAGATCCACCCTTCCGATTGCGCCATTTAAAGACAGGGCCCACGTTTGAGTGATCAGCTTTTTGCCTATCACTTCAGAAACATATTCAGTGGCAGCGCTTATTAAATCTGAGATCAATTCATCTTCAGCGCTATGCTCAATTTTCAAATCCGCTTTTACTTGGTCGGAAGTAACCGGGTAAGAATCAGCAGCCGCAGATAACGCTAGCAAATAGTCCTTAGCCATATTGCTTAGCCTTTGTTCGCTTTCTCAGCTTTTGAGTTCTTCTTAGATGTAGTTTCTTTACTCGAAACTCTCGCGGGTTTGGCTTGGCCGGCCTCAATCATTCGCGCCGCTTCAGCATCCGAAACGTCAATGATATCTCCAACATTTTCACAAACAGTTAACCCAGCCCTGCTGACTAACAATTCCACTTTCATTTTTGCACCTCAATCAGCGTGCACCGATACACACAAGTGCACGCTGAATATTAGATGAAGTTAAGACGCCGCTGTTATCAAATGCTTAACAGCTGCAGTATCACCAAGCTCACCGTCAAAACGAATCAGGCCCGCAATTCCAATGTCAGGCCAGAATCGCTCTTTCAGAACACCAATAACTGGGCTTCCAACTTTTCGAACGTAATACTTACTGAAATCACCGAACGTGATGACTTTCTTAGCCGCAGCCAAAGAGTCCATAGCCTGATTGATACTATAAGGGCGACCGTTGAATGTTGCTGGCGCACCACTTTTCACATCGCCCTGTTGCCACAGGTAATTGCCGTTACCGTCCTTCAGCTTACGAATCGCCAGGAGAGTAGAGTCATTAAACATGTAGCGACACTTAGGCGACTGACGGTAGGCAGGGTCAACTGAATGCTCTAGGTCCAGAATTTCATCAAAGGTGATTGCGGCAGTGCCTGCGGCAGTCTTGCCAAGGCTAGATGCCGTAACAATGCCATTAGGTGCCGAAGATCCAGTGCCAGTTGTTAGTTGTGAGTTAGCAATACGCCCTAGACGCTCACCAAGAAGCGCTGCCAGCAACTGCTCCATCGAGAAGATGCTATCCATGTCAAGCTCCCACGACCAGCGCAGGAACTCCGTATCGAAGGCATAAGCGTCAAGCGACTTTTGCCCAAACGTCGCATCCTTACCGCCATCATCTGTTAATGGCGCCGCTTCAGTGTGCGCCTCAGCCGTCACTGCTGTGTCGTTCACTGTAGGGATTTTCATAGGATTCCCGCTTGTTGTCTGGAACACCGTTGCGACATCTTTGTCGTACATTGGCCCCCACGCCTGCATCGATCTAATGATTTCGTCTGCCAAGGTCGTCGGCACGGTGAAACCACCTGCTGTTGTAGTACCTGCAGTCTGGGCACGGAACTCCGTCATGCCGTCGCGAAGCACTTGACGCTCTTCCGAGCTCAGATCATCTTGTTGTCCGCAAATCACCTTTGCAAACACTTCTCGATACTCGGGAAGCTTATCTTCATCTATACCCCGATCTTCGCCATCTGGGTATTCAGGATTTCGATTCTCGCTGGCGCGCTTCTGCGCATCCGCGATCTTCTCTTCTCGCTCAATTCGAGCGTTAATCTTGTCGTGGTCTGCCATCATAGTATCGAATCGGGCTTCGATTTCTTTGGCTTCGGCCTCGGACGTATTATCCGTAATTTTGTCTAGCTCTGCTCGGGCATTGGCGGCAATCTCAGCCATTCGTTCCCGCTGTTTTACGATATCTTCGCGTGTCATTTTGCTTTACCTCGTACTATGCCTTGCCAAAGGGCGAATGATGGCGACCATGAGCGGGAACCGCTACAAGGCTTTTGACTCAATAAGAGCCTTTTTCTTTTGAATTCGAAGATGTGTGTTGCTACTGATCAGAGGACTTTCAGATGCCTTGTCACGATGTTCTTGCAAGCTTCTAAGCCCGATGTCTGTTCCGTCATAGGCGGGAGTTGTGACTATAGAAACATCATGAAGTTTTGCTTCTTGAATGCTCCTAAGCGGGGTCTCTTCTGTGTCATCCCACTCTTGAACCATAGCCGTGAATGCAAAGCTCATTTTATTGAGGTCTCCGCGCTTCATTTTCGGAACAATGGTTTGCACGTCAGGATCACTATCATCAAGCTCGGACTCCATATAGAGCCCACGCTCATCTTGTTTGAGAATAAGAGTCCCGGATTTGGTTCGGGCTAACGGCAACCCTTGGTGGTTCACCAAGAAGACAACATCATCTCGAGAAATTGCCTCAGTAAATGCTCCGGGTAATATTACCTCTCTGAAGTAGCCACCAATGTCAGCCTCTTCATTAAAGACAGCAGCATAGCCAGAGACCTTTATAGTGCCGTCTTCGGCCGCTCTCACCTCAACAGGCAAGCTAGTTCTGATTTCATGTGGCATTATCTTCACCTTTCGCCGGTTCTACCGGTTGTTGCGTTTTAGGCTGAGATCCCAGAGGAACCGTAGCGCCCTGAATCATCAAATGATCCCCTTCTGGATCATCAGGTCTATTTTCTTGGCGACGCGCTTCGTTGGGTTTAAGCACTCCGTTTTGAATCCCTTGCGCGTAACCTTCCATACGAGTTTTAAAGTCACCGCGCAGCAACCCATCAAGATTGAATTCGACATATTCGTCAGTGTTTTTCCTGCCGAAAAGCTTAAGGTTTAGCTCTTGTTCCGCTTGCTCTACCCATCGCTTAATTGTGTGCTTTACAAGATGCAGGTCTTGCTGCTCGACGTTAGAGAATGTCGCTCTTGTTAGGTCCTGCAAGAAAGTAGGAGGTAGAGAGTAAATTCGTGCCACCTCTTCAATAATGAATTTTTTTAGCTGCACGAGCTGAGATTTTTCGGGATCAATGCCGAGCGTCTTAATATCATGACCAGAGGGCAGCGTAAGTGCTAATCGGCTTTCTTTGGATGCCTTCTTAATAGCGTCATGCAAATCCTCTGAGGCACGATTAAGCCCCTTTCCAGATGTAAAGTTCCCCGTCATCACGAATGGCGGAACACCTCCATTTAGAAAGAACTTGCTTCCGTAGTTTGTCGCGGCGATTGCCAGGCCGATCGTGTCCTTGTTTGTCATTATCGGGCTAATGGCCTTTACCATGTCCGACTTGAGACAAAATGGAATGTCGATAATTTCTGCAGCTTTATAGATCTTTGCTCTCACGCCAGGTGGCGCATATCGGTATGTTTTTAGACCGCTAGCTTTCTTTACTGTGACGTGCGCAGGATCTAGCGGATATAGGTTAACTACTCGGTCACCGACACGTTGAATATAGGTAACTTGCCTGCCACTGGTTAGCGTCCTCTCAAACGAGTACTTACGCCACTCGAACGAGCTTGTTTCATCGTTAACTGCGCGACTAAGAATCGCGGAAAGCTCCCCTTTCTGTTCCTCTCGCCCCTGTTCCGTTTTCTTGTAATGCTTAAGAGGTAGGCCCGCAATTGTGCCCGATAGAAAGTTAACCGCGGCAAAAACTGCAGGGACACCCATAGCATTATCGAGCGTCACGGTTACGCCGCTAACGCTAAGATCTCCACCGATACCGAAAAACTCCAGAAAATTTGAAGCTGAAACTGCCACGGTCGGGCTCTCAATAGACGCTCGGCTTTCTCTTTTGAATGGGTTCCACATACCTAGTTATCCTATTGAGAACTCTTCGTCTTCCCACGGTGAAGGAGGCTCTGCTTCACCCTCTGATTGCATAACACCAATTGCCATCAAGAGAGCCGCCATGTCATCGATTTTGTCTGCAGACTTCTTCTTATCTGGTGCCATGTTCATGTTTTGATCTCGGCGACTAATGATGTTTGAAGCACACCAGTTCAGTAGCTCGTCGCCACCATGCGCGAAATGCCCGGCAATATAAGCCCTCTCTAGTTCCTGCATTGCTGGGTGATATGACTTTGGACCTTGCACAAACTCAATCATGGGCAAGTCCGCCTCAACCAACCTAGTTACCAAGTCAGTGGCATTCCATTTGTCAAAGGCTATTTGTTGAACATTGAATCGTTCGCAAAGCGATATAACATCTTGCTCAATCACTCGATAATCAGTGACATCACCATCAGTCATTCTAAGAAGCCCAGCTTCAACCCATGCGGTGTAAGGTACGGTGCCTCTCTCCGTTCGATACTCCACTGCACTTTTAGGTGCCCATCGAACTCCATATGTGTACTTAACGCCTTCAACCTCCCACACCAATCGAAATGCGCACAAGTCTGTCGTGCTAGCTAGATCTAGCCCGCCGTAACAGGGGAATTGCTCAAGCCACGCGAGATCAACCTCTCCCGAGCACTTCTGCCATTTGTTTAGGTCAATCCAACCGTCCGCAGTAGAAGCCGCGCGGTTAAGCCTTTTAATTCGAAACTCAGCGAGTTTCGAGGGCATTTGCTTTGCCTCTACCGCTTCCTTACGAATCGCGGAAAGCAGATGCGGGTTAACATCCATTAATGGATTGGCTTTTATCCAGCAGCTCTCATCGAACTCGTCATCGGCTTTTATGCGCAGAGCTTTGTTCTCATCATCCACCGCGTAAAATACGACTAGGAAGTGATCTGCAGTATTTTTAAAGACTCCAGAAAGAAGCCTCTTTGAGAACATCCGGATTTCTGCCCACGGACCGGGATTCGTATACCCTTCAGTGGTCGTGTATAGCCACAGCGGATTAGCACGAGCTCCAGCAGCCGAAGTTAAAACATTCAGCAAGTCCGCCGTTTTGTGAGCATGAATCTCGTCAAGCCCTACATGGGATGGATTCAAACCATCTTGTGTGCTGGCCTTAGCATGGATAGGTTTATAACTTGAGCCAGTCTCAAAACGACTAACTGACTTTGCCCAAACTTCTAGCCCAAAATGCTCGCGAAGATCTGGTGTCTTCTCAATCATCCGCTTGGACACATTGAAAATTATCGACGCTTGCGGAAACGTAGTGGCCGCGCTAATTACTTGAGCGCCTTCCTCCGGCTCACAGCACAAGCAGTAATTCAATATCGCCGAACTGAGGGTAGACTTTGCATTCTTTCTAGCAACTGCAAATAGAGCCGAAGTGTAACGCCGAGGATAGAACTCGCCGTATCCTTCAATATCTATCGGGTCGCGCTTTCTAAAGCCAAATAGCTGAACAACAAAGAACACATGCGATGCATGCATGGTAATTGTTGGTGTGTCCCACTTCCCCTCTACATGAGGAAGTTTCTCAATAAAGTCGCAAGCATCATTAGCGTGCCACTCATCAAAAATGAATGGATTTCTTTTCCGTTTTGCACGCTTGAGATCATCAATGAATCGCCTAGCAGCTTGCCTAATAAGAAGCCCGTGTCGCTTTCTTCCGCGATCCTTTATTGCCCCTTGCGCGTATTTGGTAGCAATCGCTACGTAGTCACGCACCGCGACGACCATTCCCCGCAAACTTGTTGCCCGTAGACTTACCGCTCTCAGCGCTGACCTTTCGCCGGCTGGCTGGCGTCATGCCGAACTCAGAAAAAAGAGCCTTTAGTGCTGTATGCTCTGCCGCAGTGCATTCCATATCAGCTTTGGCTTTTTTCCTAAACATCTGCCAGGCGATGCACAGCTGCTCAAGCGAATACAAGTCAACGATCTGCAGCACTTTTGCAGAAACAAGCTGCGTACCGAGGTTATTCCACATCTCAACCCCATCTGAATTCAGGTGCTGTGGTGGTGATGGGAACTTCTCAATAAGATCGTATTCTGGCGCATCTTGCACCTCTCGATCCGGCCGCTGAGTGCCCGCCAAAACCTTGAGGGCAGGTGCCGTTGGCTTCCTTCCTCTGCCCATTTCAACCTCTTAAATTTTCAAAATCTAATTTTGACTGTGCGAAAATTTGGGGGGCGCTTGGTCTAGGCCACGAACGCCTTAGAAATCCGACCCTCCCCTCCCCGATATAACTCTATTGCCAAACCCACCGTCCTCTCTCGCCGTTTTAGAAGAGTGGTGAGAGCGACAGAGGCCTTGCCAGTTACTTTTATCCCAGAAAAGACTCATATCGCCTTTATGGGGAATAATGTGATCTAGATCGGTAGCCGCGCAGACTCGCCCTTCATCTTCACAGCGAACACAAAGCGGGTTAGCTTGAAGATATAAACTTCGTTCTTTCTGCCATCTGTAACCATATCCGCGACCAGCGCTTGTCGCTCTAGCTGAGCGCTTATACAAGGTTTTCGGTGTTGTTGCTGTGCGCGGTCTATGAACACTAGGCTTAAATGGCACAGGCCTACTCAGCGTTCTCTACTACGACATCCAGAACCTTACATATGTCAGGAACCGGCGCGCCGAAACCTCGCAACACAAAACGAGCAACAGCACGAATGCCTAGCATTCCACTGCCGCAGTACCACGCTCGATCTTCTTTAAGCCCTTGCGCGATGTCCCCACGCTGATAGCCATCGTCCAAGTTTTGAGAAACCGAGCCGCATGCGGTGAGCAGTAGAAGCATTGCAATGCAAATTGTAATTTTCATTGAAACAGCCCTTTAATAAATCCAGTAGTTGATTGATAGATTCTTACGCCCCAATACATTGGGTATTTTTGAGTAACGCGCACTTGATCTACACCCATGGCTTCTTTGAATACAGCATCTGCTTTGGCTTGAGTAATACTTTCCCGCCTGCCGTATACACACAGGTAATCATGCACAACGGCTGAACGGCGGTGCCTACCGTTAACATCAATAAGCCATTTAAGGAGCTGAGGGATTGACGCGAAGTCTGTCTCGAAGCCTTCCGGCACAGTGATGTCACGTCCTAGCATCGTGCTGTAGTAAACGAGCCCCTGCACTAGACGAAACTTCTTAGATGTACTGCTGACTTCAACAATACACGCTGTCTTGAATTCGCTCATGACTCACCCAGTACATAACGCCGATAATCATTCACGTACTTGTGAACCTCAGCGGCACCGCCTCTGTTGTAGTATTTGATGTGATAGTTTGCTTGTGCTTCGAGATCGTCAGCGGATGGTAGCGCTTGTGGTGCAGGCAGATAGCGCACACGAATCATGACAACAGCAAAAGCTAGATTGCCGATCACATCGCTAAAATCTGGAATTCCATTCTCTATGCTTTGAATAGATGCAAAGGCACGGGCCGCATCAGCAAGTTTGGTTCGATGTTTTAAGTAACTTTCCCACAGATCGTAGTAAGTAAATTCTTCCATCTGTCCAACGCCGCGCGCTGGCCCTACGGGATGCTGATGCAGGTAATGCCCAAGGTGCGACTCGTGAGCCACGGTTCCCATTATTAACTCTTCAGCCTCTTCCGAATTAATATTCGGCTGACCTGATAGCTCAGCAAGACGGGATAGAGTTGGGCGCACCACATACTGTCTAAAATGGTCAGGCCTGATGCTCATTGCGATGAACCCTGCTGTCTTTCAAGCTGCCGGACAAGCTCTGCAAATCGCTCAGCTAAAAAGCGCGTATTCTCTTCTATTCGAGCTAATTGCACTGCCTGACTCTGAGAGTCTTTCGCAACAGAAACAAAGTCCTGAGAAAGCTGATCAATGTCTTCTCGGTTTTGGTGGATAGCGGCTGTCCACTGACTACCATGCCAAACAACAGCGGCAGCCTGGATAAGCAGCGCTAGTATCAAGCTAATAGGCACTGACTTAGATAGGTGCCAACTCTCCGATCCTGTCTGAGACAAAACGATTCTCCAAAAAGAAAGGCGCCACCCCGTGAAGAATGGCGCCTTTAGGCGTCGAGTAATAAATTTCAAGCATAAAAAAACCCGCCAGAAGCGGGTTTTTATGGAGGCTTTAGAGTTAGCTCTCCGATCATGGGAAAAGTTACCCTAGTTTTGGCCGAAGCGCAACCTCATGAGAAATAAATTCTAAAAAACTAACTAACAAACTTACTCTACAGATAAATCTTCGCCTCTCTTAGTAACCACCTCGCCATTAAAATCACTAGTGAAATAAACGGTAATATTAGACTCTTTAAGCTCATTCCTACCGGTCATCACATTTTCAGTCCACTTCAAATCGACTCCATTTGTTAACTGATATAAATACTCATTGTCATATATATCTTGATAACTACACGCGAAATAAACAAACGCACACTTTCCTGCATCACCAGCAACGTCCATAACATATTGCTTTGGAAAGAAGGAAACATTCTCTCTAACCAAGCCTTGTCCAAGAATAGATTTCGAGCAGTCAGCGTTAAATACAAAGTCAGCGTTGCGCTCTAGCTGATCGTTTAAGTCCTGCCTATCAGAGTAAGTGCCGACTTGAACCCAGCATTTCAAATTCAATGCAGGCGAGCGGCCGCAGTTTACAGCTCTAATTTTTAATTTGTACTCACATTCATCGTAAAGCTCAGCAGCACCTTCAGGTTGAATAACTTCAAATTGTACGGACTCAACAGCGATTTGAGCTCTATCCTGTCTTAGCTGCTTATTCATAATTTTAGTTACAGTTTCAGACTCCAATAAGGTCTTACGAAGCAGCACAGCTGCTGTCAACGCTGACACAGAGCTAGCTGCGGCGGCGGCTGCAGAAAGCCACACGGCCCAGGGTGCAGTTAAACTGGCCTGCTCAGTTGAAACCTGAGTAGCAATCAAGGCAAGCGTGAGACAAAACACCACAAATAGATAAATATAGTGCATATAAGACACCTAATCGACAAACCTAGTAACCTAGATCAAATTCTTGTTGATCCCCAGATTGAGGAAAAGCCCTTCTAAAACTTGCATCGAACGCTTGTCTGTTGGACACAGAGTTACCTATACCAATAACCTGCCACAAGTGCTGCCTCAACGCGGGAACTCCGATCTCATTTGTTAAAAATTGATGCATCTTGAATTTCCGACCACCTGACAAGTATGCAACTGGGTTTTTCTCGTCTAGCTGCTCAAGTATCGCGCCATTACTAGAAGCAAGCGGATCATAAACATAATGACGAATAAACCTGCCAAAGAATTGTGGATGGTTAACCCCTGTCGGTCTTAAATCGTAAAGCCTGTATATCAACTCAAAGAACTGATCGGGGAACTCTTTCTCCCACTCCCTAATTTCTGAGCGAATAAAGTCTTGGAATAATCTTCGATACTCATCCTTCTGCTTTACCTCTGCGTAGCCCGTTGCCTCATCTATCAAGGCCATGATGCCTACCTTGGCACACGCGATCACAAATGCCTCACATTCTCTTGCATATCGTAAGGCAGCACTACCAACTATCGCTCCAACCCTTCTGGCTTCAAGTATAGCCTTGCAGTACTCCACAAGAACTTGCCCTTCATAACCAAATGCTTGCGGGCCATTCAGCATTTTAAACTTAATAGGGTTTGTGATAACCAAGCTCAATTCTTTGATATTGTTAGACTTCATTGCGGGATTGTTCAATAAAGTAGCCAACCGATAACCAAGGTCTTTCCCGCCTCGCTTCATGCCAATAACGTCAACAAATGACCTCTGAGTAATCACTCTATTTCCGTTTTCTAGATGATGACAGTCTAATAGCCAGCCTCCTAGCTCGAGCTTTCCCTGCCTTACAGCTACGGATGATTTCTGCATTTGCGTAACCTCAATTCGTACAAGAGAATCAGTGAGCGCTAATAATTCAGATATCCCGTAGGAATCAATTTAATGCTGACTATATATTTAAAGATTAAATGATGAGAAAGGGCTCACCGGCAAGCCGGCAAGCCCCAAAAGATTTGCTATTGCATGATTATCATAGCAATCATTATCAACCACTTAGAGCTCGGCAAAGCCAGCCTCCAGCGGACGGTAAGCTCAAATTTTCCTGAGCCATAGGTAATAACACCCATGAAACACTCCTTTTCTGTAAAAGGTGAGTTTATCCTGGGCGACAGATCAAAATAGCAAATTGCTAAAAAACACTTGATCAAAGACAGGTAATAAGTAAGATAACCCATATACGTCAAGTTGACGTATAGAGCTTCAGTTGACCACTGTACTCGTCTTTCGCCAGGCCCTTTGGGGAGGTATCCTACACCTTCCCATTGCGGCTTGAGCCTCTAAGACCTTCACCACAGTTCCAAATTGTCTACTTGAATCTAGGTGCATGCAAGTGCTTTTTATGTAGACAGAATGTGGATAAAGTGTGGATAGAGTGTGAACGTTGGGGAATTAGATTGACCTCAAGGTCTCCTCCCCACAAAAGTCCATCTCTTGCAAAATTCCGCGAAATCGCAAATATCTCGAACTCCAAGTGCGCTGCCACGATTGATGGTTATCTAATAAGAGTTTTCGGGACCACTCCCTAGCGCTCGATTGGGAATACTTTGCTGGATGGCAGATGTCATCCATTGCTATCACCACCATATTGCGCAAGAAGCCCTTTCCCCTGCCCCTTGTGTCTTTATACCAACCATCCTTTACTGCCTGGTGGACAAGAATGTGAATGACTGTCAGCACCAGCTTTTCACCAGTAGCAGGGTCAAGAGTGTGTTTAAAGTAAGAAAGCTGTTCCACCGCCTCAGCCGCCTTTCTTCCGGTTGTGTCATAGCTGAATATCTCAAATAGAACCTTAGGCGGGCGCTTATTCATAGCATAGGCCCCTGCGGCAATTTCCCCAGGCGTCAGGGCTTCACCCTTGCCACCGCCGCCCCCTACACCTAAATTACTACCATGCAGATTTAGCCTCGCCCCCATCGCTTCAGACTTGCATGGTTTCGCATGAGTGAACCCACTTACCGTTGGGCTAATATGCTTAACACCAGTAGACTTGGATTTTCTAGGAGCACTATCAGGGTTTTCCACCTGCCGCTTTGCGGTCTTATTCCATGCCCATGACATTAGCATTACCTCTTTCTCGCAACGATGAACCCAAAGTAAGCAGCTGACCGAGTATCCTCATTGCTGCGGCCAGTCCAGCCTGTAAAGCGCTCAAACTGTGCTTTATTCTTTGCCCAGTTCGCCTTGGTCGGCTTGTGCAATACAAACGGCACCGATCTATCAGTAAGCTCGCGCATCACTTCTTCTTGCGCTTGCTGGCACCTACCGACACTCAACGCAACTTTGGCATGAGCTGATTTACTGGCTTTTGCATTTCTGTTGTAAACAAAGTTTTGAGCAAGAACATTCTCAATGCTAAACGTGATATCCCCTTCTTGTTCGTCCAGCCACTTTCTAAGCTCAACTAAGTCTAGGGTCATCAGCTCGCTTAAAGCGCCATCAACATAGATCGCGATGCCGTGCTTCTTGCTGTCTGGATCTAATCCCACCACTATCATTAGCGGCGCCTCTTATGAGCTGGAAAGTAGCGAGGAGACTTTCTACCACCAAGTTTACGAACCTTCTCAGCTACTTCTGCAAACCTTGCTCTCTCCGCTGTCGTTGCCTCTATAAGCCCTAAGCGCTTGCCAAGAGTCTCTAACCATCGTCTATCCCCTTCTGAGACCTGTAGCTTTTTCCCAACCCGGGCGAAGAACGCAATATTGTCAATCTCCTGTCCCACCAGCTCTTTCTGATTAAGTCTTGCAGCAGCAACAATTTGCAGCTCTAGCTGTGTAGCGGGAAAGCGCTCTATATTCTTTCGCCTCATACCCGTGTGCCCTGCGCCTGGCTCTCTAGCCCCCTCTTGGTGATCTGGGTCTCTAGAGATTCGCCATTGGTATTCACGTAAAACATAAATCACCCCTCCTAGTCGGCCCAGCTTCTGTCTGTGAAGCGCTGAACAGCAGTGTCAGAAGTTCCAGCAAGCGCCAGCCCAGTGCCGGTTGCTCGATCATTCCAGAGTTGAAGACAGCGATTAGCGAACTTCGAATTCCAAGCCGCATCACTTGCACCCCGCTCCCGCCAGTACGCTCTGAACTCTTCGATCGCTGCACTGAGAAACGCCAGCGAAACGCCTTTGTCGATCAGTCGCCTTGTGGTTAGCTGGTCGGGCTCCCAGTACTCAGGAATCGGCTCAGGAGTTGCGCCCTGCGCTTTCATCCTGTCGAAGTGGTGAATAACGTGTCGCAGGTACTTTGCGTCAAAGTGACTCTGAGAGAACTCATGGCCGTGGTGAAAAGTGACGAAACTAGGCAAATGCTCTAGCGCAAACTCCCGATCAACACCGCGAGACATTCTCAGCTGATCGAATACGTGATCACTGGGAGTCCAATCTGGCGTCATTGGGAACTTCCTTCGATGCGCTGGAATGCTGCTCTGTTCAAATACTGAATAATCTTCAGTAGTAGTATTATCGTTATTACTATTACTTACTGATGGTTTACTGATGGTTTGTAGGTCACCCGTGACACCTTTAAAAGTGTCACCAGTGACACCTTCAAACTCTTGAACGGCTCTCTGTGACACCTTTAAAGGTGTCAGGCTGACACCTTCATTTTGAGTTTTACCCGTTTTTGAAGGTGTCAGCCTGACACTTTCAAATTCTGCCGCACTATTCTCAGCACTGGATGGACTTACAGTGGGTTTGTTGAGCAGATCAAAACACTGCTCAACCTTCAATCGGTACTTGTTCCACGTTTTATGCTTACCCACTTTTCGCCTGATCACCGATATCACACCAGCCTGCTCAAGAGCCTTGAGCTTTCTCTTAACCGTGGACAAAGACACGCACGCCTTCTCTGCAGTTATCGACTGCCTAGGCCAGCACACGCCGTTCTCATCGGCGTTCTCTGCCATAGCAACCAGTATCATTTTTGTTATGGGCTCGACTCTCACATGATGCAGAACCCAGCTCACCGCTTTAGTGCTCATCGAGCAAACTCCCTAACCATTGCTATATCTCTTGTTGTTTTGGACATCGCCATACCTAGTGGTAATCTCTTTTCTTCCACACAAATCATTCAAGGGACTCTTTATGAACTACCCGAAGCTGGATCGCCTCGGCATCACCCTCTTAGCCTTTCTCTTTCTAACAATCTCTTTACAGCCTTCAATGGCTCAAGAGCCTGTTCAAACAGTCGATGAATCGATCTCCACTACTCAGCAAGCAAGCTCAGTAAACGAGCCTTCTAGCGATCCTGAAGAGGCACCAACTGCACCGCCTTCGCCTGTAGAGCAATCTGCTACTCCAGAACCAGTGCAAGCGCGTTCCATCTATCCAGAAGAGCCCTTGCAATCAGATGCGCTAGAGCTCCAAATAGCCGACCTAGAACAACAAGCAAGCATGGCCGACTCGGCTGTAGCTATGGTTCGGTTTGCCAAGTTTGGTCTGGCTCTTAGTTTTTTTACTCTTTTGGGCCTCGGATATTCTCTTCATTTGAATCGCAAAACCGCGAAAGCTGCTCTGAAATCTGCAAAGGCCGCCGAGGATGTTATTAAGCAGGATCGAGCCCAGTTGATTTGCTGCAAATCCGGTATAAACCCACCGAGACACCCTGTCGTGACTCAGAATCAAATGGAGGGAGACATAGAGTTCCACTGGGCTATTCTTAACTATGGAAAGTCCCCTGCTCTTGATGTTTCGGTATATGAGGAAATATCGTTCATTAGACTGGAAGACATACAGCAAACAATTCAAAGTGATATGAATTTTAACCACAACGTCCCTAAAGAAGTGTTCGGAACCATTCTTCCAGATGACAAAGGGAGTCAAGCGGTTATCAAATATTCTTTTGAAAACAGTCTTCGACAAATGGAGGCAGGAAACGCAATTCTTGCAAGAGTAAAAGTTATTTATAGAGACAAATATGGAAAATCCTTCTTTTCTGAGAACGCGGCGACTATTTCTCTTAAGCCAGAGTTTGCAGGTGGCCACCGAAGCAATTACCAATATGATAAAAATACGAATATCAAAGGCGCAGTAAAGCTTGGGGATTACATTCCAGTTGAAATTGCAAAAGAAAAAGAGTGAATTACTCGCCATTAAGAAGAACCGTCCCCAAGATCAACAATCTCCGATCCAGATGCTTGTTTACAAATAGTGCCCGAGCTAATGCCGGGCGCTTCAGACACCAGATTCTTAAAAATCTCTAGCTCATCCTTGGGAATAGATATAGCGGTGTCTGTAGTAGCGCACCAAAAGCGAATCCCGCCATGCCCAAATAACTCTAGGCTGTACACAGGAGTGTCACAGAGGGCTTGGCCTGACTTTAATTCCTGTTCGATCATGCTTTTCTCCCCGTGCCTTGGCTACGCACTGTATATCCATACACCTACTTTTAGACGCTTGAGCCAAAAAAATAGACTGTTAGGATGTAATCGCGGCCTCATTGTGGTGCTGGGTTCCAACACCTAACTTTAGTCGATGAACATCGATCCCTGTATCCACATGAATTTCAGCAAGAAGGGATTTCGGAATCCCGCGTGAGCGCCAGTTATAGACACCCATAGGCTCTGTATATCCAAATCGCTTCTGGACAGCGGAAATCCCGCCGTAGGCCTTGATGACTTCCTCAATAACTTCGCGCATAAATTTAATCTCCGGTGTTGTGAAAAATTAAAACATGGTGTTTTACTTTAGTCAACACGCATTGTTTATAAAACGGTTTGTGTTATGTGTGATAATTTGCAAATGGAAATAGACTGGATACAGGAATTAGAGAACTACCGTGCTGCTAAAAGCCTAAAAAAGGCTGCGATGGCGCGCATGTTTGGTGTCGAGTCCCAGAACTATAACAATTGGGTTTACAGGGGAAGCCTGCCAAAGGAGTTCGTAGAGCAGGCTAGAGCTATAGTTTTCTCTAAATCAAGGAGCGATAACGTGGTTAACATACAAGAAGGCAAAGGTAAGTACCTTGTCGAAGGGGTAGTTAGCATCCCAAGGCTAAATGTATCTGCATCCATGGGATCTGGAGCTTTATACCAAGAAGACCACATAGATGTTATAGAGAACATGTCGGTCAACCTAGAGTACTTGCGACGAACAGTTTCGTTCAGCAAGACTTCAAATTTGGCAATTATTACGGCCTACGGTGACTCGATGGAAGGTACATTTAGCGATGGTGATCTCCTTCTTGTTGATAGAGGGGTGAACGATATTAAGCTTGACGCTGTATACGTTCTATCCCTAGCAGACGAGCTTTACATAAAACGAATACAGAGAAGACCGGACGGTACTTTCCTGATGCTTTCTGATAATTCAAAATACCCGCCCTATGAGATAAGAAACGGTGAGGCCGAAAAATTCGAAGTGCTTGCAAGAGTACTTTTAGCCTGGAACGCAAGAAGACTATAAGGATATAAAATGAAATCCGGATTGATTTTATCAGCAGCGGGACTGGTAGTGCTGGTCGCTGCGGGCGCGCTTGGAACTGTATCTGAACAAGATATTGTCACACAGGCTGGAATTAGCGTTTGCACTGACATAGCCAGACAAAAAAGCCTCCGACCCTCAAGTCTAGAAGTGAATGACATCGAGGTACTGTCAACTAATCTAACCCTCGAAGAATCATTAAGCTGGCTTCGTGAAAGCGATAAATTATCAGAGGTGGAATTAGATTTCCTCGATCTTTGGTATGAGAGAGATAGATCTTATAAGGAGATCTACACAACTATCGATCACTCATCAGAGACAAGGCTAGGCGCGGCAAGAAGCAAGCTAAACTGTAAGTTTATTTACCACGGATCAAGCCTAAGCCTAGCAACAGTTTTTGACGAGAGACAGGTTATTTCTGCCGCTGATGCCGATAGGCTATTCGATATGAGCTTGGATAGACTTAATATTTTATGGAAAGTCGAACAACGCCCCTTTATAGATAGGCTTCGAGCTGTTCAACACAAGCTGCAAACGCTTATTTAAACCCTTCCTCAATTAACATTCTCATCGCTATTTAGTGAGTCTCGTCAGCGCGTAACGATCACAATAAAACATATTGTGTTGACTTTAAATAAAACACTATGTTTTACTTATTCCCATCAACTCCAAAGCAACGGAGTCAGGGGATAGAAATGAACCTTCAAGTCACCGGCTTGCCGCAACAGCAAGGAAGAGTCTTATTGGGCATGGCTAATGGCGAGCCCATGAAGACTACAGCCCGTAAGCTGGGTGTAAAGCCAGCAACGGTAAACACCTGCCGCAAAGCAATCTTTCACAAGCTACACGCACGCAATGCGCCAAACGCCATTGCTAGAGCTTTTGCGATAGGTTACCTGAGATACATTGGCTGCATTCTATGTGTGCTTAGCACGCTTCTCAGCCTCGTCCCAACTATCGATAACGATGCCGTTCTGAGACTGGGACGCAACAGGCTTCGCAACAGGTCTCGATCATCACTGCACTTTGATTACACCCCTCCCCTCACCCCTGACCTAGACCTCAACAGCCCTCACCAGCTTGCTTGGGATGATGGCCTTTATGTGGAGTATCTAGCATGAAGACTATAGAGAAGCTGCTCGACTGGAGCATGCAGTGGTCAATCACAATTCTTATCACGCTAATTTTGAGCGGATTACTAGCGGAGCTATCAAGATGGACAATGTCGTGAATTTTCCAAAGCAGGCAGTGCTGCCCTTTCCTAAGCCTGAAATCAGCAGGATTAAGCGCAACTGGTATAGGGCTATGGTGCCAAAGCTAAACCCTGTTACCGGCAAACCAAATACTTACCCAGTTTGCTTCTTTGCTCAGTCACGAACAGAGGTGATCTATAAGTGGCGCAAATGGAGCGATAACAAGATGTCTTCTCTTAGGGCGATTAAGCAGTATCAAAGCGTTTCATCAGTTAGAGCAAAGGTATAGGGGTCATTATGTTTATCGTCTTTGAGGGAATCGATGGCTGCGGCAAATCATCTGTGATTAGCGCGCTAAATGAACGGCTTGGAGCGCTTAGCCATGAGGTAATTGTTACAAGTGAGCTGAGCCGAAAAGACAAGTGGAGCCAAGAGGCCCGAGCAAAGCTTATGAACGCGCAGAGCGCTCAAGAAGAGCTCAACATTATCATCCCTAATCGCTTGGTCCATGAAGCTCGTGTGCTCTGCCCAGCATTGCAAAAAGACAGCCTCGTGCTCATGGATCGATACCTAATGAGCACCATTGCATACCAAGGCGGCGAGCACATTTCTCAGTCTCAAATCATTGCCAGCCACGATGCTTACAACCTGCCTGTGCCTGACCTGGTGATCTACCTAGATATAAGTCTGGATACATCACTCAAGAGACGCCAGCACCGCACAGAGCAGAACAGCATAGACACACGTGACGAGAGGTTCTTTAGGGGCTGCCTGATCAACTACTGGTCTTCCATGGAGTGTCTACGCAAGCAAGGCTGGCGTATCGAATGCCTTAATGCTGAATTACCTCTGGCCTCAGTTATTGATGCCGCAGAGCTGCAAATAAGGAATCTAATCAAGGAAGCAAGCCCGCTTGCCATAGATAGCGTTGGTGGCGTTTAGCAATGACAAGTCAGAGCGTTTGGGATAAGCGAGAGCCGGTAATAAGAAAACTTGCCGGAAAGCTGCCAGCTAACGAGATTGCAGATCAAATCGGAGTATCACCTAGAACTCTATCTTGGTATTGCTCAGTTAACAGAATCAGTTTGAAAGTCGATGGGCTGAGGTCAAAGAACATGGCCTTACTCCACAAAAAAAGAGCCAAGCGACACATCGAAGAAGTAAGGAGCCGAGACCTAGATTGCGTTTGGAAGCCAACTAGATTTAGCGGCCAATTAAAGACAGAGATCGAAGTTTCTAGGGCAAATAGATAGGCGCAATGAAAAACAAAGAAATAAAGCAGCTCGCACTCAAGCAGTTCGTTAGGCCTTTTAGAACCAGTCAGGGCGAAATCTACGATGGGGCTGGCAAGAAAGTAGCAACAATGATCTATAGCCATGAGAAGCACCAGGTAAACAACTTGACGGACAAAATGGTAGCTCAAGCGCTTACTGATTATTGGAATAAAGAAGATCCACCACCAGCGCCGTACAGAGGACGCTGCTGGAGAAAAGGCGGCATGTATCCACCTTGCACATGTGGTCCCAAGCAGTGCTGGGAACGAAACAAATAAGGAGTGAGAGTCATGGCGAAACGTAGAACAACCCTAATTCGCAGCCCGCGCCTTCTAACTTCGACAACTTTGATGAACTACCTTTTTGATCAGGACAAAAACTATGAGCAAAACTTTTGAAAACGCCTCTGTCTATCCGCTCCAGTGGCCACATGGATTTCCAGTAACGGAGCGAAGAGAGACAAGCCGTTTCAATACCTCGCTTTTCAAGGCGCTGGAAAATGTAAAAAGCGCGCTGACTAAGTTTGGTTCCGACTCCAACAAGAAAGTTTCGGACATCGTGATTAGCTCTAACTACAGCCTGTCGGATACTCGCCCTAGCGAGCCAGGCGTGGCCGTTTATTTTACATGGGACGAAGAGCGCACCTGTATTCCTGTCGATCGCTATACACTCGTGGAAGACAATCTACAGGCCATTTACCACTGCATTGAAGCTGACAGGACAAAGCTGCGTCACAGCGGTGTAAATCTGGTTAAAGCAGCGTTCAGAGGCTACGCAAGCCTTCCCAATCCTAACTCTATCAACTGGCGTGACGTGCTTGATTATCGAGGCGATAACTTAGCCGAGTGCAAGCAGGCTTACAGACGAGCGATTAAGAATGCTCATCCAGATAACGGCGGCAACACCGAACAAGCTGCACGAGTGAACAAGGCTTGGGAACTAGCACAGCAGGAGCTTAGAGCGTGAACCAGAATTACAGAAGCACACCGCAGTTAACAATCCCAATGCACGAGCTAGTCGTGGATAACTTCGCGGGCGGTGGCGGCGCGAGCATGGGAATTGAACAGGCTATAGGCCGCCCAGTTGATATTGCTATCAATCACGATCCAGATGCAATTGCCATGCACAAGGTCAATCACCCTTCGACCAAGCACTACTGTGAAAGCGTGTGGGATATTAAGCCGATCGAGGTAACTAACGGTCAGCCAGTTGGTCTTGCCTGGTTCTCTCCAGACTGCAAGCACTTCTCGAAGGCAAAAGGCAGCACTCCTGTAAAAAAAGAGATTCGCGGCCTTGCTTGGGTTGCTCTGCGATGGGCGGCGACTGTCAAGCCGCGCATTATCGCCTTAGAGAACGTGGAAGAGTTTATTACATGGGGGCCGGTAGTAGATGGCAAACCTTGCCCGGAGCGCAAAGGAAAAATCTTTGAAAGCTTTGTGAAACAGCTAAGGGCTCTCGGATACCAAGTGCAATGGAAAACACTCATTGCTAGTGATTTTGGTGTCCCGACTATCCGCAAAAGATTCTTTCTAGTAGCTCGATGCGATGGAGAGCCTATCGTCTGGCCAACTCCAACGCATGGCAATCCAAATAAGCCCGGATTCAAAAAGTCAGGACTTAAAAAGTGGAGAACGGCTGCAGAGATAATCGACTGGTCTATCCCCTGCCCTTCGATTTTTGAGAGAAAGCGCCCGCTCGCAGAGAACACTCTCAAGAGGATTGCACGTGGCATTCATCGCTTTGTGCTTAACAATCCAGAGCCGTTCATAGTTCGCATCGGCCAGCAAGGCTTTGGCGGAGATCGCATGCAGTACTCAATCAATGACCCACTTACAACCGTCACAACAAAAGCCGAGCACTGCCTAGTCGTGCCATCCTTAGTTCAAACTGGATATGGTGAACGTAAAGGCCAACTCCCTAGATCACTAGACTTAAACAAACCATTAGGAACTGTAGTCTCCGGAGGCTCCAAACACGCGTTAGTCGCCACATTTATGGCTAAGCATTTCGGAGGCAGATATTCAGGCGCTGGCCACGACACGAACGAACCACTAGCGACTGTGACAGCAACAGACCACAACGCCCTAGTGACAACCCATTTATTGCACCTACGCAACAACTGCGATGCAAGAAGCGCAGACGAACCATTACCAACTCTTACAGCTGGCGGTAGCCATGTCGGAGAAGTGCGCGCTTTCTTGATTAAATACTATAGCGAAGGCGGCCAGTGGCAGGATCTGCGCGAGCCAATGCACACCATCCCCACCAAAGACCGAATTGGCTTAGTAGTAGTACACGGCGAGCTCTATAGGATCATCGACATTGGCATGCGAATGCTTGAGCCGCACGAACTATTTGCCGCGCAAGGATTCCCAAGTGACTACGTGATTGATATCGATGCCGAAGGAAACAAGACGCCTAAATACAAGCAAGTTGCGCGCTGCGGCAACTCCGTTTGTCCGGGTGTTGCCAGAGCTTTAGTCAACGCGAACATGAACCAGGCAGTCACGGCAGCCAATAAACGCGTGGCGTAATTCAATCACGGCACTCTAGCCGCTTAGGAGAAGATGATGAGATTTTTTAGAGAGTGGAGAAAAAGACGCGAGCAAGATAAGGCTCAAAAAGAATTTGCGTCAAAGAAGTTAGCAGAAGATGCGTACGCAAAGCGATTACGAAATAGCTATACCGGTTACCGTGGACATAGGCATTCTGGTGATGGGCCTTTTTTAGATATTGACGAGGTCATAGAAATAATTGGAAAAGAGCTTCGTAGGGTTACAAGGATGCCATCTACAGACAGCAACAAGGAGCGGGATAGTGATTAATTATATAAAGCATTCTGCAATGATTTTAGCGGCAGCTTCTAAAGGCGACCCAATGATAACTACGATCACGGTCATGCTGTTTTCTATAATGCTAACCGTTATGCAAGAGGCAATCGAGGCGCTTATTTTTGGTGGTAGCTTTAAGCATTTTCTAGACCCTATCTTTATGTGCTGCTTTATCGCTTATGCGGCTTACGCTGTTTATGCGTGTGCGCTGTTTAACGGCAACAAGGAGCAAACCAATGAGCAATGACGATAAGACTAGAGCGGAGTTTTACGAGTGGAAAAGTGCCCGCAATTCAAAGACTAATTACGCGCCAATGATGGCCATTGAAATCTGGCAAGCCGCAAAGGAGCGGTATGGGGCTAAGCCGCAAGAAGTATGCGGTTATCCTAAGTGCAATTGCCCAATAGACAAAGACCGAATTTGCCTGCAAGGGCTTGAGGAGCAACCCCAATGAGCAAAGATAAGCTGGAAGAAAGAATAAAAGAAATCGAAAACGCTATAGCTTGCCAAGAAATGAGTGCGTCACAGGTATTCACGCAGATGCGCCAGCTAATAAACCAATCCAAGACCATAGTGGAGGATGGGCAGGAGCCAGTAGCTTTCAGGATGAGGAAAAACCATAAGCACATCATTCAACATCTTGAGCAAAGAGGCTGCTTCCAAACACACGAAGATTACGAGGCCCTCTACACATCCCCACAACCCAAAGCGCCTGAATCAGAAAGCGCCTTAATCGACCCGTGTCCGATATGTAAAAAGCGCGAGAATATACTCAACCATGATTGGTGCTTGGTCTGCGCGGATCAATTTGATGAAATTAGGGCGGAAGAAGAAAAAAACATCCAATCACTTCAACCCAAAGCGCCTGATGGGATGGTGATGGTGCCATCACTAAAGATCGAAGGAATGCCATACGTTCTAATAAAATCCGGCATGTACTACGCGCATAACGATAGAGGATATGTGAATCGAGTTATAAACGCAGAAATTTACAACGAGAAATATGCTAAGAAATACGCATCTATGCACGAAGGTGTGCGAGCAATTCCAATAAGCGACGCTATATCAAGCTACTCAGAGCTTGATCCTTATATCGAGCGACTATTGGTCATGAGTAAAGCCCTGCTCGCAGCATCCAAGGAGAGTGAGTAAGCAGATGACACCCGCAGCGATACTAAACTCAGAACAGCTCAAGGAGATCACCGGCTATCAGCGCGAAGGTGATCTTACGCGCTATTTAGATGAGAATGGCATCCCGCATTTCAGAAGCAAGAACGGTATCTGGACGACAGTTGAATTGGTGAACGCCGCAGGAATGGCAAGAATTAAGCACACAGTAAGGACACCTCAAGAATCAGCGAGCAATGACTACCTATGAGCAAAATCGGAAGGCCTAGAAGCAGGGTTATAAAGTGCCCCTCTCACATAGACGCAAGCAAGCTGCCGGATCATTGCTACTGGGACAGCTCAGGGCGAGGTCATTGGTATACCTCATATAAAGATGAGGCAGGTAAACGGCGGCGCAGGAAGATTGCCGGCCCCACTGCCACCCTCTCTGATCTGCACAAGATCATTGAAGAGAAAATGGGTATTAGCACTGACAACATAGCGTGGCTTGCAGAGAAGTTTGAGAAGTCCACTCAGTTCGATGATGTATCTGTTGCCATGAAAAAAGATTGGAGATACTGCAAGAAGGTTGTTTGCGAGTATCCCAGTCGAAAGCCCGGACTACTCATGGGGCAAGTCCCTCTGGCCGCGTGGAACCCACCACTGGTCCAAAAGCTAATTGATGGGATTGCATCAGCTAGAGGGCCATCGAGCGCTAAGCACGTCTACAGCTATCTCAAGAGGCTTTTTAATTGGGGTCTTAATCGCCACTACTGCCTTAGCAATCCAGTGCAGAAAACCGAGCTACCGAAAGAGCGAAAGCTTAGAAGGCTGCCAACGCCAGAACTTCTTGCTAGAGTGATGACTTTCGCGCAGAGTGCGGGGAACAAAAAAGGCAATGAGCCTGGCTCTTGTCCGTACTACATTTGGATAGCGCTTGAGCTTGCATATTTGTGCCGCCTCCGAGGAGTTGAGGTATTTGCGCTCACCGATGCATCAATAGTTGAGCAAGGCGTAGTATGCCAGCGCACAAAAGGCAGCTCTGCCAATATTGCTAAATGGAATAATCGCCTGCGATCTTGCGTTGCAGTAGCACAGGAGAAGCGTCAGGTTTTATTTAATCGCTTAGGCAGGCCAACACAGCTTAGACCGGAAAATCGGCCACTGCTCGTGAATGGATCTGGCGCAGCGATCAATCAATCGTCATGGCAAAGTGCGTGGAGGCGATTTACTGATCTCGCAATCCGCGAAGGAATTATCACTGAAGAAGAAAAGTTCGGACTTCATGATATGAAAAGAAGAGGCGCTACGGATACAAAGGGAACAAAGAGTGTGAAGATGGAAGCGACTGGTCACAGCTCACTTCAAATGCTCAAGGTTTACGACATGAGCATTCCGCTTGTAGACCCATCTTCTGAATAAAAAAAACAGCTCTACTTTTACGGAAACTTTTACGGAGGTTAGAAAATGTTAGTGGACACTTTCTCTTTTCTTGCATTAAAAATGGTGGGTCGTGTGCGACTCGAACGCACGACCAATTGGTTAAAAGCCAACTGCTCTACCGACTGAGCTAACGACCCCCGTGCAAGAAAGGGCGACATAGTACTATGATCTGCGAAAAAGACAAGTACTTTTAGTTAAAAATTTGGCTTAAATATGACAATTTGTTGCCAAGTCTCATTGATAAGCTGTGGGGTCCTGCAGGCCCGCCTCTTCGAAGCCCTTTTTACGAAAACGACAACTATCACAGCGGCCACAAGCACGGCCCTTCGTATCGGCCTGATAACAGGAGACAGTAAGGCTGTAATCCACCCCTAGCGCCGCTCCTGCCTTAATAATCTCACCTTTGCTCAAGCTCATCAGTGGCGTCTTAATATGCATTTTCTCGCCTTCTACGGCAGCCTTGGTGGCCAAGTTGGCCATCGCTTCGAATGCAGAGATGAATTCGGGCCGACAATCAGGGTAGCCAGAGTAATCTCGTGCATTGACACCAATAAAAATAGCATTAGCCTCAATGACTTCAGCCAGTGCTAACGCATACGAAAGAAATACCGTATTGCGCGCGGGGACATAAGTGACGGGTATTCCCGTAGTCTCTTGCTCAGGGACGCTGACAGTCGCATCAGTCAACGCTGAGCCACCGAGAGCGCCAATGCCTAAGGGAATGACTTGATGCTGTACAACCCCCATAGAGTCGGCTACAGCGCGTGCCGCTTGCAACTCACTATTAGAGCGCTGCCCATAATCAAAACTCAATGCATATAACTCGTAGCTATCGTGCTTGGCCATCGCTAGACAGGTTGTTGAGTCTAACCCACCCGAAAGCAAAACCACCGCTCGAGGCTTAGCGTTTGTCGTCATTATTGATCCTCTATCCTGCAGGCCTCTAGTGACCTGGCTTATCGCCCCAGATGTGCTTGTGCAATTGCACTTGCATGCGCACATTGAGCCTGTCGTCCAATATCCACTGAGCCAATTCTTTATAGCTTAAGGTTTCGAACACGGGCGAGAACAAGACTTCTGACACTCGCGCGCCTAGGTAATATTGATCGCACTTTGCCTTACTCCACTCATAATCTTTGCGATCACCTATCACAAACTTCACTTGGTCATGGAGTTTGAGGTGGGCGATATTGCTCTCTAGGTTCTTGTCGCACTCTTGCGAGCTAGGAGTCTTGAGATCCATCACAGTTACAACACGGTTATCCACTGCTTCAATATCCATCGCGCCACTGGTCTCCAATGACACTTCCAAGCCTTTATCACACAGCTGCGTAAGCAGCGGCAGACAGTTAGGCTGGGCTAGTGGCTCTCCGCCAGATACTGTGACGTAATGAGCGCCATAGGACTCTACCTTAGCAATAATGTCCTCCAGCGACATCATCTCGCCCTTGTGGAAGGCATACTCCGTATCGCAGTAGACACAGCGCAGGGGGCAGCCCGTTAGACGGACAAACACCGTCGGCAGGCCCACGGTTCTAGTCTCACCCTGTAGAGAGAAAAATATTTCATTAATTCGGAGGCTTGCTGTGGAGGTCATGGAATAAAGACTCGCCCCAAAAGGGAGAAAAGATCAATCAAAGGATATCGAATGCAGTACAGGCCAGCGCGTCTTAGTTCATCGAGCGCATATAAATATCGGCTAAATTGGCTGCCGAAGTATTTGGGAAGCGAGACTGAACCTGGCGCAGATACTCTCTAGCTCGCTCGGTATTACCCAATTTATCGTAAACCGTGCCCAAAGAGTACATGGCGTCATCCACCTTACGGCCGTCTGGGTACTGGCTTACTATTACCTCAAAGGAGTCACGCGCTTCATTCAACATAGCAAGATTCAAGTAAGATTGTCCCTTCCAATAGTAGGCGTTAGTCACAAAACGTCCACTCGGATATAGGGAAAGATACTGATCAAATTGCGTAATAGCGGTTTGATACTGTTGCTGCTGTAGCAAAGAGTCTAATGCCAGCTGATAAAGCTGCTGCTCGCTAAGCATAGTAGGCTCAACAGGCGCTATAGAGTTGCTAGGGGCACTAACCGACGCTGCCGCCGTAGCAGGAGCCATATTGGTACTGGGCGCACTAGGAGCCATCATTGTGCCAGTTGTAGCATTTGTACCACCTGTCATATCAGCCGTGGCGCTCGTTGAAGCACTTGCCGATGGCGTGGATGACATAGGGGTGGTGGGAATAGGAGGCGCTGACACTGCGGTCGAAACGGCCGCTGCGCTTACGCTTTCGCTTAACGCGCTAATGCGAGAGTCCAAGTCCGTATAACGGTCTAAGGAATCTCTTTGTAAATTGCGTAAATCATAGCGCTGCTCTTCAACTAGGCCTCGCAAGGTCTCTAGTTCCGCCCGCATTTCGCGAAACTGATCAAGCAGCATTACTAAGGCATCATTAGACCCCGCACCCGCCTGAGCCCCATTCGGAGCTTGGCCTGGTGTATAGGGTTGGGCTTCCACAATTCCTGCAGCGCCTAACGCTTGGGTGCTTAGCACTGCTGCCGGCACAGTAATCGCTATCGCTGCAAGAAACTGCTTCATACTCCAAATTCCGCCTGTATCTAAACTTACTTAAGCTCTACGCGACGGTTCATACGGTAAGCTTCTTCCGTTTGACCTTGAACAGCTGGACGCTCTTCGCCGTAGCTCACAGTTTCGATCTGAGACAGTGAAGCACCGTTAACAACTAAGTAATCGCGGATGCTGTTCGCACGACGCTCACCTAGTGCCAAGTTGTACTCACGTGTGCCACGCTCATCTGCATGACCTTCCAAACGAACATTGCGGCTTGAGTTAGCACCCAAGTTGCGACCATGAATAGCAAGAACGTCGCGATCCGAAGCCATAAACTCAGAAACATCGAAGTCAAAGTAGAAAACTGTAGTGTTTAATGCTGCAGCTTCCATTCTTGCTTGTGCTTGACGCTCACGCTCAGCGCGTTCTGCCGCCATGCGCTCTGCCGCAGCAGTAGTGGCGTCAATGCCAGACATACCGCCCGACTCGGCCGACTCCATCATTTCTTCGTCGCCGGATGAGCTACATGCGGCAAGGCCAAGAATTGAAAGGGCCAGAATTGTTGTTTTAAATAGTTTCTTACTTTGCGTACCCACTCTTTAAGTCCTCCGATAGGCTTGGTGCTATCAAATAGTTGAAAACATGTTTCAATTTAGGAACGGGGACCATGACGGTTCCCGCACATCGCCTTGCGCGGATGGTAAACGGAACTTCACGCGCCCGTCAATGGAAACGGCATCTAGGATACCTCTTCCGCCAACTTTAGTCGCGAACATTATCATACTTCCGTTTGGTGCCACGCTGGGTGATTCGTCTAGTGAAGTGTCAGTTAATGTTAAAACCCGCTGTGTGTCGATATTAAATATAGCAATGCTATAGGTATTATCTTGACGGGTATCACGTCTGACATGAACCAAGTTCTTTCCATCTGGAAGGAACTTGCCTTTTGCACAATAAAAGCAATCAAAAGTCAGACGCTCGGGAAAGCCCCCTGTTACGCTGACTTGATAAATTTGGGGCTGCCCCGTTCTATCGGACGTAAATAGGACCGATTGGCTATCCGCTGTCCAGCTTGGCTCGGTCTCTACCCTAGGGTGGTCCGTAAGGCGTGTAAGCCGATTGCTGGCCAAGTCCATAACATAAATATCGGGGCTTCCATCTTTAGATAAGACCATAGCAAGCTTGCGGCCATCTGGCGACCATACGGGCGAGCTATTGATACCGGAGAAGTCTGTAATCTGGCGACGCTGCCCTGTCAGCACTTCCTGAATATAAATACGCGGCAAATTAGACTCGAACGATGAGTAGGCAATCTGATTACCATCTGGCGACCAACTAGGCGACATCAAGGGCTCTTGAGACTCCACTAACACTTGGGAGCGATGGCCGTCGTAGTCCGCCTTCTCGATACGATAATAGGTCAGATCTTGTGAAACGGTCTCTGCAGAAACATAGAGAATCTCCGTCGAGAATGCGCCTTTGATGCCGGTTACCTGCTCAAACACAACATTACTAATCTCATGAGCTATATCTCTTAACTCATTGATTCCACCGGTTAATACCTCGCCAATAATCTTGCGTTCGCGGTTTACATCAAAGAATTCATACTGCACTTGCACGAGCTGGCTGCCGGGTGAATGAGTGATCTTACCCACCAAGAGGTAGTCCTGTGCCAAGATGCGCCAATCACGGAAATACACTTCGGAGGCCTCATCAGGCATGCTCAGCATATTCGCTGGCGAGAGGGCTCGAAACTCACCAACCTGCTGCAAGTCAGCCGCTACAATATCGCCAACACTCTCGCCTAGAGCACTATTGCCCGACCACGAAAAAGGCACGATTGCGATAGGAATTGGGTTATCCACCCCCTGGGTGATTTCAATATTGAGTTCCGCGGCATATGCGCCGCCCCCCAATAGAACACTTAGCAATACTGCTTGTAGCCATTTAATCATTAGTTCAATAGATCCTCTGGTCTAAAGGTCAACAGGAAGCTTCTAAAGTTGCGATCGAATAGTCGCGTCGGCATTCCCTGAAGCTCTGTAAATCTGTTTACTCGATAAACTGCCTGTTCGGCAGCACGGTCAAAGGCATAATCGCCACTAGACTGTACTATTTCTACGTCAAGAATATCGCCAGTGGGCACCATTCGAATGCGCAATACGGCGACCATTCCATTGCGAGCGCTCGGCGGTCTAGACCAATTTTGCTGCACCAAGTCGTGTATCAGCGTGGTGTAAGACATCACTGCCTCGCCGTCGGCCGCTGCTTGTTGCGCCGCTGCCTGAGCCTGGGCCTGCTGTCTGGCTTGCTCCTCACGCTGCCTGCGCTGCTGCTCAGCCAATTCCTGCTGACGCCTGCGTTCTTGCTCTGCTCTTGCCTGTTCTTCGCGCTGACGCTGCTCTGCGGCTCGCTGCTGATCCGCCTGACGCTGCGCTTCACGCTCTCGTTCCAGTTGCGCTACGCGACGTTGCTCCGCTTCGCGTTCCGCCTGTTGTTGCTGACGAAGCTGCTCTTGACGTTCAGCCTCACGCTGCTGCTGACGTCTTTGCTCTTCGCGCCTCTCGGCATCTCTTTGCTCTTGGATGCGTTGCGCCTGTCTTTGTTCCTGTACCCGTTCATTACGGGCTTGCGGATTCTCTGCCACCAAATTGGCCTTCACCGATGGCGGCTGGACAATCTCAATAACCTGGGTCTCTGCCCGTTGAAAAAACAGTAACGCCCCTATCACACAGCTATGCAGCAATATGGCCAGTAAAATCGATAGCGGATAACCGTTAAATGCAGTCACGTCGCGTTCTCTTACTCCAGCGGCTTAGTAATTAAATTCGGGCTTGCCACGCCAGCCTCTTGTAGCACAGTCATCAATGCAATGAAGCTGCTATAACTGCTGGCACCATCGCCTTCAACAAAGACTTGAATCTGCGGGTTCGCTGCCAAAATCTTCCCCACCTGGTCGCCAATAGTCTCTAGACTAACAGCCTCAGGGTTTTCTTCACTCGTGGCGCCCAAGCTAATATAAAACTGGCCATCAGCGGCTATTGAAACCACTAGTGTCTCTGCATTTTCGTCAACGTCCAAAGCCTCGGAAGAGGCCTCAGGCAAATCCACTATCAAGCCCTGGGTCAATAATGGCGCCGTCACCATGAATACAATCAACAGCACCAACATCACATCGATGTAAGGCACCACATTAATCTCTGCCACCGGCTTTCTGCGTTTACGGATGATGTCCATTGAGCTGCCTTGGCCTTACTTACTAGGGCTGCTGTAGAGCTGCCGGTGCAAAATACTGGAAAACTCTTCCATAAAGGTTAAGTAATTACTCGTAATGCTCTCAACTCTCGATGAGTAGCGGTTATAAGCCACTACTGCTGGGATAGCCGCAAACAAACCCATTGCCGTGGCAATAAGTGCCTCAGCAATACCCGGGGCAACAACCTGCAGGCTTGCCTGACTTTGACCGGCTAAGCTGATAAAGGAGTTCATAATACCGATAACGGTCCCGAACAGGCCGATATAAGGAGTCACTGAGCCAACAGTGGCTAGAAAGGTAAGGTTTTTCTCGAGCTTCTCTTCTTCGCGAGAATAGGCCACGCGCATGGCGCGCTGGGCACCATTCATAATCACCTCGGAGTCAATGCCACCCTGCTGGCGCAAACGCATAAATTCTTTGAAACCGCCACGAAAGATGAGCTCCATTCCGCCCATGTGACGATTCTCTTTTTGGGCATTACTGCCTTCGCGAAATAATTGAGAGAGATCCATGCCGGACCAAAAACGACGCTCGAAGCTTGATAGGCCGCTATCGGCAGCACCCAAAACCATCCAACGCTGAATAATCATGACCCAGGATGTCACTGAAGATGCTACCAGTATCAACATGACCAATTTAACCGGCAGGGTGGCTTCCCAAATCAGCACCCAAACGTTCAGCGAACTACCCACAGCGACATCCTCTTTGTTGCGTTAAAACTGGCTTATAAAAACTGCGTGCATTATAGAGCATGTAAATTCCTTCTCATACTTAATCCTGTGTTTTTCAAGGAGATTTTGGAAAAAATCGCGCTCCGCATCACAAGCAGGCATTAAACAGCTTTAATATTGCATTCGATCGCAGGAAAGCTGTCACCGACCTGATGAAATATGGCAAAAAGATGGCATCACGATGCCCACAGACCAAAGCGCCCATAGACCACAGAGAGGAATAACGAGAAAAGTTAAATTGCAGCAAATCAGACGATGCGCTTATAGCAAATCGTTTTGCGCCACGGGAGGTTGAATACCAAAGTGTTGATAGGCGTGTCGTGTCACCACCCTGCCACGAGGAGTGCGTTGCACAAAGCCCTGCTGAATAAGATAAGGCTCCAGCACGTCTTCAATGGTATCGCGCTCTTCGCTGATCGCAGCCGCCAGGCTATCGACTCCCACTGGCCCACCATCAAACTTCTCTATCATGGTCATCAGCATGCGCCTGTCCATATGGTCGAAACCATTGCTGTCGATACTCAGCATATCGAGGGCTTGGCTAGCGGCATCCTGGGTGATACAGCCATTGCCTTTCACTTGCGCAAAATCCCTTACTCGCCTTAATAGTCTATTCGCGATACGGGGCGTTCCGCGTGCTCTGCGGGCAATCTCACGAGCGCCTTCCTCATCGATCTCGCACTGCAAGATCGACGCTGATCGCGTCACGATAGAGCACAAATCATCACAATTGTAGAATTCTAAGCGCTGAATAATACCAAAGCGATCACGCAGTGGAGAGGTCAAAAGCCCCGCCCTTGTGGTCGCACCTACCAGTGTAAAAGGTGGCAAATCCAGCTTAATAGAGCGAGCCGAAGGCCCCTCTCCAATCATTATGTCGAGCTGATAATCCTCCATCGCTGGATACAGGATTTCCTCAATGGCGGGGCTTAAGCGATGAATCTCATCGATAAACAGTACATCGCCAGACTCCAGGTTCGTCAGCATAGCCGCTAAGTCACCAGCCTTTTCCAGCACCGGCCCCGACGTGGTCTTGATCGAAACATTCAGCTCATTGGCAATAATATTGGCCAAAGTCGTCTTACCTAAGCCCGGTGGACCAAAAATAAGCGCATGATCCATTGCCTCGGAGCGCTGACGAGCCGCATCGATGAAAATGCTCATCTGCTTTTTCACTTCTGGCTGGCCAATATAGTCCTGCAGCGTCAGCGGCCTAATGGCCCTATCAAGAGACTGATCGTTTGGGGCTAGTTCGGGCGATATTAGTCTATCTTCTTCATTAATCATTATTGGGCCACACTACGAAGAGAGAGTCGGATCAGTTCCTGACTACTAGCAATGGATTCATTTGCCTTCAAGGTCTTCGCGATTATACGCGCAGCCTCCGCTGGCTTATAGCCTAAAGCAATAAGAGCCGTCTCCGCCTCGTGAGAAATCTTATGATCAGACAATTCGACCGGAGCGGACGCCGCGCCTGCGACAGCCGATACGCTTGAATCACTCCAGTCCTTGAGCTTATCCTTCATCTCCACCACAAGACGCTCTGCGGTCTTCTTCCCCACCCCAGGCATACGCGTGAGTGCGGCGATATCATTGCTACGCACAGTACGGACAAACTCATCCACCGCCATGCCAGAAAGAATAGCCAGCGCCATCTTAGGCCCTACTCCGCTTACCTTAATCAAGCTGCGAAACATCATGCGCTCTTCCTGGGTATAGAAGCCATAAAGCAACTGGGCATCTTCGCGCACCACCATATGAGTCAATAGTGTCACCTGTTGCTCCAACGCGGGCAATTGCATGACCGTGCTCATTGGTGCCTGAATTTCATAAGCAACACCGTTTACATCGACCACGATATCCGGCATCTGCTTCTCTATTAGTATGCCTCGAATTCTGCCTATCACATTAAGCCTCTATTACACTCTATTTAATCAGTCGACCGCGACGAAAGTTTTTAGCCCCAGCAAGCTTATTCATGCTGGCCTTGGTATTAGCATGACATATTGCCAATGCTAGCGCATCAGCGGCATCCTCTTGAACCTCGCCCGATACTCCTAGGAGAATCTTCACCATGTGCTGCACTTGATCCTTGCCTGCTCCGCCATTACCCACTATGGCCTGCTTTACTTTGCGCGGGGAATACTCAGCCACTGGCAGACGATGATGCATACAAGCGACGATAGCCGCACCTCTAGCCTGACCCAATTTTAGAGCCGAGGATACGCTTTTACCGAGAAACACTTCTTCAATAGCACACTCCTGCGGCATGTGCTGTTCAATCAACTGCCCAAGGGTGTCGAAGATGAGTTTGAGACGTTCGGGGTGATCCACTGCGGGCAGTTTAATACTGCCACAGCAGACATATTCCAGCTTATTGCCCACAGCATTAATAATGCCATAGCCTGTCAGCCGAGAGCCTGGATCGATGCCAAGAATAAGCGCCATAAGATTCCTTGCAGGCTCAATTAAGTTTTTAACACGCTAAGAAAAGCCTATAGCTTTTCCATTATTTCATCAGAGATACTGGCATTACTATAAACGTTTTGCACATCATCTAAGTCTTCTAGATGGTCGACCATCTTCAGCAATGATTCCGCCGTACTCAAATCCAGCTCTGCCTCTGTAGAGGCGACCATAGACACCTCTGAATGCAAGGGGTCAAGACCAGCCTCGGCAAGCGCATCTTTGACAGCACCAAAATTTTCAGGTGTTGTGACGACATCGATACTACCGTTGTCTAGCGTGACCACATCGTCGGCTCCTGCCTCCAATGCCACTTCCAGTATTTTCTCTTCATCACTACCCGCTTCAAAGCTGATAGTGCCTTGCTTGTTAAATAGATAGGATACCGAACCACTCGTCCCTAAATTGCCACCAAACTTCGAAAAGCCGTGACGCACTTCTGCAACGGTACGGTTTTTGTTGTCAGTAAGAGTTTCTAGGAGGATAGCGACCCCGCCAGGACCATAACCTTCATACACTAGCTCTTCGAGATTTTCATTATCCGCAGTACCAGCGCCCCGCGCTATAGCCCTATCGATTGTATCGCGGGTCATATTGGCGCCAAGTGCCTTATCAACCGCCGCTCGCAATCGCGGATTGTCTGCCACATGCTCACCGCCTAGCTTTGCGGCAACTGTTAGCTCTCGAATTATTTTGGTAAAGATCTTAGCGCGCTTAGCATCTTGGCCCGCTTTTCTGTGCTTGATATTGGCCCACTTACTGTGTCCCGCCATCGTTTACTCCCATTTTCTCCGTATATTCTAGTCTTCTAAGTTCTATTGCTAAGACAAAAACGGCCCGCCGGAACAACCGACAGGCCCTCATTTATCACTGCGCTTCTTTGGCCACTTCACGCAAACGAATATTCAGCTCACGCAGCTGCTTGCTTGACACCTCGCCCGGTGCCTCTGTAAGCGGACAAGAAGCCGACTGGGTTTTCGGGAAAGCAATCACTTCACGAATTGAGTTCGCGCCAGTCATCAACATGATCAAGCGGTCTAGTCCGAATGCCAAACCACCGTGGGGCGGGCAGCCGTAAGATAGCGCGGAGAGCAAGAAGCCAAACTTCTCGTTTGCCTCTTCTTCTGAGATACCAAGAATATCAAAAACACTTTGCTGCATAGCACTATCGTTGATACGGATAGAGCCACCACCGAGTTCAGTACCGTTAAGTACCATATCGTATGCACGAGAAAGCGCTGTTTCTGGGTTCGCCTTTAACTCTTCTGGGCTACAAGAAGGTGCCGTGAATGGGTGGTGCAACGGCGTTAGGCTACCATCGCTGGCAAATTCAAACATTGGGAAGTCTACTACCCATAGCGGCGCCCACTTGTCGGCAACTAAGTTAAGGTCCTCTGCAACTTTCAAGCGCAAAGCGCCAATGGCTTCGTTGACAATTTTGGCTTTATCGGCACCAAAGAAAACAAGATCGCCCGTCTGCGCACCGATGCGCTCAAGCACACCGTTCACGACATCTTCAGGCATGAACTTCAGGATTGGTGACTGCAGGCCTTCGATACCGGCGCTCAGATCATTGATCTTAATCCACGCCAGCCCCTTGGCACCGAAAATACCAACATATTTTGTATAGTCATCGATTATCTTACGGCTCAAACTACCACCGCCTGGGACACGGAGGGCGACAACGCGCGAAGCCTCATCATTGGCTGGGCCGCTGAAGACTTTAAAGTCCACTGATTTCATGAGGTCGGCGATATCAACCAACTCCATGTCAATACGCAGGTCGGGCTTGTCTGAACCGTAACGACGCATGGCTTCTGCAAATGTCATGCGCGGGAACTCGCCCAAATCAACATCAAGGTGCTTTTTAAATACCTGACGAATCATCTCTTCATTCATGGACATAATTTGCTCTTCGTTCATAAACGAAGTCTCAATATCCACTTGGGTAAACTCTGGCTGCCTATCTGCCCGCAAGTCTTCGTCGCGGAAACATTTGGCGATTTGGTAGTAACGATCCATGCCCGCTACCATCAAAATTTGCTTAAACAGTTGTGGCGATTGGGGCAAGGCGAAGAACTTGCCTTGGTGAGTTCGGCTAGGGACTAGGTAGTCACGAGCGCCCTCGGGAGTTGCTTTGGTAAGAATAGGCGTTTCGATATCTAGGAAGCCATTGTCGTCCAAGAAGTTGCGTAGCGTATTTGTCACTTTAGAGCGAAAGCGCAGGCGCTCTGCCATTTCGGGACGGCGCAGGTCGATATAGCGATAACGCAGACGAATATCTTCGCCCACATCGGAGTGCTCATCTAGCATGAAGGGAGGTGTCTTAGCCTCGCTAAGAATGATTAATTCTTTGCCTAGTACCTCGATCATGCCTGTGCCCATGTCGGCATTAGTCGTGCCTTCAGGGCGCGGGCGCACGATACCGCGAATCTGCAGGACATATTCGCTACGAACGCTTTCGGCTAGGGCAAAGCTCTCTTCTATATCCGGATCAAAAACAACTTGCGCAATACCCTCTAGATCTCTCATATCCAAGAAAATCACACCACCGTGATCTCTGCGTCTGTGAACCCAGCCGCACAAGCTCACTTCTTGGCCGACATTCTTTTCGTTTAATTCACCACAATAATGGCTGCGCATACGTTATTCCTTAAGGTTAAATCTGTGTTCGTAACAATTTTTGCCAGCCCCGTTGGGCCAGCTATGGGGACGCGGCCAAAACAGCCTACGTCTAAATGGACACTCACTGCCCATTACGTCTATCAGTCTGCAGATGAGGGCTTTCCTCCCCCTGCTGAGTCCTGTGTACCGTGCTTACGAGCCCCTGTTTTAAAGTCTGTCTCGTACCAACCGCCGCCTTTTAGCCGAAAGCTACTTGCTGAGACCTGCTTCTGCAAGCTCGCAGACTTGCATTGCGGACAGTCCTTCAACGGCTCATCACTGATTTTTTGCAGTGCTTCCATTACGTGGCCACAAGACTCACATCTGTAATCATAAATTGGCATTTGGGTTCAACTCTCCCCTCTGGCGATAGTTAAGGTCACTCAAATAAGTGCCCAATACTAGCAAACGGTCAATTTTAAAAGCCGAGCATTATACCTTAGCTTAAATTCATCTGGCATCACTTCGCGCAGATTCCTCTGTATTATTTGCATTGTTTGGGCTATTTCTAGCCAAATACCCGACTATCACCACCCTGACAGGCGCGATACCCTATCTTTAAGCTCGTTTTTGCCTAAGCCACCAGCCGAGCTTTCATAAAAGCACTATTTTTTATGCACCAAATCTATTTCTCACAAAGATTACTTGATCCGCATCACGGGGTGCTCAGTTAGCGCGAGTTAGTTCCTTTTTTTTCTTATTAGTGCTTGCCCCTACTAGGTCATTACTATATAAATAGAGCCCCACAGAGGCATCACGGAAGTAGAACCTCGATCCACGATGGTACTGGATAATACTAGGGGTTGTGTCGGTAATATTCGATGCAATAAACGTAACACTATTATTAAAAAGAGAATGGGCATGGCTGTAGCAAAATCTGCATCAAAGACTAAATCAAAAGCAAAGGCTTCTCCTAAGAAGGCAACTGCTATCCAAGAGAAGTACACTAAAACAGCAATACTTAATGAGATTGCGAGCAACACTGATCTTAGCAAGAAAGAAGTTTCTGCTGTTCTAGACGAACTTAGCACGATCATTGAGCGACACATCAAGAAAAGAGCCGTTGGCGAGTTCACTCTGCCAGGCCTGCTGAAAATTAAAGCGGTTAAGAAGCCTGCTCGTCCTGCGCGCAAGAACGTTCCTAACCCATTTAAGCCAGGTGAGTTGATGGACATTCCGAAGAAGCCAGCAACGACTCGCGTTAAAATTCTGCCTTTGAAAAAATTGAAAGAATTCGCTCTTTGATGCCAAGCGCCAATGTCGACTAACGACATGTAGCTTGCTACAAGTTCACCGGAAAGGCAGCCTAAGGGCTGCTTTTCTCATTTAGGGTCTAAGAAAATATGCGTGCTAGCCAGTACTTAATTGCGACTGTTAAAGAAACTCCTGCTGATGCGGAAGTCATCAGCCATCAACTCATGCTGCGAGCGGGCCTTATCCGCAAGCTTGCCGCCGGGCTGTATACTTGGTTGCCGGCTGGGCTTAAAGTCCTGCAGAAGGTTCAAGGCATCGTCCGTGAGGAAATGAACCGTTCCGGAGCGATGGAAGTGTCCATGCCTGTCGTGCAGTCCGCCGACCTATGGCATGAGTCTGGGCGCTGGGACAAAATGGGTGATGAACTGCTGCGCTTTGTAGACAGGCACGACCGTGACTTTTGCCTTGGCCCTACCCACGAAGAGGTCATCACAGACCTGATTCGTAACGAGCTGGCAAGCTATCGCCAACTGCCTGCGAACTTCTATCAAATTCAGACCAAGTTCCGCGATGAGCGTCGCCCTCGCTTTGGTGTAATGCGAGCCAGAGAATTCCTTATGAAGGATGCTTATTCCTTCCATGTGGATCAGGAGTCCTTGCAGCAGACCTATGATGTCATGCACAAGACCTATTGCCGCATCTTCGAGCGACTTGGCTTAGAGTTCCGCCCTGTTATTGCTGACTCAGGCAATATTGGCGGCAGCATGTCCCATGAATTTCATGTTCTGGCCGACTCGGGCGAAGACGAAATTGTATTTAGCTCCGACAGCAACTACGCGGCCAATATTGAAATGGCCACTGGGTCTCTGGCAGATGCCGATTATACTTGCGATGAAACTCCTAAGGAAAAATCCTCTGTAGTAGACACACCAGAGGCTCGCACTATCGAGGAAGTCTCTGCCCTATTGAAGCTGGAGCCCCGACGACTAGTGAAAACACTAATTGCTATGGCCGAGAAAACCGATGCTAATCCCGCCGGTTTAATCGCCTTAGTTATTCGCGGCGACCAAGACATTAACGAAGTGAAAGTCTCCAAGCTAGACGGCGTACTGTCACCTGTACAGTTTGCTGACGACGAGCAAATTCAAAAAACGATTGGCTGTCTGCCCGGCAGCTTAGGACCCGTTGGCCTGAATATTCCGACTATCGTAGACGAGTCGGCTGCATCGCTACGCAATTTTGTGTGTGGCGCTAATAAAGAAGGTCAACATCTAGTGGATGCCAACTGGGACAAAGATTGTCGTTTCGACAGCATTGCAGACATCCGCAAAGTCAAAGAAGGCGATATCAGCCCCGATGGCAAAGGCAGCCTAAGCATCAAACGTGGCATCGAAGTGGGCCATATTTTCCAACTAGGGACTAAATATAGCGAAGCCATGAAGGCAAGTGTTCTCGATGAGAATGGTAAGTCTGTCACTATGACCATGGGCTGCTATGGCATTGGAGTCAGCCGTATTGTGGCCGCTTGCATCGAGCAGCGTCATGACGAAAACGGCATTATTTGGCCCGATAATATAGCGCCTTTTCAGCTCGCCATTATTCCCCTGAACGCTCACAAGTCCGACGCTGTGCGCGAACTGGCCGATTCACTCTATCAGCAGCTTAGCGACCTAGGCTTTGAGGTATTGCTAGATGACCGCGACAAGAAAACTAGCCCGGGGGTCAAATTTGCCGACATGGAGCTAATGGGCATCCCCCATCGCATAGTGATCTCCGATCGCGGTATCGACCAAGGTGAGATAGAGTATAAGAGCAGAAGCGCAAGCGACAAAGAAATGGTCGCCGCTGACTCAATCCTTGAGTTCCTAACTAGCCGTATTGCCAACAACTAGAAGTTGTTGGCGCGGCTAGGCCAATCCATAGAGATCTTTTAAGCACGGGAAAACGCTATGACGATAGGACCCAATAAAGTATCTCAACAATTCTCCCAGCTAAAAGAGAGGGTAGACTCTCTACTATGGGAGCAGGATTTACGTGAAGCCGGTCTTGCAAAGCGCTTCGCTATTCGCGCTTTGCAAATTGCCTATGCCGTTATAAGAGACCTCATCGAAGGCCAGCTCAGCCTACGCGCAATGAGCTTGGTCTATTACACGGTCATTGCCACCATCCCTCTTCTCGCTTTGGCATTCGCCGTGCTTAAGGGTTTAGGGCTTCACAATGCGATGGAGCCAGCGCTACTCAATTTGCTGGAGCCTCTTGGCGATCGCAGCATTGAAATTACTAACAGCATCATCAGTTTTGTCGAAAACGTTCGGGTAGATGTACTCAGCTTCGTGAGCCTTGGCGTTCTACTGTACACCGTACTCAATATGATGCAGAAAATAGAGCTATCATTTAATTTCATTTGGTGCGTCACCCAAGGCAGACGCTTTGCCAGCCGTATCAGTGAATACCTTTTCGCCATCATTGTCAGTCCATTGCTCATTTTTCTGTCAATCGGCATAAGCTCTTATATTAATACCAATTTCTTCGAACGCTATTTGGAGTCCCTGGCTTTTGGCGGCACACTCTTGCAAGTCATCGGTTTCTCCAGCGCGTTTTTGTTCATGTCTTTAGCATTCGCCTTTGCCTATACCTTTATTCCCAATACTCGCGTACAGCTAGGCTCCGCCTTTATTGGCGGCATCATGACAACGTTTATTTGGAAAACAATGGGCGGGCTTTTCCAGGAATTCTTTGTTAACTCCAGCACCAATGAAATCATCTACGTTGCCTTTTTTACCGTTATATTGGTGATGATCTTCATCTATCTCGGCTGGCTTGTTCTGCTCACCGGTTCCAGCATCGCTTACTACCATCAGTATCCGGAAAAAGCACAAATTGGTCGCCGCAAGACAGCATTGAGCATTGTGGAGCAAGAAGAACTTAGCCTTAGTATTCTTTATTTAATTAGCGAGCGGTTTAATACAAAAAAAGAGCCTTGGACATCTAGTGAACTGGCCAGCAAGCTACGTAACAACCCCATAGTGACCGATCATATTATTAACATGCTGTGTGAAATGGACCTCATTCGCGCAACAGACGAAGACCCGACTCGGTATCTGCCAACCCATGCGCTCAGCGATGCCAGCGTGATCGAGCTTAGGGATAGCATTCGGCGCTTTACACCCGAACCCATCATTAGGGCTCATCACAGTCGAACCAGAGACCTAATCAAGCAGTTCCTCAAGAGCGCGGATGACACATTATTGCAAGAAATTGGAGAAATAAAGTTCTCCGACCTGCAAGCGAATAATCAAAAGTCAGCACAAGATAGCAGCGAGAAAAAAAGTAATGACCACGAATAGCGAACAGCCCTATGTACTAGTGCTCTACTACAGTCGCAATGGCTCTACGGAAAAAATGGCCAAGCTCATTGCCCGCGGTGTAGAGCAAGCCGCAGTGGGTTTAGAGGCGAGAGTCAGAACCGTCCCAGCCCTATCACCTGTATCCGAAGCCACAGCGCCTGCCATCCCAAGTGAGGGAGCCATCTATTGCAGTGAAGACGATTTACGCAACTGCGCAGGCCTGCTTATGGGTAGCCCCACTCGCTTTGGCAATATGGCCTCTCCTTTGAAATATTTTATCGACAACACCGGAGGCATTTGGCTCTCGGGTGCTCTAATCAATAAGCCAGCAGCCGTATTTACCTCGACCTCCAGCCTGCACGGGGGACAGGAAAGCACTCTACTGAGCATGATGAATCCACTGATTCACCACGGTATGGTGATATGCGGATTACCCTATAGCGAGAGTATTTTAATGTCCACCGAGACAGGCGGCACTCCCTATGGAGCCAGCCATTTATCCGGTCAAGATAGCAAGCGTGCTGTCGATGCAGACGAAGAAGCACTGTGTATTGCCCTAGGCAAACGCGTGGCTCTGCTGGCCAGTAAACTAACAAGCGCTTAATACAAAAGGAATGAGATTTGTCTGAGAACACTGTAAACGCCCCTCCCGCTATCGAGCGAGCTAGACGCATTGTGATGCTATCGTTCTATAGTCTGCTTGCTATATTCACGGCCTACGCACTGGTTCAGTTTATTCGCGAGGGAAACCTTGCTGCTGTCGTATTCCTATGGCTATTTAAGGTGCTGCCACTGTCTATTTTTATCTTTGGCTTACACAAGCGACACCTGCGCACCTATGCATGGTTGTCCTTTGTAGCGCTGCTATATTTTGTGGTGGGAGTACAAACTGCCTTTGTAGAAGCCTCACGGGTTTACGGCATTCTTGTCAGCGTGAATTTATCGATATTGTTCTGCGCTTTGGTTAGCTATATTCGCAGCTACCGCAACTTCTACAAAGTTTCTCTATAGACCTTACGCGCTAGCCATTAGTTCACGCACTAAGGGAATGGTGATCTTTCGCTTAGTAATGAGCGAGTGCTGATCCAGTCGCTCTAGAAAATCAAACAAGCCACTCATACTGCGCTCGTTGCGTTGCAAAACATAACGAGCGACATCATCGGCGAGCTCGAAACCACGTTTGTGTGCACGCAATTGTAGGGCACATAATTTGTCGGCATCTTGGGGTGTTTGCAGTTGAAACACTACTGCGGATTGCAAGCGCGACTGCAGGTCCTTCAAGTTTACTTCCAAGGCCATAGGCCCAATGCTACTCGAAACGATAAAACGAACATCCGCATCACGAAGGGCATTAAACAAAGAAAATAACGCAGACTCCCAGTCGTCACTACCCAAGACGCAATCGATATCATCTAGGCATACTAGATCAAACGTGTCTAAGCCTTCTAAAATAGCAGGTGAGAGTTCGGCGGCCATATTAAGCGGAATATAGAAGGCACTCTGGCCAATAGACTGAGCCTTGTGACAAATCGCCTGCAACAAATGCGTACGACCAGACCCTGATGCCCCCCAAACATAGCTATACTGCAGAACGTCACCGGTATTGATGCCACGAAAGTATTGACACACCGCAGCGTTGGCATCGGAGACATAGAAGTTTTCAAATGTGGCGTAGTCGTCTAATGCTACTTCCAGAGGGTACTGCTGGGGGGCTCTATCAATCATATCCTAACGCACCCACTGATAATGCAGTATAGATTGGCCCGAATCGCTGTCGGTGCCCATTTGTGCGCTAGGAATCAAATCACGTCCTAGGCTTAGAAACTCTGTAAACAAAAATACCGACCCTAAGAGCTTGAGCTCTAGCTCTAAGCTAGCGCCGTCTAACAGAGCGAGCTCTGCACTCTCGACCACAGCATAATCGCGAATATAATTGAGCAATGCCACATGTGCTGAGGCAGAGTCTATATCATCAATACGCATCCTAACGGAGGCTGTCTGCGCGTTGGTGCTTCTATCGATAGCGAAGTGCTGAACGAGAGTCTGTGCCACTGTATCCAGAGCGCCAAAGGTATAGCTTGGCAGGTCTTCCTCGAAACTATCAAACACTTGAGCATTGTCTCTAAAGAGAAACTGCCATAATCCAATAAAATCGCCAGAGGGTGAGTTAAGGACTCGGCCGCTAAGAATACTGTCCGGGCCATAACGAGCACTGGCTTTGCGAATAGCATCTTCGTCTAGGCTCCAAGCCACATCGGTTGGAAGATTGCGACGATCCTCGAAGTCCATCAATGGAATCAAGATGGGAATGCCCCGTTCACGCGAATACTCTTGTAGCAAATCAATAATCGGATGCTCCGAGTCGGCAGCCAATACTTCCCTGCGCCCATCCAAACCTTGAACCGACAACCACAGCAGAATTGAAGGTCTGTTCTTATCCCAAACAGTAACGCCAGCATCCGCCAATAAGCTATCTACTAAAGCAGGGTCAAAACGAATACTAATGAGGCTAGTATTGGGCTGGGGAGTCGATACGGTGCGATAACTCACCTCTCTCACATAGCTCTGTGCATCCCGAATAGCACGTTGCACAAGCGCCGTGTCTAGTGCAGTTTCGGTGCCGGTCACCTTCACAATGACGGCGGCTAAAGCCTCTCTGTAGGCGCTCAAGCGCTCTGCCTCGCTTTGGCTTTGTACCGGCAACTCATGATCATAAAGACCACTGATAATAAGAGCCTGCGCAGGTAACGCTAGGAGCAAGAGCACGCCAATAAGAGCGACCCTGTTAATAACTTTAGATTGAAACAAGAGCTTAAGAAGCAACTTAAATACCGCTGTTAACAATATGATGAAAGAGAAGTTTTTCATTGCGCGCATAATACTGCATCTGAAAGCCTTTGACACGCGAGGCCTCTTGTTTCTAGCTCTCGATGCTATCGAATATAACACAACTGTTTATTTATACAGTTGTTTGTGTTTTCATAGGCCCACCTAAAACCCACTAAAGAAGGAACTTAAAATGATTGGATACACCACTGTTGGCACTAACGACCTAAAGAAAGCCGCTGACTTCTATGATGCCTTGTTTAAAGAGCTTGGCGCTAAAAGAACCATGGAGTTTGAGACTTATATCGCCTGGGGCGTCAGTGAAGATCAACCTATGTTTAGTGTCACCAAACCTTTCAATCAAGAGGCTGCAACTGTCGGCAATGGCACAATGATTGGCTTAGCAGCGAAAGACAAAGAACAAGTTGATAGAGTGTACGCCAAGGCAATAAGCCTAGGCGCTGCAGACGAAGGTCCTGCTGGCCCACGGGGCGAAGGCTTCTATGCGGGTTACTTCCGCGATCTGGACGGCAATAAGCTTAATGTTTTCTGCCTTGGCTAAGCGCTTATCATGCCCCCAGCACGAGCGTTAATCGTGCTGGGGTTTTAGCCCGTTTGTTATTAGTATCCCGCCAAATCCACTTCTTATTCGCTTTAAGCAGAGCTCCCGAATACTTGTTCCCACAAATAGTCAGCATATCGGAGTGAAAAATAGGGCTTCGAAGTACCCTGAGCGCTTCTCAACTGGTAGAATTTGCATCTTCTCATTGCACCCTATACGGACACGCTATTAATGACTCAAGATGCTTCCCAAAACGGCAAACCTTCTCTTAGCTATAAAGACGCTGGTGTCGATATCGACGCGGGTGATGCGCTAGTAGAAAAAATCAAAACTGTTACGCAAAAGACTCGTCGCCCAGAAGTCCTGTCTGGACTAGGTGGTTTTGGGGCATTATGCGAGATTCCAGAGGGCTATAAGCGTCCTGTATTGGTATCGGCCACAGATGGTGTTGGTACGAAGCTGAAGCTAGCCATGGAAGTGGGCAAACACGACACTATCGGCATCGACTTGGTGGCCATGTGTGTTAACGACCTCATTGTGTGCGGCGCTGAGCCTCTTTTCTTCCTCGATTACTATGCCACTGGCGGACTTAATGTTGACCTCGCTACCCAGGTAGTTGAAGGCATCGGTGCTGGCTGCTCACTCTCTGGCTGCTCGCTCATAGGGGGCGAGACAGCAGAAATGCCCGGCATGTACCAAGACAATGACTATGACTTGGCAGGCTTCTCCGTTGGCGTTGTAGAGAAAGACGAGATCATTGAAAACACTGATGTCAAAGTGGGTGACAAGCTCATTGGTCTGCTTTCTTCTGGCCCTCACTCCAATGGCTACTCGCTTATTCGTAAAGTCTTGGAAGTCAGTGGCACTCCTCTTAGCTCTGCTTTCGGCGATTCCACCTTGGGAGAGGTATTACTGACTCCCACTGAGATTTACGTTAAGGCCATTCAGGCATTGTGCGAAGATGTGAAGCCAAACGCCATCGCCCATATTACCGGCGGCGGTATTGTCGAAAATCTACCACGCGTATTGCCAGACAACGCTCAAGCCGTAATTAATATGAACGCCTGGGAGCGACCAGAAATCTTTAAATGGCTACAAAAAGAAGGCAATATTCTTGAGTCAGAGATGGTGCGTACCTTCAACTGTGGTATTGGCATGATCGTTAGCGTTAATGCCGAGGACTGCGAGAAGGCACTGAGCATCTTGCGACAGCATAACAAAGGCGCAGTGGAACTAGGTTATATCCAAGCAGCCCCCGAAGGAAGCAAGCCCGTCTTACTGCAGGAGCAAGCTTAATGGCTGCTAGCCCTTGCTCAGTTGTTGTTCTTATTTCTGGCAATGGCAGTAATCTGCAGGCTCTAATAGACGCAAGCGATTCCGGCCAGTATGCCATTAAGGGCGTGATCAGCAACAAAGCCGATGCCTATGGCCTGCAGCGAGCGGCAAATGCCAATATACCGGCAGATGTCATCGATCATAAGCTCTTCGCAGATAGGGAAAGCTTCGACGCCGCATTGGCAGAGAAAATCGACTCTTATGAGCCAGATTTGGTTGTGCTCGCGGGCTTCATGCGAATTTTAAGTGCGGGCTTCGTCCAGCACTATAGCGGGCGAATTCTGAATATTCACCCTTCCCTACTGCCCAATTATCGCGGCACCAATACTCATCAACGAGTACTAGACGCTGGCGAGAAACAGCACGGCGTGAGCGTTCATTTTGTCACCGAAGAGTTGGACGGAGGGCCTGTCGTCTTGCAGGCGGTGGTCGACATTCAGGACGGCGACAATGCCGATGAGCTAGCCAAACGAGTGGCGCAGCAAGAACATATTATCTACCCCAAGGCAGTCACTTGGTTTGCGGCAAAACGCCTAAGCACAAAAGGCAATATTGCTTTTCTAGACGGCAATAAACTGGACGCTAGTGGTGTGAGGGAATTTGCTTAATGGGACAGCGCTTGGCTTTGGCTTGTTTGCTGTTAGGGTATTGTGTGTCATCTCAGGCCACACCGCTGGAGTTCGACGCCAGCTATACCGCCTCAACCATGGGCCTAAGTGCTAGCGCCCGCCGCAGCGCCACGCAATCCTCAGACAACACTTACCTTATTCAGAACTCGCTGCAGCTTTCCGTCTTCGGTTTTGACGTGGGTAGCGTACGCGAAGTGAGTGAGTTCACGCTAAATGAAAACCAGGTGAAGTCCTCACACTACTCCTACGAGCAAACCGGCCCCGGAAGCACCAACGAAAAAATTGAATTTGATTGGAGCCTGATGATGGCTGACAGCCGCATCGAAGACGAAGCCTTCACCATTGCCTTACAGCCACAGGTTCTCGATAAGCTTAATTTTTCTGTGCAACTCGGAATCGACCTGGCAGCAAATGAGCAAACCGAGTTTAGCTATCAGGTATTGGATGGTGACCAAGTCGAGGAGCATCTCTACCGCATTAGCGCTTACGAGAAAGTCGCGACACCACTAGGCGATATCGATACGGTCAAATTGATACGCGTGCGAGCGAGTGATAGCAAGCGGCAGACGAGTATATGGATGGCGATTAACTGGGGTTATCTACTTGTTAAACTGGAGCAAGTCAGCGGCTCGGGAAATGTCACTAAAGTCCTATTAGAGGCGGCAGAAATAGACGGTGTGGCATTGCCCTAAGGCGTCTTATTTTTGCATCTCATATTTACGCATTTTTTCTACTAGCGTAGTTCGACGAATCTTCAGTCTATCGGCGGCTCTTGCCACCACCCCACCACTGTCGTTCAGTGCCTGTTCTATCAAGTCTTTCTCTAGGTTGGACAAATACTCTTTTAGGTCCAAACCATTCAGCGGCAATAATGCCTGAGGCGCTCCACCATTGCCGTCATCGGGCGCGACACTGCTAGGCGCTGGAGTCTCGGCCGCTTGCGCCAATTCCATTTTATCGAGGCTCGCAATTTCCGATTCATCGAGATGCCTGAACTTATAGGGTAAATCATTGACGCCCACAATGCCGTGGGGATGCAAGATGGCCATTCGCTCGACTAAATTTGCTAGCTCCCTCACATTGCCGGGCCAAGGATGTCGACATAAAGAGGCAATAGCACTGCTATTAAATCGAACAGAGCCGCGCTTTTCATTCTCTAGTCGACTAATCAGTTCGTTCAACAGATAAGGAATATCATCCGCACGCTCACGCAGGGAGGGCATTTCAATGGGGAACACATTGACACGATAGTATAGGTCTTGCCGGAATGTGCCTTCCTCAATCATGTCTTCTAGATTCTTGTGGGTAGCGGCAAAAATTCTAACATTCGTGCTAATCGTTTTAGTACCACCGACGCGCTCGTAGCTATGCTCTTGTAAAACGCGCAGTAGCTTCACCTGCATTGGCAGAGGCATATCGCCGATTTCATCTAAAAATAGAGTACCGCCCTCGGCCAATTCGAAACGGCCAACACGCGTTGATATGGCGCCGGTAAAGGCCCCCTTCTCGTGGCCGAACAGCTCGCTCTCCAGCAATTCTGGCGGGATGGCGCCGCAGTTAATGGGCACAAAAGGCTTACCCGCGCGCTGTGAGTTCATATGGAGATTTCTGGCGACTACCTCTTTACCAGTACCCGACTCCCCTGTGATAAGAACGGTCACTTCCTTATCGGCAACCTGCCCCATAACCTGGCGAATGCGCTGAACCTGTGGGCTCTTGCCAACGAGGGATCGAAACATATTATAGTCTCGCACCCCACCTATATCGCGCAGGCGATTATAGTGCTGATGGTATACCTGCGCTTTATGCAGGGCATCCAGCAGGTTTTGATATCGAGGCGGTGAGGGGATGGTGGCAGTGACAACGCTCGCGAGCTCATCCGGCAGCGAGTCCAGAGACTCGTCAAAGCCTAGAAGCACGAGAGGAATTCCCGCCTCCCAAGAGCGAATACTCTCCACTAATTTATGCAGGACATCGGCGTCGAACTTACCTATTAGAGCCAGTTGAACGCACTCAGGGCTCTCGAACTGCTCCGCGATAACTTCCTTCCAGCGCGCACTAGTTGCAAACTCAATTTTTTCTCCGAGAAAATCGAGAATTACTCCTAAGTCATGACTAGACTTCGTATCGTCATCAATAAGTAAGATTTTACCGTGATCGGCGATATTCAAATTGACCTTTCCTAGCTCGCTTCTAAGCTGTTTGCCCGTTCCAGTGGCCACACCAAGAAAGCACAAACTGTGCTGCCCTAGTAAGGCTCCAACAGGAGTATATCACCGATTAGTGATGCTTATTTACCCTAGCTACTCCTATTACGACCGCAGCCTTCTGAGATTAGACAACGAGCGCGAAAATTAGTCAATTGATGGCTGCGGGGCCGGAGTCGGATCTGGGCTAATTTGCTCCCATGCTTCTTTAACAGGGACTAAAAGAGCCACAACTTCTTCCACCATCGCAATATCGTTCTTCAAGTTCGCCTCTAACAAACGACGCTGCATATAGTCATAGAGTGCATCGAGATTACCCGCCAACTCTTCGTTATGAGTCTTATCCAAGCTGGCTTGCAAACCGCCAATGATAGAAACGGCTTTGCCCAGCATTAGTCCTTTAAGAGGGATATCCTCTCTTTGCATAGCTCCTTTAGCCTGCGCAAGCCTGTCGATTGCACAATTGAACAATAACTCGATCAATCGATGAGGGCTCGCACCTTCCAAGCCGCTCTCGGTGTTGATCTTCTTGTACTGTGCTAAAGCACTTTGCGCTGCGTACATAATACTCTCCGCTATTTAGTGGGTTTTCGAAGTTTATTTGTCTGATTTCACTGTATTACTGGCCAAGGCTTCCAACATTTCTAGCTGAGAAGTCAGAAAATCTCGTGTCGTATTCAGTTGGTTAATTAAGATATCGTTCGTTAAGAAAGAAGAGCGTAAGCGCTCCTCTGAGCGCGCTATTCGCGCATCCAATGCCGCTCTGTCATCGGCAATAGTGCTTAGATCATCGTTTAAGGCATTAGTCTTAGCCGCGAACAGCCCGCTATTGCCAAGAAAATCATCGAACAGAGCGCTCAATTGATTAGCGATACCATTGATATAACTCACGCTGCCTCGCTCACCGGTGGAGCCGCCAGTGACTTTAATCTTCAGGCCTGCCGCAGGGTCAGCATCGCCAGAGGAATTACTGCCCCCCTTACCATAAGCCCCAATACCGCTGTTAAAGCCAAAGATCACCCCTGCATTACCCGCTATGTCGGTCAAGGACACACTGGAGCTAGATCCGGTGGTATTAGAGATAATGCCAAAGCCTCCCGTCTGAGTGTCGTACTCCACCGTGACGGAAACTCCAGCAGCCAGAAGCGATGGACTATTATTGATGGCCGTTTGCATCACACTAGCCACTGCTTCCGAGGATGTATTGCTGATATTGCCAAGGGTGATGTCATCCGAGCTCACGCCATCCACAATCACTTTAAAGGTATCGGTGACGGTACTCGCCGCAAGATTGCCGTGGGCAGCGTTTAGATAAAAACCGGGAAGCGCTTCAACATTGCCAGCAACCCCTGTAAGCGATTGCCCAACACCTGTGGCCTCAACGCCATTGATTGTCCCTTCCACATCTAAGCCCGCAACTGAGGAATCGGCCGGATTAGTGCCAACGACTAAGCCAAGCCGGTTGCCCGCTCCCGTACTGATGCTGCTAAAACTAATCTCATCGTCGTTGCTACCCGTGGAGAACGTAAACTGACCCAGCTCTGTATCGGCATCGTAAACATAGTCCATGGACACTGTAATCGCATCTCGACCCGTGCCATTGGCGCCCCCAATGCCCAAACCACCCAAGCCATTGACAGTGGTATTGCTTAAACCTAACTCGGTTGCAGCGCTACCCACCACATTGCTTATCTCAATCTGAGTGTCAGTTCCCGTATCACCCAGGTAAGTAAAAACTAATTGATCGCTGCCATCCAAACTGGCCTCTACGCTATCGTCGATACCCGCAGCAAGCAAAGCGTCTTGCACTTTAGCCAACATATCACTGGCATCGGTGGTCGCCTGATCAATAGTGATTGATACGGGCGATCCATCGTCGATAGTTAAGTCGAAGGTGGCATTATCAACAGAGAAATCATAACCCGTCGCGCTTAAGGCTACTCCCCCGACAAACTCGGCAGCACTGCCGTTTTGCGTGACTTGAATTTCGGCAGCATCACCAGTGGCGACAGTCTGAAAATAAATTTGATTATCGTCATCCAAAGCAGCGACGACTAATCCATTCAAAGCAGTAGCATCTATAGCATCTTGTACGGCCGCAAGAGTATTCTCTATTGTGCCAGGTGTCTCTGAATTGAAAGAGACAGTACTAGCATCTCCAGTAATAATAATTTCAGTGGCAGTATCACCACCATCGAGGCTGATGCTAAGCGCCTTGTTTTCACTAGAAAAATCCTGACCCGCTGTTAACACCGCACCAACAGTGGTTTGAGCTTCTTGTGCCGCAAACTCTGGGTCCGCCGAAATCAAGCCTTCGACTGCAGCAATCAGCTCATCTGGCGTATTGTAAACTTGAGGCGAACCACTATCGCCAGGCACCGTGAGTAGATCAGTACTCACACCGTTAATGGCAATCTTAAAACTGGTTTCTAAATCTATGGTTACAGCGGTATTAAAGTTCTCACTACTTAAGCCATTAGGCGTCGCTAAGCCAGCCAAACTATTACCGAAAAAATCACCTTGAGTATCTGTGACTAAACCAAGGGTATCCGCCACTGTGGAGTCTACCGATGTAAACAATATTTCCGAAGCCGAGCCATACTTATTCGATTCGAAATCGAAGCGGTTATTATCCGAGTCAAAACTAACGGTAACGGAATTACTTCCGCCTACCACATTAGAATCACTATTGATCTGCAGTTGAATCTGCTCTGCTAGATCATCAGCAGTATCGTAGGTGCCCTGCTCTAAGCTTATGTTCGCAGTGACCCCATTAACGGTCACAGTGAACTCATTATTATCGCTATCGATCACTATATTGCCGGCCCCTAGCGCCGCGATGGAGCGGCCAGTATAGGTACCGGTTGTCGCAAGACGTGTGATCTCTACATCATAAGTGCCGGCCTGTGTCGCAGAAGTCGCGCTTGTATAGGTAATCTGGCTATCGGTAGTAGAACCAGAAGTTGCGAAAAGCGAAAGAATATCGGCAGAATTAGTCTCAAATTTTTCCGCGAAGGTCGAGGCATCAAACGTAAGCGTATAGCCATTATTTTGATCGGTCGATATTCCAATATCGGAGAGCGTACGCACATCACCGGTCAGGCCCGTTACCGCACTACGTAGTAATGAATTAATATCACTCATAGCCCGGCGAATTGTGGAATCACCAATGAGTAGGCTGCCCTCGCCGTTCTCACCCGCATCTGGGTCGAACTCCGTTAAGGTATTAGTCAACACCTTAACGTTATTGTACTCACTGACAAATGTCTCCAAGCGCTCACTGATTGAGCTTGGATCTTTCTCGATTGTCAGAGTCGTTGGGGAATCCGTGGTCGAGCGTAAATTAAGTGTTGTGCCTGTAATAACACCTGTAACAAGATTACTGCTTCGCGTTATATCAAGGCCATTAACGGAGAACTGAGCATCTGCGGCTTCTATGGTTTGAGTCAAACGAACCGAGCCAAACACCTCTCCTTCGGCAGCATTTAAGCCAAAACCATCTAAGCCAGCCGCAGTATCGGCACTTAAGCCCAACTCTGCCGATGCGCCTGTGCCCACTGCATCCACCGCGCTGATATCCAAGGTAGCACTTGCCCCATTAGAAAGGCGAGTAAAGACCAACGCTCCACTACCGTCTAGCGACGCTTCAACATCACTATCAATTCCGGCATTCACAAATTTTTGATTAATGAGGTCAACGGTCTCTTGTGCGCTTGCCGTTGCGGTATCCAGCGTTATAGCCTGCGCTCCGCCACCATCAATGGAAATACTAAAGGTCGCATTATTAGCAGCAAAATCAAACCCTGCGGAAAGCGTTGTCGAACCGGTTAACTCTGCGGCAGTGCCATCACTGAGCACCTCTAGGGTAGTGCCATATCCCGTCTCTAAAGTAGAGAGTTGAAGCGCATCACCATCATCGCCGGCAATGACATCCCCGGCAGCAAAGCCGTTTGCCGCAAGCTGCGTATCAATAGCAGACTGAATGGCAGCAAGGGCTTCCGCAGTCGTATCGATAGCTGGGTCACTACTGACCACCACGTCCATATCAACATCGTTATAACTAAAGGAGAAAGCTAGATCGGCGGTATCCAATCCGCCCCCAGTTGATAGATCTAAAGAGCCAGTCTCTGCCACTGCATTAAGGCTTAAGTTATTCGCCGTGGCATTAAAATTAAGCGCCTTTAGGCCATCGGTACCCGAGGCCACAACTTCGATACTATTTTCTGCCCCGCTGTCCTCAGACTTAAACACTAGACGATAACCACTACCATCATCGACGATACTGGCTTGTACACCAAAGTCTTCAGCATTGATGGCATCTCGAATACCAGAGAGAGTGTTGTTGGTAGAGTCGATCGAGATGGTGCGGGAACTTACGTCTGCGTTAACATCAAAACTATCGTAGGCCTCACCATTGAAGGTAGTGGTTCCAAAACGGAATGTAAGAGTACCCGTACCCACCACATCACTAGTCTCTTCATAGGCCTGACTAGCAATAGCGTGATTCTGAGCCAGTTGACTCACCGAGACCGTATAACTACCGGCTGTCGCAACGCTACTGGCCGTCGCCGTTAAGGCCGACTCGTTGCTACTTGTAGCAGTGCTGGCGTTAAATGAGGACGGCAGGGTTAGTGCCTGAACAGCGCTATCGAAAGAGGAAAGTACGGATGTTATCTCTCCGAAAGCGGTAATCTTTGCTTCTGTCAGCGCTTGCTTGGAGTCCAGACGTAACTCGACAGGCTCCCGCTCTGCTGCAATGAGTTGGTCAACCAAATCACTAGTCAGCAGTCCAGAACCTATACCCAAGGACTGTATCGATGCCATTTTATCTCCAGGCTACCCATTATCTTGCCGCCTTAGCCTCCATCGGCAACGGCAAATGTGTATCAATACTGGCGTCAATTCAATTTGCGTGCCAGAGCACTCGCAGTCTTGTTATTTATATTGCTTCTCTTTGTTTTATCGGCTATTTCCCATTTTTCTTAAACCCTATTCATTTTCGTCGCCTCCCCCTATGGCAAACGATTGCCGCCCAGAGCCGACGGGGTGTTCCGCTGCTTGCCGCCATGGGCAGGCCTCGTGGGGTTTGCCTAGCGCCATTGTTTTGGTCTACATTTAGCGCCTGTTTCATGCCTAGGAAGCACTATGGCCATCGTTGAGAAGATCTATCTAGCCACAAGCTCACAGACGGCACCAAGCGCCGTTCAAAGCGCTGAACTGGTAGCCTATGCTGGCATCAAGGGTGATCGCTACTACCAGCCCCAACAGGCCTTGGAAGGCTATGAGCCCACACTACGAAAAGAAGACGTCACCCTTATCAGCGCCGAGCAAATCGAGCGTTTTAATGAAATCACAGGTTTACGTCTAGCGTACGGTGATTTTAGGCGCAATATCCTTACCCGCGGTATCGATTTAAACGCCTATATTGGCAAAGAACTGCGCATCGGCGACTGTGTGCTTTACGGCGTCGAATTATGCGAGCCTTGTCGGAGCCTAGCAAAGGCGCTCACCCCTCTAGTGTTTCCCCACTTGGTCCATAAAGGTGGATTGCGATGCGCGGTTATTAAGAGCGGTACAATAAGGGCCGGGCAAGAGATAGTTTCTGCCCCATAAAAAAAGGGCCCGCAATGCGAGCCCTTCTTCGTATCATTGATGCTTTCTTATCTGCAAGTATTAAACACTTATACTTGAGCTTTGAACAGATTAAGTGGTTCCTGCGCTTCCACTTTTTTCGCCAATTCGAGTGCCTCTTGACCACCGAATTGACGCACCAACTTTCGCGATTTTCTATCCACAACAGTCACGGCAGGTTCGGCTGCGCCCGGATCTATCCCAAAGATAATGTCTCGTTGAACTGTTTGTACATAGTCATTCAAACGCGCTACAGCAACCTCAAGCTCCTTCTCGTCGGTCATGTCCTTTACACCTTCTTCATGTTCAGCTTTTGGCTCTTCAAGGTGGTGCTCACCTGCTTCGCCGCCTTCTGAGTATGATCGGGTGTGTTGCTCTTCATCATTACTGCCCGCTTGTGCTGAATTAACTTTTTCTAGCGAGACATTCTTCGGCAAGAATCTTGTAATGTTGATATCACTCAAGGTATGCCTCCAAACTCGTCTCTTTGTATGTCAACCTTCTAACCCCTTGTACAAAAACTGCCGCCCTGGTTCCGGCATTATACCAGAACCAAGGCGGGTCAACCGACTATTACTGTAGTAGTGATAGTACTTGCTGTGGAGCAGCGTTAGCTTGTGACAGGATTGAGATACCTGCTTGCTGTAGAACCTGACTTCTAGATAGGGCCGCCGCTTCTGCAGCGAAGTCCGCATCTTTAATTCGAGAGTTCGCAGCTGAGAGGTTCTCAGATGTCAACGCTAGGTTAGAGATCGTTGTCTCGAAGCGGTTTTGAATCGCACCGAGGTCCGCCCTTGCGCTGTTCACAGAGTTCAGAGCGTTATCGATTGCTTCCAAGGCCGCGTTGGCGCCTTCTTGAGTAGAGATATCGATCTCACTCAGGAACTGACCAGACTCACCGCCACCGAATGTACCTTTCTCGATACCTAGTTCAGCAATTGCTGAGTTACCGTTAGTACCGCCAGAGACTTCGATTGCTCCAGCAGAGCTTAGAGTAACAGTAGAGTAAGTCGTAGTGGCGTCTTCGTTGGCGCGAGTGATACCAGTGCTGCCACCATCGCTGAAGTCGCTCTCTGCAGTGTTGCCAAGACCGAAGTTAGCCGCTGCCGCACCGCCTTGCGTATCGAAGGCTAGAACTACGTTACGGCCATCCGCCGCTGTTAGCGTTAGGCTGCTACCGTTATCCTCAGCAACAACACCTGTTTGACCAGATACTGCGTTGATCGCAGATACCGCTGCAGTACGGTTGTTATCGGCGCTGTCTTGAACAGTCAGGCTGATATCAACACCGTTGATGTACAGAGTACCAGTGTTGCCCTCAGTACCAGCTGTCGCCGCTGTGCTGCCTTCTACTTCAGTGGCATTTACAGTGGCTGTTACACCAGTAGTGCCTGAAGAAGAGTTGATGGCTGCCGCGATAGAGATACCAGAAGCCGCTTTGCTGCTTGAAGAAGCATCGGCGTAAGAAGCAGTATCGTCAGTCGCTTTAGCTGCGGAGATTGAAGTGCCATTGATTACCAAGTCACCTGAATCCAGGTCTGCGTAATCAGAGGCCACTGCAGCTGTACCAGTCTCGTCCTGAGCAGTCAGACCAAGTTGTGCGATAGACGCCGCGTCACCTGCGATATTCGCAATCTGAACTTGGCTAGTAGCACCAGTTGTATCAGACGTGAACTGGAGGTAACCATCATCACTCAAAGAAGCTGTCAGACCAGTCAACTGACCGTTAATTTCAGCCAAAAGAGCAGTGTCATCAGCAATGTTATCGTTGATATCAACGTTCTGTACCAGACCGCCATCAACATAAACATCAAAGGTCACATTAGTTGTATCAACTGCCGCGCTACCTGTAGCCGTGGCACCGTCACCGATACCAAGAACGCCTAGAGAGTCAACATCTCCAGCTTGGATATCATCTGCAAATGTTACACCCGCTCCGCCGGCAACATCCTCAGTGAAGACAAGCTCGTTGTTGTCACTCAAGCTCACTGTTACAGCCGTACCGTCGCCATCCAGCACACCTTGAATCGCAGACAATAGAGCAGTATTACCGCTTCCAGCGCCGCCGCCAACTGTTGCGTCAGTGTAGTCACTGTTAAGCGAAATTGTTGTGCCGCCATTGATAGTGAAGGAAACACTGTTAGAGTCTGTACCAGTAACCAGACCGTCAGAGTCATCGATACCGATAATACTTGCAGGGTCAGTCGCCAGTGCACCAGTAAATGCGCTTAGCTGAATAGTACCTGCAGAGCCATCTGTACCCGTTGTAATTACAAGATTATCATTAACAATACTCGCTACAGCGCCTGAGTTGTTACCTGCAGCAGCAATTGCCGTATTGATTGCACTAGCCAAGTTACCGGCAGTCACATCAGAGTCTAGCGTAATAGTGTCTACACCAGTTTCAGTGGTAATTGTGAAACCAGCAACTGCAGTATCTGCACTACCAGTATCGTAGTCATCACCGGTAGTGAAACCGAATGCCACTTCAGCATCTGCCGCATCAAATTGCGCAGTAATAGTTGCCGTTTGCGCACTTGCTGTATCTTGAGTGAAGGTCAACTTTGTACCCGCACCACCAGCGCCATCTGTTAGAGACGCAGTGAATCCAGAACCGGCGATCTGTGTGTTGATGTCATTTAACAGCGCAACGTTACCACTACCTGCACCACCACCGACGGTCGCGTCAGTATAGTCAGCAGTAATCTGAACATCGTAGTTAGCATCATCAACAACAGTCAATCGGAATGACACGTTATTCGCGCCACCGTTGTCAAAGTCAGTACCAGTTGCAGCCAAATCCACGCTACCAAACACTTCTGCTTGAACGCCGTTGTCAGTGAAGTTTTGGGCGAAAGTAGTCGCATTAACACCACTACCTGTAACTGCCGCATCCACTTCACTAGTGAAGTTTGTACCAGTTGCGGAAAGCTGAACACCACCAGCTACTTCGGCGAATACCGCCGCCGTACCAGCGCTGTAGTCGTATGCTGCTAGTGCACCAGTTTGGTCAACGCTTCCGGCTACTGCTACCGCTGCTGTTGCAGCTGCTGCACCAGTGGCAGAACGCGCTGTAGAGCTAACTGTCGCTACACCAGCAGAGAAAGAACCAGACACAAGACCAGCGCTCTCAGCATCAGAACCAGCGATTGTGATTGTGCTTACATCGCTGTCAGCTACTAGCGTGAAACCACCAGTGTGCGTACCAGCCGCCGCAAGACCTGTGTTATCGGCTGTAAGAGCTCCGCCGAAAGACAGAACAACGTTACGGCCATCAGCTGCAACCAAAGTCACGCCTTGGCTGTCTTCGCCGCTGTCTACCGCTGTTACACCTGTCAACTCAGATTCAGCATTGATTGCAGTAACAACCGCTGCACGAGTCGATGCACCGTCACCAGTAGTGTCGATAGAGATTTCAGTACCATTAACTGTCACAGTACCAGAGGCTGCTCCAGTTGTGATTGAAGTACCCGCTACTGTGTTTTCATCAACGATTGCAGTCACACCGCTCTCATCGCTTACACGGTTAATAGCCGCTGCTTTGGCGATGGCACTAGTAGACTGACCTGAAGTAGAAGCAGTGTCGTCAGAAGCACGAGTCGCGCCTACTGATACACCGTTGATTGTCAATGCACCATTTGAAAGTGCCTCACTTGTCGCTGTAGAGCTTACACCAGAGGAGTCAGATACACCCAAAGTGTCGGCAGTCAATTGACCAATAGAAACACCGATAGTTTCACCAGCGTTTGCACCAACTTGGAAAACTGAGCTAAAGCTACCGTCAAGTAGGTTCAAGCCGTTGAAGTTTGTTTGAGAACCTGCGCGGCTCACCTCAGCGATTAGCTGCTGTGCTTCCGCGTTTAGTGCGGCACGGTCGTCTGCACTGTTTGTACCGTTAGCAGACTGGAGAGCCAGCTCACGAATACGTTGCATAGATTCTGTCATTGAACCCAACGCGCCCTCAGCAGTTTGCGCAAGAGATACACCGTCACCGACGTTTCGAATTGCGACATTCAGACCATTGATCTGAGACTGGAAGCGTGTGGAGATCGCGAGACCAGCAGCGTCGTCTTTCGCGCTGTTGATACGAAGACCTGAAGACAGTCTTTCCAAAGCTTGGTTTGTACCAGCTTGTGAACTGTTCAAGTTCCTCTGTGCATTAAGCGATGCGATATTACTGTTAATTATCTGAGCCATGCTTTGATACTCCTGATTTACACGTTAAACTTAGTCGCATATCGAAGAGAAACATCAATGCTCACCCCTATGCGTTATCTTGGTTAACGACAGAAAAATGCAAAGCTTTAGGGCAGATTTAAACTTTTTATGCTTTCCTAACTCATTGTTGCAATTAGGAAAAAAAGGGCAGGAAGAATAAATATCGGCTACATTAACGCGGTCTTTAATTTATTTTTAAACTTTTTTCAAAAACCGTCTACAGCCCGCATTATTACTACACATTCATATTAAAGAACTGGAATTGTTATGACGAATAGAGCGCAAAGCGAAGCCAAAAAAAATTGGCAAACAATTTTAGATCTTTCAAAAAATATGCTGGCCTGCGCCCAATCTAGGGACTGGGAGACCCTAAGCTCCTTAATGGACGCCAGGGATAAGCTAATGAAGCTGTATTTTTCTGTGGCAGAGGAAGAAGAGCAACTCAAACAGCAATCGGGCAATAATAGCCCTGCAGATGTTGCCGCACTGTCCTCTCGCATTGCCCTGATGCAGGAACAAATAGCCACTATTCAGCAGATAGATAAAGAGATAGTCGAATACACGAAAGAAAACAAAGAACAACTAGGAAGCGAACTGGCGAAGCTGCGTAACGCTCGCAAGATGGTCAAAAACTACCAAGACCAGTAAACAAAAAAGTACCACTACTATAATAGTGCCAATATTCACACTTTTTAGCGCGATCTCTATTAGAAGAAGTTGAATATAGAGAGACGACTGACCCTGGCAAAGCTCGCCTGAGCCGCCTCTAGAATAAAACTCTCTTGGGTAAGCTGACTAATAGCCTCAGCGTAGTCGAGATCCTCGATCTCCGATAAGGCTTCTTTAATGACCAGCTCGAACTCTGCATTACTGTCTACTGTGCTCTCCACAAGGTTCAAGCGCGCACCAACCGAGCTACGAGTCTCCAGCAACGCATTCTGCGCACTGGTCAAGTTTCCGAGCGTGTCGGCCACTTCATTAGAGAGTGTCTGTCGATCCGTTGGGTTATCACCCAAGGTCTTTAGCGATACCACAAAGTCTTCTAGATTTGTTAACAGGCCCTTTTTATTGCTGGACTCCACAATAAAGGTATCGCCCACCGCAGGCTGCCCCGTAATTCTGACTGAGGCACCGCCAAAGGTGATGGTCTCACCCGATACATAGGGTTGATTCTTGCTGAGTATGCGCCCATCCGAGGCCTGCTTAACAGTGTAATTCAGCGTAGCGGGGTCAACCTCTTCCAAGGGTCTGAACTCAATAATCACATCCTCTGGATAGAACTCGGCAAACGCTTCTTTATCTTGGATTCGCTCACTACCGATATCGGCCGGTGGCAACCCCCTATTCCCCTCATTGGCAAAGGCGACAACCGTATTGGTCACACTCTTTACGTCCACGAATAGCTTCTTACCGTTGTCGCTAGCGGCTACAGAGGTCGCGCCCCCTATTTGTATGGTTTTATTCCCTTCATCACCCTCGTAGCGATAGCGACCATCATCGCCCAATACGAATGGTGCTGACTTACCCTGATAACCGGCAAAGATGTACTCGCCATTGGCATCGCGGCTATTCATAAGCTGAGCCATAGACTCCACGATAGTCTGTAGCTCTACCGCCATGAATTTTCTTTGGTCGGCATTAAGGGCGCCGTTACCGGCCTGAGTCACAAGCTCCTGAGCAGAGCTGATAAGATCATCGATACCCGCAATGGCGGTCTCTTCGCGCTGCAAACGGTTACGTAAAGTCTCTAAATTACTATTGTACTGATTATTAAGTGCCAACTCCTGCCGCAAGGCCAGTATACGAGTTGAGGCAATAGGATCATCCCCAGGCGTGAGAACCCGCTTATTACTGGCTATCTGTTGTTGCGTATTGCTAACGGCCTTCTGCACATCCAGTAGCCCACGCAAGCCAGTAGAGTGTATCTGTAGCGTCGACAAGCGAATTGTCATAGTAGTGTCCTTGGCTGATTAACAGCTATTTGGTATCGCACTAAATAAGCCTTGTTTCGCGCAAAATTTTCTGCTCTGTCTATCCGGATAAACCAAGCAGTGAATCAAATAATTCTTTTGCCAAGGAAATAAGTCTTGCCGAGGCATTATAGTGTTGCTCAAATTTGATCAGGTTAGCAGCCTCTTCGTCTACGTTAACACCAGAGACTGACTGTAAGGCTGACATAGACTGATGCAAGAGAGTTTCGCTGGCTTCCTGGCTTAAACGAGCTTGACTAGTCAAAATTCCCGTATTTTCAACCAACTGACCATAAGCGCCCTGTAAGCTCAGGTTATTATTCGAAAGCGTCAGCTTGGTATTCAATGCGAGCATTGCCTCGCCGTTGCGATTGTCAGCGGTACCGTCTTTGTTATAAGACACCAAGAAGGTATCGCCGGCCTCTGGCGCTCCGCCTTCTCCTTGGCCGCTATTGATACTTACTTGAAAACCTAAATAATTACTCTTGGCTTCTGGGGTAGTGCCGAATAAGCCGTTGGTGCGGTCAGACGTTACGCTCAAACCTGATGCCAGCTGCACATCCACATGCCCGCCTATAGTGAAGTCCGAGGTGGATGCCTCGCCGAAATCTTCAGAGGCAAATACGGCGCCATAACCGCCTACCACATTCACCAGAACTAGCGAGGAATCCGGACCGTAATTATCCGACTCTATTGTGAGACTGCCATCGGAGTCTGCCCCGACGCGCACATTGTCTTGCCCTGCGGCAGTCAGAGCGGCGTTAATCTGCGTATCAAACAAATTGATCACGCCGCGTTCGTCAACAGCGCTACCGGTAATGGTGACCAGTACTGGGTCTCCACCATTTACCGTCAATTGAAAACGGTGAGGGCCATTGGCATCAAAGTCAAAGCCACTTTCAATATTCGCCGCCCCTACTAATCGCGCATTGGTACCCGAGGTCTCTAGCCCCAAGGCTTCCCCGCTTCTGACAATACCTTGAGCACCAGTACCAGCAGTAACACTAATGCGAGACTGTACACCGGTCGTTAAGGAAGTAAACTCCAATTGACCGTCTGCGTTAAGTGATGCAGAAACCCGTCCGGCTAAGCCATTGGCGCCAACAGATGCTGCTATCTGATTTTGCACATCGGTCAGCAAAGCGCTACCGTCTCCAGCTGGATAGTTGCCCGTTAAAGAGATGGTATCCACGTACTGGCTGTCGATACTAAGCAAGAAGCTGCCATTCTGTGCCGTGTAATTCAAACCGCCTCGCACATCTACCCCGTTCGCAAATACGGCAGCTGTTGCACCAGTATCAGGGCCCCTAATAGTGATTGGTGCAATTCCGAGAGGATCAGTACCGGTGACATTGCTGACATCCACAATGCGGTCACCAGAGGCACTTCTTAGCTCTATCTTACCTGCAGCGTTCAAACTCGCGGTGACAACGCCACGACCTAGAACAAGATCGATATCCCGCTGCACTACTTCTCGAATCTGCTCAACAGAAAAACTACCTGAGGTTAAAGTAATTGTCTTGGCTCCAAAACCAAGATCAACATCAAACTGAGTATCCGGTGGAATAGTGACACCCGTCGTCATACTCTTGGTGCCCACAACGGATCGCAAGTTGCCGTCACGAACGACCATGGAGTCGCCGCCACTGCCGCCCATTCTAGCATTGAGATCAACACCAACCGTTGAGTAGACCGACAACGTGTCTCCATCGCTAGTGGCGTAGATACCCTGTGCGGCAAACTCTGGCGCGTTATTGATGCGATCGCGCAAGAAATCTGGTGTCAAAGGGTCTGGTATCTCCTCAGGAAACAGCTCACCCTCTTGAACAATTGTTGGGTCGGTAATATTAACCCCATTTAACCAGAAGGTGGGTGGAGCACCGACACCGTCGCTGCGAAAATCAGACACTTGCATCTGCGTAAAGGCTGTCGCTGTTACACCATCATAATTGCTAAGCTGCTGCGCTATTTGAGCCGCCGATCTATTCTGATCGAGCTGAATGCGAGTTTCAGTGACAAAGCCGCTTTCCGCATTGGTTCTAGCCAATGACAGAACTTCTTGCTGGTAGCCATTATTCCCTTGACCTAGATTGATTCTGCCCGCGCCGCTGCCAGTGGTACTGATCGTGGTGCCACCAGGATCATCTGGAAACACAGTATTTACCGCGCCAGGAGCAAAACGCTGATTATTCAGCGGCGGGTCGAGTGAAACTAGGTTCGCTGGGTCGCTATAATCCAAAACATCGTAAGTAGTCGGTGAAGTAAAGCGAATAATCACAGGAGGACTTAATTGGCCCGGATTCGTGGTAAAGGCTGGTGTCGTAACATCGGATACTGATCCAGGCAAAATAAATGCCCCACCCTGATTACCCACATTAGACTGGGTACGAATGGGTGAAGCAAAAGCGAAGGCTTCTGGCCGCGTCAACTGCATGCGAATGTCGCTGGCACCGCTCTTTGTCGGTTGAATTTGAAATTTATCGCCCGCCTGAAAGGTACCGCCGGAAATACTGATGGTAAAACCGTCCGCTTTTATTTCGTGGGGAAGTCGTTCGCCTATCACCCCTTGTGCCAAAAGCTTGCCGTCACTTTGTCTAATTAAGGAATACTGTTTTCCTGGACCGGGAAAGTTTAGATCGTAACTGCTAGTAGTCAGCTTGCTAAGATCATCAATAGACACTGCCAATTCTCGATCGTTTGGTGGTGTGTTACGGGAGTCGGCTCGCACTCTGTTTCGCATCACAGCAGGATCATTGAGCTCGGTAAATATAGAACGGCCAATATTACCTTCTAAATCGATGCCCAAATTCTGTTGCTTATTAATGCCGTCAGAGATTGCCATGGCGATACGCCCCAAGGCATTCAATGCGGGCTCCAAGGCTTCATTGCGAAAGCGCGTCAAGCCGCCTACTTCGCCACCAGTGAGCTGCTCTGTGACGATTCGCAGCTCGCCTTCTCCAAGAATCGCTAGGTCTTTCCGACTAGGGTCTAAGGTTCCTGGAACGGAAACCACTTCACGTGGGTTACCCGCAATAACCAAGGCCTGGCCTTCACCAATAAACACGTCGATGCTACGGTTGGCTTTTTGTACTGTAGCCACATCCACATACTGAGATAAGTCACGCACCAATTGGTCGCGTCTATCGAGTAGATCGTTAGGAAATTTCGCCTCGGACGACCCAATAACATCACTAATGGTTTTATTAAGCTCCGCAATCTCTTTTGCAATCGTTGTCATGTTGGCAGAGACTGTATCAAACTGCCTATTGATGCCGTCGTTCTGGCTTAGCAATTTGTTTTCCAGCGTCTTGAAACCCTGAGTTAGTAACTCTGTTTGCGTGAACAGTAGCTGACGCCCCAATAGAGAGGCGGGGTCATTCGAAGACTCATTCAAGGCCTCGAAAAAACTATTCATTACCGTCGACAGGCTGCTGGAAGAACTAGCTAAGGTATTATCGGTCTGACTAATATTGGATAGATAGGTGTCGAACTCACTCAGTACCGATATATCTCCACTGACTTGATCCACCAAATACTGCTGCGTATTACGGAAAATATCCGTGACAGTAACGCCGCTACCGATATAGCCAGCAGGCGTTCTGACAGAAGTTGTCGTTGCCGCTGAAATTGTTTGTCGGCTATATCCGTCCGTATTGGCATTGACAATATTTTGGCCGGCAACGGATAGAGCCGCTTGGCTATATTTCAATCCCGATATGGCGGTATTAATTAGTGACATCTAGCCCACCTTCACAGTACTTTGTTCTGCACATCGCGCAGGGCGAGTGACATGGTATTACTGTTCATAACACGACTAATTTTGCGCGCGTATACAGGGTCTGTGGCATAGCCTGCTTCCTGTAGGTGCTTCGCAAAGGCCTCCGGGTCATGGGAGTTTTCCAATGCTTGCTGATAGCGCGGGTTAGACTTTAGAAAGTCTACATAGTCCTTAAAACTTTCCTCATAGGAGTTATAGGCACGGAAATTCGCCTGCTCCTTACGGACAACACCGTTCTCAAATTCTGTTGTCATAACTGTGGCACGCTCGCCGCTCCATCTGGAATCTGCTTTGATGCCAAACAGATTATGACTATTGCCACCATCGGTGCGGGTAATCATTCGCTTGCCCCAACCGGTCTCTAATGCCGACTGCGCCAGTAGCAATTTGGGGTCTACGCCTATACTCTCGGCGACCCGCTGAGCCGCTGGATAAAGAGCTTCCACGAAGTCTTTTGGCGAATTAATTTCGACTTTCTCTGCAGCACGCGGAATTGCAGAGCCTACTCCAGCGCTAGAATTGCGTTGCTGCTCCTGAGAGCGTGCCTGTAATGCAGTACGCAAAGCCTCAATTGGCATTGCCGAATTTAAATAACCCTCATCTGTGCTTACCGGCGCGCTTAGATGGGCGCTATGAGTAACCATTGGCTCCAAACTGGTCAAAGGCTTCACGGCAGGGATAGGGCTACGGGGAGGCAATGTGCTCTCTATATTGCGCTGCCCTGCCTGCTCTTTTGAGACACCAAACTGACCCATCATCTGTTCGTACAGAACATCAGCTAGGCCAATACCTGCACCTTCACTCAAATGTAGACTCAACTGATTGTCGAAGTTTTGCTGATGAAACTCCATCTCGTTGGACTGTAGGTAATTGCCTTCTGAGAAGGCCTTAGTGCTATTACGCATTTCCTTAAGCATGATATTGAGAAACATGGACTCAAACTGCTTGGCGACCTGGCGCAGACCCTCGGGCGTATTTTCACGGCCGAGCTTCGAGATGTCATTAAGACCCGCGAGATCGGTATAAACACTGGGGTTGTCTACTGGACTAACCATAATTAGCTGCTCTTTGCCCTTCTATGTTTTCTCTAATTGCCGCTTGCCGGTAAAGCCTTGCCGCTAATGGACATAACTGGCGGAAATCTGGCGCTTTTCGGCTCTTCTATAGGGTTATAGCAAGACCGATGCCAGAAAAGACTAAACTGAGTGATGAGCCAACTGCGGAAGGAAAGAAAAAAGGCTCATCGCGTACGGAGGCACACGACAAGCCAGAAAAAGCATTGCGTTCAATAAGTTATATGACTATTAGATCTGCTTTGAGGGAACCAGACTGTTTGAGCGCCTCTAAAATTGCCGCCAAGTCGCCAGGTGCTGCGCCCACTGCGTTAATGGCCTGTACAATTTCAGACAAGGTAGAGCCGGTATCAAACAGGAACATTCGGCTACTATCCTGAGCCACGTTGACTTGGCTTTGTGGCGTCACCGCAGTATCACCATCGGCCAGCGCATTGGGCTGACTAACCTGAAAGTTCTCGGCAATCGTCACTGTTAGGCTGCCATGGGTAACTGCCGCAGGTGATACCCGCACATACTCACCGATAACAATAGTGCCTGTTCGGGAGTTCACGATGACTCTAGCCTCCGCGGCCCCCTGCTCTACTTGCAAATTCTCTAACTCCGAGACAAAGGCCACGCGAGCCTGAGTAGAGGCCGGCGCCATCACCTCGATGGACACCGCATCAATGGAAGTGGCGGTCCCCTCACCCAAGAAGGTATTAATTGTTTTGGCTACGCGCTGAGAAGTTGTAAAGTCCGCGCGCTTAAGATTAAAGATAATGCTATCGCCCTCGCCAAATGCGGTTAGTACTTCGCGCACGCTGGTAGCGCCGCCGGGAATACGACCAACGCTAGGCACATTGATGGTAACACTAGAGCCATCGGCTCCGCCCACACCTAGTCCGCCTACGATGAGGTTGCCTTGGGCTATTGCGTAAACTTCACCATCGACACCCTGGAGGAAGGTACGCTCCAAGCTACCACCTCTTAAGCTTTCTGCATTTGCAAGTGAGGATACTGTCACATCGATAGTCTGACCGGGCTTGGTAAAGGCAGGCAGCTCAGCCTGTACCGACACCACCGCCACATTATTTAATTGAAAGTTTTGCCCCGCAGGCAATGGAATACCAAACTGATTCAAATAGGCTCTAAAGGATTCTGCCGTAAAGGGTGCCTGGGTTGTCTGATCACCGGTACCGTCCAAGCCGGTTACCAAGCCAACACCGACTAATTGGTTAGACTGAACCCCTTGGATATTGGCAATATCTTTTAAGCGATCTGCCTGAGCCGGCGCAACCCACACACCAAAGTTCAAAGTAAGTATAAGCAGTGATGCCAACACTGGATTTTTTGTCGATTGTCTAATTTTATTCAACATTGTTTTCCCAACCTATACTGATTCAGTGATCAAATATTCTTTAAGCTTGCTTACAATTAAAATGGCCAAATGCTGCTAACGAAAAAGCTAGTCAACCAACCGGCCTCGTTACTGTCGGCAACAGTGCCAGTGCCGCTGTAGGCAATACGCACATCCGCTACTCGTGTAGAAAGAATTGTATTGTCTGGTGAGATATCTTCTTTTCTGACAAGCCCACTAATGCGAATAAACTCATTACCGCGATTGAGTTGCAGCCATTTCTCACCGCGTACTTCTAACAGACCATTCGGCAATACGTTCGAAACGGTGACGGTGATACTGCCGATTAGTTGATTGCTTTGGTCGCTGGCGCCACTGCCTGAAAAATCTAAACCGCTATCTACACTGGTTCCCAAGTTCACGCCAGTGCCTAGAAATCCAGTGCCTAAGACATTAGGCTCTGTCACCGAGAGATCATTCTCACGACTAATCGTTGTACCGGATGATTTACTGGCCGAAGTCGCCTCGTTTAGGGCGATGGTAAGTACATCTCCCACCCTATGAGCGCGACGCTGGTACAAATCAACAGCACTGGCTGCAGTGTAAATAGAACCAGTCGCCCGTACAGGCGGCATAGGCGTCTGCGTCATCACTGGCGCATAACGTGGGTCATCTGGCTCTGCCAAATCGACCGGGCGCGTAAGACAAGCAGTCGTGCTTAGGCAGCACCCTATTATCATGATCTTTTTCGCTAGTGATGTATTCATGTTCTTCCCCTAAACTCGGCCAAGCGATTAATTAGTTGCTTATAAATTTTGCGAAAGAAATTGCAGCATTTGGTCAGCCGTAGAGATAACACGTGAATTCATCTCATAAGCGCGCTGCGTCGTAATCATATTAACCAGCTCTTCCACTACTTCTACATTGGAGTTTTCCAAAGAGCCTTGGACAGTAACACCCAATCCATTAGAGCCAGGCGTACCTTCTTGCGGGCTACCGCTAGCTGCGGTTTCTCTAAATAGGTTTCCACCCATGGCTTGTAGGCCGCCTGGGTTAACGAAATCCACCAAGTTAAGATTGCCAATATTGGTCTCAGTACCCGTACCATCAACACCGGTAATGGTGCCATCTGTACCAATAGTGATACTGACAATATTCTCAGCAATGCTAATACCAGGGTTTAATAGTAAACCCGATGCATTGACCATCTCGCCGTCAGCGCTCAAGTGAAACTGACCATCGCGAGTATAGGCAGCCGAACCGTCAGGCATTTGAATTTGAAAGAAACCATTACCATTAATCGCCACATCCAATTGGGCTTCAGTGTTTTGCAAGGAACCTTGCGTAAACATCTTCTGCGTCCCCACCGTGCGTACACCCGTACCCAACTGCAAACCAGAAGGAAGCTCGGTGTCCTGGGTAGAGCTACCACCGGGCTGACGATAAATTTGATACAGTAAATCTTCGAAGACAACGCGGTCTCTCTTAAAGCCATTGGTGGCAACATTAGAGAGGTTGTTCGACAGACTAGTCAGCTGCTTGTCTTGTGCGCTGAGTCCGCTTTTGGCTACATAAAGAGCTGAATGCATGGTGCTATTCCTCTTTCCTATTTTGTGTTCAGTGAATTGCCGCTTTATCGTTCTAGGCGGCAATTTGCCTTATTGTTTTGGTCTTAATTACTGTATTTGCAATAGCCGTGCCGAAACTTCTGAATTCTTTTCAGCTGTCTGCATTAATTTAATATTGAGCTCGTAATTGCGGGTAAGATTGATCATCTCCACCATGGAGTCGACCACGTTCACATTACTGCCTTCGATAAAGCCTGCCGATACAGCGACATTGCCATCTGGCAGCTCGTCCCCACCATCAATGCGGCGAAACAAGCCGTCCGGGCTTTTGACTAGATCTTGAACGTCAGGATTGACGAGTTTGATGCGATCAAGCGCCGAGATAACCTCTGGGCCCTGACCGAGTTCGCGGATTGAGATAGTACCGTCACTCCCTATCTCCATTTTCTCGAAAGGCGGCAATGCAATAGGCCCATTATTGCCTAGTACCGGCAAGCCGCTTCCCGTTAACAATTCGCCAAAAGGCGAGAGGCGAAGATCGCCCGCACGGGTATATGCTTCGCTACCATCTTCAGACTGTACTGCAATCCAGCCCTCGCCGTTGATGGCGATGTCTAGATCATTACCGGTCTGTTTCAGAGGGCCCTGGGAAAAGTCCGTCGCAGGCACCTCTGTTTGAGTGTAAACACGCGAGGCAAAGCCATCGCCTGTCACCTGAAGAGCCCTTGCCTGCTCCATATCGGCTCTAAAACCGCTGGTGCTGGCATTGGCCATATTATTCGCATGAATCGTCTGCGCCGCCATGTTCTGCGAGGCGGCGCTCATGCCGAGATAGAGTGCTTTATCCATATCCTTCCCCTTCGTGCCTAGTGTGTAGCACTAGGCATCAGGAGAAGATGGCTAGCGCTACAAGTTAATAATGGTCTGGGTCGATGTATCGATCGATTCGATAATCTGCGCCGCAGCCTGGAAGTTTCGCTGTGACACGATCAGCTGTACTAGCTGCTCGGATAAGTCCACATTCGAGTCTTCCAGGGCGCCGGACTGAACGGCAACGGTGCCGCTGTCCTCGGCTGAGGTAATCGTCCCGTCGCCCGACTCTGTGGTAGCTGCAAAACGTGTGCCACCTATATTGGCCAACTTAGATTCGTTGGCAAACTGTGCTATAGCTACAAAACCAAGTGACTGTGATTGACCATTAGAGAAGCGGGCATCGATCCTGCCATCGCTGTTAATTTCAAGCCCGGTTAGAGAACCCGATGCATAACCATCCTGAGTATTGGAGCGTACAGAGAAGTTACCGCCGAATTGCGTCAAGGAAGACAGGTTTATCTCGAAATTGGAGCTGTTCTGTCGCGCCTCGCTACCAGTCTGGCCCGGCAGAGGGCCATTCGCGCCATCAGGTTGCCAATTGGTAATATTAATATCAGGCTGAGTGCTGTCGTAAATACCGCTGGAGTTAAAGCGAATGGTCGCCTGAGCTAAAGTAGGCTCACCTTCGTCATCGGCAGGGCCTATATCCTGACCATCCACCTGAAAGTACACACTCCAGACACTATTACCAACATCATTGGGGCCGGGACGCTCTTTTACGAAGTATTGAATAAGCGTGTGCGGGTTCCCCAAGCTATCGAATATCTCGACGGCGGTAGAACGGTAATAGGTGTCTGGGTTATCTGGATCGAAGGTATTGAGCTCAAACTGGTCTCCCACCAAAGTATCTTCTTCAATCGCACCAAAAATACTATGAACCTCTGGTTGAATAGGTACTCCGTTTGCAGCTATCTCTGCGTCGCGCAGGGTCACCCCCTCATCCAAGGTAAACTCGACTACACCGCCCACTATAATGGTGTCGTTTGTTCTGTTGGCAAGGTTAGCAAGTTGTACCGGCTCATCGTCGGACGGAATGAAATTGCCTTCTGCATCCTGCGTAGACCCTACAATCGAGATTGACCCTTGGCCGTCGTCTTCATCACCAGAGAAACGTAAGTCCGCACCATTGTTCTCTGTAATTTCCAAGTATGCAACGCCGTCGAATTCATCATATTTAGCAGTAACACTAGAATTTCTCTCATTAATTCTGTCAGCCAAGTAGTCCATACGGGCGTTATGGCTGTCGCCACGGGCCTCATACAGAGTAGAGTTGATCCTCACATAGACAGGCAAGTCCTGTAGCATCTCTAAATTAGATTCTTCATATCCTCTACCTGTCACATCACCAGTGTTAGTGGCAGTAATATAGGCAACGGTTGTCCCCTTAGCGGCAACCCCTGTCACCGCTGAGAACTGTGCAGCAACCTCGCTCGCGGAGGAGCCAGCGGCGACTGTAATCAATTGAGTATTGCCATCGGCGTCGAGCACCTCAATCACTTCCTCTACATAACCATTGGTCTGCGCGTCTACGCCGGAGTTATCCAGCTCGCTACCTTCAAAGGTCGCAATAGAGGCGAAGTCTCTAGCAGGGCCGGAGCCATTCACAGCAGCGGTTGTGGCAACAACTGTCCCGGCACCCGGAGTAGTCACATTGATAGCTAGGGAAGCATTTGGCCCTGTTTCGTCAGTACTAAAGACTAGCACCCCTGTATCAGGATCTATGGACGCGACTACTGGATTATCGCCAAGCGCGGTACTTAAGCCAGTGGCATCATCTCGCAGTATTGTATTCACTGCATCCAACAGTTCATCTGCACTGGCATAGTTCTGGTCAAGATCAATGTTAGCAGAGGTCACTGATGGCGTTGCTCCACCATCGTCATTATAAGTAATAGTGAAGGTATAGGGCGTAGTTTCAAAGTCGAAACCATCGGTCACGTCTTCCGTTCCGGCAATACTCGCTGGGGTAGACGTGGAGTTTACTTCGATTGAAGTTTCTGCATCATCGGTTATCTGAAAAACGAAATTACCGTTTGCTCCAATTGAAAACTTGACTGCGCCTGGGAGATTGGAGGTGCTAATTGCAGTCTGAATAAAATCCTCTAATGCCTCTAAGGAGGAATGTACAGTGTCACCTAGTAAATCTGCAGGCCCTTCGACCCCAATACGAAAGTCTTCATCGATTGTAATGGTCTCTGTTACATCACCAACGGTAATCTCGAAGCTGGTACCTGTTGTGGCAAAATCGTAGTCAGTAATGGTAAGCTCACCTGCTCTACGATTAGTAGAGAAGCTCACAATCTCATTGAAGTTCACACTGCTAGCGTTACTTGAGTATAAGGGGTCGATAATCATCTGCTGTGCGCCTGCTTCTGTCGCAGTAAACGCTATTTGCCCGGAACTATCGATAGAGACATTGATTTTTCCAGCCAAAGAAGCATTAGAATCAATAGTCGATTGGATGTAATCTTCCAATGCCTCATTGCCCTGGCCATTGCCTCCACCTAATGCTCTTGCCGCTGCGCCGTCGTTAGTGAAGTTCTGATCAATGACAACTTCTTGAGAAATGCCATCCAAACTAATAGTAAAGCCAGTCTGCGGAGCTGTCTTGCCACTCTGATCATCTCCCTCAGTTACAAACTCCGAGGCTAGGCCCTCAACGGAATCGATAGCAATACGAGCGTTATCTCCCTGAGCAGCTGTTTCTAATTGCAAAGTGTCACCGTTCAAGGTGACATTCACAAGACTTGAGCCAAAAGCTGCGTCCAACTGAGCCTGTACTTGATCCCTCACATCTGCAGGGGTAGCAGCATCCGCGCCACTCAAATCAATTGACGTATATGCTTGCCCGTTTACGCTAATACGAAAGCCTTGATTACCACCCGCGCTTAGGAAGTTCAACCCTCCAGAGATGTCACCAGTACCAACCACCGTGGCAGGCACAGTACCTGAAAAGTCTGTTCCTTCAGTCGAGATCACCCCTACAATCCTAGCTGCCTGCGCCGTGCGCTGCCCAAGCAGCGGCTCTCCTGAGTTGCCTTCGTTAGTGACAACCTGTCTGCCAATAATGGAAGAAGGAGCTGTGCCGGCATCTAGGTTTAGTCGTGTATCAACTCTCGTTGTTCCTTGAGGGTCAATGTCTTCTCGCGTAATCTGCAAATCGAAAGGTTCACCACCATTATCGTCAATACCTTGAAGTCTATCGCCAGTATTGTTAATGATATAACCGTCTTTATCTGTACCAAATGCTCCGGATCGGGTGTAGACCTTCTCGTCCGAATCACCCGGCGCCCCTAAGACAAAGAAGCCCTGACCGTTAAGCGCCAAGTCTAGTGTATTATCAGTAAAGGTAATATTGCCTTGGGTAAAATTCTGGGAGATCGTCTGCAAACTCACACCACCGCCGCCTTGTCGCGAACCACCGAGAACAGATGCCGCATATACGTCAGCGAACTCTGCCCGCGACGATTTAAAGCCATTAGTACTGGCGTTAGCGATATTATTACCGGTGACCGCAATTTCTTCTTGGGCCGCGTTTAGGGCACTCAAACCGATATTGAAACTCATGTTGCACCTCGTTGCTCAGTGGTGTGCTTAGCACCTGTTAGCTGAAATTATTTTTGCTACTAATTTTTCTTACTACCTAGTTAATCTGTTTCACTTCTGCCAGTGGCGTTGGGCCTATGCCTGCTAAGTTAAGAGTGAGTGAGCCACCTGGCTCTATTGTGACACTGTTTACATTAGCACTTAGGTAAGTTGGCACTTGCGCGGCCTCCGTCCCGTCGGCAATGGTCACTTTAAAGTTATACATACCTGGTGGGAAACGCTGGTCGTCAGCGTCGGACCCAGTCCAGATAAATTCTTGCTGACCGGACTCTTGTGGCCCTAGGTCAAAGCTGTCAACCACCTCGCCCGCGCTATTCGTGACATTCAATGTCGCACCGCTAGTGCTATGGGGAATATCGGCAATCACACTAATCGCACCGGTCTCCCCTAGCGCGGTAAAGTCGCTCTCCACATGCACTGGGCGGCCAACCAAAGAAGTGGCCTGCAGATGCTGGCTAGACTGAAACGTGCCCGCAAAGCTATCGAAACTCTTGGTAAGTTTTTGCTGCTCTTCCAAAGAAGAGAAAGTTGCCAATTGCGCAATGAACTCGCCGTTCTCCTGTGGCTTGGTTGGGTCTTGGTTTTCCAACTGTGCCACCAAGAGTTTTAGGAACTCATTACGACCTAAGTCTTTGCTCTTCTCTGTATCAGCGCCACTTTTACTACTTAAGGAGTACTCGTCTAATACGCGACTTAAAGCTGAACCGTTTACTTCACTCATACCGGCCTCCTATCGACCAGTTCGGGGGTGGCTACCCACCCAAAAAATATTAAAAAATACTTATTCAAATTCTGTCTTGTTTACTGACCTAAACTCAGGACCCGTTGCATCATCGTTTTGGCCGCATCCATCACATCCACATTGGCTTGGAAGGAGCGCGAGGACGAAATCATATTGGTCATCTCTTCCACCACATTCACATTGGGGTAGAACACATAGCCGTCTTCATCGGCCAGTGGATGCTCTGGTTCGTAACGTGGCTGCAGTGGCGCCTCGGACTCCATCATGCCCATCACTTTCACGCCCTGCTCCGATGCTGGCATCATGCCGTCCATCGACATGGCGAATGGGTCGCTATTGTTTGCTGCTACTGCTGCCTGTACAGAGGAGAACACCGGGTAGCGTGCGCGATAAACATCGTCAGCATTGCCAGCCGCGCTGTTGGCATTGGCCATATTGCTAGCGGTGGTATTCAGACGAATGGTCTGGGCGCTCATGGCGGAACCGGAAATATCAAAAATGGACATTAGACTCATGATTATTCTCCTCTGAGCGCCTTGATCAGGCCGGTAAACTTACCGTTAAGAAATTGAAAGCTGGCTTGATGCTCTAGCGCATTACGGGCAAACGCCGCGTTTTCAAGCTGTTCGTCCACCGTATTGCCATCGAGTGAAGGCTGTAGTGGAGTTCTGTAAAGAAGCATGTCGTCGCTAATACCCTGTTCAGCAGCGCCGATGTGGCGCTCGGAACTAGTGGCTAGCTCTAGCGTATTGCTATCACCGCCCATGCCCATGCGTTGCTGAAGGACGGCGGCAAAGTCGAAGTCGCGTGCCTTGTAGCCTGGAGTGTCGCTGTTAGCGATATTGCTGGCGATAATGGAGGAACGCTGGTCACGCAGCAGCAAAGCTTGCTCGTGTACTCCTAATGCGTTGCTAAAACTAATTGCCATGTTTGCCACCCTTTATCTTGCTTATTGCCCCTTGCCGGGACGAATTCGTGTTTAGCTTGATAAGAGCAATACTTGTGCCAAAACACTATTATTTTATTTTTCAACAACTTAGGATTAATCAAGATAGATAAAAGAGACAATCGGCAAGGGGTTTCCGCTTTTGCGGCAATAGCATGCGAGACCATCGAAATGGCGGCAAAGAAACTTAGGAAAGATAGACTGGATTGAGCTTAATGCAGTGCTCGCTAACTAGATAGCGACATAGTAGGTAGACCCATTGGGGCCTCTTTTAGCGCTGTAAACAGAGTTCAGGTCTTGAGGCAAGGACTCGGAGGCCCCTAGTACCAGCACACCGCCCTTACGCAGGGTGGCACGCATACGACGCAAAATGTCTTGTTTACGCTCTGCTGAAAAGTAAATGAGCACATTTCGACAAAAGACGATATCGAAGCCACCAAGTGTGGCATAGCTCTCAAGCAAGTTCAGGGGACGAAACTCAACACGCTGGGTTATGAGTGACTTAACGCGAAAACGGTGGTTCTCTAAAGCATCAAAGAACAAAGCGCGGCGAGACTCGCTCAGCCCCCTGCTAACACTGAGGCCGTCATAGCTAGCCAGTTTAGCGGCCTCCAAAATGGACGACGAGATATCGGTAGCCACAATAGCAGGCTCGCGCTTTAGCACACCCGGAAACTTGCGCTTATGCTCTTCGATAATCATGCTGATGGAATAAGGCTCTTGCCCGGAGGAACAGGCAGCGGACCAGATGCGTAAAGGGTCGACAGCGCCGCCTTCTAGCCTTTCATTGATGATAACGTCACGGAGAGTTTCGAAGGGGCCAACATCGCGAAACCAGAAGGTCTCGTTGGTAGTCATCGCATCGATGACTTTCTCTTTCAAACCGCTTCGGGGGTCTTGCTGAATACGCTTAACTAATTCACCTAGGGAGTGAATATCCAGGTTTTCTAGAATGCGACGAACCCTGTTAGCCACCAAGTACTGTTTATTATCTCCTAGCACAATGCCACAGGCATCCTGCAGAAAACCCTGAAACACCTGATAGTCCGAAAGGGTAAAATGAAACTCCTCGTCACTCATAAAGGCCATATTCTTCCATACAATGATATAAAGCGCTCACGGTGAGTACCACCAAAGAACACACCGTGAACGTTTATAAAAAGCCCATTATACCCCGTCAGTAGCTTGCTTACGCTTGTCAATTTGCGCAATGACTCGTCTTGCAAGTTCGTCAGGGTGAAATTTCGCTAGAAAATCGTCTGCCCCTACTTTATCTACCATGGCTTTATTGAATACGCCACTAAGCGATGTATGCAGCATGACGTGCATTCCGCCCAGTTTTGGATGACCTTTAATAGAGGCGGTTAAGGTGTAACCATCCATTTCGGGCATTTCGATGTCTGAGATAATCAGATCGTAATGCTCCATAGGGTCCTGCCCTTCCTCGAGCATGCCCTGCAGGTGGTTAAAAGCCTGTCTACCATCATTGAGCAACACGGTTTCCAACCCTAAAGACTCACAGCAGCGCCTGACCTGATTCCTCGCCACACTGGAGTCATCCACAATCAGCACTCTATGTACCTCTTGTTGGTGAACAAGACTGTCTTGGATCAGCTCTTCGCTTAAGTCTTTGGGTGGCGGGGACACTTCCGCCAGAATGCGCTCAACGTCCAGAATTTCTACCAAACGATTTTCGATCTCGGTGACCGCCGTCAGGTAGTTATCTTTGCCCGAGCCTTTGGGTGGTGGATGAATCGCTTCCCAGTTCATATTGATAATGCGTTCAACAGAGCTAACCAAGAAGCCCTGCGTCACATCATTGTACTCGGTGATGATAATAAAGCCTTCGCTGACGTTTTCGATTGGCCGATGACCTGTTGCAATGCTTAGATCTAAGACCGATATGGTACGACCTCGAATATATGCAACACCCCTAACAACCGCGCTGCTCTTAGGCATAACGGTTAGACGCGGGCACTGCAGAACCTCTTTCACCTTAAATACATTGATGCCATAAACTTGATTGCCAGTCAGTTTAAAAAGAAGCAGCTCTAGACGGTTTTGCCCGACTAGCTGTGTCCTTTGGTTTACTGACTCCATTAACCCAGCCATGTTGTTCTCCGCTGTTGCGATGTTTTCATTGCGTCTTAAATCATTCTATCGGTAGCAAAGCGCTTTTTCTGAAGTAAGAAAAGCTATTTATTTGCCCCAATGAGTGAAAATTCCGGCACGCATATTGCTAATTAATTATCAAAGTAGAAAAAAAAGATATTTTTTTGACGTTAGGACTACTATTTATAGCCAAAAAAAGGGCACACTACGCATGAGTAACGAAAGACGGCAAATATTTGGCAGCAGTATAAAGCGAATAACGCTCTGCCTGTTAGCTGTTACGCAGTGCGGGCTAGCTCAAGCGGAAAATGGCCACGAGCAAATTAGGCAAGCCGTTCACAGCTATCTGGCCAGTTTTTTTGACGCTGCAGAGATTCGTACAGAAACATCGCCATTTGAAACTGGCAGGCATGTGGTCATCGAAGTTAGCGCTATAGACCCACGGTTAAACATTTCACCGTGCGATCAAGCACTTTCAACGCAGATGCCTCAAAGACAAGAGCCAGTTGGCCGACTGAACATAAAGGTCGAATGTAGGGGCAGTATCCCTTGGTCTAAATACGTGCCAACGACGGTACGCGTATTTGACGAAGTACTAACGAGTGCCAGGCCTCTGGCAAGAGGCGAAATTGTCACTCAGGGCGATATCGAGACCCAATTGGTCGATTTGTCCACTATTAGACAAACATATATTCAAGAGCCAGACCTTGCAGTAGGCATGGAGTTAAGGCGCGCTCTGCCCAGCGGCGCCGCGCTAACGCAAGAAGCTCTAACAGCACCAACTTTAGTTAATAGGGGCGATATGATCGTCATGAGCGCTAAGACCGGTGCAGTTGAAATTCGCCAGCAAGGCATTGCACTACAAGATGGTGAATTAGGCAGCCAGATATCGGTACGCAACGCTAACTCGGAAGTAGTTGTAAGAGCCGTAGTTACTGGCACAGGGCAAGTAGAAGTGGTTTTTTGAACTGCATCACATACGCATAGTTTTTACTAAAGTTTTTTCGTAATTGGTCGTAAACATAGGGTAAGCAATTTGGCTTTTAGCGCATGGAGCGCTGCCGTTAAGTTTTAATCTGCTAAACCCAGTAAATCAAGGTAATCGTCATGACTGTTAGCACTATTGGCACCAACACAACACAGACTCCTACGGAGCATCGCAGCAGCGGTAGTACAGGCAGCAAGCCCGTCGCTATCGGCGCGGGTAGCGCTCAGAAAGGCTCTGTGGCTAGAGCCGGTGATACTGTGCATATTAGTTCGCAGGCAATTGATTTGCAGGGCCTCGAAGCTCATATTAATGAGCTCCCTGAAGTAGACTCAGCACGAGTGGCTGATCTACGCGCTCAAATTGCCAACGGCCAGTATGAGATCAACCCGAGCAGAATAGCTGATAAGCTACTTGGCTTCGAAGCCGAGCTAGCCTAAGGGCTCTAATCTAGACTTGTTGCCGCGTAGAGTCCGCTTCACGTGCGCAGGTGCTCGTTAGCAGCGACACTGCGTATCGCTAGCGGCCAAATCAGGCTCATACAAGTCGCTACTCCCCTCACCAAGCTGTTTAGAGCGAAGTCATCCTGACCTAGGAGTTATTCATGAGCGCAACTGCCCTGCACCATTTACTGCAACAAGACCTAGACAACACAACAGATCTGATTGCCCTACTGCGCGAAGAACGCAGCCTGCTTGCGAAGCGCGATATTGAGAACCTCAACGGCACACTTATGCGCAAGGCCGAACTCCTAGCAAAAATAGAGAGCAATGACGCCCAACGCAAAAATATATTGGCTACCGAAGGCTATGCAGTGTCCAATGAAGGAATGAAGCAATTTTGCATCGATAATGCAGCAGATGAGACTATCTTCGACAAATTGCAGGCAAATATCCGTCAATGTTCGGAGCTAACTGATATAAATGGTGCAATTGTGCACAGAAGCAGGATGAACACTCGCCAGGTTCTCGATATACTTCAGGGCAAAGTGGCTGGTTCCAGTACCTACACAAGTCAGGGCGGTACGAACAAAGCTTCGGAATCCACAGCAATTGCCAAGGCATGAGAAGACAACAATAAACGATGGCGACTACCGATAGCCAAGACCGCTATTATTATAGTGCAGGTGACATTTACGGCGTTCTACGGGCTATGCAAACAGAACGAAGTAGTGTCAACGTTCAATTTGAAAGCGGCGCACAGCTCTACAACACTATGATCCTGGATGCGAACCTAAAGGAGCGCTACTTCTTGCTGGATGAGGTGACTCCCCGAGAAGGCCATAGGAAAGTTGAAGAAGGACAATCATTTAGCATTCGCGCTAGCATTCACGGTATTAAGGTTCACGCCAAAGGCTTAAAGAGCGCTAGAACTCGCTCTGACGATTCCGGTCTTTACTACGTAATTCCATTCCCAGAAAAACTACTTTACCTGCAGCGTCGCGATGCCTACCGTGCATTTGTCCCGGGCAGTCTAATGACAGTAGCCTCTTGCAGCTCGCCCGAACGTGAAGAAGACTTGCACGGCAAGGTAGTCAATATGTCGGCCACAGGTGTGCGTATTGCATTCCCCGGCGAAATAGAACCAGAGCTACAGCAAGACGAAGAGCTAGATACTCGTATTCGCATACAAGCTCAGGAACAAGACCTGGAGTGCGTAGTGGAAGTGGTCTACTTTGAATACAACAAGGCACGCGACCAAACCATATGTGGCTGCCGCTATCTACGCCTGCGTCGCCCAGTGCAAATGGTGATTAATCGTTTTGTGACCTTCCTGCAAAGAGAAGGCATGGTCTAGCGACCTTTTCCCATGGCCTAGACTTCATTGAAACTAGGCCGCAAGGTCGATAAGCGCTCCAAATCTTCGGGCCTGTCCACATCCCACTTGGCATCTAGCTCAAGCCATCTCACACCCTCAGCCCCTAACTTAACCCGCGTTTGGGCTAACACTTGGTCTGTGCCCCAAGCGATATCTTCAAACAATTGAGGTATAAACCGCCGCAAGCCCAGAAGAACATAGCCTCCGTCCTCTGCTGGACCTACAACCACTTCGGCGCCATCCTCTAAGCCTGTAAGGGCCTGTTCAATATAATCAGCGTCTACCGAGGGGCAGTCGGCCCCAATCAACACCACTGACTCAGCCTCCTCTAAGGCCTGCTTAACGGTAAAAGCCATTCGCTGGCCCAGCCCTTCCCCTTGCTGATAGTAGAGAGAGCGTTTATCCGCCATGTTTAAGAACACCGAGTCAAACGGGCCGGCTGGCTCATTATGAGCCACCCATATTTGGAGTGGACACAAGCGAGCCTGCTGGCAATTGCCCACCGTGTACTCGATAAGCTGCTTGTGAATAGCGAGCGCCCCCTCCTCGCCCAGCTGGGGCACTAATCTGGTTTTGACACTCCCAAGAACGGGCTGCTTGGCAAACACCGCAAGTACGGCTCGAGGGAATTTATAGGCCAAAGAGGAACTACTCATTAACGCTAGTTTTACCTGTGTAATACGAATGGAGCTTTGCAGGCGAGACACCCAACACATAGAGCAAGCGCAACCACCACATCAGAAGCACCGTCTTTACTATGCCTTTGGACTCCCAGCGCCTACTTGATGTTACAAGCTTTTGTCTTAGACACAGGCAAGCGGAGCGTTGCCGCAATATCTTACTAAGCGCTACATCCTCCATCAGGGGTTGTGACGGAAAGCCGCCGACCGCGGCAAATTCACTGGCAGTAACAAAAATGGCTTGATCCCCAGTGGCAACCTTAGTGATTCTAGACCGCAGATTCACCATAAATTCAATTAGGCGCAGCGCTCTAGCACTGCCGCTTAAACGAATATCGAAACGCCCCCAGCGTGACTTGCTTTGAGCCAGAGACAACACCTGTGCTAGCGCATCTGGCGGCAACAAAGTGTCGACATGCAGAAACAGTAAAATACTGCCGGTGGCGGCCGCGGCACCACAGTTCATTTGCCTCGCCCGCCCCGGCTCGCTGTTAATCAGCCTATCCACCAATGGGGCTGCTAGCTCCCGGCTAGCATCACTGCTGCCGCCATCCACTACGATAAGCTCCCTTCTTGTTGAACGGAACCTTCTCGCCGAGCCGGTACGAGTCGTTCATGAGGTG